>NZ_JBVDDO010000001.1:110159-617805 GCF_055454375.1 Brachybacterium sp. B718/18 | reverse complement strand
CCGGGCCCGCACCGGATCAGAGGGTCTTCGCGGCGGGATCGAAGTCCTGCTCGAGCGGGGCGGGTGCCTCGACGCTCGAGGCGATCTCCACCGCGCCGCTGGTCCGCGTCGCCTCGTCGAGCGCGATCATCACGTCCAGGACGTGGGCGGCGAGCTCGCCGGTGAGGCGGTGGGGGCGGCCGGCGCGGATCGCGCGGGCCATCTCCAGGGTGCCGAGGCCACGGCCGGCGATCGGACCGACGGGCGGCTGCGCGGTCCAGTCCTCGGCGCCGCGCAGGGCGTGCAGGGTGTCGCCGTCGAAGACGTTCGGGTCCGGCAGCGCGAGGGTGCCGGTCGAGCCGGTCAGCTCCAGGGTGTGCGGGCGGCCGACCGCGTCGTCGAAGGACAGCTCGACCGCGGCGGAGGTGCCGGAGGCGAAGCGCAGCAGGCCCTGCACGCGGGTGGGGACCTCGACCTCGAAGGTCTCGCCGGCGCGGGGGCCGGAGCCGATGGTGCGGCGGTCCACCGAGCGGGAGCCGACCGCGCTCACCGAGGCGACGGGGCCGTAGGCCAGCACGAGGCTGGTGAGGTAGTACGGGCCGATGTCGTAGAGCGGGCCGGCGCCGATCTGGAACAGGAAGTCGGGTGCCGGGTGCCACGACTCGGGGCCGGGGGAGCGGAAGAGGGCCAGGGCCGAGCGGGGCTCGCCGATCGCGCCGTCGCGGAGGGCGCGCAGGGCGCTCTGGACGCCCGCGCCGAGCACGGTGTCCGGGGCGCCGCCGATGCGGAGGCCCTTCTCGCGCGCGATCTCGAGCAGCGCGGTGGCGTCCTCGCGGGTGGTGGTCAGCGGCTTCTCGCTCCACACGTGCTTCCCGGCCTCGAGGATCGCTCGGGAGACGTCGAAGTGCGCGGCCGGGATCGTCAGGTTGACGACGATCTCGATCTGCGGGTCCTCGAGCACGGTCTCGACCCCGCCGTGGACGGGCACGCCGAACTCCTCGGCGCGGGCCTTCGCGGCCTCCGGGCGAAGGTCGCCGATGGCTCGCACCTCGATGTCGGGGAAGGAGGTGAGCTGGGTGAGGTACTGCGCGGCGATCACGCCGGCGCCGATGAGGCCGACGCCGACGGGTCCGGTGGTGCTGGTCATGCGGTGTACTCCTGGAGGTGGGTGGTGAGCAGGTCGAAGGACCGCCCGATGGCGGTGAACAGGTCGCCGGAGTGGTTGTCGAACTCGATCACGCCGAGCTCGAGCTGGTCGCCGGCCGCCAGCACGGCGGGGACGTCCATCTCGCCCTCTCCGAGCGGCACCTGATCGTGGACGTCCCCGGTGAGGGGGCCGTCCTTGAGATGCGCGAGCTGGATGCGGCTGCCGAGCGAGGTCAGCAGGTGCGCGGGATCCGAGCCGCCGACGGCGGCCCAGAAGGTGTCCAGCTCGAGCACCACGCGGGGGTCGAGGTGCTCGGCGAGGATCTCCAGGCCGCAGCGGCCGTCCTCGTGCGGGCGGGCCTCGGCGTCATGGTTGTGGTAGCCGATCCGCACCCCGTGCTCGGAGGCGAGCGGGGCGAGGGCGTTCAGCCGGTCCGCGATCGCGCGGACGTCCTCCTCGCGGTCCCACTGCTCGCGGTCCGTGTACGGGTCGATGACGGTGCGCACCCCGAGGGCCGCGGCCGTCGCGAGGACGCGCGAGGGATCCTCGGCACCGAGCAGCGAGGCATGGGCCGACGGGGCGGTGAGTCCGTGCGCCGGCAACAGGGTCCGCAGCGTCTCGGCATGCTCGAGCAGGCCGAAGGGCTCGACCTGGCGGAACCCCATCTCGGCGAGACGGCGGAGGGCCGCATCGGGATCCTCGGCGAACAGGTCCCGGACGCTGTAGAGCTGGACGGAGATCTGCACGGGTGCACCTCGGAGCGACGACGACGACGGAACGCCCACACTATGTCGCTGATCACCGTCGGAGCAAAGGGGGTCCGGGCCGCGCGATGCGGCGGATGCGCGACACTGGGCTCGTGGAGAGACATGTTCGCGCGTGGATGCGCGCCGAGGTCGCCGAGGGCACCGATATCGCGCTGCTCGTCGCCGTCTCGGCGGCGCCCGTCGCCCAGGAGTTCCTGACGGTCGTCGCGGGCGGGGCGGAGCATCCCGTCGGCGAGACCGTCGACCGCTACGGGAACCGGCTGCACCTGCTGAACGGCCTGCCGGCGGGGACGGTGGAGATCGTCTACGCCGCCCGCGGGATCGCTCCCGCCGACGAGGACCCGGTGGAGGACGGCGACGCCGTGCTGCATCTGCGGCCCTCCCGCTACTGCGAGGTCGACGAGTTCACCCGGATCGCGGAGGAGATCGTCGGCGACCGGTCGGGGCTCGAGGCGGTGCAGGCCGTCGTGGACTGGGTGCACGGCCACCTCGACTACGTGCCGGGCTCGAGCAGCATCACCGACTCGGCCCGCAGCACCTATGTGGCCCGGCAGGGGGTGTGCCGCGACTTCGCGCACCTCACGTCGACCCTGCTGCGCGCGAGCGGCATCCCCGCCCGCTGCTCCTCCGTCTACGCGCCGGGCCTCAGCCCCATGGACTTCCACCTGGTGGTCGAGGCGCTCGTGGAGGACCGCTGGCTGCTTGCCGACGCCACCCACCTCGCGCCCCGGGCGTCCATGGCCCGCATCGCGACGGGGCAGGACGCGGCGGACACCGCGTTCATGACCACCCTCGCGGGCGATGTGCGGCTGACCGGCATCCAGGTCACGGCGGTCGTCGACCCCGAGCTGCCGCAGGAGGACCGGCTCCGGGCCGTCCCGCTGCGCTGAGCGACCCGTCCCGTCCCGACGCGGTCCCCGGGCCGCGGGCGTGCAGGGCCCGGCTCAGGCGACGGGCTCGGAGCCCGGATCGTCCTCGGAGCGGGGATCGTCGGTGCGCTCCGGCGTCCCGTCGGCGGAAGGATCCGCGGCATCGTCGGTCGTCGCCTCTCCGGGTTCGTCCTCCGCCACCGCGGCGAGGAACTCCTCGATCTCCGCGGCGAGGTCCTCGCCGCGCGGCACCTCGACGCCGACGCCCGAGGTCAGCATCCGATCGAAGCGCTGCTCGAGCCCGGAGACCATCTCCTGCAGCTGAGCGGACTCGGCGACCTGACCGGCGACCGCCTCGCGGACGGGGACGGCCTGCGCCTCGAGGGAGGCGACGGGCAGGACCGGGCCGTGTTCCTGGCCCACCGCGCGCAGCAGCGCGATCGCGGCGTCGGGGTAGGCGGTCTCGTGGAGGTACTGCGGGACGTGCGCGACGAGGCCCACGACGTCGTGGCCGGCGTCGGCCAGGCGCACGGTCAGCAGCGCCGTGAACGGGGAGCGCAGCCGGAAGGTGCCCGGCATGGTGCGACGGATCTGGATCGCGTCGGGATCTCCCGCGAATCGCGTCACCGGCAGCTCGCGGGTGTGGGGGACGGGGGCCGGGAAGCCCTGGACCACGAGGGTCCGCTCGATGCCGAGCTGGTCGACCACGATCCGCAGCGCGCTCGCCACCCGCTCCCACTGGAAGGACGGCTCGGGCCCGGTGAGCAGGAAGAACGTCTCGTCCTCGGGCGAGGTGATCTCGTGCAGCAGGATCTCGGGCCGCTCGTAGTCGGTGAAGTGGTCCAGCTCGAGCGTGATCTCGGGGCGGCGGCCCGCGTAGTCGTACACCTGGTCCATGTCGAGGCGTCCGACGACACGGCTGGGCAGCGTGTTGAGCAGGTGGTCGTCGACGAGCGCCTGGGCGTGGCCGGCGTCGCTGAAGGCGCCGAGGGTCACCAGCAGGGTGCGGCCGCGCAGGGAGCGCGAGTCGACGTGGCGCTCGTAGGTGAACAGCGTGGTCGGGTCCATGGTGATCTCCAGGCGATCGGGCCGGCTCGGCGGCGGGTGACGTCCTGGTCAACGTGCTCCGACCGGGAGGTATTCCGGTCTGAGCACGGCCTGTTCGCGCTGCTCAGGTGAGAAGCGCCACGGTGTCCGCGGCGAGGCGGATCGCGAGCGCCCCGGTGACCACCAGGAACACGATCCGCACGAACCGGGACCCGAGCCGCAGGGCGAGCCGGGCGCCCAGATACCCGCCGGCGATGTTCGCCACGGCCATCAGCCCGCCCAGCAGCCACCACACCTCGCCCTGCAGACCGAAGACGAGCAGCGCCCCGAGGTTGGTGGTGAGGTTGGCGAGCTTCGCGTGGATGCTCGCCTCGAGGAACCCGTAGCCGAGCACGGCGACCATCAGGATGATGAAGAAGCTGCCGGTGCCGGGCCCGAGCACGCCGTCGTACAGGCCGACGCCGCCGCCGATCGCCGCGGTGCGCAGCTGGTGGCCGCGGCCGCTCCGCCGCGGCTCGTGCACGAGGCCCAGCTGCGGTGTGAGCAGCGTGTACGTGCCGACGGCGAGGAGGGCCACCAGTACCACGGGGGAGAGCCACGGGCGGGGGATGAGGGAGGCGAGTCCGGCTCCGGCTGCACTCCCCAGCAGCGCGCAGAGCACCAGCGGGATCACCGTCTCGGCGACGGGGAGCATCCGCCGCACGTAGGTCAGCGAGGAGACGGCGGTGCCGGCGGCGGAGGCGATCTTGTTGGTGCCCAGCACGGTCGACGCCGACGTCTCCGCGGGAAGCCCCGTGAGCAGGGCCGGCAGCTGGATCAGGCCGCCGCCGCCCACGACGGCGTCCACCCACCCCGCGAGGAAGGCCGCCGCGAGGAGCAGCACGAGGGTGAGCGCGCCGAGAGCGGCGAGCTGGTCGGGGAGGGGCACCCGAGCACTGTAGGCGACGGGCGGACTGCCAGTGCCTCCCTCGGCGCCCGGCAACAGGGCAGGATCGGGCCGGCACGGTGCGGTCATCCCTTACCGTGAGCCCCAGACACCGCGGAGAGGAGGGATCGGCATGTCCACTCCCACCCTGCTGGACGTGGCCCGACGCGCCGGAGTCTCCAAGGGCACGGCCTCCAAGGCGCTCAACGACGTGCCCGGCGTCTCCGCGGCCACCCGCGCCCGGGTCGCCGCAGCGGCGGAGGAGCTGGGCTGGACCCCGTCCTATGCCGCGCGCGCCCTGTCCCGCTCGAGCACCGGTGTGGTCGGCCTCGCCCTCGCCCGCACCCCCGAGGTGGTCGGCGCGGACAGCTTCTTCATGGCCATGGTCGCGGGGATCGAGGCGGAGCTCGCGGCGACCGACCACGGCCTGCTGATGCAGCTCGTCCCCGACGCCGGCGCCGAGGCCGAGCTGCTCGGGCGCTGGGCGGCCGAGCGGCGGGTCGACGGCGTCGTGCTGCTCGACCCGCGCCGCGACGACCCGCGCCTGGCCGTCCTCGAGGCGACCGGGATGCCCGGGGCGACGATGAGCTGCGAGGTCCTCTCGCCGCAGCTGTCCACCTTGCTGGCCGACGAGGAGGGGCGGATGCAGGTGATGCTCGACCACCTCCTCGCCGCGGCCGTGCCGCACCGCCATCTCGTCTATCTCGGCGGACCCGCGGAGTTCCTCCACGTCGAGCACCGAGCGCGGCGCTTCCGGGCCGTGTGCGCGGAGCAGGGGATCGGCGGCACCGTGCTGCACTCCGACTACCTCCAGGCCGATGTGGCGCGCTGGGCACACCGGCTGCTGACGCTGCGGGCGAGCACGGGGGCCCGCGCGGTCCTGGTGGACAACGAGCTGCTCGCCGCCCAGCTGCTGGTCGAACTGGCCCGCACCGAGGTGCGGGTGCCGGAGGACCTCGCGATCCTCGCCTTCGAGAACTCGAACCTGTGCACGGTCACGAGCCCCCCGCTCACCGCCCTGCACCGCAACATCCCGTGGGCCGGACGGGAGCTCGCGCAGATGCTGCTGCGCCGGATCGACGGCCCGGCCGAGGTGGTCCCGTCGGAGATCGGGACGCTGCGCCGGCGGGGGAGCGGCTGAGCGGTCGGGACCGTCCGCGGGAAAGCCGCCCAGAGGGCGTGCGCGAGCGGGAACGTTCACGCTCTCGACGCCGACGAAAACCGGTTTCGATCGTTACGAGTTCGTGACCCGTACCGCGTCCTGTTAATGGTGACGAGGGACTAATTTCTGCTGTCAACGGATCAGAGCTGATCCGCGGCTCCAACGGTGGAGCCCTTCCTGAGAGGCAGTGGTCCCATGTCCCACCGCGGTACTCCCGGCGAGTCCCCTCGCATCACGCTCCCCTCCCTTCCCTCGACCCGGCGCGGCTTCCTCGCCGCCACCGGAGCCGTCGGCGGTGTCGCGGCTCTCGCGGCCTGCGGCGGTGCCACCGGCGGAGGCGGCAACTCCGGCGGCTCGGACGCCGGGGGAGACCTGCCCGGCGTCGGCAACAACGGTGCGGCCGGCAGCGGCCGCAAGGGCGACGGAGCGGATCAGCTGTTCATCGCCGGCTTCCAGTGGAGCCCGCCCACCAACTTCAACACCTTCGCCGGCTCGCCCGCCTGGCCCGCCTCCGCGAACGTCGCGCAGTACATCTACGAGACCCTGCTCCGCTTCAACATCGTCACCGGCGAGCTCAAGCCCGGTCTCGCCGCCTCGCACGAGGTCGACGGCACGAGCACCATCACCCTGACCCTCCAGGACGGCATCACCTGGCACGACGGCAGCGAGTTCACCGCCGACGACGTGCTCTACACCTTCGAGCTCGGCAAGATCGACCCGGGCCTCGGCGTCGCCTCCTTCTGGGTCGAGGTCGACGAGATGACCGCCGACGGCAACACCATCTCCGTCGCGATCAACCAGGACCGCAAGAACGTCGGTACCGTCCTGAACTCCCTCGCCACCCAGTTCATCGTCCCCAAGGCCGTCTTCGAGAAGGCCGCCGCCGAGACCGGCAACAAGATCGCCTCCTGGGAGACCACCGAGGCGATCGGCACCGGGCCCTTCACCCTTGAGCTCGCCGACCAGACCCAGATCATCCTCGCCCGCAACGACTCCTACTGGGGCCAGGAGTTCTACGGCGGCCTGCCCGCGATGACCAAGATCATCCACCCGATCTTCAAGTCCAACGAGGACGGCAACCTCAAGTTCCAGAACGGCGAGCTGGACGTCATGCAGCAGTTCGTCCCGCAGATCTGGAAGATGTGGGAGAGCGGCAAGCCGGTCGGCACCTACCTCCGCGAGGCGCCTTACTACACGCCCGGCTCGATGCCGATGCTGCTCATGAACACTGCTCGCCCCGGCCTCGACGACCCCGCCGTGCGCAAGGCCCTCGCCCACGCCGTCGACTACGCCTCGATCTCCGAGACCGCCATGTCCGGGTACTCCTCCCAGGTGCTCGCCTCGCTGATCATCCCCGACGGCGCCGAGGACCAGTGGCTCGACCGCGACAAGGCCTCTGCCGACGGGTGGACCTACGACGCGGCCAAGGCCGAGCAGCTCCTGCAGGAGGCCGGCTACGCCAAAGGCGGCGACGGCTTCTACGCCAAGGACGGCGTGAAGCTCGGCCCCTGGAAGCTGATCACCCCCCAGGGCTGGACCGACTGGAACGCGGCGCTCGAGATCGTCGCCAAGAACCTCCAGGCCATCGGCGTGGACGCGGCGACCAACTTCCCGCAGCAGGCACAGACGCAGTCCGCCATCCAGAACGGCGACTTCGACATGGCCTGCTGGTACGTCGCCGGCACCGGCCCGTCCACTCCGTGGCTGCGCTTCAGCGACGTCATGAGCAACGTGGAGATGGCCCCGGCGGGCCAGACGGCCTACCGCAACTACGGCCGCTGGGAGAACGCCGAGGTCAACGATCTGCTGCAGGCCGCCGCGGCCGCCGCGGACGACGCCACCAAGCTCGAGGCCCTCACCGCCCTCGATGACCTGTACCGTGCGGAGGTCCCGGCCTTCCCGCTCATGTACCGTCCCGACGAGTTCTTCGAGTTCAACGCCACGAACTGGGCGAACTGGCCCGCCGAGGATAACGACTACGCGCCGCCGATGTTCCGCGGCGCGGGCAACGAGTGGATCTTCAAGCTGCAGAAGATCGGCGGCTGACTTACCCGTGGTTCTCGGCCGTTACATCCTGCAGAAGACAGGGTGGTACCTGGTCGCGCTGGTGGCAGCAGTGAGTCTCAACTTCCTGCTGCCCCGGCTCGTCCCGGGCAACCCCGTCGACGTCATCGTCTCCAACCTCGCCCGTGGCGGATCCGTCACCGGCGAGCAGCAGAAGGCGATCTACGAGAGCTTCGTCGCCGAGTTCGGGCTCGACGCTCCCCTCTGGCAGCAGTTCCTCACGTACCTCGGCAAGGTGTTCACCGGGGACCTGGGGACCTCCTTCGCCAACTATCCCGCCTCGGTGAACGACCTCGTCGGCCAGGCGCTGCCCTGGTCCGTGGCGGTCCAGCTGCCGGCGATCCTGATCGGCTGGATCGTGGGCAACCTGGTGGGCGCGGTCGCCGCTTTCCGCGGCGGCAACTGGGACCGCAGCGTGTTCACCTCGTCGCTGTTCCTGTCCTCGATGCCCTACTACTGCCTCTCGATCCTGCTGCTCTACGGGCTCGCGGTCGTGGCCGGCGTGTTCCCGGTGGGCGGCGCCTACTCGCTCGGGCTCACCCCAGAGCTGAGCGTCGAGTTCCTCTGGGACGCGATCAGCTACTACTGGCTGCCGTTCCTGTCGCTGGTGATCGTGTTCATCGGCGGCCAGGCGGTCGGTATGCGCTCGATGGCCATCTACGAGCTGGGCGGCGACTACGTCAACTACGCGCGGGCGATGGGCATCAAGGACAACACCATCACCACGTACATCTTCCGCAACGCGATGCTCCCGCAGATCACCGGTCTGGCGCTGTCCATCGGCACCCTCGTCGGCGGCGCGCTGATCACGGAGCTGGTGTTCAACTACCCCGGCGTCGGCACCCTGCTGTTCAACGCGATCGCGCAGAACGACTACCCGGTGATCCAGGCGATCACGCTGATCATCACCGTGGCGGTGCTCGCGGCGAACTTCGCCGTCGAGATCGTGTACGGCATCGTCGACCCGCGCATCCGTGCGGCCAAGAGCGGGGAGAAGTGAGATGTCGACTCCGAACGCCCCGGTGACCGACGAGGTCACCGCCCCCCGCTCCAACCCTTTCCGCACGATGAACTTCTCCACCCGTTTCTGGATCTCCCTGGTGCTCGTCGCCGGTGTGGTGCTGCTCGGGCTGGCGGGCCTGGTCTACCCGACCGGGTCCGGGGAGAAGGTCGGCTCGCTCTACGACGCGCCCGGCAACGGGCTGATCCTGGGCACCGACAACTTCGGGCACGACGTGCTCGCCGTGCTCATGGCGGGGACCCGTACGTCTCTCATCATCGGCCTGGTCGCCGGGCTCATCGCGACCCTCATCGGCGTCACCGTGGGTCTCGTCGCCGGATTCGTCGGCGGCTGGATCGAGGAGCTGCTCATGGGCATCACCAACGTGGTGCTCGCGATCCCCTCGATCATCGTGCTGATCCTGATCTCGATCTCGCTCCCGCAGAGCAGCATCTGGTCGCTCGCGGTGGTCATCGGCATCACGTCCTGGCCGTGGACGGCCCGCGCGGTGCGGGCCCAGGCGTCCTCCGTGGCGACGCGCGAGCACATCGACGTCGCCCGGCTCTCCGGGGCGCGCCTGCCCAGCATCCTGCTGGTCGACGTGCTCCCGTACATCCTGTCCTACGCGGTGATGGCCTTCGTGCTGCAGGTCTCCGGCGCGATCCTCGCCGAGTCGGCCCTGTCCATGCTGGGCCTCGGCCCCTCGGGCACCGACTCGCTGGGCACCCAGCTCCACTGGGCGCTCGCCTTCCAGGCGGTCGCTTCCGGTGCCTGGTGGGCGTTCCTGCCGCCGACGATCGTGCTCACTCTCGTCTCCTTCGGCTTCCTGCTCCTGCAGGCCAGCCTCGACGAGGTCTTCAACCCGCGCCTGCGGCGCGGCAAGAAGAAGCAGATGAAGGCCGCCGCGGCGCGCCGGGCGAAGGAGGCGGCGGCCCTCGCCGCCGCGACCCCGTCGGCCGCCTCCGGCTCCGCCGTCCCCACCGGCCCGGGAGGTGCCGCATGATCCCGCAGGACCCGACCGAGCATCCGCGCTCGGCGCCCCTGCTCGCCCGCGCCACCGACGTGCGCTCCGTCTACGGCGGCGGCGAGAAGGACTTCACCGCCGTGGACGGCGTGAGCCTCGAGCTGGGGGAGGGGGAGATACTGGGCCTGGCCGGGGAGTCCGGCTGCGGCAAGACGACGCTCGGCAACACGCTCGCCATGATCGCCACCCCGCCCCTGTACGTCCTGTCCGGCACCCTCGAGATCGACGACGAGGTCATCGACCTCTCGACCCTCTCGCCGGCGGACGTCAAGCGTCATCGGCCCTATCGCGGCAAGACCGTCTCGATGCTCCCGCAGGGAGCGATGAACGCGATCAGCCCCACGGTGCGGATCCGCAGCCTGGTCCACGACGTGATGCGGGCGCACGACCCCCGGGCCACGAAGGACGAGTCCCTCGACCTCGCCCGGGACCGGCTGAAGATGCTCGAGCTTCCCGTGCGGGTGCTGGACTCGTACGCGCACCAGCTCTCCGGCGGCATGAAGCAGCGCGTCATCACGGTCATCTCGACCCTGCTGAACCCGCGCCTGCTGATCGCCGACGAGCCCACGAGCGCCCTGGACGTGTCCAGCCAGCGCATGCTCGTCGAGATGCTGCTGGCGATGGTCGAGCAGCGGATCATGTCCGGCGTGGTCTTCGTGACCCACGACCTGCCCGTCCTCTCGCAGGTCTCGGACAAGCTCGCGATCATGTACGGCGGCTCGATCATGGAGACCGGGCCCACGCGGCAGCTGGTCGAGGATCCACAGCACGATTACACCAAGAAGCTGCTGTCTTCCGTGCTCGACCCGACGAAGGATACCCGGGACCGCGGCAGGGACCGGGGGAGCGGCAAGGTCGTGCGGCCCGCCGCTGCAGCACGGACCGTCACCACGGCAGGGGAGAACTCATGAGCGAGAGCACGACCTCACCCGACGACGGCGGGATGATCACCCGCAGCGTCTCCACCGAGTCGCCGCTGCTGTCCTGCCACAACGTCACCAAGCGGTTCTCGGTGGCCGGCGGTCACATCACCGCGGTCGACGACGTCAGCCTCGACTTCCCCGAGGCGAGCGTGCTCGCCGTGGTGGGGGAGTCCGGCTCGGGCAAGTCCACCCTGGCGAGGATGCTGCTCCGGCTGATGCCGGTCACCTCCGGCACGATCACCTTCCGCGACCAGGACGTCACGACCCTGCGCGGGGCCGAGCTGCGTCACTACTGGTCCGAGGTGCAGGCCGTCTTCCAGGACCCGTTCTCGTCCTTCAACCAGTTCTTCACCGTCGGCTCGCTGCTGCGCCGCAGCCTCAAGCTGGCCCAGGTGGGGAAGGACGAGGGCGACGCCCTGATCGAGGAGTGCCTCGGCTACGTGGGGCTCACCCCGAAGGAGGCGCTGCACAAGTATCCGCATCAGCTCTCCGGCGGACAGCGGCAGCGCGTCATGGTGGCGCGCGCGCTGATGATGCGCCCCAAGGTGCTGCTGGCCGACGAGGCGACCAGCATGCTGGATGCGACGCTGCGCGTGAACGTGCTCAACGTGCTGCACGACCTGCGGGCCGAGCTGGGCCTCACGGTCCTCTTCATCACCCACGACATCGGGCAGGCCACCTACCTGGCCGACCGGGTCGCGGTGATGGAGCACGGCAAGGTGGTGGAGAGGGGCAGCACCGAGGAGGTCATCTTCTCGCCGCAGGCCGAGTACACCAAGCGTCTGCTCGCGGATGTTCCCGACCTCCGCGGGAGCCTCAAGCCGCGCGCCTGAGCACCGGGTCGACGGCCGACGGGGGACCGCCTGCGGGCGGGGTCCCCGTCGGCCGTCGATCGCTGTGCGTGACCTGCTGCGCTCGACAACGCGGGCCTGGCACCATCGGTGCATGGCAGCGACGAGCATCATCTGGGACCTCGGCGGAACCCTCGTGGACACCTATCCGGACGTGGACCGGGCCCTCGTGCGGGCCCTCGAGGAGCCGCTCACCCCGGCCCGCCTGCACGAGGTGGCGCTGCTGACGCGCATGTCGAGCGCCCATGCGATCTCGGTTCTCGCCGAGCGCTACGGCGTGCCGGAGGAGACGCTGCAGGCGGCGTACGACGCAACCAAGGAGACCTGGCGGGTGCAGCCCGCCCCGGTGATGGACGGGGCGCGCGAGGTGCTCGCCGCGGTGCACGCCGGGGGAGGGCTGAACCTCGTCGCCACGCACCGCGACCGGCACAGCGCGCTGACTCTGCTGGAGGGTCTCGATCTCGACGTCGACGACATGGTGTGCGCGCCCGACGGCTTCCCGCGCAAACCCGATCCGGCGATGCACCTGGCCCTCCTGGAGCGGCACGGCCTCGATCCGGCCGCAGTCCTCGCCGTGGGGGACCGGCCGGTGGACGTGGCCGCCGCGCAGGCCGCCGGGATCTGCGGGGTGCTGCTCGGCACCCCGGGGGTGCCGCTGCACGCCCCGGGCGCGCGGCGGATCGACGGGCTGCGCGAGCTGCTGGAGGAGCTCCCGGCGGGGGAGCGAGACGGCGCGGGCCCGCGCCGGTAGCGTGGTGGCCATGGCAATCCTGCACCCCGCGACCCTGCATCCGTCCAAGGCCGAGCTCCTGGCCGACTTGCTGACCACTCGATCCTGGGGCGAGCTGGGGGAGCTGCGCCTGTTCGGCGCGTACCGCTTCGACGATCCCGAGGGCGAGGTGGGTGTCGAGTGCCACCTGGTGGAGGTCGGGGAGACCATCTTCCACCTGCCGCTGACCTACCGTGCGGCGCCGCTGTCAGAGGCCGGCGAGGACGCGCTCGTGGGCACCATGGAGCACTCGGTGCTCGGCACCCGCTATGTCTACGACGGCCTCGCCGACGAGGTCGCCCTGGAGTGCTTCGCCCGGGCGCTCGCCGGGGAGCAGCAGCAGGCCGAGCTCGAGGTGCATGCGCCCGACGGCACGACGACGCGCCGCGAGCAGACGGTGCAGCTGCGCCTCGAGGTCGACGAGGGGGAACAGCCGCCGAGCCTGCAGTCGCTCGAGGACGGCGAGCCGTTCACCATCGCCCGCACGATCGGTGATCTCGACGGTGCTGTGCGCCTGGTGGCCCGCTGGGCCGACGGTGAGGGCGTCGTCGCCGCGTGCTGAGCGCAGAGTCTCGCCGCTGAGGATTGACGAACGCTGGCTCCGGACCGCCTGTTGGCGCCCAGTGCTGCCTTCGGACCGCCTGCTGGCGTCGAGTGTTGCCTTTGGACCGCTCTAGCGGGCTCGTAGCGGTCCAGACGCAGCACTCGGTGTCGTCTCGACGTCGAGGACGGCGCGCTCGAGGTCTGCGGCGTCGAGGACTGCGTGCTTGAGGGCGGCGAGACCGGGGAGGGGCTGCGCTGCGGCACAACCACGTCTTCCACGGTCGACTTTACATAACGTACATTATCGGCGGCGCGCGCAAGGTGGGCGCGGACGGGGTGTGGAGGGTCGGCGGAGACGGAATGTGGGAGGCGGGCGGAGAACTGCGCAGCGCGCGCTGACCAGCGCACTCGGAGCGTCGAGCGCCGCCGCGGGCGGAGTGTGTCGCACGGGTCACAGTGCTGGGGACGAGTTCACCGGGCGTTCGCCGAACCGCGGCGCCTCGGACACCGGCGGGTCGTCGGCCCGACACGGACGTCACCTGGGATGGTCCACGGCCGTTCAGCGGAACGGCCTCTGCCTTCCGAGAACGAGGTGCGCATGTCCAGCACGAGTGCCGCTCGGGATGTCCGGCTCCGGCCCCGGCTGTCCTCCCGCCGCCGCCGCGAGGCGCTGTGGTTCCTGGTCCTCGCACTGCCGAACATCGCCCTGATCATCCTGTTCACGTACCGGCCGCTGCTGACCAACGTGTACTACTCGATGCTCGACTGGACCCTCGGTTCGACCAGCGCGAGCTTCATCGGCCTCGCCAATTACGTCGAGTTCTTCTCCTCGCCGCAGGGACTCGACTCGATCCGCATCACGATCGTCTTCACCCTCGTGACCGTCGGCGGCTCGATGGTGCTCGGCCTGCTGCTGGCCCTCGCCCTGAACACCAAGATCCCCGGCACCTCGCTCGCCCGCTCGGCCGCCTTCGCCCCGTACGTGCTCTCCGGCGTCGGCGTCGGTCTGGTGTGGCTGTTCATCTTCGACCCGAACTTCGGCGTGCTCGCCTGGTTCCTGCGGCAGATCGGGCTGGCCAGCCCCCAGTGGGTCCTCGACCCGGACATGGCGCTGATCATGGTGATGATCGTGTACGTCTGGAAGAACCTCGGCTACTGCGCGATCGTCTACCTCGGCGGCCTGCAGTCGCTGCCCCTGGAGGTCATGCAGGCGGCCTCCCTCGACGGCGCCGGTCCCCTGCGCCGCTTCTGGTCGATCAGCCTCCCGCTGCTCTCCCCCACGACGTTCTTCCTGCTCATCACCACAATGCTGTCGAGCCTGCAGGCCTTCGACATCCTCCGCGTCATGACCCCCACGGGCCGCGGCACCAACGCCATGATCTTCGAGAGCTATCTGCAGGCCTTCGGCGGCTACTCCCGCGCCGGGTACTCGGCGGCGATCTCCGTGGTCCTCTTCGTCATGCTCCTGGTGATCACCGTGGTGCAGATCCGCTTCGTCGAGAAGAAGGTGCACTACGCATGAGCGCTCCCGCGACCGCCCCCGCCTCGGTTCCCTCGGTCGCCCCGCAGGGCGGCTCGACCGCCCCGTCGGCCGTGCTCCCCCGCCGCGCGAACGGGCCGTTCTCCGCGCAGAACCTGGTCGCGACGATCACCACCGGCTACGTGCCGCTGATCCTGTCGACCGCCGTCGTGGTGCTGCCGCTGCTGTGGATGGTGATCAGCTCCTTCAAGGCGCCCACCGAGATCCTCACCAAGGACCTCGTGGTGCTGCCCTCGGAGCCGACGCTGCACAACTACCGGGTGGCCGTGACGACGGTGCCGATCCCCCGCTTCTTCCTGAACTCGGTGATCGTCACCGGCGTCGGCTCCGCGCTCAAGGTCGTGCTCGCGATCATGACCGCCTATGCGCTGGTGTTCCTGCGCTTCCCCGGCAAGAACTGGATCTTCCTCGGCATCCTCGTCGCTCTCATGGTGCCGCCGCAGGTCGCGATCCTGCCCAACTACGTGCTGGTCGCCGGCTGGGGTGGTGTGAACACCTACTGGGGCATCATCCTTCCGGGCCTCGGCACGGCCTTCGGCACCTTCCTGCTGCGCCAGCACTTCCTCACGATCCCACCCTCGATCCTCGAGGCCGCGAGCCTCGACGGCGCCGGTCACTGGCGATCCCTGTGGCGGATCGTGGTGCCCATCTCCCTGCCGTCCATCGCCACGGTCGCGCTCGTGACCATCGTCGGCGAGTGGAACGACTACATCTGGCCGCTGATCATCACCACGAGCTCCGACATGATGACCCTCCCCGTGGGACTGACAGCCCTGCAGAACTCCGAAAGCAACACGGGATCGGGCTGGGGGATCCTCATGGCCGGCACGGTCCTGGTGATCGTCCCCGTGCTGGTGGTCTTCGCCGCGCTCCAGCGCTACATCGTCTCGGGCCTCACCCAGGGCAGCGTCACCGGCTGATCCGCGGGCCCGAGCCCCCGTGGCACCGCTCCCCTGCGGCGCCGCACTCCTCCCGCAGGACCCACCCCCACCCGTCCCGAAAGGACACCCCATGACCCGTCTGCCCCGCACCCCGCAGCAGCTGACCGCGTCCCGACGCGCCCTCCTCGGCCTCGGTGCCGCCGGCGCCGGCGCCCTGGCCCTCGCCGCCTGCGGCGGCCCCTCCGTCGGCGGCGGCGACTCGGCCGCGAGCGACGCCGGCGGCGAGGAGGTCGACTTCTCCGCGATCGAGCCCGCGACCGAGATCGCCTTCTGGACCAACCACCCCGGCGGCTCCAAGGACGTCGAGGCCGAGCTCATCGCGGCCTTCACCGAGGAAACCGGCATCACCGTCAACCACGTCACCGCGGGCTCCAACTACGAGGAGATCGCGCAGCGCTTCCAGACCGCGCAGGCCGCGCAGGACGACCTGCCCGCGGTCGTGGTCCTCTCGGACGTGTGGTGGTTCCGCTACTTCATCAACGGCAACATCGCTGCGCTCGACCCGATGATCGAGCAGCTCGGCATCGACGTCGCCGACTACCGCGACTCGCTCGTGGCCGACTACCAGTACGACGGCAAGCAGTGGGCGCTCCCCTACGGCCGCTCCACCCCGCTCTTCTACTACAACAAGGACCACTTCGCCGCCGCGGGCCTCCCGGACCGCGCCCCGGAGACCTGGGCCGAGTTCGAGGAGTGGGCACCGAAGCTGACCCAGGGCGATGTCGCCTACATGTACCCCGACCTCGCGGGCTACGCCGGCTGGACCCTCCAGAACGTCCTCTGGGGCCGCGGCACCGCCTGGTCCGAGGAGTGGGACCTCGCCGCCATCACCTCGCCGGAGAACGTCGAGGCCTTCCAGTGGGTGCAGGACTCCGTGTACTCGAACGGCTGGGCCCAGGTGTCCTCGGGCGATTCGGCCGACACCTTCGCGGCGGGCGTCTGCTCCACCACGATCGCCTCCACCGGCTCCCTCGTGGGCGTCCTCGAGGCCAGCTCCTTCGAGGTCGGCGTCGGCTTCCTGCCGGCCGGCCCGGTCGACGGGCCCGTCTGCCCCACCGGCGGCGCGGGCCTCGGCGTGCCCGCGTCCATCACCCCGGAGGAGCAGCTCGCCGGGGCGATGCTGATCGAGTTCATGGGGCGCCCCGAGTCCACCGTCGCCTTCTCCGGTGCGACCGGCTACATGCCGATCCGCAAGAGCGCCGACGTCACCGAGCTGCTGGAGACCACCCCGCAGATCCAGACCGCGATCGACCAGCTCGAGGTCACCCGCACCCAGGACTACGCGCGCGTGTTCCTCCCGGGTGCCGACCAGGAGATGGCCAACGCCGTCGGCACGATGCTCACCGCCGAGGGCGATGTGGAGCAGGCCCTGACCGACCTGCAGGCGACCCTCCAGGGCATCTACGACGCGCAGATCGAGCCGAACCTCCCGGCCTGATCAGTCCCCGCCCCGGCACCCGCCGGAACGACGACGGCGCTCCCGGGATGTTCCCGGGGGTGCCGTCCGCGCTCGTCTGAGCTGCGGGCGTCAGGCGGTCGCGCGCGCCCCTGCCCCTCGCCCGGCGGCGACGAAGAAGGCGCTCGAGACCAGGGCGCCGAGGAGGATCGCGAGAGCCATCGGCAGCGAGGAGTGGGTGCCGGCGAGGCCGACGAGGGGCGCCGCGATCGAGGCCGAGAACGAGAAGCCGAGGCCGAGCATCGCCGAGCCGGTGCCCGCGAACTCCCGCGCCTGGTCGCTCGCGAGCGCACCGCCGTTGCCGAGGATCAGGCCCTGCGGGGCGACGGTGAAGAAGAACGCCGGCAGCACGATCCATGCGGGCGACCCCAGGAAGAGGCTGCCGATCAGCAGCACGGAGCTGGCGATGATCACGATGATCAGGCCCACGCGGATGATCGAGCGCGGATGGATGGTGCGGGTGAGCCGCGCCGAGAGCAGCGAGCCGGCCATCATGCCCGCCGAGTTGATCGCGAAGCTGATCGAGTAGGCGGTCGAGCTGAAGCCCAGCATCTCCTGCACCACGAAGCTCGACGCCGAGACGTAGGCCATCACGGCGAAGGCCGAGAACGCGTTGACCAGCAGGTACGCGACGAACTGGCGTCGGCCGAGGAGCACCCGGCAGTTGTGCAGGAAGGTGCGGAAGCCGCCGGCGTGACGGCGGCTCGGCGGCAGCGACTCGGGGATGAGGAAGATGGTCCCGAGCAGCGAGATGAGCGACATCGCGGCGATGATCAGGAAGATCTCCCGCCACTGGCCGACGAGCAGGATGAGCCCGCCGAGCAGCGGCGCGACGATCGGGGCGATGCCGCCGATGCCCTGCATGAGGTTCATGATCCGAAACAGCTCGGGGCCGTCGGTCATGTCGATGAGCACGGCGCGGCCCAGCACCATGCCGAAGCCGCCGCCGATGCCCTGCAGCACCCGCATCGCCATGAGCAGCTCGGCGCTGTCGGCGAGGGCGCAGCCGATCGAGGCCAGCAGGCACAGCACGATGCCGATGAGCAGAGGGGTGCGCCGTCCGAGCCGGTCCGAGAGCGGACCGGCCACGACCTGGCCGGTCGCGGTGCCCAGGAAGAAGGCGGTGATGGTCAGCTGCATCCGGGTCGCCGTCGTGCCGAGGTCGTCGGCGACGTCGGGGAAGGCGGGGATGTACATGTCCGTGGCGAGCGGACCGATCGCGCTGAGGGTGGTGAGGACGACGATCACCAGGACGGTGACCTTGGATCGGGTGCGCCGCAGCTCCTCCTCGGTGGGGAGGTGGGCGATGTCGTGGTCGGCCGGGTCCTCGAGGACCGGGATCGCGCCGGTGATCGTAGGGATCTGACCGGTGACGGTCGGCACCTGACCGGTGGTGACCGGCACCTCGGCGGTGCGGGAGAGCGGCTCGTCGGCGTCGTCAGGGCGGGGGGAAGGGGCGGCGGGTGCCACGGGGGTCCTTTCGGGCGGGCGCGGGCGAGCCGGGAGGGATCCGTGGATCCGACCCGGCTCGAGGACACGATGCTATGCCCGTCCCGGCCCGACGAGGAAGGGGTCCATCGGGCGAGATTCCCACGCGGGAGTCACACCGTGGGCTGCGACTCCACATCGTTGCGGATCTGCTCCGTCGGGAGCGGCGCGCTGCGCTCGACGCGCGAGCGGCGCCGCTCGAGCAGCCACACGATGCCGACGAGGAGCAGATCGACCCCGATCATGAGCAGCATGATCGGCCCGCCGGCGCCGGCAGAGCGGTCGATGACCATGCCGCCGCCGCCGGTCATCAGCGCGCCGAGGACCATGGCGAGCAGGTTGTTGACCACGTGGAAGGCGATGGGAGCCTCCAGGCCGCGGCTGATCAGCGCCATCAGCGCCCCGCACAGGCCGAAGGCCACGTAGTAGGCCATGAGCCAGAGGTCCCCCGCGCCGTGCGAGAGGCCGAAGACGATGCTCGAGAGGGTGATGCCGACGGCGAGGGCGAGCCGCTCGGGGCGGATCCACGAGGCGATCGCGGGGGTCATGACGCCGCGGAACATGAGTTCCTCGGCGGCGGCCTGGAGGGGCGTGCTCAGCAGGGCGACGACCACCAGGGCGATGGTGGTGCCGGTGACGGTGATCTGTACGGACGGGTCGAGCAGCGAGGTCCCGCCGAGCACGAGCCCGAGCGGGAGCACGAAAGCGGCCGCATAGAGGCCGAGTCGGCCCCAGCTGAAGGCTCGCGGATGGCTGAGGACGGAGCGCAGTGGCACGCGGCCCACGAACCTCGTCAGCAGCAGGCCGACGACGGCCGCGACGACCAGCGAGAGGTTCAGGGCGAACAGGCCCAGCGGTCCGATGGAGAGGAAGTCCTGCGGGTCACGGCCGAGCGCCAGGATCTCGACGAATACGGCCACGGTCATCAGCACGATCTGGGAGAGCAGCATGATCACGCCCATCGGGACGATGATGACCAGCGGCTTCCACCAGGCCATGCGGAGGTGCGCTCCGAAGCGGCGGGACGCATCGACGGCGCTCGGGCGCGGTGCCGGGGCGGTCCCCGGGCCGTTCGGGGCCGCGGCCGCGTCGCCGGCGCTGACGGCGGAGGCGGGTGCGGGAGGAGGGACGGGAGCGGGAGCTGTGGTGTTCATGCGGTCACTGTGGTCCACGTCATGCACCCCGCGACAGCTCGGGGAGGCGAGGGGCGTGCCCGACCTTCGTCGGCCCGGCGCGGCCCCCGCCCTCGCCGTCAGTCGCGGGCCGGGAGCGCCGCGAGTCGGGCCTGGTAGGTGGGATCGGTGCGCTTGAGGAAGCGGATGACCGCGGAGGTCACGGGGATCATTGCGTACTGGACGGCGACCTTGTAGGCGAATCCGAGGATCGTGTACTCGGCCCACTGCTCGATCGTGGTGATGCCGATCGCCGCCGCGGCGATGGTGCAGAAGATGATCGTGTCGACGAGCTCGCCGAGGCCGCTCGAGGTGAACAGGCGCCCGATCAGGCCCCGCTCCCCCATGCGCTGCTTCATCCGCGCGACGACGAGGGAGTTGAGGGTCTGTCCGGCGGCGAAGCCTGCGAGGCCGGCCAGGACCACGATCCACACCGGGCCCAGGGCGAGCTCGAGGGCGGCCTGCTTCGCGAGGCCGTACTCATCGGGGAAGGGCGGCAGCGCGATGATCACGAAGTAGCTGAGGGAGGCGATCACGCTCACGGTGAAGGAGGTGATCACGGCGCGGCGCGCGGCACGCGGGCCAAAGAGTTCGGTGACGATGTCGCCGAGGACGTAGGCGAGGGGGAAGAGGAAGAAGCCGCCGTCGGTGATGATCTCGAATCCGGTGCCCGGGACGGTGCCGAAGCTGACGCCCTTGGCGGCGCCGATGCCGGAGAGGATCACGACCGTGACCATGGCGGCGAGGAGGATGTCGAAGTGGGAGGAGCCCCGGTCGGCGTAGACGGCGCCGGCCGGGCGCCCAGACACGGGGGCGGGGGACGGTGCTGAGGTGTGTTCTGTGATGTTCACCGGGGCAGGCTACACAGCGGGCCGGGTCGCTCCCCCGTCGAGGTGACCCGGCCCGCAGTGCGCGATCAGATGCCCTCGGCGCCGTAGTCCTTCTCGCCGACGAAGCGGGCGAAGGAGTCCTCGCCGCCGTACCAGCGCACGGAGTCCCCCGCGAAGGGGCCGGAGTCCGAGTACTGCCACAGCTCCCAGGCCCACCAGCGGCCCGGCAGGCGGGTCGGGGCGGCGTCCTGGTAGGCGGCCAGGAAGAGCGGAGAGTTCTTGGGGGTCCAGTCCCCCACCACGTCCCGCCACCAGTAGTAGTTGGTGTAGATCACGGGGCGCCGGGTGGTGGCCTCACGGTACCGGCTGGAGAAGGTCGCGATCCATTCGCGCATCTCCTGCTGCCCGAGCCCGTAGTCCGCGGGCAGGCCCTCGTAGCCCTCGAAGTCGACCATTCCCGGGAGGGTGCGGCCGTCGTCGCTCCAGCCACCGCCGTTGGCGAGGAAGAAGTCGACCTGCTCCTCCGGGCCGCCCGAGTCGGGGCGGGCGAAGTGGTAGCCGCCGCGGACGAGGCCCGCATCGCCGGCGCCGCGGTACTGATGGTCGAAGGCGGGGCTGCGATAGGTGCGGCCCTCGGTGGCCTTGACCCAGGCGAAGCGGGAGCCGGCCGCGGCCTGAGCGGCCCAGTCCACCTCTCCCTGCCAGCCGGAGACGTCCTGGCCGTGGATGCCCGCGGCCTGCGCCGCGGGGGCGGCGAGGGCGGAGGCGCCGACGCCGAGCGCGGCGGCCGAGAGGACCCCTCCCCGCAGGAGCGAGCGACGCCCGGGATCGGTGCTCGTGGCCGGGGGCTCGGCCAGATGCTTGGGGCGATAGGGGGACAGACGCAGTGAGGCCATGGAGGTCTCCCGGGGAAGAGGGGACGTGGGGAAGGACGGTGCGGCGTCCTCCGCACCTGCGTCGACCCTAGGAGTTCGCTGGGGGCGAACCGGGGGTTTCCCTGGTGCTCGGCGTGTCGTGGGTTACGTCGTAGATCGCCGCAGAGGCCGACGGCACCGCCGCCGGAGAGGCCGACGAGGCGGACGGCGCGGCCGCTGGGGCCGACGGTGCGACCCGATCGAGCGGCTCCACGAAGGCGCGCAGTGTGCCGAGGATGGTGGTCGCGGCGAGATCGGTGATGTCCCGTCCGTCCATCTGCTCGCGCACCATGAGGTCGACGAAGACACCGATCAGCAGCTGGGCGAGATCCTCCGGCGGCAGGAGCGGCCGCTCCCCCATCGCCTCCATGCGCACGGCGAGCAGCGCACCGATCTGAGCGCGCAGGCGGCTGCGCTGGGCGGCGACCTCGAGGCGCATCGTCTCGTCCCGCAGGGCGCGAGCCACGGCCTCGGAGTACAGCAGGTACCACTGGCGGCCGAAGGGGCGGATCCCCTCGAACACCGCGACCATCACCTCGGCGTCCTGGAAGGCGCAGAGGCCGGTACCCGCTCCGCGGGCGGTGGCCTCCTGGACCGCGGACTCGACGGAGCTGTCGGCGATCGCGAGCACCTCCTCGGTCACCGAGGCGAAGAGGGCGACGAAGACCTCCTCCTTCGTCGAGAAGTTGGAGTAGAACGCCCCGCGGGTGAAGCCGGCCGCCTTCACCAGGTCGTCCACGGTCGCCCCGTCGATGCCCTTGTCCACGAAGACGTCGAGGGAGGCGCGCACGAGCTTGGTGCGGGTGTTCTCCTTGCGTCGAGTGCCCGCGGATTCCGGCAGCGGGTCGAACAGGTCGCTCATGGCGCGGTCAGGTCTCCTCGGGACGTGCGGCGGGGCGTCGCAGTGCTCGCCGTCTCACCGGCTCAGGGAACGTTGAAGCTTCTGCGGACAGGTGGATAGTATCCCACTGGATGCATTCGTGTATCGAATGCGCAGGCGTCTCGAGCGACGGGCCGCCGACCGCCCTGCCCGCTCCTGTTCCCCTGCTGGAGGCCGCGTGTCCTCGTCCCTGTACCGCCTCGGTCTGTCCATGGCCGCCCTCCGCTGGAAGGTCGTCGCCGCGTGGACGGTCCTGCTGATCGCGATCGGCGGACTCGCCGTCGGCCTCGGCGGCTCCTTCTCCACCGAGTTCCAGATCCCCGGCACCGAGGCCCAGCGCGGCATCGACCAGCTCGCCACCCGCTTCCCCGAGATGGCCGGGACCGCCGGCCAGGTGGTGCTGGTGACCGAGGACGGCTCCGACATCGACGAGCACCAGGAGCAGATCGTCGCCCTGATGGCGGACATCGCCGAGGTCGAGGGCGTCAGCGCCGCTCCGGATCCCTTCGACGACCTCTCCCCCGGCACGCGCGATGCCACGGACACCGCCCTGATCGCGCAGTTCCAGATGGACGGACAGATCGGCGAGTACCCCGCGGAGTCGGTCGACGAGATCGCGGACCTCGTCGAGGCGGCCTCGACCGACGGCCTCGAGGCGCACCTCGGCGGCCAGGTCCTGCAGAGCGCCGAGATCCCCTTCAGCGCCGGGGAGATCCTCGGCATCCTCCTCGCGCTGATCATCCTCGCCGTCGTCTTTCGCTCGTTCGTGCCGGCCCCCGTCCCGATCATCACCGCCGTGGTCGGCGTGGGCGTCTCCATGCTCGCGGTGATGGCCCTCTCCGCCGGCATGGAGATCCCGTCGGTGACCACTTCGCTCGGCGCGATGCTGGGCCTCGCCGTCGGCATCGACTACGCGCTGTTCATCCTCTCCCGCCACCGCGACCAGCTCCGCCGCGGGGACGACGTGCGGGAGTCGATCGGCGCCGCGCTCGCCACCTCCGGCAGCGCCGTGATCTTCGCGGGTCTGACCGTCATCGTCGCCCTCGTCGGCCTGTTCGTCACCGGCATCCCCTTCCTCACGATCATGGGCGTCGCGGCGGCCGGCACCGTGGCCCTGAGCGTGGTCGTCGCGCTCACGATGCTGCCGGCGATCCTGGGCATCCTCGGCGAGCGGCTGCGGCCGCGCGCCGTGCGCCGCGCCCTGGCCGAGAACGGCGGGGTCCTGCCCGCCCCGGTCGACGGCGACCACGCCGCCCCGCGCCGCGGCCTCGGGCTCACCTGGGTGCGCCTGGTGACCAAGGTGCCGCTCCTGACGATCCTCGTCGTGGTCGTCGGCATCGGCGCCCTCGCGATCCCCGCGAAGGACCTCGCCCTCGCGCTGCCGGACCTCGGCACCGAGGAGCCCGGCACCGCGGCCCGGGACACCTACGACCTCGTCGATGCGCAGTTCGGCCCCGGGTACAACGGCCCCCTCCTGGTCACGGCCGACATCATCAACACCACCGACCCGCTCGGCGTCGTCGACGAGCTGGAGGCGGACATCGCCGCGCTCGACGGCGTGCGGGAGATCCAGATCGCGACCCCCAACCGGGGTGCGGACCTCGCCGTCATCTCGGTGATCCCCGAGGGCGGCCCCACCGAGCAGTCCACCAAGGACCTCGTCGCCGAGCTGCGCGGCAGCGCGGCCGAGTGGGAGGACGAGCTGGGTATCTCCGACGTCACCGTGACCGGCGCGACCGCCGTCGGCATCGACGTGACGGACAAGCTGTCCGGGGCGCTGATCCCCTTCGGCGTCCTCGTGGTCGGTTTCTGCCTCGTGCTGCTCGCCCTCGTGTTCCGCTCCGTGTGGGTGCCGCTCAAGGCGGCGCTCGGCTACCTGCTCTCGGTCGGCGCGGCCTTCGGGGTGACCGCGATGGTCTTCGAGTACGGCTGGTTCAACGGTGCGCTCAACGTGAGCGTCAACGGGCCGGTCGTCGCCTTCATGCCGATCATGGTCATGGGAGTGCTCTTCGGACTCGCCATGGACTACGAGATGTTCCTGGTCACCCGGATGCGGGAGGAGTTCGTCCACACCGGTGACGCGAAGGGTGCGATCGAGCGCGGCTTCGTCGGCAGCGCCCCCGTGGTCGTCGCCGCCGCCCTGATCATGGTCGCCGTCTTCGGCGGGTTCATCTCCTCCGGCTGGTTCATGCTCCAGCCGATCGCGATCGGCCTCGCCGTGGGCGTGCTCGTGGACGCCTTCGTGGTGCGCATGACCCTCGTGCCCGCGGTCCTCGCGCTGCTCGGCGCCCGCGCCTGGTGGCTCCCCCGCTGGCTCGACCGCCTGCTGCCGCGGGTGGACGTCGAGGGCGAGGGCCTCGCCGGGGTGCTCGAGCACCGTCGCTGGAGCGAGGAGCACGGTGTGCACGCCCTGCGCCTCGAGGAGGCGGTGGTCCCGCTGGTCGGGGAGCGCGGTGCTCTCGGCCCGCTCACCGGCTCCGTGGTGCCGGGGACGCTGCTCGTGGTCCGCGCGCCCGACGACGTGGACCGCGCGACCTTCCTCGCCCTCGCCGCCGGGCGCGTCGAGCCCAGCTCCGGGATCCTCGCCGCGCACGACCGGCTCGCCCCCGACGACCTCGGCGCGATCCAGTCGCGGGCGCAGTGGATCGGCGCCGGCGAGGACGTCGCCGGTCGCCTGCGCCAGATCGAGGGGCACGGGGTCTCCCGCAGCGTGATCGTGATCGAGCAGCTCGCCGACCTCGCCCACGCCGCCGAGGTCCGCGACGACACCCTCGTCGAACGGCTGGACGCCCTCCTCGCCGCGGGCGCCACCGTCGTCGTCGGCTCCCGCTCCGCCGCGTCGACGGACGCCGAGCGCCGCCTCCGGGCGACCCTGCGCGAACCCGATCGACTGCTCGCCCTCGACGTGCGGCGCCACCACGCTCTCCCTGACAGCTCCCCCGCCCCTCAGCACGAAGGAGCCCTGGCATGACCCGCCTCGCCCACCCCCGCACCCTGGTCGTCGTCCTCCTGCTCCCCCTGCTCGTGGTCGGCGTCGGCCTGTGGGCGCTGAGCGGCCGCGTCGACCGGCTGGACACCGTGCCCGCCGCCGTCGTCAACCTCGACGAGGGCGCCGAGATCACCGATGCCGACGGGGACACGCAGACCGTCCCCTTCGGCCGCCTGCTCGCCGGGGCCCTCACCCAGCCGGGCACCGTCGACGGTCAAGAGGCCCCGGAGACGACCGGCTTCGACTGGCAGCTGACCAGCGAGGAGGATGCCGAGGAGGGTCTGCGCAGCGGGAAGTACGCGGCCGTGGTCGTGATCCCCGAGGACTTCTCCGCGCACCTCGCCACGATCGGCACCCCCGAGGCGTCCCGCGCCATCCTCGAGGTCACCACGAACGACGCGAGCGGCCAGATCAACGCCCTGGTCGGCACCGCCGTCGCGGACGCCTCCGCCACCACCATGGGCGGCCAGATGGCGCAGCAGTACCTCGACGGCCTCTACCTCGGCTTCAACGACCTGCAGACCGGATTCAGCGACGCCGCGGACGGTGCCGAGCAGCTCGCCGAAGGCACCTCGACCCTCGACGACGGCACCCAGGAGCTCGCCGACGGCACCCGCGAGCTCGCCGACGGCGCGGACGCCGCGGCGGACGGCACCCAGGAGTTCGCGGGCGGCGTCTGGAGCCTCGCCGACGGCGCCGACCAGACCGCGATCGGCACCCGGCAGCTCGCCGGCGGCCTGGACGAGCTGGCGACCGGGGCCGACGGCGCCGCGACGGGGACGGGCGAGCTCGCCACCGGGCTCGACACCCTCGCCGGCGGCACCGAGGACCTCGACACCGGCGTCGCCGCCCTGCAGACGGGCATGCGCGGCACCGACACCCAGCCCGGTCTGCTCACGGGCGCCGAGCAGCTCGCCGCTGGCGTCGAGGGCGACGGCACCGCCGAGAACCCGGGCCTCGTCGCGGGCGCCGAGCAGCTCGCGAGCGGCGCCGAGACCTACGCCGACGGCGTCGCGCAGGCCGGAGCGGCCGTCTCCGGGGACGGTACCGCCGAGAACCCCGGCCTCGTCCCCACCGCCCGGTCCGTGGCCGACGGCGCGGTCCAGCTCGGCGAGGGCGCGCGGCAGACCGCCGACGGCGCCGCGCAGCTCGGCGAGGGCGCCCAGCAGGTCGCCGACGGCACCGCCGCCCTCGCCCCGGGGGCCCAGGAGCTCGCCTCCGGCACCGAGCAGCTCGCCGCGGGCGTGACCGGGGACGGCACCGCCGCGAACCCCGGCCTCCTGGCCACCGCCGAAGACCTCGCCGCGAGCCTCTGCGCCGAGGACCTGGCCTCCGTCGACTGCGCCCAGGCCCAGGGCCTCGTCGCCTACGCCGAGGGGGTGGAGGCCGGCCTGACCGGGGACGGCACCGCGGAGAATCCGGGCCTCGTCGCCGGCACCCAGCAGATCTCCACCGCGCTCGCCGGGGACGGCACCGCCGCGAACCCCGGCCTCGCCGCCGGGGCGCAGGGCGTGGCCGACGGCCTCAACGGCACCGCCGAGCAGCCCGGGATCGTGCAGGGCACCGAGCAGATCGCCGACGGGATCCAGGGCACCGAGGAGCAGCCCGGACTGGTGCAGGGCGCCCAGGGCACCCTCGCCTACGCCGAGGGCGTGGGCACCGCCTTCGCCGGCGACGGCACCGCCGAGAACCCCGGCCTGGTCTCCGGGGCCGAGCAGCTCGCCGCGGGCACCCGCACGAGCGCCGACTCCGCCCCCGCCCTCGTCGACGGGGTCACCGCGCTGCGGGACGGGCTGGCCGAGTACGCCGACGGCGTCGACGAGCTCGCCACCGGCACCGGACAGCTCGCGGTCGGGGCCCGCAGCAGCGCCGACGGTGCGGGCGAGCTCGCGACCGGCATGGAGCAGCTCGCCGCCGGCACCCGCTCCAGCGCCGACGGCGCCGGGCAGCTCGCCGACGGCACCGATCAGCTGGCCGCCGGCGCGACCGAGCTCGGCGAGGGCGGCGACCAGCTCGCCACCGGCAGCCGGCAGCTCGCCGACGGCACCGACGAGCTCGCCACCGGCACCGAGGAGCTCGCCGGCGGCACCGAGGAGCTCGCCACCGGAAGCGACGAGCTCGCGACCGGCCTGCGCGAGGGCGCCGACGGCATCCCCACCTACTCCGAGTCGGAGCGGGAGCGGATGAGCGAGATGGCCGCCGACCCCGTCGGCATCTCCGCCCAGCGGGAGAACGCGGCCGACGGCGCGACCACCGCGACCTTCCCCTTCGTCGCGGCGCTCGCTCTGTGGCTGGGGGCGTTCGCGACCTTCCTGCTGCTGCCCGCCCTGTCTCGGCGTCTCCTGGACCGGGCGGTGCCGATGTGGCAGGTGGTGCTGCGGTCCCTCGCCCCGGCCCTGCTGATCGCGCTCGTGCAGACCGTCGCGGTCCTCGCCGTGCTGACGGCCGTGGGCATCGCCCCGGTGTCGCCGCTCGCGGTGGGGGTCGTGGCCCTGACCGGGTCGGTCATGTTCGTCGTCCTGCACCAGGCGCTGCTCGCGGTGCTCGGTGACCGGATCGGACGGATCGCCTCGATCCTGGTGATGGTGCTGCAGGTGGTGGCGCTGGTGGGGATCCTCCCCATCGCGACCGCTCCCCCGGCGCTGCAGGCCGTGAGCTCGCTGATGCCGCTCTCGATCGTCACCGAGGGCCTGGTGCACGCGGCTCTCGGCGGCTCGCTGGTCTCCACCTCGGGGATCCTGCTGTCGATCCTCGCGTGGGCGGCGGTGTCGCTGATCGCGACGCTGCTCGCGGCCCGTACGGCCCGCCGCGCCGAGCGCTCGGACCGGCTGCGGTTCGCGACGGTGCCCGCGATCGCCTGAGCCTCCCGGGCCCCGGCCCGAGCGCGGCGGCCCGCCCGAGCGCGGCGGCCCGCCGCACCGCTCAGCGGAAGTCCCTGGACCTGCCCGCCGCCGGCAGGTCCAGCGGCTCGACCCCGTCGGCCACCAGGTTCACCGCTCCCGTCGCGTTCTCCACGATCCCACGCATCACGACCGCCCGGGTGGTGCGCAGCAGCGCCCGGTTCCGCTGCCAGAAGCCCTGCGAGCAGATGACGTTGAGGATCCCGGTCTCGTCCTCGAGGCTGAGGAAGGTGATGTTCCCGGCGGTCGCGGGGCGCTGTCGGTGGGTGATCACCCCCGCGACCCGGATCCGGGTGGAGTCCTCCGCCGCTCGGGTCCCGCCGATGCTGAGCACCCCGTCGGACTGCAGGCGCTCCCGCACGAGCGCCATCGGGTGGTCGTCGAGGGTGATGCCGGTCGCCCAGGCGTCGGCGTCGGCGAGCTCCGCATCGCTCATCCCCGGCAGCATCGGCGCCCGCGCCCCCACCGCGAGGTGCGGGAGGGTCTCGGGGGACTCCTGGGCCGCGGCGCCCGCCGCCCACAGCGCCTGCCGACGCGACGGGGCGAGCGCGTCGAGCGCCCCCGCGGTGGCGAGCGCCTCGAGCTGGCGGGCGCTCAGCCGCACGCGGCGGGCGAGATCCGGGACCGAGGCGAAGGGACCGCCCTCCTCGCGGGCGGCGACGATCGCCTCCGCGGTCTCGGTGCTGATCGAGCGCACCTGGTCCAGACCCAGCCGGATCGCGGGCCCGGCCGCGGCGGCCCGGCCCTGCACCTGCTCGCGGGCGGCCCCGGCGGCGTCCTCCGCGTCGGAGGGCACCCGGTAGCCGTGATGCTCCGCATCGGTCTCCAGGCCCGTGCGGGCCGCGCTGACCAGCACGTCGGGGCCGCGGGTGAGCACGCCGTGGCGGCGGGCGTCGGCGACCAGGGACTGCGGCGAGTAGAAGCCCATCGGCTGGGAGCGCAGCAGCGCCGCCGTGAACGCGGCCGGGTAGTGGCACTTGAGATAGGAGCTGGCGTAGACGAGGTACGCGAAGGAGTAGGCGTGCGACTCGGGGAAGCCGTAGTTGGCGAAGGCGAGCAGCTTGCGGTGCACCGCCTCGGCGTCCTCCCCGGTGATGCCGTGCTTCGCCATCCCGCTGAACAGGGCGTCGGAGAGGTCGAGCATCTTCTGGGTGGAGCGCTTGGAGCCCATGGCGCGGCGCAGCTGGTCCGCCTGGGCGGGGGTGAAGTCGGCGATGTCCACGACCATCTGCATCAGCTGCTCCTGGAAGAGGGGGATCCCCAGGGTGCGGCGCAGCGACTTCTCCAGCCGCGGGTGGAGGAAGGTGACCTCCTCCTCTCCGGTGCGGCGGCGCAGGTAGGGGTGGACGCTGCCGCCCTGGATGGGACCGGGGCGGATCAGCGCCACCTCCACCACCAGGTCGTAGAACACGCGCGGCTTCAGCCGGGGCAGGGTGGAGATCTGGGCGCGGGACTCGATCTGGAACACGCCCACGCTGTCGCCGGTGCAGAGCATGTCGTAGACGGCCGGGTCCTCCTGCGGCAGGGTGCGCAGCTCGAAGTGCTGGTCGTGGTGCTCGGCGACGAGGGCGAGGGCATGGTCCAGCGCCGTGAGCATCCCCAGCCCCAGCAGGTCGAACTTGACCAGTCCCGCATCGGCGCAGTCGTCCTTGTCCCACTGCAGCACCGAGCGGTCCGCCATCGCCGCCCACTGCACGGGGCACACCTCGATCACGGGCCGGTCGCACAGCACCATGCCGCCGGAGTGGATGCCGAGGTGGCGGGGGGTGTCGCGCAGCTGCCGGGCGAGGGTCAGCACGTCCTCGGGGATCCCTTCCCCCTCGATCGAGGAGTGGGAGTGCTCGAGCCGACGGGAGAAGGCGTCCTGCGCGCCGACGTCGTGGCCGAGCGCCCGGGCCGCGTCGCGCACCGCGAGCTTGCCGCGGTAGGTGATGACGTTCGCGACCTGCGCCGCGTTCTCCCGCCCGTAGCGCTCGTAGACGTACTGGATGACCTCCTCGCGGCGGTCCGAGGCGATGTCGACGTCGATGTCGGGCGGGCCGTCCCGCTCGGGGGCGAGGAAGCGCTCGAACAGCAGGTGGTGGCCGACGGGCTCGACGGCGGTGATCCCCAGCGCGTAGCAGACGGCGCTGTTGGCGGCGGAGCCGCGTCCCTGCGCGAGGATCCCCTCGCGGCGGCAGAAGGCGACCAGGTCGTGGACGATGAGGAAGTAGCCGGGAAAGTGCAGGTCGGTGATGACCTGCAGCTCGTGGTCGATCTGCGCCCACGCCCCGGGGATCCGCTCGTCGGCGCCGGCCCCCGGGCCCGCACTCGGCCGGGGCCCGTAGCGCTCGCGGCCCTCGACCTCCACCAGCTCCCGCAGCCAGCTCGCCTCGTCGTGCCCGGCCGGGACGGGGAAGGGCGGCAGGTCGGGGGCGAGCAGGCGCAGGTCGACGGCGCAGTCCCGGCCCAGGCGCGCGGCGGCGGCGAGGGCCGACGGGTAGCGGGGCAGCAGGCGATCCATCTCCTCCCCGCTGCGCAGGTGCGCGGGGCGGGAGGCGAGGTGGGGGTCCGCCTCGGACAGCGGCACGGCGGCGCGCAGCGCGGCATGGGTGTCGGCCAGGCGCTTGTCCGCGGGCCGGGCGTAGTGGGCGTTGGTGGTGGCGACCAGCGGGAGGGTGATCGCGTCCAGACCGTGGGACTCGCGCACCAGGCGGGCGCCCTGAGCGAGGGCGTCGTGCAGCTCGTCGGCCTCCCCGCCGCCCCCGGCGACGAGCTCGACGGCCACGTTCCCCACCCCGAACAGCTCGACCAGGCGGCCGATCTCCTCGGCGGCGGCCTGGGCGGCGCCCTCGAGGTCCCCCGCGGCGAGACGGGCGCCCGCGGCGCGGGTGACGGCGCCCTTGCGGCAGCCGGTGAGGATCTGCCAGTGCCCCTCGGCGGCCAGGCGGGAGAGCTCGGCGAGGCGGTAGCGGGGCGTGCCCTTGCGGCGGCTGTCGAGGTGGGCGCGGGCGATCGCGGCGGAGAGCATCCGGTAGCCCTCCTGGTCCCGGACCAGCACCAGCAGGTGCTCCCCGTCGGGATCCGGGATGCCGGTGCGGGGCGCGGCGATCATCGGGGCGCCCCCGGCCCGGTGCCCGCCGGTCTCGAGGCCCAGGGTCAGCTCCGCACCGAAGACGGTCGCGATCCCCGCCTCCCGGGCGGCCTGGGCGAAGCGCACCGCCCCGGGCAGGCCGTCGTGGTCGATCAGGGCGAGGGCGTCCAGGCCCAGCCGGGCGGCCTGGGCGACCATGTCCTCGGGGCTCGAGGCGCCGTCGAGGAAGCTGAAGTGGGAGTGGGCGTGCAGCTCCGCGTAGCCGACGCGCTGTGCAGGCCGGTAGCCGTCCTCGGCGACCTTCCCGGTGTGCTCGACGATGATCGGCGGGGAGACCAGCTCCGCGGGACGGTCCGAGAGGATCGCCTCGATGTCCGACCAGGCGGGCGGGCCCAGGAACCAGCCGGCCATCAGCGGGGGTCCAGGCCGAGGGCACGTGCGCCGTCGTAGAGATGGTGAGCGGCGGCGACCGCGACATCGGCGTCGGCGGCTCCGACGATGCGCTCCTGGTAGCGCTGCTGATTGCGGGAGCGTCGCATCTGATCGAAGCGACGGGCGCCCAGCTGTCCGGGCGGGGTGGTCAGAAGCGCTCGCAGGAAGCGCCCGACGACCTCGTGCTGGCCCGTGCCGTGGGTGGTCCTCAGCCCGTACGCCGCGAGGAGTGCCTCGCCCACGTCATGGGCGGCGTCGTACGCGAAGTCATGACGGCTCTCCGGCCAGGTGAGGTTGTCGACGTCGTGCAGTCGGCGCCATGCCTTCTCGAGGAACAGCGCTGCGCGTCGGAGGTCCACGGGCACGCGCTCGAGCCGTCCGGCGGCGACGAGCTCGTCGAACTTCCGGCTCTGCTCGCCGGTCAGCGGGGTCATGGCCATGGCGTCTCTCCGATGATCTGGACGGTCGGGCTCTCTCTCACGCGGGTGATGAAGCCGGATTCCTGCAGGAGCTGCTCACGAGTGGTGATGGTGGGGTTGACCGGACGGCCCACCGAGTCCTCGACCCGCTCGCAGGCCTCGTAGACCGCCTCCGGATCAGGGTCGCCGACGACCATCACGTCGATGTCCTGTGGAGCCGCGCCCTCGACGCCTCGCGCCCGGGCGGCGAACGATCCGTAGAGGAAGGCCGATTCGATGCCGGCGATCGACGCGAGCTCCTCGGCGAGCAGCACGACCGGCCCGGTGGAGACGAGCAGGATCTGCCGCAGCGGTGCCGTGAGCGGGCTGCTCGGATCGGACCGGAGCAGACGCGTGCGCCCCACTCGTCGTTCCGCGAGGATGCCCGCCTCCACCAGGCGGGCCGCCTCGCGGTGGACCGTCGGATAGGCGAGCTCGGTCGTCGCCGCGAGCGCGCTGAGGCTGCGCTCCTCTCCGTCGAGCAGGAGGGCGGACAGCAGTCGGGCCTGTCCGTCGGAGCGGAAGATCGGGGCGAGCAGCGGAGCCTGTGTTCTCATATAACGGAGGATATTATCCATTATTGCGATAGTCGAGGGGTCAGTCATAGATCCCCTCCAGGGTCCAGGCGCCGGTGCGGGAGAGGGCCAGCGCCGCGGTCTCCTCCCCCGTGGCGGTGCGCAGCACGAGCGGCAGGCGGGCGGCGCGGGTGCCCGCGGGTGTCCACCAGCGCTCGTCGAGCACCGTCGGCGCGCCGTGGGAGAGCACGGGATGGGCCGTACCGACCCGCAGCCCGAGCGCCTGCAGCGCGGGCGCCCCCGGGGCGGGGACCAGCAGGCGCGCGGGCGGGGCGCTCAGCAGGCCCCGGGCGGTGACCACCACCGGCTCGCCTGCGGCGTCCTCGAGCCGCACCGGCGGCGGGGTGCGGAACACGGTGGCTGGCACGGGACGGGGCAGGGAGCCCGGCCAGGGGCCCTCGCGACGGGCGGGCCGCTCGGTGCGCCAGGGCACCGCGACCACCTCGTCTGCGAGCAGCCGGCCCCCGACGGGGACGGGGATCTGCACGGCGTCCTCCCCCGCGAGACCCTGGGCACGGGCGAAGGCGCGGGCGGCCCGCTGCGCGGCCTCCCCCGAGCTGCCCCAGAGGGCGGGCGCGGCCTCCCCGGCCGGGGCCAGCTGCAGGGGGTGCAGGCCCAGGTGCACGATCGCCCCGGTCCGGGGCCCGCCGAGGCGCGCGCGGGTGATCCAGCCGTCGCACTGCCAGCGGATGCGGTCGACCACGTCGGCGACGCCGAGGGCTCCGTCGTGCCGCCAGGTGCGCTCCATCTCCTCCCCGCTCTCGGTGCGGGCCACGATCCGCAGCCGCGTGCACACCAGTCCCCGCTCGGTGAGCATCGCGTGCAGCTGCTCAGCGAGCGGGCGGGCGACGAAGGCCGCCTGGTCGGTGCGCACCAGCGGGGTCTCCAGCGCGGTCTCGGCGAGCACCGGCTGGGTGGGGTGGTGGGCGGCCGGCGGGGTCGGCTCGCCGCCGCGGGAGAGCAGGTGCAGGGCGGCCACGTCCGGGCCGAAGCGGTCGGCGACCGAGGCCGCGGGCAGGGCGGCGAGATCGCCGAGGGTCCGGATCCCCAGCCGCTGCAGCAGGTCGACGGTCTCGGCGAGCTCGAGACGCTTCTCGGGCCGCGTCGCGGAGGGCTGGCCGCGGTGCCCCCAGCCGGGGCCGACGGGGGCGTGCCGCAGCGCCTCGATCGGGTGCGGGGCGAGGTAGTCGGCGCTGCGGCCGGGGCGGATGACCCTCCCGGCCGGGGCGGCGAGCAGGGCCGCGAAGGGGCCGTCGGCGATGCCCACGGTGCACTCCCAGCCGGTCAGCTCGGCGACCGCGTCGAGGATCCGCTCCGCGAGCGCCGCCTCCCCGCCCTGGTGCCGGGCGGGCCCGCGGGCCGACATCAGCAGCACTCCGGGGCGGAGCACGTCGACCCCCGCGGCGATGGTGTCCACGGCGGCGGCGACCAGCTCGAACAGGGCGGACTCGGCGTCACGGTCCGTCTCCAGCACGAGCGCCTCGGGGCAGGCGGCACGAGCCGCGCGACGGGTCATGCCGGGCCGCGCCCCTGCCTCCCGGGCGGCGGGACCGACGTGGGTGACGCGATGGTTCTCGAGCAGCAGCACCGGCACGGCCGACGGGTCGACCGGCCCCGGCGGGCCCGCGCCCTCCTCCCCCGCCCCGGCCGCGGGCGGCGCCGTGGCGGTGGACGGTGCGACGGCGCTCGCTCCCGCGTCGGCGGAGCATCCCTCGGGGGACGCTCCCGAGGCGGTCGCCTCCGCGCGGCGCTGGTGACGCTCCAGCGCCGCGAGCAGCGGCCAATCGGGCACGGTCACGGCGACCGTGCGGGTGGCATCGAGGGGTGCGGCCGACGGGGCGGAGCCGGTGTCCGGCAGGATCGGGGCGGCCAGGGCCGCGGCGGTGGGGGTCGGGCCGCTCATCAGCCGGCCCTCGGGATCATCTGCAGCGGGCGTGCCTCCGCCGCGACGGAGCCGGAGGCGGCCCGATCGGCCCTGCCGGAGGCGGTGACGCGGCCGGCCGCGGAGTGGCCGGGGATCGCGGAGAGGAGCCCGCGGACCTCGGGCAGCAGCACCTCCACGCCGCGGCCCGCGCCGATCCCCCGCCCGCTCGCGGTGACCGCCAGGCGCCGCCGACGCAGCCGTCCCGAGCCCTGGCCGAGACCGGTCCAGCCGCGGCTCTCGGTGCGCAGCACGAGATCCGCCCGTCCGGGCGGGGAGGCGGCCAGCAGCAGGGTGTCGGCGGTGCGGGCGCGGCCCTGGAGGGTGCGCCACAGGGCGGGGGTGGGCAGCGCGCCGGGGCCGAGCACGAGCACCCCCACGCCGTCGGCGAGGGCCGAGAGCACCTGCGGGGCGCGGTCCCCGTCGGCCGGGGCGAGGGCGAGGCGGAAAGGATCCAGTCCGGCGTCCAGGGCGGCGCGCAGCCCGAGGTCCGGCAGGCCCGCGAGCGCGCACCAGGAGTCCTCCCCCGCGGCGGCGGCCGCGAGGGCGAGCAGCAGCGACGTGCTCCCCGCGCCCTCGATCGCGACCGAGCTGCCCGCGCGCAGACCGGTGCGCGGGAACAACGGGGCCAGCGGGGCGGGGACCGGCAGCCGGGTGCCGGTGGGATCGGCGGCGGTGAGGCCCGCGGCGGACCCGTCGGTCTCCCCCGCCGTCGGCCTCTCCCCCACCGTCGCGGGGCCGACGGGAGCCGACGCGCCGGGGACGGACGGCGCCGCGGGCTGCAGCGCGGTGCGGTCGATCCGCCCGCCCCAGCGGGCGGCGGAGCGCTCTGCGGCGCTGAGCGCGGCACGGGCCCGGGAGAGCCGTTGCTCCCGGTCCTCGCTCTGCAGGGCGGTGCTCATCGTGCTCCTCCTCCCGGATGCGCCAGTTCCTCGCACACTTGTTCGAACAGGGATTCGAACTGTACGCCCCGGAGGGGTGGCTCTCAAGGTGTCCTGGTCGTGACGTCGAACGTATGTACGAAGTCTGTGGGAGGGGTCCGACAGACGAGCCGGGGGCGCCTGCGGCAGGATCGGGGGATGCGTCCCGAGCCTCTTCGATCTACGTGCTGGCCGCGCATCACGGCGGCGGCGCGGGTCAGGCCCTGCTGGAGGCCGCCCTCCCGGCGGGCACCCCGGCCCAGCTGTGGGTCGCCGAGCAGAACCCTCGCGCCCGACGCTTCTACGCCCGCAACGGCTTCGCCCCCGACGGGGTGCAGGTCCGGGATGCCGTGCTCGACCTGGAGGAGCTGCGACTGGTCCGCTGAGCCGTCAGGGGCGGAACAGGCCGGAGCTCGACCCCGCGCCCGTCAGAGGGCGTCGAGCAGGCGCCGCCGGTCCAGCAGGTGCCAGCCCCACAGCAGCGCGCCCACCACCACATAGCCGAGCGCCGCGAGCGCCAGCACGGTGAGGCTGCCGGTGACCAGCGGGGCGACCACTCCGGAGAGCAGCGCGTTCATCACCAGGGTGAAGAAGGTGCCCAGCGAGGCCGCGGCGCCGCGCTGGTGCGGGAACAGGTCGAGGATCTCCAGCTGCATCGGGGCGAAGAACAGCGAGGCCGTGAAGGTCATCAGCATCGGCCCCACGAGCACCGGGATCAGGGAGGGGTCCAGGCCGCCCGACGGCGCCGGGACCAGCATCACCACCACCAGGTTGAGCACGGTGGTGATCAGCGTGCCGAGGAAGCCGAGGGTGATCAGACGGCTGCGGTCCATCGACTCGGCCACCCGACCGACCACGAAGGACCCGGCCATCATCCCGAGGATCAGGGGGCCGAAGAGCACCCAGAAGTCCTGCTCGCCGAGGCCCAGCAGGCGCACCACGACGATCGGGGCAGCGGCGACGAACACGAAGTGGGCGGCGAAGCCGAAGGCCGTCGCGAGCGCGATCCGCACCATCATCAGCGAGCGGCCCACCTCCCACAGTGACCCCAGCACCGCCCCGATCCGCAGCGGGATCCGCTGCGCGCGGGGCAGCGACTCGGGCATGAGCGCCGTCAGCACCAGGACGAGCACGCCGTAGAGGCCCACGCCCGCGAACACCCACCGCCAGTCCCCCAGCAGCATCAGCCAGCCGCCCAGCATCGGCGCGATGACCGGGGAGAGGGCGAAGATCATCATCACCCGGGCCATCAGGCGCTGTGCCTCGGCCCCCTCGAAGAGATCGCGGATCACCACGCGGGAGACGATCGTGGCGGCCCCCGCGCTGACGCCCTGCAGCACGCGCAGGGCGATGAGCATGCCCATGCCGGAGGCGAGCACCGCCCCGAACATCGCCAGGATGTAGATCGCGAGCCCCGTGAGCATCACCGGCTTGCGGCCCAGCGCGTCCGAGAGCGGGCCGTGGAAGACGCTCATCACGGCGAAGGACGCGAGATACACGCTGATCAGCTGCTGCAGCACCACGTCCGAGGCGCCGAACTCCCCGCCGATCTGGGCGAAGGCGGGGAAGATCGTGTTGATCGTGAACGGACCGAGCATGCCCAGCGCGGCGAGGGTCAGCGTGATCCGGGCACCGCCGGCGCCCCGGGGTGCCGCAGAGGCGGAGCGGGACGGATCAGCGGTGGTCACCGCCCGATCCTAGGCGGGAGGGCGCCGACGCGTCGGAGCGTCTCAGCGCCGCCCGGATACCGGCCCGGGAGCGTCCGCTCGTCGGGCGAGGAGCCGTCCCGCCGGGACGGACGGTCCTGCCGTCCCCGCCTCGCCCGGTGCCATGATGGGCGGACGCCCACCCCCGATGGAGGAGAAGAGCATGCGAGCACTGGTGCTGCACGAGAAGGGCCGGATGGCCCTCGAGGACGTTCCCGCGCCGGGAGCGCCCGGACCCGGTCAGGTGCGCATCGGGATGCACACCGTCGGCATCTGCGCCTCGGACGTGCACTACTGGACCGACGGGAAGATCGGTCCCTTCGTCGTCGAGGCGCCGATGATCCTCGGCCACGAGGGCGCCGGCACCGTCCTCGAGGTGGGCGAAAGCGTCACTGGCCTCGCCGTCGGCGACCGCGTCGTCATGGAGCCGGGCGTGCCCGACCCCGCCTCCCGCGCCGTCAAGGAGGGCAACTACAACGTCGATCCCGGCGTCGAGTTCTGGGCCACCCCGCCGGTGCACGGCTGCCTCGCCGAGGAGGTGCTGCACCCCGCGGCCTACACCTACCGGCTGCCGGAGTCGATGAGCTTCGCGGAGGGAGCGCTGATCGAGCCCTTCGCCGTGGGCATGTTCGCGGCGACCAAGGCGGAGATCTCCCCCGGGGACGTCGCGGCCGTCGTCGGCGGCGGCACCATCGGGATCATGACCGCTCTCGCCGCGCTCGCCGGCGGGGCGAGCCACGTGTTCCTCTCCGACGTGCTGCCCGAGAAGCTCGCGCTGCTCGACGGCATCGCCGGGATCACCACGGTGAACGCCAAGGAGCAGGACCTCGGGGAGGTGGTCCGCGAAGCGACCGGCGGCTGGGGCCCGCAGGTGGTCTTCGAGGCGACCGGCGCCGCGCCCGCGTACCGGGCGCTGTGGTCGCTTCCCGCTCCCGGCGGCCGCATCGTGCTGGTGGGCATGCCGGTGGACCCCGTCCCCTTCGACATCGCGACCGCGCAGAGCCGCGGGATCTCGCTCGAGACGGTGTTCCGCTACGCGAACGTGCACCAGAAGGCGATCGACCTCGCGGCGAGCGATGCCGTGGACCTCTCCCGCTTCGTCAGCGAGACTTTCGCCTTCGAGGACTCGGTCGCCGCCTTCGAGCGCTTCCTCGAGGGCCGCCCGACGGACGTGAAGATCCAGATCACGCTGTAAAAATAGGTACCATCTGGAGTGGTCGCCGAGTGATGGTACGGCCCCTCCTGAGGGAGCTCTTGAGGGGGCTCCGAAGCCTTCAAGATCCTGCGTTTCAACCCTCAGATCGGGCCTCCTGGACGGGCTCCCCACCGTGCGGGTAGATGCGTCGACAGGCGTGGAAATGTGCCACGATCGCTATCCAAATGGCCATCCGCATCCCCGCCTGGGAGTGTCCGGATAGCCATCTGCGAGGGAGGCAGACACATGGCCACGAGCGCACAACGCCGCGAGTACGGGAGCGGCTCCATCTACCAGCGCGCCGACGGCAAGTGGATCGGCTCCTTCCCCGCCGGGCACACCAGGAGCGGCAAACGTCGCCGGCTCACAGTGGTCGCCAGCACCGAGCAACAAGCACGCTCGCGCATGCGCTCGAAGATGCGAGAAGTTGCGGGCGGCAAGACACCCGCCGATCCGACAACCGTCGCAGGATGGTCAACGACCTATCTTGCCGAGCACGCCCTGCGGAATCGCAACAGCACGACGAAAAGCGTCAACTGGGCCATCAGTTACATCGTCGAGGCCATCGGCGACGTGAAACTGGCCAAACTGCGCCCCGCTGACTTCCGACGCGTCCATGAGTTCGGAGCGAAGAAGGGGCTCTCCCCCTCCAGCGTCTTGCGTCTGCACGACCGGTTGAAGGCGATGCTGAAAGCTGCCGTGCTGGAGGGCTTGGAGGTACCGCCAGCGGCCCTGATCGTGCAAGGACCACCGGTGCCGGCTAACGACCGGATCGCCATACCGAAAGACACCGTGGGCAGAATCCTCGAGGCATCCAAGCTCGAGTCACACGATGCGCGCGCCATCGTCCTCCTCGGATTCCTGGCAGGCCTTCGCCGCGGCGAGATGTCCGGGCTCACCTGGGATCGGGTCGACATGGACCGTGGAGTTCTCGTCATTGACCGGCAGCTCACCAGGTTCGGATGGTCGCATGGCTGCGATGAGAGCTGTGGCAGAACGCCACGGTCATGTCCGAAACGGTGGGTCGCAGCGCCTGCGCATCTCGGGTATGAGGTGATCCCCCGAAGCTCACTCGTGCTGGGGCCTGTAAAGACTGCCCGCGGGCGACGAGAGGTTCCGATTGTCGATGAACTGGCTGATCATCTACTGAAGCTGCAAGCGGCTGATCGACCATCAAGCTGGAACGGTGTCCCGCGATTCGTCTTGCTCACCGCCATCGGCGGTCCCATGGGTCAACACAGTCTCGGTGCTCCAACGCGCCGAGACGAAACACCCTTCAGGGCGAAGCTGGAACACGCACGAGATGCGACACACGTTCGTCACCGAGCTGATGCGCGCGAACACCCATTCCAGCATCATCGAAACGATGGTCGGCCACGCAGAGGAGAGATCCACACGCGGATACATCCACCCCTCATCCGTCGATGCACGCTACGCCGCCGACCAAGTAACCAATGGGTTCTTCCAGCGGTGAAGGTTCGCAGTGTCCGGAGTCGACGAGGCCGCCGAGGTGTCCCGCGAGATCGGAACCCACCTCACCGAGATCATGACGATCTCCCGACAACTCTTTACGGACTACCGAATCAACACCTGAACACAAAGTTTTCTCGGACCGTTCAAAGAGTTGTGCATATACTGTCACCGCTATTCCATCGATCTTTGGAGGTCACCATGGCTCGCAAGACCCAAGTTCTCCTCGTCGACGACATTGACGGCACCGACGCGAACAACACCGTCACATTCGGCCTCGACGGCGTCGCCTACGAAATCGACCTGAGCGACGACAACGCCAGCAAGCTGCGCTCCGACCTCGAGAAGTGGACCGCACTCGCTCGCCGTACCGGCGGCCGTGCGAAGCGCGGCACGGGCTCCGGTAACGCGGGCGACGCCGCGAAGATCCGCGAGTGGGCGCGCGAGAACGGCTACGAGGTCTCTGAGCGCGGCCGCATCCCCGCCGAGGTCCGCGAGGCCTACGCCAAGGCGAACTGACTTCTCACTCCCCTGCTCGGCACGGCACCCAAACTCGGGGTGCCGGGCCGCTGTGCGTCCGCATCCCTCAGCAAAACCAACTCGCCAACCGGCACAGCGACGCCTAGAGATAACCTTGAGAATCTAAAGGAAACCTAGAGGCTGCATTCGATCTCTCGAGTCATCCTTTCGACCGCACCAGTAAAGACGAGACCTACCGCCGGGAGACGCCCCGGAGCAAACGCAAAGGCGCACCTAAAACTTCAAACGGGGCGGCCCTTGCGTCTGTAGAACCGCCGGATCGGCCCGTACCTTGATCTCGCTGCCCACGACATGAGCTGGCGCTTCGACGCTCGCCCCGCCGTCGCTGTGGCACTGAAGAGATCATCGACTCCCCCTCGTACCGAGCGGGAAAGCTACGGAGTAAAACCATGGCCCAGAACAACACCCACCGCGCCTTCGGCCGAGCTGTCACGCCCTTCGGGACTACGGGACGAGCCCTGCGGAACACAGGCGGGGCAGCTGTGCTCGGCACGGTCGTCGTCGGTTCTGCCCTGCTGGCGGGGCCCGCGCAGGCTGCCCCCGTCGTCTCACCCGCTACACCCACGGTCACTGCGCAGTCTGCCGCTCCGGCGACGCCGGCCCCCGCCCTTGTGGGGTCTGCGTTCGGGACCGAGAAGCTGCGCTGGGGTTCGCAGGGCTACTCAGTGGAGCAGCTCCAGATCTCGCTGAACGAACATGGCGCCACGTTGGATGTCGACGGCAAGTTCGGCAAGCTCACCCATGGCGCGGTGAAGGACTTCCAGCGTTCGCATGACCTGCAGGTCGATGGCGTGGTGGGCCCTGAGACCAAGGGCGCTCTGAACGGTGGCGGCGCCACCTTCTCGGGCGGTGGCACGTCCGCGCCCGCCCCTGCATCCTCGTCGAGCAGCTCGGGTCAGGCGATCGTCGACGCTGCCCGTAGCCAGATCGGCGTCACGTACTCGTGGGGCACCTCCAAGCCGGGCGTCAGTTTCGATTGCTCGGGCCTGAGCTCGTACGCGTATGCGCAGGCCGGCATCGACCTGCCCCGCACCTCCTCGCAGCAGGAAGCGGCCGGGACCACGATCTCGAAGTCCGAGGCCCAGCCCGGTGACCTCGTGGTGTGGCCCGGCCACCTCGGGATCTACGCCGGTGGCGACACCGTCATCGACGCTGGCAACAGTGCCGGTTCCGTCACTGAGCGGACGATCTGGGGCAATCCCACCTTTGTCACTTTCCGCTGACCGCACACCACGGCGCTGACGCAGGCGGAGCCGCGACCATCGGTCGGGGCTCCGCCTTTGCGTGCAGCGACGCCGCGGGTCAGTCCATCGAGGCCAGCAGCTCGGCACAGGCTTTCTCGCAGCGACGACAGGCGTCGGCGCAGACCTTGCAGTGCTCGTGCATGCCGGCGTGCTTTTCGCACTCCTCGGCGCAGGACCGGCACGCCTCCTGACACGCCTTGAGCAGGGCTCGGTTGAGTGCGACGTTTTTCCCGGTCTGACGGGATAGGACCCGGCCGGTGGTCTCGCAGACGTCGGCGCAGTCCTGGTTCAGGCGGATGCAATGGGTCAGGTCCACCACCATGTCCTCGGCCAAGCAGGCGTCGGCGCAGGCGGTGCAGGTCTGGGCGCACTCGAAGCAGGCCTCGATGCATTCGGCGAGCTTCTGCTGGTCGATGGTGCCGAGGTCCTTCGGGTAGGTCTGCAGCATTGATGCGACGTGATGGGTCATGGTCCTGCTCCTTCTCGCTCCGAACGGACCGGCGGATGCCAGCCCGCTCCGACGACGTTAGCCAGGTCGCACCGATGAAAGGAAGTGAGTAGACCGCACGTTCGGAGGCAGCGCGGAATGCCTGCTCAGCGAGGCGCTCAAGGAATCAAGATCTGACCTTGAGGAGAACTTGATCTGGCAGACCTACTCTGGTGCAAAGTGTCCTCTGACTAGGAGAAATTATGCGTTCTCGTCGATCCTTCAGTCGTCTTGCGGCCGTCGTCTTTACCGGTGCGATCGTCTTCGCCGGCTGCACCGACAGCGGGTCTGACGGGGATCAGGCGCCGGGCACCTCCGAGGGTTCGGAGGCTTCCGATGGTGGTGGCCACGGGGGCATGGAGCATCCGATGGATGGCGGCCCTGCACCCGAGGGCATCGAACCTGCCGAGGACCCCGAGTTCCCGGTCGGCACCGAGGTGACGCTCACGGCGGACCACATGGAGGGTATGGAGGGGGCGACGGCGACGATCTCCGGTGCGTTCGACACCACGACGTACTCGGTCAGCTTCACGCCGACCGATGGCGGCGAGCCGGTCACTGACCACAAGTGGGTCGTCCACGAGGAGCTCGAGAACCCGGGCGAGGCACCGCTGGCGGAGGGCACCGAGGTAGTCATCACCGCCGATCACATGGCGGGCATGAAGGGTGCTGAAGCCACCATCGACAGTGCTACCGAGGAGACCGTGTACATGGTCGACTACGAGGCCGACGGGATGATGATGACGAACCACAAGTGGGTCGTCGAGAGCGAGATCGAGCCCCTCCAGTGACCACCCCGTCCAGCCGCCGCGGCCCGCTCGCCCTCTCCGACGGTGGACCGCGTCCGCCCGCCGCCCGAGTCCCCCGACGATCCCTCGTGATCGGCGCCGGCCTGCTCCCACTCGTGATCGCCGGCTGCGGAACCCGCGAAGCCGAGTCCGCTTCCGTCACGGGTGATCCGGACCTGCTCCAGGATCACGGATTCGCTGACGCCGACGGGCCCGAGATCATCGATCAGCTCGAAGCGCTCCCGGTGGCCGAGCGACCGCAGGACCTGATCGCCAGCGTCACCGCGACGTCTCTCCAGCTCCAAGACGATGCAGGGCGCGAAGCTGAACTGCCCCTTCCTTCGGACCAGTTCTACCTGTCGGTGGCCCCCTTCGTGGAGACCACCCACGAGTGCGCCTTCCACAGCCTGACCACGTGCCGCGGGGAACTCCGCAACCGCGAGATCACCGTCAACGTGGTCGATAGCAGCTCGGGAGAGATCCTCGAGGAAGGCACTCGCACCACGCACGACAACGGGTTCCTCGGTCTCTGGCTGCCGCGCGGCATAGCCGCGGAGCTCACGTGCACCCTCGACGAGCTCACGGGGTCCGCCGCCATCTCGACCCAGGCGGAGGATGATCTGACTTGTCTGACCAGTCTCCAGCTGGCCTGACCCGGCGGAGCTCTCCCCCCCCCCTCTTCTAGGCATTCGACGGCCAGCCCCGATGCGTGGAGCGGGGCGCAGCCCGGCGCGAGTCGTCGGTCCGTGCTCCGACTTGGCGGGGGTCTGCTCGTCGCTGTTCCCCTCCTTGCGGCGTGCAGCGGTTCCTCGGATGCAGCGAGCGATGCAAGTGCCGGATACGTCTCCGGAGACGGTGTCGTTGTCGAGATCCCCCCAGAAGGTCGCGCCGACCCCCTGGCGTTCCAGGGAACGACCTACGACGGAGACGACTTCGACTCCACGTCGCTGCGTGGCGCCCGCTTGGTGGTCAACGTCTGGTACGCCTCGTGCCCACCGTGCCGGGTCGAAGCCCCAGCGCTGAAGGCGGTACACGCCGGGTACGGCGCCCAGGGGGTGGAGTTCGTGGGGGTGAACACACGGGACAAGGCCGGACCGGCCGCTGCATTCGAGGAGACATTCGGCATCACGTACCCCTCGATCCCGGACCCCGATGGGGCAGTGCTCTATTCCATGGACGGCAGCGTCTCACCGAACGCGGTCCCCACGACATTGATCCTGGATGCCGAGGGACGAGTCGCCGCCCGGATCTCGGGCGCGGCCGAGCAGAGCACCCTCGAGAGTCTCCTGGAGACCGTTCTCGCGGAAGGTGCCTGATGGGGGAGCTATTCGCTACCACCGTTCTAAGTGGGCCGCTGGCCGTGGCACACCTGTTGTCGATCGTGGCCGGTCTGGTCGCGTTCCTGTCCCCGTGCGTGCTCCCGGCAGTCCCCGGTTACCTCGGATATATCACTGGACTCACCGGGCAGAGCACAGGATCGCGCGACGCCAGCGGTCCCGGGGAACGTCCGTGGCGCCTAGTCGCCGGTGCGGTGTTGTTCGTCGGCGGCTTCACCGCGGTGTTTCTGGTGATCGGCGGGTTCGTCGGCGCTCTCGGTTCACTGATGGTCCAGTACACGAGCGTGATCAATCGGGTCTCCGGAGTGCTGGTCATTCTCATGGGCCTGGTGTTTGTGGGCATCTTCCCGCAGCTCGCTGGGGAGAAGCGGATCCGAAAACGCCCCGACGCCGGGCTCGCCGGCGCCCCGCTGCTCGGGATCACGTTCGGCTTCTCCTGGACCCCATGCATCGGTCCGACGTTCGCTGCGGTCGCGGCCCTCAGTCTCGGCGAGGCTTCTGCCAGTCGCGGCGCGCTTCTCGCTCTTGGCTACGCGATCGGACTCGGGATCCCGTTCATCCTCTTCGCGATCGTGTTCCGGCGCGCTCTGGGGATCTCGCGAGCACTGGCGAGGCATCGACGCATGCTCCAGTTCGTCGGAGGGTCCGTGCTCATCGCGATCGGCATCCTGCTGGTCACGGGGGTGTGGGAAACGTGGATGGCTCTGCTGCAGGTGCGGATCGGCAACTTCACCACGATCGTCTGAGGACGTAACCGACCGGGCGCGACGACGACGTCAGCGGTCTGAGCTCGCTCGAGGAAGTCTGATGGTGAATGTTGCACCCTGTCCGGGCCCGTCGCTGGCGGCGGTCATGGTCCCGCCATGCGCATCGACCAGGGCTCGGCTGATGGTCAGGCCGATGCCTGACCCGGAACTCTCTCGGGCGCGGGAGCTGTCGGCGCGGAAGAACCGTTCGAACAGGCGGGACCGGTCCTCCGCGATGAACCCCTCGCCGTCATCGGTCACCGCGATCTCCACGGTGCCGCTGTGGACGGCTGCCGAGACGGTGACGGTGCCTCCGGGAGAGGTGTGCCGAAGAGCATTGCTCAGCAGGTTCCCGAGCACCTGGGCGAGGCGGTCGGGATCCGCGTGGATCGTCGCAGGTTGGTGGAGGTCGATGTCTTGTCGCAATGCCACTCCGGCCGTCTCGAACCTCTCCCCCCATTCCTGCAGGGTTGATGCCAGCAGGCCATCAACCGTGATGGGTCGCAGCTCCACCGGAAGCTGACCTTCCTCGGCCCGGGACACCTCGCTGATGTCGTCGGCCAGTCGGGACAGTCGAACGGTCTGCCCGGCGAGAATGGGCATGGCGATCTCGGGCCTGATGACACCGTCCGCCATCGCCTCGTGGTGCGCAGAAAGGGTGGCGATCGGGGTGCGCAGCTCGTGGGCGAGGTCGGAGAGCAGTTGGCGTCGAGTCTCCTCGACCGTATCCAGACGTGCCGCCATGTCGTTGAGCGTGGCGGCCAGAGAATCCAGCTCCGCCCCGGCCCCGACGGACGGCACGCGGTTGGCGTAGTGGCCACGGGACAACTCATCGACGGCCGAGGTAAGGCCGTGAAGCGTCTGGCGGAGTCGTCGCGCCAGGCTCCAGGTGACGACACCCGCGGCCAGAAGCGAGACCACCAATCCGACCCCGAGGGCGAGTGCGAGCGCGTCACGGTAGGCGCGCTCGATGTGGAAGAGCTCGGAACTGCCCACGGGGAGGTCGGTCTGGAGTAGGTGGTAGTGGAAGACCGCAGGCCCGATGAGCACCGTCAGGACCGCGATCGTGAGCGCCCCGGCAAGCAGCACGATGAGCTGTCCGATCATCAGGCGGGAGGCCAAGCTGGTGCCTGAGCGAACCGGTCGAACGGCTGAACGTGAAGGGGTCACGATCTCATCCCTTTCCCATGCGGTAGCCGATACCCCGCACCGTGGTGACGAACCGTGCCGTCTCGGCCGTCTCCTCAAGCTTTCGTCGGAGGTTGGCGATGTGCACATCGACGAGATGGTCATCCCCGACCCAGCTGTCACCCCAGACCGCCTCCATCAGCTGGCGGCGACTGAACGCCTGGCCCGGGCTGTGAGCCAGGGTCACTAGCAGGCCGCGCTCGGTGGGAGTCAGCGGAAGTGTGCGGCCGGCGAGCCGTACTTCCTGCGCAGTCGTGTCGATCTCGAGCTCGCCAAACGTGCGGACAGCGCTCATGGACGCACCCCCGGATTCGCCGCGCGGCCGGCGCAGCACGGCCTGAACGCGGGCCACGAGCTCACGCACGCTGAACGGCTTGGTGAGGTAATCATCGGCCCCCACCGACAGGCCCACCAGCCGATCCACCTCCTCGGATCGTGCCGTCGTGATCAGCACGTAGCAGTCGGAGAACTCTCGGATCCTCCGCATCACCTCCAGTCCGTCAAGACCCGGAAGGCCGAGGTCGAGCACGATCACGTCCGGCGACAAGGTGCGGGCCATCTCCACCGCTTCCGGTCCGCTCCGCGCGCTCGCAGTCCCGTAACCGGCCTTCACGAGATAGGCCTGGACCACATCCGACAGCGCCGCTTCATCCTCGACGACGAGAACCATCGCGGCCGCCCGATCCACTTCACTCCTCATGAGCACCAGTGTGGTCTCCGATCCTGGACGCCGGGGGTCCGCCCCGGTTTTCAAAGGGGATCTGGACCAGATCTTGAGGAACTCTCGACGAGACCTTCGTTCGCCGCGGAGATCCTGGTGGGGACCGTGTCGCGTACGAACTCGACCCACCAAGGAGACCTCAGATGATGCCGACTGACGAGTTGCAGTGGCTGATGTGGGTGATGGTCGCCATCCTCCTCATTCTCCTCTGGGCCTCCGCACTGCTGCTGGCGCGCGCCGTGCTGCCGGGACGTCCCCGACGGGCTCGGGACGAGAACGAGGCGATCGGAGAACTCTCACTGCGCCTCGCTCGAGGAGAGATCACGGCCGACGAGTTCGAACAGCGCCGACAAATTGTCCTGGACGCGTTCCCGGACCGACCCCGAACCTCCACATAGAAGGACTGCACCTGTGAAGAGAATTTCCCGCCGCACCGTGTTCACCGGAGGTCTCGGAGCCGCAACGCTGACGCTCGCCGCATGCGGCAATCGCACCACCCCGCCCGACACAGGAGCATTCCCGCCTCCTCCTGCCCTGACGCCGGAAACCGGTCAGAACGTCGTCGCCCAGACCCTCACCGCGGCACCGACAACGGTGGATCTCGGAGGGAAGACGGTCTCGACCTGGGCTTACGGCGAAAATCTCCCCGGGCCGCTGATCCGAGCCACGGCCGGTGACCTGCTGCGCATCACGCTCGAGAACCGCCTGCCCGAGACCTCCACCATCCACTGGCACGGAATTCGACTGCACAACGCTGCCGACGGCGTACCCGGAATGACCCAGGACCCAGTCGAACCGGACACCTCGTTCACCTACGAGTTCGTCGCCCCCGATCCCGGCACCTACTTCTTCCACTCCCACGTCGGCCTGCAGCTCGACCGCGGGCTCTACGCCCCCCTGATCATCGATGACCCCGAAGAACCCGGTGACTACGACGCCGAGTGGATCGTGACTCTCGATGACTGGATCGATGGCACCGGACAGACTCCCGACGACGTCCTGGCCGCGCTGACCGGCGCCGGAGCCTCGGACGGCGGGGGCATGGGCCACGGCGACATGCCCATGGGCGAAGGTAGGTCCGGCGGTATGGATCATGGGGAGATGCCGATGGGCGATGAGCCCTGGGGCGACGCCGGCGATGTGGCCTACCCACACTTCCTCGTCAACGGCCGGGTTCCGGAAGCGCCGGAGATCTTCGAGGCGAAGCCCGGCCAGCGAGTGCGCCTTCGCCTGATCAACGCCTCCGCCGACACCATCTTCGCCCTCGCGCTCGGAGACCACGATCTCTCCATCACCCACTCGGACGGATTCCCCGTCCAACCGGTCACCGCCAAAGCGGTCTACCTCGGCATGGGCGAACGCTACGACGTCATCGTCACCGTGAAGGACGGCATGTTCCCTCTCGTAGCGCGCCCCGTCGGGAAGGCCAGCGGCGGCCAGGGACTCGCCGTACTGAAGTCCGGTGCCGGGGAAGTGCCCGCTCCGGATATCCAGGTCCCAGAGCTCGACGGGGAGATCCTCATCGGATCCACCCTGGAACCGGCCGAGGCCGCGCGACTCGAGGACCGCGCCGTCGACACTGAGCTCGAACTCGCGCTCCAGGGCTCGATGCAGCCCTACCAGTGGGCCATCAACGGAGCACCCTACGGACAGAACACTCCGCTGAGTATCCGTGAAGGGCAGCGGGTGCGGATCATCGCGACCAACCAGACGATGATGAGCCACCCCCTCCACATCCACGGCCACACTTTCGCCCTGCCGTCGGGACTGCGTAAGGACACGGTGATGCTGGCACCGATGGAATCGTTCGCTCTCGACGTCGACGCGGACAACCCCGGCCGATGGGCAGCCCACTGCCACAACGCCTACCACCAGGAAGTCGGCATGATGACCGGCATCGACTACGCCTCCTGACGTCCCCGAACGCTCTCGTCCCCGACGCCGAAGGAGGCGGACGTCGGGGACCTATGAGCCAGCGGGGCCCACGCGCCCCTCTACAGCGCACAGATCCACCAGCATCTCTACCTCGCCGCGGGACACACCGGCCGCTCCGGGACTGCGCAGACCACGTCCACAGATCCTCTGGTCCTCATCCATGAGCGAGCTGGACAACTCGTCGGCGTCAGCGGCCTAGACGCCAGCGCCAAAGTGATGAACCGCCTGCCGCGCCTCCACACCTCTCTCGCATCAACTCCGACAGCTGAATCCACACCCTCGACACATACCCCCTAGGGGTATATGTTCGGGGGTATGAACGCTGGCAACCACACCCACCATCACGACCACGGGGAACCCGGCACGCAGCACGCCCACCATTCCCCAGCACCCCACGACAGCCCCACCGCCATCGCCGAGCAGGACGCCCCCGGCGCACACCACGACCATGGATCGCACAGCGGCCATGAGGGCCACTCCGGACACGAGAACCACTCGGGACATGGTGGTCACGCAGGGCACGCCGGTCATGGGGACCACGTCGCGCAGTTCCGGCAGCTGTTCTGGCTCAACCTGCTCATCGCGGTGCCCGTCGTCGTCTTCTCCCCGATGTTCGCGATGCTCCTCGGATACAGCGTTCCCGACTTCCCCGGCGCCCTGTGGATCGCCCCGATCCTCGGCACCGTCATGTATGTCTGGGGTGGCCGCCCGTTCCTCACCGGCGCTGTCTCCGAGATCCGTTCCCGCCAGCCGGGAATGATGCTCCTCATCGGCCTCGCGATCACGGTCGCGTTCATCGCCTCCTGGGGAGCCACCCTCGGGCTCCTGGATCATCAGCTGGAGTTCTGGTGGGAGCTGGCCCTGCTGATCGTGATCATGCTGCTGGGGCACTGGGTCGAGATGCGCTCCCTCGCGCAGACGACCTCCGCACTGGACTCCCTGGCCGCGCTGCTCCCCGATGAGGCGGAGCGCATCGAGGGCGACGAGCTCGTGAGCGTCTCGCCGAGCGAGCTGCGGCACGGTGACCTGGTCCTGGTGCGCCCGGGGGCGAGCGTTCCCGCGGACGGCACGATCCGCGAGGGACGCGCCGATGTGGACGAGTCCATGGTCACCGGCGAATCCCGTCCGGTCACACGCTCCACCGGAGACCCCGTCGTGGCAGGCACCGTCGCCACCGACTCCAGCCTTCGCATCGAGGTCACCGCGACCGGCGATGACACTGCCCTGGCCGGTATCCAGCGCTTGGTGACCGAAGCGCAGAACTCCTCCTCCCGAGCTCAGCGCATCGCCGACACTGCAGCAGCGTGGCTGTTCTGGTTCGCTCTCGGCGCCGCCGTGATCACCGCGATCACCTGGTCGCTGCTCGGCATGCCCGATGACGCCGTGGTCCGCACGGTAACCGTGCTGGTCATCGCCTGCCCCCACGCGCTGGGACTGGCGATCCCGCTGGTCGTCTCGATCGCCACCGAGCGAGCTGCCCGCGGCGGCGTCCTGGTGAAGGACCGCCTGGCACTGGAAGCGATGCGCACCGTCGACGCCATTCTGTTCGACAAGACTGGCACCCTCACCAAGGGCGAGCCCGCCCTTGTCGAGATCATCCATCGCCATGCGCAGGCGGCCGAGGTGCTGGCCCTGGCGGCCGCCGCCGAGGCGGAGAGCGAGCACCCCCTCGCCCGCGCGATCGTCGCCAAGGCCCAGGCCGACGGAATCCAGATCCCTACGGGCTCCGACATCAGCTCCACCCCCGCCCTCGGCGTGAGCGCCCGGGTGGGCGGGCACGAGATTCGCGTCGGCGGTCCCCGCCTGCTCGAGGAGACCGGCGTGGGCGAGATCGAGGAGGCCGAGGCTTGGCGTGAGGAGGGCGCGATCATCTTGCACGTCCTGCGTGACGGGGAGGTGATCGGCGGCCTCAAGCTCACCGACGAGGTGCGTCCCGAGTCGCGTGAGGCGATCGACGCGCTGCACGGCCTCGGGGTCGAAGTCGTCATGATCACCGGCGACGCCGAGGCCGTCGCGAACAGTGTCGGTCGCGAGCTCGGCATCGACCGCGTCTTCGCTGGCGTGCGCCCCGAGGACAAGTCCTCCAAGGTCGCCAAGCTCCAGAAGGAGGGCAAGAAGGTCGCGATGGTCGGCGACGGCGTCAACGACGCCCCCGCTCTTGCCCAAGCAGATGTCGGCATCGCGATCGGTGCCGGCACCGACGTCGCGATCGCCTCCGCAGGCGTAGTGCTCGCCAGCTCCGATCCGCGCTCGGTACTCTCGGTCATCGAGCTTTCCCGCGCCGCCTACCGGAAGATGAAGCAGAACCTCTGGTGGGCCGCCGGCTACAACCTGCTGTCCGTGCCGCTGGCAGCGGGGATTCTCGCTCCCATCGGAGTTGTGCTGCCGATGTCCGTCGGAGCGATCCTCATGTCCCTGTCCACCGTCGTCGTCGCCCTGAACGCGCAGCTCCTGCGACGCCTCGACCTGCGTCCCGAGGCGACAGTCGCCGCCGTACGAACTCGCAGCTGACCCTCTCTCATCGAACGGAATCGATCGTGTCCACTGTCCCGGAAACCACAGAAGACCAGGCCTGCCACAGCGGGCCTCACGGCTACATCCAAGACAAACCCCGCTACCTCAACCGCCTCAAGCGCATCGAAGGCCAAGCCCGAGGGATCTCCCGCTTCGTCAGCGAGACCTTCGCCTTCGAGGACTCGGTCGCCGCCTTCGAGCGCTTCCTCGAGGGCCGCCCGACGGACGTGAAGATCCAGATCACGCTGTGAGGCGGCCGCCGCTGGTCCTCCTGGACCTGGACGGAACCCTGGTGGACCGGCAGCGGGCCTTCGAGGACTGGGCGCGGTCCTTCCTCGACGGGGTCGGTGCCGGTCCGGGTGACCTCGACTGGCTCGTGGAGGCCGATCGGGGCGGGTACCGACCGCGCGCCGAGCTCGCGGCGGAGATCCGCCGGCGGCTACGCCCGGAGGTGACGGCGGAGGAGCTCCAGGAGCATCTGCGCCTCGGTGTCGTGGAGGGCATCTCCGCCTATCCGGGGATCATCCTGGCGCTGCAGGCGCTGCGCAGGATCGGTGCGCAGCTGGTGCTGGTCACCAACGGCACGGTCGTGCAGCAGACGGCGAAGCTCGAGCGCACGGGTCTCGGTCGCCTGCTGGACCGGGTGGTGATCTCGGAGGCGGCCGGGCTGGCGAAGCCGGATCCGCGGATCTTCGCCCTCGCCGTCGACGGGATGGATCAGAGCGGCGAGACCTGGATGATCGGCGATCATCCGACGGCGGACATCGAGGGAGGCCGCGCTGCGGGGTTCTCGACCGGCTGGGTCACCCACGGGCGGTCGTGGCCCCACCCGTGGGAGCCGACGCTGTCCGCACCGACCACGGCGGATCTCCTGCACGCTCTCGTGAGCGGAGCCCGAGGAGCGGCGTCGGAGCCGCTGTGAGCGGCCCCGACGCTACTCACAGCGTCCCCAGCGCCTCCCCCGGGTCCGCGTCGAGGTCGAGGCCCTCGAGCACGGTGAGCAGCTGCCGCTCCTCGTAGCGGACGTGGCTCTCCATGATCGCGGCGATGCCCTCGAGATGGCCCGCGAGCACCGCCGGGGAGGAGCGCGAGGCCACCGCCGCCTGCAGACCGCCGAGCAGGTGGCCGATCATCGAGTGGTCCTGCTCGAGCGCGCGCAGCACCGGCGCGAGATCGGGATGGGCGGCCGCGATCGCCGGGAACAGGGTGCGGTCCTCGCCGGGGTGGTGGGCATCCAGCGCGCTGCAGAACCCGTGGCAGAACAGCAGCAGCTCCCGGGCGGGATCCTCGGCGGGATCCCCCCGATCCACGGCCTCGCGGGTGATGCGCAGGGCTTCGCGCAGGCGCGCGCCGTATCTCGTGGCTCCAGGCGATGAGGCGGGTCGTCTCGCGCTCAGTCACGCGCGGACCACGGGGGGCGACGAAGTCATCGTCGGTCTCCCTCGGTTCGGCGCCTCCATGCCTGACACGGTCTGCCACCGGCACGCGACGCTGGCGGGAACGGTACCAGGGCGGTGCAATCCGCTGGACGAGCGCGGCGGGCGGTGCCAGTCTCGGGCGATGAGCACCCACGAGCACACCCGCGCCGCCTGGGAGGACGCCTCCCAGAAGCATGTGCGGGAGTACGCCGAGCATCTCGAGCAGGCCCGCACCTGGCGCCTGCTGCCGGTCGAGGAGGAGATGCTCGGCCCGTTGCTCCCCGGCTCCGCGGTCCTCCACCCGCAGAGCGGTCATGGCCTCGACGACCACGCCCTGCTGCGACTCGGCGCCGCCTCGGTGCACGGCCTGGACTACAGCCCGACGGCGGTCGCGGCGGCGCAGCGCCGGGCCGACGAGCTCGGTGCCGGCTACCGCTACGAGGTCGTCGAGCTGCCGGAGACCGGACTCGAGGACGGGATCGCCGACCTCGTCTACACCGGCAAGGGCGCGCTGATCTGGATGGCGGACCTCGACGCCTGGGCGCGGGAGATGCACCGCCTGCTGAGACCGGGCGGGCACCTGTTCGTGCTCGAGGCGCATCCGCTCGTGCCGCTGTGGGCCTGGGACGTCGACGAGGCCCGCGTGCGACCGGACCGCGGCTACTTCGCGCCGAGCCACGTCAACGACACTTTCCCGGCGCGCGGCGCGACCGAGCATCAGCGCACCCTCGCCGAGCTGGTGATGACCGTGCAGGGCGCGGGCTTCGAGCTGCTGCACCTGGCCGAGCACCCCGAGCCGTTCTGGCAGCCGGACGGGGAGGAACCCGCCGCCTGGGACGGCCGCCTGCCCAACACGATCAGCCTGCTCGGGCGTCGGCGGCGGGACCGACAGCCCGCCTGACGGCCGGAGGAAGGGGTGCCCTGCCAGGTCCTCCCGAGCCGGGTCGAACTCTTCTAAGGTGCCCCGAGACCCCTCCCGACCGTCGAAGGACCCCATGACCGCCGCCGCCCACCGGCACTCCCCCGCTCCCCGCCTGCTCGTGCCCGCCTCGGCCCTGCTGTGGGGACTGCACTCCTCGCTGCTGAGCCCCGCGCTCGCCCTGATCCTGGCGACGCTCTACGACGCCTCCACGGCGGACATCGGCTGGACCCTCGCGATCTACAACGCGGGCGGCTTCCTCGCTGCGCTCGTGCTGCCAGCCTGGGCTGACCGGCGCCGCGCCTACCTGCCGCTGCTCATGGCCGCCGCGGGGCTGACCATCGCGCTCGCCGCAGCCCTCGCCGTGGCCACCACCCTGCCGTGGGCGACCCTCGCCCTGGTGGTGCTCGGCGGACCGGCGGGTCTCGGCACGACGATGCTCTTCGCGCACCTGCGGGACGCGGGCGAGAGCACCTCCTCGATCGTGAACACGCGCGCGATCATCTCCGCCGCCTGGATGGGCGGGCCGCCGCTCGCCACCGCGATCATCGGCTGGCTCGGGCCGCGCGGCATCCTCCTCGCGCTCGTCGTGATCGCGGTCGCGAACATCGCCACCACCGCCCTGATGATCAGCCGCCATCGGACGCAGAGCGGTGAGGTCGCCGCGCCGGCGCGCTCCCCGCACGGCCTGCCGCCGGGCAGCCGTGCCGCGACGCTGCTGATCATCGGCGCCTTCGTGCTGTTCCAGGCCACCAATGCGACGGCGATGACTTTCATGACCCTCTACATCACCCAGACGGTGGGCCTGCCCGTGCTGTGGGCGGGCGTGGCGCTCGGACTGACCGCGGCGCTCGAGGTGCCGGCGCTGGTGATGGTCGGGCGGCTCGGCGATCGCGTGTCGCACCTGACGCTGGTCGCCGCCGGCGCGGTGCTCTCCGCGATCTACTACGCGGGCCTCGTGGTCGTCACCGAGCCGGTGCTGCTGCTCGTGCTCCAGATCCCCAACGCCCTCGGCTTCGCCGCGATCTCGGGGATCGGCCTCGCCCTGTTCCAGGACATGATCCCCGGGGCGGGCGTGTCCACGGGTCTGTTCATGAATGCGCGGCGCGTGGGCGCGGTGCTGTCCGGGCCGATCATCGCCGCGGGGGTGCTGCCGCTGCTCGGGCAGCGGGGAGTCTTCGTGATCTGCGCGGTCCTCACTCTCGCCGGCCTCGCCCTCATCCCGCTCGCGAAGCGGCTCGCGGGCCCACCGGAGCCGGCGCCCGCCGGGTGAGCCGGCCCGGTGCTCCAGGACCCGGCCCGAGGCGTCCCGCCCCCGGCGCTCAGGCGCGCTCCGCCGCGGCGCTCCCGTTGGAGGCCGGGGCGGGTGAGGTCTCCGCGAAGCTGCCCAGCAGGCGGAGCCGGTCCGCGCTCGGGGTGTCCGGCGCGGCGGTGTACCCGAAGAGGAACCAGTCGGGATGGGCGGGCAGGGCCATCGCCTCGTAGCCGAGCTCGAGGTCGCCCACCTCGGGGTGGCGGATGCGCTTGATGCCGGTGCGATGGTGGCGCACGTCGTGCGCCGCCCAGCGCACCCGGAAGTCGTCGCTGCGTGTGACCAGCTCGCCGATCAGGTCGGTCAGGCGCTTGTCCCGCGGGCTCTGGCCGGCATAGGTGCGCAGGGTGGCGACGATGCCGGCGGCGTTCTCCTCCCAGTCGGGGAAGAACGTGCGGGATGCGGGGCTGAAGAAGACGAACCGCGCGGTGTTCCCCCGGGCGGCAGGGTCGCTGATCACCGGGGCGTACAGGGCGCGGCCGATGGGGTTCGCGGCGATCAGGTCCATGCGGCGGTCCCGCATCCACACCGGCACGGGGATCGCGTCGACGAAGCGCTGCAGGCTCGGCGGGACCTCGGTCTCGGCGGGTCTGACCCGTCGGCGCGCCGGCGGGCCCGCGGCCTCCGCCAGGTCGTGCAGGTGGTCGGACTCCGCCTCGTCGAGCTGCAGGGTGCGGGAGATCGCCTCGAGCACTTCCGGGGAGACGCCGCGCAGGTCACCGCGCTCGATCCGCGCGTAGTACTCGACGCTGATGCCGGCGGCCATGGCGACCTCCTCGCGGCGCAGCCCGGGGACGCGCCGCCTACCGCCGCCGAGGATCCCCGCCTGTTCGGGCGTGATCCGATCGCGACGTGTGCGCAGGAAGTCGCTCACCTCTATTCGATGGTCCATGGGGGCACCGTAGTGCGTCTCGCTCATCCCGCCAGGCTAGGTCGGCCCGACGACCGGAGGGAGGACCTGTCGGTTCCCCCTTGGCCGCCGCGTCCGCGGCGCGGTGCTCAGCGGGTGGCGAGGGATGCCAGGTGCCGGTCGAGCGCCGCGATCGCCTCGTCCTCGCCGGTCCCGGGCGGACGCCGAACCACGTGGAGGGCCAGCCCGTCGACCAGGGCGTGGAGGCGGGCTGTCTCGACCGCCCTGACGGCCGGGTCCTCGTCGCCGCACAGGGCGCTCAGGGCTTCCGCGCACACTCCGCGGATCGCCTTGTGGAGCTGGAGGTGGAGGGGCACCAGGGCCTCGTCGGTCATGGCCGCCGTGCCGAGCTCGAGCGTCACCTCCATCTCGGCCCGGCGCGTCGCATCCAGCGGCAGGAGCTCGTGGAGCACCGTCCGCACCCAGGGTGTCCCGGCCGGCTCCCCGGCGGCCCCTATCCGCTGCCGGAGCCGCTCGAGGAGCAGCTCCATTGCCTGCTCGCGCAGACTCGCCTGGGTGGGGACCGCGTAGCGGAGCGAGCTCGGGGCGAGCCCGGCCTCGGCGGCGACGTTGCGCACCGACAGGGCTCCCAGCCCGTCCCGGGCGAGGACCCTCAGGGCGGCGCCGGCGATCTCCCGCCGCCGGTGCTCGAGCTCGTCGCGCGTGGTCATCGGGGTCTCCTCGTCATGCGGGAATCCTCGCACAGCCGTGCGAGATGGTGATCTCTCTGGCAGAAGCTTCCCGAAGCTCGTACAACTGTGCGACTCTTGAGATGTCGCACAGTCGTACGAACGAGAGAGGGTGAAGGACCGATGAGCTGGATCGTGCTGATCGCCTCCGGGATGCTGGAGGCCGTCTGGGCGCGCGCCCTGGGCGTGAGCGAGGGGTTCACGAAGAAGGGGCCGACGGTGCTGTTCGCCGTCGCGCTCGTGCTGAGCATGGTGGGTCTGTCCCTGGCCATGCAGACGATCCCCGTCGGCACCGCCTACGCGGTCTGGGTCGGCATCGGCGCGGTGCTCACCGCGCTCTACCCGATCCTCCGTGGCGAGGAGACCCTCGGGGCCGCACGGGGATTCCTGCTGGCTGTCCTCATCGGCTCCATCGTCGGCCTGAAGGCGGTGGCGTGATGGTGTGGATCGTGCTCGTGGCCAGCGCCTTCCTCGAGGCGGTCTGGGCCAATGCGCTCGGTGCGAGCGACGGCTTCACGAAGCTGCTCCCCTCGCTCGTGTTCATCGCCGCGGTCATCCCGGGGATGGTCTCCCTCGCCTGGGTCGCGAAGCGGATGCCGATCAGTACCGCCTACGCCCTCTGGGCCGGGCTCGGCGCCGCCTTCACCGTGCTGTGGGCGATGCTCGCCGGCACCGAACCGGTCACCGTGCTGAAGGTCCTGATGCTGACCGGCATCGTCGGCAGCGTCGTGGGGCTGAAGCTGCTCAACCCGGTGACGACGAAGGCCGCGAAGCCCGAGGAGTCCACGGAGTCCGAGGAGACCTCCGCGGAGACGGCACCGTAGGAGGAGGTGCCCCCGGGCGACTCAGGCGCGGCCCAGCATCGCCCGACGCTGCCAGAACACCACGGCGCTCGCCGCCGCGACGTTCAGGGAGTCCACTCCCCCGGCCATCGGGATCACCACGTGCTCGTCGACGGCCCGCAGGGTCGCGGGCTTCAGGCCGTGGCCCTCTGCGCCGAGGACCAGCGCGACCTTCCGATCCGCCCCGAGATCGACCTCGTCGAGGGAGCGGGCTCCGTCGGTCAGCGCAAGGGCGAGCACGTCGAAGCCCGCCCCGTGCAGCACGTCGATCCCCTCGCCGGGCCAGGCGGGCAGGCGGGCCCACGGCACCTGGAAGACGGTTCCCATGGACACGCGGATCGAGCGGCGGTAGAGCGGGTCGGCGCACTGCGGGGTCACGAGCACCGCGTCCACGCCGAGCGCGGCGGCGGAGCGGAACATCGCGCCGACGTTCGTGTGGTCGACGATGTCCTCGAGCACGGCGACGGTGCGGGCGCGCGCCAGCAGCTCTGCGACGTCCGGCAGCTCGGGCCGCTGCATGGCCGCGAGCGCTCCGCGGTGGAGGTGGAAGCCGGTGAGCCGCTCCAGCAGGGCCTCCTCCCCCACGAACACGGGCACCTCGGGGAAGCGCTCGTAGAGCGGTGCGAACCTCTGGAGCCACTTCTCGCTCATGAGGAAGGAGCGGGGCGTCATCCCGGCGTCCATCGCGCGGGAGATCACCTCGTAGCTCTCGGCCATGAACAGGCCGCGCTCGACCTCGACGCGGGAGCGGAGTTTGACGTCCGTCATCCGCAGGTAGTCGTCGAGGGCGGGGTCGGCGAGATCGGTGATCGGTCGCAGCTGCTCGCTGCGGTCCTCCGTCACCGGGTCAGTCCAGGGACAGCGAGCGGGCGGTGAAGCGCTCCCCGCGCTGCTCGACCACGAGCGGCAGCCCGAAGGTGCGGGTGAGGTTCTGGGAGGTGAGGGTCTCGGCGATGGGGCCGACCGCCACGATCTTCCCCTCGCGCACCAGTGCCGCGTGGGTGTACCCCGGGGGGATCTCCTCGACGTGGTGGGTGACCAGCACGGTCACAGGGGTCGCCGGGTCCTTCGCGAGGCGCCCGAGGGAGCGCACCAGGCCCTCGCGGCCGCCGAGGTCGAGGCCGGCCGCGGGCTCGTCGAGGAGCAGCAGCTCCGGGTCGGTCATCAGGGCCCGGGCGGCGAGAACGCGCTTGCGCTCGCCGGTGGAGAGGGTGCCGAACATGCGGTCCGCGAGGTGGCCGACGCCGAAGGCGGCCAGCAGCGTGCTCGCCCGCTCGGTGTCCATCTCGTCGTAGGACTCCTGCCAGCGGCCCACGATCGAGTAGCCCGCCGTCACGACCACGTCGAGCGCCTTCTCCTCGACGGGGATGGTGTCGGCCAGCTCCTGGCTGGCGAGGCCGATCAGCGGGCGCAGCTCGAAGATGTCCACCCGCCCCAGCTGCTCGCCGAGGATGGTGACGGTGCCGCTCGTGGGGTGCAGACGCGTGGAGAGCAGCCGCACCAGGGTCGACTTGCCGGCGCCGTTGGGGCCGAGGACCGCCCAGCGCTCGCCCTCGTGGATCTCGAGGGACACGGAATCGAGGATGTTGCGACCGCTCCGGCGGACGACGACATCGGAGAAGGAGGCAGCTGCGACGGACATGCTCCGAGCCTATCGTCAGCAGGGCGTCGGGGTCGGCACCGACCGGCCGCGGCGCCCCTAGACTGACCGCACCCCAGCCGCCGCCCAGGAGGTCCTGTGCCGCATCGCCCCGTCTCCGTGCACGCCCCGCGAGGATCGGTCGCCGCCGACGTGATCCGCGAGGGGATCGACGCCCTGCTTGCCCAGGACGGTGAGGAGGTCCCGCTCGTCTTCCCGGCCGAGGTGCTCGCCGCGGCCGAGGCGGCCGCCGCCCGGGATCCCGCCGCCGAGGAGCGGGTCGATCGCACCGACGTCCCCTTCGTCACCCTCGACCCCGCCTCGTCCACGGACCTCGACCAGGCGATGCACCTCGAGCGGCAGGGCGACGGCTTCCAGGTGCTCTACGCGATCGCCGACGTGCCGTTCTTCGTCGACCTCGACGGCCCGATCGATCACGAGGCCCGCCGCCGCGGCGAGACCCTCTACCTGCCGGACCGACGGATCCCGCTCCACCCCGAGGTGCTCTCGGAGGGTGTCGCCTCGCTGCTGCCGGACCAGACCTGCCCCGCCTTCGTGTGGGTGCTCGACCTAAACGCGCGCGGTGAGGTGCGGAGCGTCGACCTCGAGCGGGCGCTGGTGCGCTCCACCGCGAAGCTCGCCTACGACCAGGTGCAGCAGGAGCTGGAGACGGGCGAGGGCCACCCCACGATGCTCTTGCTGCAGGAGATCGGCGGCCTGCGCACGGCGCTCGAGGCCGAGCGCGGCGGAGCCAGCCTCAACGTCCCCGAGCAGGAGGTCATCGCCGAGGACGACACGGTGCGGCTCACCTGGCGCCGGCCTGCCCCGATCGAGGACGCCAACGCCCAGATCTCCCTGATGACGGGGATGGCCGCGGCCTCCCTCATGCTCGAGCACGGGGCAGGGATCCTGCGCACCATGCCCGCCGCCGAGCTGCGGGCCGTGGACCGCTTCCGGCGGCAGAGCGAGGTGCTCGGCGTGCCCTGGCGCAGCGACCAGGCCTATGGCGAGTTCCTGCGCACCCTCGACTGGCGCGAGCCCTCCCATCTGGCATTGCTGAACCAGGCCACCTCGCTGTTCCGCGGCGCCTCCTACGCGGCGTTCACCCGTCCCGAGGAGATCCCCGAGGACCCCGCGCAGGCCGCGATCGCCGCCCCCTACGCGCACACTACCGCTCCCCTGCGCCGGCTCGTGGACCGCTTCGTGCTGCTGGTCTGCCACGCCCATGCCCAGGGCCACGCCCCGGCCCCGGAGCTGCTCGCCGCCCTCGGGGAGATCCCCGGGCCGATGCAGGAGACCGGTCAGCGAGCGGGAAATCTCGAGCGGCGCGCCCGCGAGCTCGTCGAGGCCCTCGCCCTCGCCGCCTGGGAGGGCGAGACCTTCGACGCGACCGTCATCGAGCGGCGCGAGGCGAGCGAGGGCCGGGACGGCGAGAGCGGCGCTCCGACCCGCGTCGAGGTCCAGCTGCTCGACCCGCCGGTCACCGCGTGGGTGCCGATGGACGCCGAGCCCGGCACCGTGGTGCGGGTGCGGCTGGAGTCCGTGGACCCGACGCAGCGCAAGGCCGTGTTCGTCGCCGCCGACGGGGCTGGTTCCGAGGACGGGGCGGGCACCATCGACCCGGCGGATCCGGCTCACTCCCCGGAGTCCTCGTGAGCGAGCCGGGCGGTCGCGACCTCGTCGCCCTCCCCCGCGCCGCCGTGCTGATGCTGTGGGCCTCCGCCTACCTGCGCGGCGATGTCGGACCCGACGACGTCACGGAGCTCTCGATCGGCGCGGACCGCTCAGGGCCCAGCGGCCAGGGCGAGGACCTCTTCGACTGGCTCACCGCGCTGCGTCGGCTCCCCCTCCCCCAGCTGCGCCTGGTGCTCCCGGCCCCGGGACGGATCGCCGGACTGGTCGGCCCGCCGCAGGCCCTTCCCGCGGCGCTCGAGGCGGAGCAGGCGATCGTCGTAACCGCCGCGGGCATCGCCGACCACACCCTCGTGCCGCTCGTGACCGACGTGCCGGAGAGCGCCCGTCCGATGCACGCCGTGACCTGGATGCGCTTCCCCGCCCCGCTCGGCGCGCAGGTGCCGCCGCCGGCGAGCTCCGGCAGCGCCCGCGAGGAGCTGCTGCACGCCCTGCGACGCACCGCCGAGGGCAGCGTCGACCTCGATCTCGTCCCCGACGAGCCGGTCGAGCTCGCCCGGGTCCCCGCGACCTGGACCACGACGGGCCTGCCGCGGCATCTCGAGGCCGGGACCGCCCACCTGCTGGTCCTCGCGGCCCGCACCCTGCTGCTCACCCGCAGCGAGATCGAGGAGGGCCACGGGCACACGCAGCACCTCGCCGAGGCCCTCGCCCGCCGCGGACTCCTCGACGAGCTGCACGACGCGGCCCGGTCGGCGCTCGTCGAGGTCATCGAGCGGATCGTCACCGCGGAGACCGACGGCATCGGCTGAGCATCAGGGCCCCCCGACGGGGCGGGTCCCGTCGGCCCTTCCCGTCGGCCGCCGCCGACAGCACCGGCTCAGCCGAGCGGGATCAGCCGTGCCGGGCGAGGACCGTGCGGTACACCTCGAGGGTGCGCTCGGCGATCGAGGCCCAGGAGAAGTGCTCCGCCGCGCGGCGCCGCGAGGCCTCCCCCATCTCCTGCGCCCGCACCGGGTCCGAGACCATGCGCACCAGGGCGTCGCGCAGGTCCGCGACGAAGCGGTCCGGGTCCACCGGGGTGCCGGTGCCGTCGGTGAGCTGCTCGAGCTGCACCAGGTAGCCCGTCTCGCCGTCGACCACGACCTCGGGGATGCCGCCGGTGGCGGAGGCGACGACGGGGATCCCGCAGGCCATCGCCTCGAGGTTCACGATGCCGAGCGGCTCGTAGATGCTGGGGCACACGAAGGTGGTCGCGTGGCTGAGGATCTGGGTCAGCTCGTGCCGGGACAGCATCTCGGTGATCAGGTGGACCGTGCCGCGCTCGGCGGCGAGCTCGCGGACCAGTCCGTCCACCTCGGCGGCGATCTCCGGGGTGTCCGGGGCGCCGGCGCAGAGCACCACCTGGTACTCGGCGGGCAGTTCGCGCACGGCGCGCAGGAAGTAGGGCAGGCCCTTCTGGCGCGTGATCCGGCCGACGAAGACGATCGTCGGTGCCTCCGGGTCGATGCCGCGGGAGGTCAGGGCGGAGGTTTCCGGGTTCGGCTGCCAGACGTCGACGTCGATGCCGTTGTGGACCACGTGGACCTTGGCCGGGTCCACGCCCGGGTAGGCGCGCAGGATGTCCTCGCGCATCCCGGCGGAGACGGCGATGATCCCGGCGGCGCCCTCGTAGGCGGTGCGCTCGGCGAAGGAGCTGACACGGTAGCCGCCGCCGAGCTGCTCGGCCTTCCAGGGACGCAGCGGCTCGAGCGAGTGCGCCGAGAGCACGTGCGGCATCCCGTGCAGGAGGGACGCCATGTGGCCGGCGAAGTTCGCGTACCAGGTGTGGGAGTGGACCAGGTCCGCGCCCGCGCAGTCCGCGGCGATCAGCAGATCGGTGCCGAGGGTCGAAAGGGCGGCGTTGGCGCCCTCGAGCTCGGCGGGGGTCGTGTAGGAGTGGGTGTCCTTCTCGTCGCGCTCCGCGCCGAAGGCCCGCACCTGTACCTCCACGTGCTCCCGCAGCACCCGGGTGAGCTCGGCGACGTGCACGCCGGCCCCTCCGTAGATCTCCGGCGGGTACTCCTTCGTCAGCAGGTCCACGCGCATGTCCCGACCCCTCTCCTGATCCTCTGGTCCACCGGCACCGCCCGCCGTCGATCGACGTCCGCGATCCCGGCGTGACCGGTGCCACGTCTGCACTATCCTCGCATTATGTCCTCCAAGAAGGTCCTCGCCATCGTCCTCGCCGGCGGAGAGGGGAAGCGGCTGATGCCGCTGACCCTGGATCGTGCGAAGCCTGCCGTCCCCTTCGGCGGCATCTATCGTCTGATCGACTTCGCCCTGTCCAACATCGTCAACTCGGGCTACCTCCGAGTGGTCGTGCTGACCCAGTACAAGTCCCATTCCCTGGACAAGCACATCGCGCAGACGTGGCGGATGAGCTCCCTGCTCGGGAACTACGTCGCTCCCGTCCCCGCGCAGCAGCGCCTGGGCAAGCACTGGTTCCGCGGGAGCGCCGACGCGATCGCGCAGTCCCTCAACCTGATCCGCGACGAGAAGCCCGAGCACGTGCTCGTGGTCGGGGCCGACAACATCTACCGGATGGACTTCTCGCAGATGCTCGAGGCGCACATCGCCTCCGGCAAGTCCTGCACCGTCGCCGCGATCCGCCAGCCGCTGGAGCTCTCCGACCAGTTCGGTGTGATCGAGACCGACCCGGCGGACCCGACCACCATCAAGGCCTTCGTCGAGAAGCCGACGAAGACGGAGGGGCTCGCCGACGACCCCACCCAGATCCTCGCCTCGATGGGTAACTACATCTTCAACGCGGATGCCCTGGTCGAGGCCGTGACCCTCGACGCGGAGGACGACTCCTCGGCGCACGACATGGGCGGCAACATCGTGCCCGGCTTCGTCGCCGCGGGCGATGCGGCGGTCTACGACTTCATCCGCAACGACGTCCCCGGCTCGACGGACCGCGACCGCGACTACTGGCGGGACGTCGGCACCCTCGACGCCTTCTACGACGCGCACATGGACCTGATCGCCGTGCATCCGGTGTTCAACCTGTACAACAGCGACTGGCCCACCTTCACCGGCCACCGCAACGAGCCGCCGGCGAAGTTCGTGCACGCCGGCCCCGGCCGCGTGGGGACGGCGGTGGACTCCGTGATCTCGCCCGGCGTGGTGATCTCCGGTGCGCAGGTCTCCAACTCCGTGCTCTCCCCGGGCGTGCGGCTGAACTCCTGGTCGACGGTCTCCGACTCGGTGCTGATGGACAACGTGACCGTCGGACGGCACTGCCAGATCCACCGCGCGATCGTCGACAAGGACGTGGTCATCCCGCCGCGCACGCAGATCGGGCTGGATGCCGCCGCCGACCGCGCCCGCGGCTGGGTGGTCACCGAGTCCGGGATCACCGTGATCGGCAAGGGCACGGTCATCGAACCGTGAGCGGGACAGTGCGCACGGCGACGGGCCTGCTCGTCTCCGACGTCGACTCGACCTTCCTCACGCAGGAGGTGATCGAGCTCGTCGCCGAGCACGCAGGAGTGCGGGACCGGGTCGAGGAGATCACCACCGCCGCCATGCGCGGGGAGCTCGACTTCTCCCAGTCGCTGCGCTCCAGGGTGGCGCTGCTCGAAGGGCTCGAGGAGTCGGTGCTCGCCGAGGTGCGGGCGGTGCTCGTGCCGACGCCAGGCGCGCTCGAGCTGATGGCCCGGGCGCGGGCCGCCGGCTGGGTGACGGCTCTCGTCTCCGGAGGCTTTCACGAGATCATCGATCACCTCGCCGCCGAGACGGGCATCGATCACGTGCTCGCCAACCGCTTCGAAATCGTCGACGGTCGCTTCACCGGCAGGGTCAGCGGTCCGATCATCGACGGCGAAGCGAAGCGGCGCACCCTGCTGGAGCTCGCCGAGCGCTACGCGCTACCGCGCGAGCGGGTGGTCGCGATGGGCGACGGCGCGAACGACCGGCTGATGGTCGAGGAGGCGGGGACCGGTATCGCGTTCCGGGCGAAGCCCGCGCTGCGTGAGGCGGCCGATGTCATCCTCGACGGCGAGTCGCTGCTCGATGCGTGGCCGCATCTGGAGGCCGCCGCCTCCCGCTGACCTCAGGGGCGCACGATGGTGTGCAGCGTGAGCCCGTCCTCGTCGAGGTCCTGCCAGTGGGGCAGCGCGCCGGACAGCACTCCCATCGCCCCCGTCGGCATGCCGATGCGGGCCTGCGCCTCGGCCCCGGAATCGGAGTCCTCGGCGGCGAGATGCGAGATCACCGAGGAGATCGTCGGCTCGTGCCCGATGACCAGCAGCACGGAGTGCTCGTCCTTCACCTCGCGGATGAGGGAGAGGAGCTCGCGGCCGCCGCCGGTGTAGATGTCCTCGTGGAAGGTCACCTCGCCGTCGAAGGACGGCATCGCCGAGAGCACCGCCTCCCAGGTCTCGGTGGTGCGCAGGGCGTCCGAGACGAGTACCCGCGAGACGTGCACGTTCTGGGACTCGAGGTACTCCCCGACCAGCTGGGCCTGGGACCGGCCGCGGTCGGCGAGGGGACGCTCGTGGTCCGCGACGCCGGTGCCGCTGTCGGCCTTGCCGTGACGCATCAGGAGCAGGAGGCGACTGTCGGGGTCCGAGGATGACATGGGGCTGCGTTCACGCCTTCGTTCGTTCGATGGGAGGGCCGGTCGAGGGCCGGACTCAGTGTCCCATGCCGAGGCCGCCGTCGACGGGGATGACGGCGCCGGAGATGTAGGCCGCGTCATCGCTCGCGAGGAAGGACACGACTCGGGCGACCTCGGCCGGATCGGCGAAGCGGCCCGCCGGGATGGCCTTGCGGTAGGACGCCTGGAGATCCTCGGAGAGGGCCTGGGTCATCTCCGTGTCGATGTAGCCGGGGGCGAGGACGTTCGCGGTGATGCCGCGCGAGCCGAGCTCGCGGGTGAGGGCGCGGGCGATGCCGACGAGCCCGGACTTCGAGGCGGCGTAGTTGACCTGACCGGGCGAGCCGTAGAGACCGACCACCGAGGAGATCAGCACGATGCGGCCCTTCTTCTTGCGCACCATCGACTTGATGACGCGCTGGACGACGCGGAAGGAGCCGGTGAGGTTCGTGTCGATGACGGACTCGAAAGACGCATCGCTCATGCGCAGCAGCAGCTGGTCGTCGGTGATGCCGGCATTGGCCACGAGCACCTCGATCGGGCCGTGCGCCGCCTCGGCGGCGCCGATCGCCGCATCGAGGGAGGCGCCGTCGGTGACGTCCGCGGCGACCGTGAGCGCCCCCTCGGGACCGCCCTCGCCCGAGCGGCTGGTGACCGCCACCCGGTCGCCGCGGCGCAGGAACTCCTCGGCGATGGCGCGGCCGATGCCGCGGTTGCCGCCGGTGATCAGGACGCTGCGGGGCTCGTGGGGGGCGTCGGACATCGGGGGCTCCTTGCTGGTCGGCATCGTTCGGCACGCTTCGGGGATGCATCTCCCGCGGCGCAGTGTGCTCTACGATACGGTGCGAGAGAGTGTCGGGGTTCTTGGGGGAAGCCCGTCCGTGGATACAGCCTCTGGAAGGTGCTGCCTGATGGCCTACCGATTCAATCCTCCGCCGAACTGGCAGATCGACGATCCCAACTGGACCCCGCCGCCCGGGTGGCAGCCGGATCCGGCGTGGGGTCCCGCCCCCGAGGGCTGGAACTTCTGGGTCGAGGGCGAGGCCGCCCCGGCCGATCAGGCGTCCGTCGAGCAGGCCCCTGCTGAGCAGGCTCCCGCCGAGCAGCCCATGGCTCCCGCCGACGAGCCGAGCGCCACCGGCCAGGAGGCCCCGCTCGCCGAGGACGCGGCTCCCGCGCACGCCGTCGAGGAGCAGGACGACGCCACGCGGATCGTCTCCGTGGGTTCCGTCGCCCCGAGCGGCGAGGATCAGGCTCCCGCCGCCGAGGACCCGCCGCTCGGGACCGCGCAGGAGCAGACCGGGACCGCGCAGGACGATCCCTCCGCGGAATCCGGGATCGCCCCGCAGAGCGAGGCCCTCCCCGCCGAGCAGGCGTCGTTCGGCTCCCAGGAGCCCACCGACTCCGCGCCCGCGGCCGCCCCCGAGTACACCGGGAGCTACGCCGGTGCCGCGGACGCCTACGGCTCGTCGGCGTCCGGGTCCGCATCCGGCACCGGATCTGCGTCCGCTGCCCCCTTCGCGTCCGACGCGTCCTCCTCCGACTTCGCGGTGGCCGAGGAGCCGTCCGCTCCGGTCGAGGAGAGCACCTCGGGCACCGAGGACTCCGCTCCCGCGTCGGCCGCGACCGCCGGAGCCGTGGGCGCCGGGGCCGTCGGAGCCGGAGCAGCCGCCTATGCCGGGTCCCATCGCGGGGAGCCCCGTGACGAGCAACCGCTGGCCACCGACGCCGAGACCGGTGCCGGCGCCGAGGCGACCGGAACCGAGTCCGAGCTGCCGTCGGCGGAGGAGCCCGCGCTCGTCGATGCCGACGCGACCCACATCGCCGGGACCGATCAGCAGGCCGCAGCCGCTCCGGTCCTCGATGACGACGCCACCCACGTCGCCAGCACCGATCAGCAGGCGCAGGTAGCCGACGGCACCGAGGCGTCGGCCACGAGCTCGAGCGAGACGGCCGAGTACCAGGGACCCGATCTGCAGGCGGACCTCGCCCAGCAGGCCCCGTACGAGACCGCGACCGGCGCCGAGCAGCAGGGCTCCGCTCCGGCCGAGCAGGGACAGGATGCGGCGGCCGCGGCGCCGGCTTACGGACAGGATGGCGGCATGACCAACGGATACGGCCAGCAGGGCGGCTACGGGGACCAGTCCTCGTCGGGCTACGGCCAGCAGGGCTCCGCCGACGGCTACGGCCAGGCCTCCCCCGCCGGATACGGGCAACAGGACCAGGCCGCCGGCTACGGCCAGGCCTCGCCCGCCGGCTACGGGCAGGCGTCCCCCGCCGGCTACGGCCAGGGCTCCGCGTCGGACTACGCCGCCCCGGCCTTCGGCCAGGGCTCGCCGGCCACGTCGCCCGGGGGCTGGACCGCCACGACCGGCCCGAACGAGGCGCCGAAGAAGGGCGTCATCGCCCGCTTCTGGTGGGTGGGCTGCATCGCCCTCGTCCTCGTGTTCGCTCTGATCGCGGCCATCGTCGGCATCGTCCTGTTCACGCGGGGCGGGAACGACGAGGCCGGCGGCGGCGGAGATCAGACGACGACCGCCGAGGAGACCACCGTCGAGGAGGACCCCACCGCCACGGAGGAGGAGCCCACCGACGAGGAGACCACCGAGGACGAGGAGGAGTACGTCTCCCCCGATCCGACCACCCCCGTGCCGACCATGCCTGCCGAGGGCGCCCAGACCCAGGAGGTCATCAGCGACACCGGCACCGCGAACGTCACCGTGCACATGCAGTGGCAGACCGCGGAGAACCTGCCCAGCAGCTACGGCGGCACCATCGAGCCCGCCGAGTTCGGCGAGTACCTCGTCGTCACCGCGCAGATCGAGGTCACCGAGGGCGAGATGGACTTCCCGTCCTTCTACTGGGAGCTGAACACCCCCTACGGCGGCACCGTCAGCGAGTCCATCGAGACCTACGCCCTCGCCGACAACGGCCGGGACTACGACAGCCTCTACCCGTTCAAGGCCGGGGAGACCTACACCTACATCCTGCTGTACGACGTGCAGCGGGCCGGTGGCAACAAGCTCGTCTACAACAACTGGACCGACGAGTACACCTGGGACGTCGTTGCGTGAGTCCGCGCTTCAACCCCCCGCCCAACTGGCCGGAGCCCCCGCATGACGGGTGGACCCCTCCGGACGGCTTCCGGCCCCCGCACGAGTGGGGGCCGGTGCCGGCGGGATGGCGGCTGTGGCTGCCGGACGAGCCCCTCGCCCGCACCGCACCGCCGCTGCTGGACTCCGTCGACGTTCCTGCGAGCGGTGCCCGCCCCCGGGCTCGCGTCGACACCTACCCTGTCTCCGTCCTCAACCCGGGGATGTGGTCTCAGAACCATCTCGAGGACGAGGATTACGGCTTCCCGCCGGCGAAGCCCGAGAAGCGGCGTCCGCGCCTGCGCCTCGGCATGACGATCACGGTGACGGCCCTCGGATTCGTCCTCGCCGCCCTCACCGCGATCGTCTTCGTACGGCTCGTCGACTTCGCCGTCGACGACCTCATCGGCGTGCTCACCGAGGCTTCCGGGCACCTGGGAGCCGTCACCGCGATCGAGGGAGACCAGGCGCGCACGCCGGACGCCCCATGACCGGTCCGCTGCGCCCCGCTCCCCCGACGGCGAGTGCGGGGAGCGACGCCTCGCCGCGGGTCTCCTGGCGCCGAGTGCTCTTCAGCCGGGAGACTCTCGTCGGTCTGCTCCTCGTGACCCTCGCCGCCACCGTCTGCCTGGGCCTCGGCCGCTGGCAGTGGCACCGCTTCGAGGAGCGCCGCGCCGAGGCCGCCGTGATCGAGGCCAACTACGACGCGGATCCCGTCGCCCTCTCCCGGCTGCTGCCCACCCCGGGCAGCACGCTCGCGGCCGAGGACGACTGGCAGCGCGTGGAGCTCCGCGGCGAGTACTGCACCGACCCGGGCTGCGTGCTCTACGTCCGCAACCGCCAGTACGGCGGCGCCACCGGTTTCTATGAACTGGTCCCCTTCCGGGCCGAGGACGGCACCGTTCTGCTGATCGTGCGCGGCTGGGTCGACTCCCAGGACTCCGCCTCGCAGCCCGACGACCCCGCCCCCGTCCCCGCGGGAGAGCTCACCCTCACCGCCCGGGTGCGGCCCGCCGAGCGGGTCCTGGATCGTGAGCGCCCCGAAGGCCAGGTCCACTCGATCAACCCCCAGCAGATCGCCGCGGACCTCCCCCTCGACGGCGAGATGATCACCGGTGCCTACGCGGTGCTCGATTCCGAGCAGCCGGAGTCCGCCCGCCCGATCGCCCTGCCCGCTCCCGACACCTCGCTCGGCCCCCATCTCTCCTACACCGTGCAGTGGGTGCTCTTCGCGATCTTCTTCCCCGCGGCGCTGGTGTACGTCCTGCGACGCCGACTGCAGGATGAGCGCGACGCCGTCGCCGCCGAGAGGTCCGGTCCCGCGGACGAGTCGGCACCCGCCCCGGGGACGACCCCGACCGTGCCGGAGCCCGCCCCGGCCACGGTCGCGGCGTCTGGGGGCTCCGCGACGGAGCTCTCGAGCGAACAGAGCACGAGCCGCGGCCGCCCCCGTCGGACCCGCACCAGCAAACCGCCCCGGACCGTCGCCCGTGCGCGACGCCGAGGCCAGGACGAGGAGGCAGAGGATGCCCTCATCGATCAGCAACAGCCCTGAGGGGCGACCGGACTCGCGTTTCCTGCCCGGGCCTCGGCCGCGGCGGATCGCGCATCGGGGGCTCGTCGCGGACGGCGCCGAGAACACCCTCGGGGCCTTCGAGCGCGCGATCGCCGCGGGCGCCGACGTCCTCGAGACCGACGTGCGCGCCACCGCGGACCACCTCGCGCTGACCGTCCACGACCCCGATCTGCAGCGGATCGCCGGGGACCCCCGCCGCATCGCGGAGCTCAGCGCCGAGGAGGCAGGCGCCATCCGCCTCGCGGGCGAGGAGCCGCTCGCCATGCTCGAGGACGTGCTCGGAGGCTTCCCCGAGGTCCAGGTCAACGTCGACGTCAAGGTTCCCGAGGCCATCGGGCCGACCGTCGCGGCCATTGCCCGCACCCGCAGCGCCGACCGCATCTGCCTGACCAGCTTCCACGACGTCGTGGCGCGCAAGGCCGTCGCGACGGTGAAGGCCGCCACCGGGGTCACCCCGGTCCGCTCCCCCGGCCGCGCCACGATCGCCGCTTTCCTCGCCGCCCGCGCCGTCGAGGCGCCCGACCGGGTCATCGCCCGGATCCTGCGGCCCTTCGGCGCGCTCCAGGTGCCGGAGACCTACCAGGGCGTGCCCATCGTCACCCCCGCGAACATCGCGGCCGCTCACCGCGCCGGCTGCGAGGTGCACGTGTGGACGGTGGACGACCCGGAGCACATGCGGGATCTGCTGGTCAGCGGCGTGGATGGTATCATCTCCAATCGCGTCGATCTGCTCTCGGGGCTCCTCTCCGGGCAGGCCGACGGCGCGTGACCGACGGTCCGCCGTGGGCACCGGTCCCCCGACCGGAACGGGAACAGATCGTGCCCGTGCGGCGTTGACCGACACAGACCTTCCGGGCGGCACCCCGCCCGGAGCATCTTTCCGGCAGGAAGCGAGAACCGCATGAACAGCCGTAGTCTGCGAGGAACCCGTCTGGGCTCCCTCTCCATGGAGACCGACGAGGGCGTGCTGGCCGCTCCGCGTCAGGAGGCCATCTACGACTGCCCCAACGGCCACAACATCGTGCTGCCGTTCTCCGTCGAGGCCGACGTCCCGGCCGTGTGGGAGTGCCGTTGCGGCGCGACCGCGGTGCTCCGCGACCACGAGAAGCCCGAGGAGAAGCCCGGCAAGCCGGTGCGCACCCACTGGGACATGCTCCTGGAGCGTCGCAGCGAGGAGGACCTGCAGGTGCTCCTCGACCAGCGCCTCGCGCTGCTCCGCGCCGGCAAGCTGCACCAGCGCACCCACTTCTGATCCCGACGGCCCCGCCGTCGCCGCAGAGCCCCCACATCGTCCGAGACGGTGCGGGGGCTCTGTCGTGAGGTGTGGTCCTGTGGCGCGGGAGGGTCAGTCCTGCTGGATGACCGGCGGGGTGGAGCCGTCCTCGCCACCGGTGCGCCGCTGGCCGCCCGGCCCCTGCTCGGGCCGCTGCGCATCGAGGATGATCTCCCCGTCGATCACGCCGCCCGTGCTGCGCCGGTAGAGCACGCGCGAGGCGCCCTCGGAGCCGCCGGAGAGGCCCATGGCCCGGACGGTGCGGCGCTGCACCGGGGTGAGCAGCAGGATGATCCCGATCAGGTCGCTGAGCACCCCCGGGAAGGCGAAGCAGAGCGCGGCCAGGAGAGTGAACGCGGGGCGGGAGAGATGCTTCTGCACGTCGCCGCGCCCACCGAGGGCGCGGAACAGCGACCGCAGCCGCACGAAGGACTGCTGCCCCGCGGCGACCACGAGGGCGACCGCCACGATGCCTCCCACCAGCACGATGACCAGGGGCCACCACAGGTTCGTGTTCACGCCGATGACGATCAGGAGCGCGAGCTCGATCAGGCCGAGGGCGATGATGCCCACCGGCACGAGCACGCCGAGGCGGGAGCGGAGCGGTCCGGGACGCTCGGAGCCGGTCCCCGTGGAGCTGGTCATCGTGCGTCCCCCTTCGCTGCCGTGACGGACCTGCGGGCGCGGCCAGGGTAGCGCAGGGCCGTGCGCAGCTGCTGGGTGCGGTGCGCGACCCCCCAGAGGGTGACCTTCACGAGCGCCTCCCGCACGATCCGCGAGGACATCTTCGAGGCGCCCTCGGTGCGCTCGTCGAAGTCGATGGGGACCTCCGCGATCACGGCGCCGGCGGCGCGGGCCCGACGGGTCATGTCCACCTGGAAGCAGTAGCCCTGCGAGGCGACCCGGCCGCGGACGATCCTGGCGAGCGTCTCCGCGCGGAACGCCCGGAAGCCCGCGGTCGCGTCCCGCACCCCGAGGCCCAGCACCAGCTGGACGTAGAGGTTCGCCCCGCGGGAGAGCAGCAGGCGGCGCAGCGGCCAGTCGTGGACCCTGCCCCCGGTGACCCAGCGGGAGCCGATCGCGAGGTCCGCCCCGCGGCGCAGCCCCTCGAGCAGCCGCGGCAGCTGTTCGGGACGGTGCGAGGCGTCGGCGTCCATCTCCACGAGCTGCGCGTAGCCGCGCTCGAGGCCCCAGGCGAAGCCCGCGAGATAGGCGGGGCCGAGGCCCTCCTTGCCCGTGCGGTGCAGGACGTGCACGTGATCGTCCGCGGCCGCGGCCCGGTCTGCCCACTGCCCGGTGCCATCCGGGGAGGCGTCATCGACCACGAGCGCGTGCGCCTCGGGCACCGCGGCCCGGAGCCGGGCGAGGGTCCCGGGGAGGGCGTCGCGCTCGTCGTAGGTCGGGATCACGACGAGGGTGGGCGGCAGGGAGGCGGAGGAGGGGTGCATGCTCAGGTCCTGGTGGATCGACGCGGACGGGGGCGCGCGAGCGCCCGACGGGAAGTGGACAGCGCCCCGAGGAGTCCGAGGACCGCGACCGCGCTGATCCCCACGCCGATCCACGGACCGGCGGCGACGGCGAGCGTGGTTCCGGTGCGGAGCGGGACGTCCGCGACGACCGCTCCCTGGTCCCAGTGGTCCACGAAGTCGAGCTGGCGTCCCTCGGGGGTGAAGATCGCGCTCTGCCCGACGGTGGAGACGTGCACGACGCTCCGCCCCGAGACCACGGCCATCACCTTCGCCTCGGCGAGCTGCTGGATCGCCTCGTGCGAGTCGCCGAACAGGGCGTTGTTGGACTGCACCAGGATCACCTCGGCACCGTCCTCGACGACATCGCCGACGAGGTCCTGGTACGCGATCTCGAAGCAGATCAGCACGCCGACGGACCCCTCGCCCTGCCCGACGGCGCCGAGGTCCAACACTCCCACCTCCTCGCCGGGAATCATGTCGCGGCCGACGAGGTCGACCTTGTCGGTGAGGGTGCGGAAGAAGTTCCGGAAGGGGACGTACTCGCCGAAGGGCACCGGGTGCCGCTTCGCATAGGAGTAGGGCATGCTGCCGTCGGGCGTGACGAGGACCGATTCGTTCATCCGCTGCGTCTCCCCCACCGCGGACTGCGAGCCGATGAGGATCGGGGCGCCCGCCTCCGTGGAGGCGGCGGCGAGCTGCTGGGCGAGCCAGGGATCCTGCCGCGGGTCGTAGCCGGTGGAGTCCTCGGGCCAGACGATCAGCCCCAGCTCCGTGCCGTCCGCCTCGGCGCCGGCGATCACCTGGTAGGTGGTCTCGAGGTGGTTCTCGAAGACTCCCTCGGGCATGGCCATGGTCGCCGGGTCGATGCGTTCCATCGAGCCTTGCACCCCGGCGATGCGCATCGTCGGGCGGCCCTCGGGGGCTCGGTTGGCGGGATAGGGGGTGAGGACCGTGGCGAGCACCGCGGCGACCGCGATCGCCAGCGGCCACACCCCCGAGAAGCCGACGAGTCCCCGGTGGCGCCGGCCGAGGAGCGACAGGGCACCGTGCACCAGCAGCTGGCCGAGCAGGGCCGTCACGAAGGCGAGGCCGGACATGCCGACCCACGGGCCGAGGTTCAGCAGGGGCGAGTCGCCGAGCGCGAAGGCCGCCGATCCCCAGGTCAGTCCGCCCCAGGGGACGGTGCCGCGCAGCATCTCGACCGCGGTCCACAGCGCGGCGACGACGATCGCCGAGCTCAGGGAGAGACCGCGGCGCACCATCACGGTGCGCGCGGCGAGGCCGTAGACCACCATGTACAGCGCCTCGAAGACGCCGAGCGCGATCCACGGCATCCACCCGGCGTAGGTGCTCGCCCACTGGGTCAGCGGGACGAAGAACGCGAGACCCCAGACGAGGGAGACCAGCACCGCGAGGCGCACCGTGCGCACCAGCAGCGCGGCGCTGAACAGGGCCAGCGCCACCGGCAGCAGCATCCACAGGTCATAGGGAGGGAAGGCCAGCAGGGCGCAGACCCCTCCGAGGGCCGCGAGCAGCAGGGCGACGGGCCAGGGCGTCGGGTCGACCTCGTCGGGCGTCGCCTCCGCGGTCCCCTGCGCGGCGGCGGTGCGGGCGGCCGCGCTCATCCGCGCCCCTGCCCGAGCAGATCGTGGACGATCCGGCCGTCGACGACGGTGCGCAGCGCCCGGGGGCTGCCCTGGTCGAGGTCGGGCAGCAGGGGCGTGCGCGAGCGCGGGTCCGTGGACCACGAGTCCACGCCGGTGGCCTTGGACTGGACGGTGAGGTCCCACGGTTCCCAGACGACGAATGTCGCGGGCTGCCCGGTGCGGAGATCCCCGGGGTGGCGGTCCCCGGCGAGGCGGCGACCGCCGCGGGTCGCGGCGAGGAAGGCGGCCCGATCGCTGATGCGCTGCTCCGCGGACGGCCGACGGGTCGCGCCCCGCAGCCAGTCCCACGGATCCGCCGCCTCGGGGACACCGCCGGAGCCGAGGGCGAGCGGCGTGCCCGACGAGGTCAGATCGAGGAAGTCGGCACTCTCGGTGACCGGGGCGATCACGCGCATCCCGTCCCGCTCCCCCGTCGGCCCGGGAAGGCGCAGCACGATCCCGGAGGCAGCGGCCGCCGCGTCGTCGGCGGGATCGAGTGCCGAGCCGTCGGCGGTCGCGGCGGCGTCGACGAAGCCGGGGGTGAGCAGGCAGCCGGTCGCGTCGACGCGCTCTGCTTCGGGGAAGAGCACGGCGGCGGAGTCCTCCGGGCCGGTCCAGGCGATCAGCCCGTCGGCGACCAGCATCGCCGCGGCCTCGGGGTCGACGGTGCTGTACAGCACGATGCCGGTGTAGAGCACGGGCGCGGAGGCGTCGGGGACGGTGTCGGGCGTGGTCACGGGCCCCAGGGTGACGTGTCCTCCTGGGAGAACGCTCATCGGTCGATCTCCTGAGCGACGAGACCGCGGCGCACCGCCGTGATCGCACGGCGCGCGGTCGCCCCGAGCTCCGGGTCCTCGGCGAGCTGGTCGAGGAGGTCGATCACCTGGCGGCAGTGGCGGACGAAGTCCCCGGCAGGGAGGTCGTTGCCGTCGAGGGCGGCGGCGAGATGCTCCCCGCGCGCCCAGCGATGCACGATCCCGGCGATCGCCGGATCCGGGGGGACCGTCGGCTCGATGCCGTGCCGGGATTCCGCGGCCTGCAGCTCCCGGGCGAGGTGCGCGGAGGCCACGAGCGCCGCGTCCACGGCGGGATCCGGGATCGCCTCGGGGGCGCGGTCGTCGCGGCGGGACTCGTGCACCGCGGCCGAGACCACCGCCGCGAGGCCCGGGGCGTCCAGGCCCTTCCACGCCCCGTGCTCGAGGCACTGGGCGATGAGCAGGTCCCGATCGCTGAACAGTCGGCGCAGCCGCAGCCCGCTCGGGGTGGGGCGCAGATCGGGCTCGGCGGCGGACCTGTCCTCGGAGGGTTCGAGGTACCCGAGCTCCTGGAGCAGGTCGGTGAGCCGGTCGAACTGCCGGGCCAGCGAGCTGGTGCGCCCCTCGATGCGCCGCTGCACGCCCTCGAGCTCGCGCCGGCTCGAGCGCCAGCGGCCGACCCAGCGCAGGTGGGCGGCGAGATCGGGGCAGGCGGCGCACGGGTGCGCCGCGAGCTCCTCCCGCAGCCGCAGCAGCGTCTCGTCGGTCGCGGCGCTCGAGGGGACCTTCTCCGCCCGGCGCCGCACCTCGCGGCGCGCGTCGTCGTCCGCGCCCGAGAGCCGCTGGCGCAGCGCGGCGGCGGTGTCCTTGCGGACCTTCCCGCTGCCGAGCGCCTCCTGCCGCGGCAGGCGCAGGGTGTCGAGGACGGCGGGCGGCGAGGGCACGTCCCCCGGGCGGAGGCTGCGGCGACGGCCCTCGGTGTCGAGCAGGTCGAGCTGCGGGCCGCCCAGCACGGTGCGGTCCACGTCGAGCACCACGGCGTAGCCGCGCCGCTTCCCGCCGGGCAGGGCGATGACGTCCCCGCGGCGGAGCGAGCCGAGCACGGACCGGGTGCGGTCCTGCTGGGCGGAGGCCCGGGAGCGCGAGAGGGACTTCTCGCGCTCCGCGATGCGCTCCTGGATCTCCGCGTAGCCGAGCAGGTCCCCGTGCTCGCAGGTGATCGCCTCGAGATAGGAGTCGGCGGTGTCCTCGAGCTCGCGGGCGCGCCGCGCGAGGCCCACCACCGAGCGGTCCGCCTGGAACTGGGCGAAGCTGGTCTCGAGGGTCTCCCGGGCGCGGGACAGGTCGAAGCGGTCCAGCAGGTTGACGGCCATGTTCGGCGTCGGCCGGAACGCCGAGCGGAGGGGGTAGGTGCGCCGGGAGGCGAGGGAGGCGACGGCCGCGGCGTCGAAGTGCGGCCCCGCGAGCACCACCGCATGTCCCTCGGTGTCGATGCCGCGGCGTCCCGCCCGCCCCGTGAGCTGGGTGAACTCCCCCGGGGTGAGGTCGGCGTGCTCGACCCCGTTGAACTTCACCAGCTTCTCCAGCACGACCGAGCGGGCCGGCATGTTGATGCCGAGCGCGAGGGTCTCCGTCGCGAAGACCACCTTGATCAGGCCCTGCGCGAAGAGCGTCTCCACCACCGACTTCAGCAGCGGCAGCATGCCCGCATGATGCGCGGCGTAGCCGTCGAGGGCGGCGCGCCGGAAGGCCTCGATCCCGAGCACCTCCTCGTCCTCGAGGCCGATCTCGGCGAGGTGCTCGTCGAGGACCGCCCGGATCCGGCGGCGCTCCTGCTCGTCGGTGAGGTGGACCCGCGCCCGGGAGCACTGCTGGACGGCACCCTCGCAGCCGGCACGGGAGAAGATGAACACGATCGCGGGCAGCAGCGCCGCATCGTCGAGCAGCGCGATGACGTCGGCGCGGCGCATCGGCCGCTGCCCGCCGCCCGGACGCCCGCCCCGCGGCCTTCCGTCCTGCCCGCCGTCGCGGTGCCCGCGGTCGGGTCGACTGCCCTGCCGGTGGTCGCCTCGGCCGTCGCCGGCCGAGGAAGCGCCTCCTGCTCGGGTGCGATCGGGAGCCTGATCGCGGCCTCCGCGCCGGCCGTGCTGACCCGAGCCGCGGGGCCGGTGCCGACCGCTGGTGCCCTTCCGCCCGCGGTATCCGCGTCCGCGCGGGCCGCCGGAGCGCTCGTCGACCGGGAGGGAGAAGGAGGTGACCTTCTCGATCTCGGGGTTCACCACGCGATGCGCCCGGGCGCCGGGGCCCTGGGAGACCACCGCCTCACCGGCCTCGTCGACGAAGAGGTCCAGCAGCTCCTCGCCGGCGATCACGTGCTGCCACAGCGGCACCGGCCGCGTCTCCGAGACCACGATCTCGGTCTCCCCGCGGACCTCCTGCAGCCACGCCCCGAACTCCTCCGCGTTGGAGACGGTCGCGGAGAGCGCCACGAGCTGCACCGAGAGATCCAGGTGGAGGATGACCTCCTCCCAGACCGGCCCGCGCAGGCGGTCGGCGAGATAGTGCACCTCGTCCATGACCACGAAGCCGAGGTCCGTCAGGAGGTCCGAGTCGGCGTAGAGCATGTTCCGGAGCACCTCGGTGGTCATCACGACCACCGCGGCCTCGGGCCGGATCGAGGTGTCGCCCGTCAGCAGGCCCACCCGATCATGTCCCAGCCAGTCCACCAGCTCGCCGAACTTCTGGTTCGACAGCGCCTTGATCGGTGCGGTGTAGAAGACCTTGCGGCCCTGTGCGAGGGCGAGGTGGACTGCGAACTCGCCCACCACGGTCTTGCCGGCGCCGGTCGGGGCGGCGACCAGGACGGAGCTGCCGGCCTCGAGGATCCGGCAGCCCTCCAGCTGGAAGTCGTCGAGGGTGAAGTCGTAGCGCCGCGTGAAGTCGCTCAGGGCGGAACCGGCCTCGCGCCTCTCCGCTGCCCAGCGGGCGTAGCGATCCGCGGGTGAGGTCATCGGGTCCTCCTGGTGGTGCTCGCCTCCTCGGCCCCCGGCTCCGGCACCTCCGCCAGCAGACGGACGGCGCCGGGCAGCACCCGGACGGTCAACGGGAGCAGGGCGCGCGCCTCGCCGTCGGCATAGGCGCGCAGGCCGCGCCCGTGGCGGAGGCCCACCGTCGCCTCGCGCACGGGGCGGGTCGCGAAGCCCCGCACGGAGGTATGGGTGCCGCGGAAGACGCGGGGGAAGAAGCGCAGCAGCTGGATGCGGGAGAGTCCCTCGAGGGTCACGAGCTCGAGCTGACCGTCGTCGACCCGCGCGTCGGGGACGACCCGCATCCCCCCGCCGAACAGACCGGTATTGGACACGGTCAGCAGGGTCGCATCGATCTCGATCCGTTCCCCGCCGTCGATCTCGAGCCAGTACGGGAACGGGGAGAACGCGGCGAGCTCCCGGAGCACGGCCGCGGTGTAGCGGGTGGACGCCCCCCGGGTGGAGCTGTTGGCCCGGGCGTTGACGAGGGCGTCGAAGCCGAGGTTCACGTTGCCCAGGGCGAGGGAGCGGTGCGGCAGGGAGTGCTCGCCGGCGGCGGTGATCTCGAGGGCGTCGATGGTCACCGCGGGGCGCGAGAGGGCGTGCAGCAGCGACCGGGTGGACGCCTCGGGATCGTTCAGCGGCAGCCCCAGGGCGCGCGCGAAGTCGTTGCCGCTGCCGGAGGGGACCACGCCGAGCCGCACCGGCGAGCCCGCCACGATCTCCGCGCCGAGGGAGACGGTGCCGTCCCCGCCCACGACGACGAGGGCGGTCAGCGTGTCCCGGATCTCGAGGGCGCGGGCCCGCGCCACCTGGGCCGACGGCCCGGAGAGGTCGACGACGGAGATCCCGGCGAGGCTCAGCAGGTTCGCGACCTGCCGGCCGGTGCGCCGTGCCGCGCCGAGGGCCGCCGTCGGATTCGACAGCAGTCCCACTCGGAGTCGACTCACCGATCGTCCTCGTCCAGGCGCGAGGGCCCGTCGATCTCGCTCGCCTCGTCATCGGCGAGCCCGTCATCGGACTCCTCGCCGGTGATGCCGTGGCGCTTGTCGTGGATCAGTGCGATGACGATCGCGCCGAAGAACAGGGAGGCCACGGCCGCGGACATCGCCAGCAGCGTGAAGGGCTCCGGGGTCGGCACCATCACGGCGGTGAACAGCACGCTCGCGAAGATCAGCCAGCGCCAGGCCTTCAGCATCGTCTTGCCGCGGATGATGCCGAGGAAGTTCAGCAGCACCATCACCACCGGCAGCACGAAGGCGATGCCGAAGGCGAGCATGGTCTTGACCAGCATCGCGAGGTACTCGTCGTACCGGATCAGCTGGTCGGTCGTGTCACCCTGCGGGGTGAAGGAGAGCAGCACCGGCACCAGCTGGTTGATCGCCCAGTAGCCCGCGGCGCAGCCGAGGAAGAACATGGGGATCGCGGTGCCGAAGAAGCCGATCGCGTACCGGCGCTCCGTGCGGTGCAGGCCGGGCATCACGAAGAGCCAGATCTGCAGCATGATCATCGGCGAGGACAGCAGCAGGCCCACGTAGGCGGACATCTGCAGCTTCACGCTCAGGCCGGTGCCCACGCCCTGGAAGTTCAGCGAGGCAGGGAGCCCCTGCGCCTCGGCGAGGCGGAAGGGCCGCTCGAGCAGCGCGTACACCCAGTCGAAGACGAACCAGCCCACGATCGCGAAGATCACGACGGTGATCGCGCAGATCACCAGGCGGTTGCGCAGCTCCAGCAGGTGCTCGCCGAGGGACATCCGCCCCTCGGGGTTCTTGGGCGTGCGCGAGCGCTTCTCCTGCGCGGTGCTCTGGGCGTCGCCCTGGGTGTCACTGGCCACGTCGGTCTCTCCTCCCCGTCGTCGACGGTCCGGTCCGCAGCTGCGGACCGGACCAGCAGCGTCCTGTGTCGACGCTGATCAGTCGCGACGGTAGGAGTCGTCGTCCTCCCGGGAGCGGACGGGCTCGCGGTCCGCCTCGTCGCGGGGGTCGTACTGGCGCTCGTCCCGGCGGGGACGGTCCTCGCGGCGACGGTCCTCGTCGCGGGCGGGGCGCTGACGCGGGGCGTCGTCGTCCTCGTCGTCCTCCGCGCGGTCGTCGCCGCGCAGCTCCTCGACCTCGCTCTTGAACACGCGCATGGACCTGCCCATGTTGCGGGCGAGACCGGGCAGCTTGTTCGCGCCGAACAGCAGCACGACGAGCACGATGAGGATCACGATCGGCCAGGGGCTACGGAAGAAACCCATGAAATTCCCTTTCAACAGCGCCGCGGAGGTCTCGCGAGCGCACCTATCATCCCACAGCGGATGGGGCACATGACGAGCGGCGAGGTCCGGGATCGGGCCTCCGCACGGCGGGTCGATTCAGGGTAGCGGCCCCGTCTGGGTGTGACGTGCGTCCGCGGCCCGCGCCACGGTCACGATCGTGTCTCTCAGATCACTCGGGGCGAGCACCTCCGCCGCTCCCGCCGCCTCGAGCACCGCGTCGACGAGCGCCGCGCGGATCGGCGAGTCGAGCCGGGCGAAGGTCCGACCGTTCTCCCCGTCGCGCAGCTCCCCCGCCGCGAAGGACTCGGCGATCCAGTGCGCGGGCGGTTCGAGCGCGAGCCAGACCTCGCCCTCGACGCGGCCGCCGAGCTCCGCTCCCGCGGCGTCCTCCGCACGGGACTGGGGGGTTCCGTCCGGCAGCAGTTCGACGATGCGGTCCAGGCGGAACCGGCGCGGCCCCTCGGCGAGCTCGCAGTCGGCGATCAGGTACGAGCGGGAGCCGTCGGTCTCGATCCGCTCGGGGCGGATGCGGCGGACGCTGGTCCCGGGGCGGTCCGCCGAGGAGTAGCGGATGGTGAGGGCGCCCGCGGCGGCGTCCCCGGCGGCGAGGGCGCGCTGGACCGCGGCGAGCACCGCCTCGGCGCGGTCCGCTGTGCGCGCCGCGGTGGCGTCGGCGGCGATCGCGTCGTCGACCTCCCGGGCCGTGGGGAGCACGGGGTCGCCGTCGGGCGCGGCGCTCGCGGGGTCCCCCGCGGTGGCTTCCCGGTCCGCGGCGACGTCGGCGTCCTCGCCCCGCAGTCCGGCGAGCAGCTTGGCGCGGGCGCTCTCGAGCACGCCCTCGGCCTCGCCCGCTGCCTCCTCGAGGGTCGCGAGGCCGGCGAGCAGCGCCGTGATCTCGGGTGGCGTCAGGCGGAGGGCGCGGCGCAGCGGGTCCGCATTGCGCACCCGCACCGTGCCGGCCTCCCACTCGGCCTCGATGAGGTCCTCCCAGCCGGTGCCCATGTCCCCGCAGACGAACAGCACCTGCAGGTCGTCGATGAGCTGCTTCTCGGTGACGCCGACGGCGGCGGCGAGCTCGGCGAGCTCGACCTCTCCCCGGCTCATCACGTAGGAGGCCTCGGAGATCAGCCGGGAGAGCACGTCGCGGTCCGTCGCGGTAGTGCGGATCCGCGGCCGGGGGCGCATGGGCGCCGCCTCGAGCGCGGTGAGATCGGCAGGTCCCTCGTGGGCGGCGCGGAGAGCGGCGAGCACCTCCAGCAGCTCCTGGCGCCAGGAGTCGGGCCCGGTCAGCTCGAGCCAGCGGAGATTGCCGAGCACGAGTCGCCGCGCCGCGGTGCGCGGGAGTTCCGGCAAGGTGACCTCCCGCGCCTCGAGCGGGGCGCCGGCGCGGTCGCGGATCGCGAGGGCCTTGAACGGCTCCACGCGGAGGGTCGCCGGGGCCCGGTCGTCGCCGGTGTGCAGGGACTCGAGCGCGGTCGCCAGATCGATGCCCTCGGGGCGCGGCCGGGTGCTCGCGGGCAGGGCCGCGGGAAAGGACTCGATGCGGGAGGCGCGGAAGACGCGCGGCGCCTCGCGGTCCAGGTCCCAGCCATGGACGTACCAGTGCCCCTCATGGACGCCCACCACCCAGGGCTCCACGCGCCGTTCGGCGGGTGAGCCCTGCGCGGTGCGGTAGACGAAGCGCACCCCGTGCCCGGCGGTGACCGCCTCGAGCAGCGGCGAGAGCACGGGCAGGGACTCGACGGCGCCGCGCGGGGTGCGCCGCAGCAGGTCGGGATCGGCGTCGTGGCCGAGGCTCAGCAGCTTCGCCCGGACGCGCCGCGCGGCGCCGCCGGCGGCCGCGGCGTCCCAGGCCCTGCTCGCAGCGAGCAGCACGGTGTACTCCGCTGCGGTGAGGTCCAGCACCGCCCCCGCACGGGGCGAGTCGATCCGGTAGAAGACCGTGTTCTCGTCGAGCACGTCCTTCTCGGTGGTGAGCGGCAGGCCGAGCTCGAGGATCGACGCCTTGTCCCGCTCGAACATCCGCTCGCGCGCGGTCTCGGAGGCGGCCTCCGCGTAATCGGGGATCACCGCGAACAGCTTCCGGCGATCGATCCGTCGCCGTGAGCCGATCGTCATGATGACGTTGAGCAGTCGTTCCACACCCTTGGCAGCCACCTGCCCAGACTACTGGTCCGAGCACCCGCTCCCTCCCGCCTACGCTGGTGCCCATGCTGCGTTGGGAACGAGGGACCGTCGTCGAGGAGCGCCCGGGGTGGCCGGGCGTCGCACGGATGCTGATCGCGCTGGACGACGGGACCGGTCAGGTCCCGGCCCTCGCCTACACCGAGCTGACCGGGGCCCCGGCCCGCGGGGAGCGGGTCCTGCTGAACACCAATGCACTGCGCCGCGAGCTCGGCACGGGCGGCGAAGCCCTGGTGATCGCCCGCCCCGACGTGCTGCCGGAGGCGGAGGAGACCACGGGCCACCTGGTCAAGGCCCGGTACACCCCGATGCAGACCATGGTCGATGCGATCGACGACCCCGACGGCGAGCACTATGCGACCGTGCGCGACGCCGACTCCCTCGAGGGGATGCCGGTCGTCGTCGCGGACCTCCACTCGGCCCTGCCCGCGATCGTCGCCGGCGTGCGGGCGACCCGACGCTCGGCCCGCATCGCCTACGTCCACACCGATGCCGCGGCCCTCCCCGCGGCCTTCTCCCGCACCGCCGCCCGACTGCGGGAGACGGGCCTGCTGGCCGGCGTGATCAGCGCGGGTCAGTCCTTCGGCGGGGACCTCGAGGCGGTCACGGTGCACTCCGCGCTGCTCGGCGCACGGCACGTCCTCGGAGCCGACGTGGCGATCGCGATCCAGGGTCCCGGGAACCTCGGCACCGGGACCGGCTGGGGCTACTCCGGCGTGCAGGCCGCGGAGGCGCTGCACGCGACGGCCGTGCTCGGCGGGACGCCCGTCGCGAGCCTGCGCGTCTCGAGCGCGGACCCGCGGGAGCGGCACCGGGGCCTGTCCCATCACTCCTCGACCGCCTACGGTCGCGCGACACTGGTCCCCGTGGACCTTCCCGTGCTCCCCCCGAGCGACGTTCGCTACAACGCTTTTCATGCGTCTGTGCGGGAACAGGTGGAGACGTCGATCCTGGCGCCCTCGGTGTCCCGCGGCGGCGCGCATCGGATCGTCGGTGTCGACGCGCGCGGCCTGCGCGATGCGCTCGAGGAGATGCCCGTGCGCCTGTCGACCATGGGCAGGACCCTCGCGGAGGACCCGGAGTCCTTCCTCTATGCCGCGCTCGCCGGACGCCGGGCCGCCGAGCTGCTGCCCCCGCGCTCCTGACCGCTGCGGCGGAGCACCCCGACGCGCGACCCGGTCAGGCGCCGTCGGCCGGGTCGACGGCCTCCCCGCGCTCCCGGATCAGCTCGCGCAGCCGGTGCGCGGCGGCCACGGCGCGCGGTCCGTCGTAGCGCTGCAGCGCCTGGAGCGAATGGGTGGTGCCGTCCCACAGGTTCACGTGCGCCCAGGGGTCCCCCATCGGGAAGCTGACGTCGAGGATCTCCGGCCAGCTCAGCTCGCGTCGCGAGAAGACGTTCTGGATCACGAGGCTGTGCGGCCCCGCGATCAGGCGCACGCGAGCCTCGAGGTGGCAGAAGGCGAGGGCGGCCACGCCCAGCGCCACGAGCCCGGCCCGACCGGCCGGCTCGAAGGATTGCAGGAGGATCGCCCCCGCGATCATCCCGACGAGCACGATGCCGCCGGAGAGATAGGCGGCGACCCGCACCGCCCGCGGACGCATCACGATCGGAGGGTCCTGCAGGGCGTCCGCTCCCCCGGTCGAGGGGTCCGCTCCCCCGGTCGGCGTCATCGCGCCGCCTCGGCTCGGCGGAGCCCCCGTCGTCCCGGCATCCCCGGGCTCAGATCCGGCAGGCCTGGATCGCGGTGACCAGGATGGCGCGGGCGCCGGCGTCGTAGAGCTCGTCCATCATGCGGTGCGCGGACCGGCTGTCGACCATGGCGCGCACGGCCGACCATTCGCCGCCGTGCAGCGGCGAGACCGTCGGCGACTGCAGGCCGGGGGTGATCTCGACGGCGCGCTCGAGCAGCGAGGTCGGCACGTCGTAGTCGAGCATCACGTACTCCCGGGCGACGAGCACGCCCCGGAGACGTCGCTCGAGCACCTCGAGGGAGCGGGCGGCCTCGTCCTCCAGCTCCATGCCGGGGCGCGAGAAGAGGACTGCCTCGCTGGTCATGATCGGTTCGCCGAACGGCTCCAGCCCCGCTTGGCGCAGGGTCGTGCCGGTCTCCACCACGTCGGCGATCACGTCGGCGACGCCGAGGCGGATCGAGGACTCGACCGCACCGTCCAGGTGGACCACCCGGGCGGTCACGCCGCGCTCGGCGAGGTGGTCCTCGACGAGGTTCTCGTAGCTGGTGGCGATGCGGGCGCCGGCCAGCTCGGGCACGTCCAGCTCCGCGCCGATCGGGGCCGCGAAGCGGAAGGTCGACCGGGCGAAGCCGAGGGCGAGGATCTCGGCGGCCGGAGTGCGGGAATCGAGCAGCATGTCCTGCCCGGTGATGCCCACGTCGACCGTGCCGGAGCCGACGTACACGGCGATGTCTCGCGGTCGCAGGTAGAAGAACTCGACGTTGTTCTCGCGGTCGACGACCACGAGCTCCTTGGACATGCCGCGGCGGCGGTAGCCCGCCTCCTGCAGCAGCTCGGCGGCGGGCTCGGAGAGGGCGCCCTTGTTGGGGACGGCGATGCGGAGCATGGATCCTCCTGGCCGCGGGGCGGCCGACGGGTCGGGGTGGGGCGGGGCGCGCTGGGCGCGCTCGGCGGGTCGAGTCGAGCGCTGCGGGCGCTCAGAGGTGGCGGTACACGTCCTGCAGGGAGATGCCCTTGGCCACCATCATCACCTGCAGGTGGTAGAGCAGCTGGCTGATCTCGAGGGCGGCGTCCTCGTCGGTCTCGTGCTCGCAGGCCATCCAGACCTCGGCCGCCTCCTCGACGATCTTCTTGCCGATCTGATGGACGCCCGCGTCGAGCTCGCGGACGGTGCCGGAGCCCTCCGGTCGGGTGCGGGCCTTCTCGAGGAGCTCCGCGTACAGGCCCTCGAAGTCCTTCGGGGCGCCGTCGGCGGTCTGCATGTCGGAATCGTTCACCCGGTCAGGGTACGCGTCCGGGGAGGATGCGCCGACGGGCGGCCCGTCCAGCGGACCGCCCGTCGGGAGAGGGACGGAGGACTGTTCAGTCCCGGCGCACCGTGGGATCGAGATGCGCGGTCTCCACGGAGACCGCGCCGCCCTCCCCGGCGATCCGTCGGCTGCGCACACGCCACCAGACGACGAAGCCGATGGCCGTGAAGCAGCCGTAGAAGATGTACATGAAGGCGCTCGCCCAGTACCCGGCGCTGATCAGGAGCGGCACGCCGACCACGTCGACGGCGACCCAGATCAGCCAGAACTCGACCCAGCCCTTGGCCATGCCATAGGTCGCGAGGAGCGAACCCATGAAGATCCAGGCGTCCGCCCACACCGGCTCATAGGAGCCGAGCGCGCGGAAGAGCGGGGTGAGCAGGGCGGTGCCGCCCACCATCGCGACGACCAGCAGGGCGCGCGTGCCCCACGAGGCCCATTCGGGCTCGACGGCGGTGCCGCCCTCGTTGCGGGCCTGCCGCCAGCGGACCCAGCCGTAGATGCTGGTGGCGATGAACATGATCTGGCGGCCGGCCTGGCCGAGGAGGTTCACGTGGTCGGCCTCGCCGAAGAGCGAGCCGAGGAACACGGTGAGCAGCAGCAGGTTGCCGACGATGCCCACGGGCCAGGCCCAGACCTTGCGTCGCATGCCGCCGAGCGCGCTGAGCAATCCGAAGATGTTGCCGAGCACCTCGCGCCAGAGGAGGAACTGTCCGTTCCCGAACTCGAGTCGGGCGTGGAAGAGCCACTGCAGAAGATCCATGAGGGTCCTTTCTCCCGTCGGATGCAGTGGCTCCGGGGGAAAAAAGGATCCGGCAGGCCTCGGCGAGCACCGCGGGGGTGCGTCCGAGGACCTGCAGGACGTGCGCCTCTCATCCAGGCTGTACTGTCGGTGCCGGAATTCCACCGGCTCCACCGCAGGGATGCGGGTCGCGGACTGTCACCGCCGGCTCGGACTTTCACCGACCCCGGAGCACGTCACTTCGTGTGACCGGCACAGAATACCTCCGCGCCGAGCGGCACGGCACGCCCTGTGACGGGACCGACCGGAGGATGTTCCAGCACCGCCCGCTCAGTGGGCACGGTGGGCCGAGGCCAGCTCCCGCAGCGCCGAGATCTCGTCGGCCGCGTTCTGCGCGCGGTAGATCGCGGAGCCGGCGACGAAGACGTTCGCCCCGGCCTCGGCGCAGCGCTCGATGGTCTCGCGGGAGACGCCGCCGTCGACCTGGATCGAGACTTCGAGGTTCGCGGCGCTGATCGCCCGGCGGGCGCGTCGGATCTTGGGGAGCATGGTCTCGAGGAAGGACTGGCCGCCGAAGCCGGGCTCCACGGTCATGATCAGCAGCATGTCGAACTCGCCGATCACGTCGAGCAGCGGCTCGACCGGGGTGGCCGGCCGCAGGGCCACGCCCACCTGGGCGTTCTTGCGCCGCAGCTCGCGGGCCAGGCGGATCGGGGCGGCGGTGGCCTCGAGGTGGAAGGTCACCGAGGAGGCGCCGGCCTCGGCGAAGACGGGCGCTTCGCGGTCGGCGTCCTCGATCATCAGGTGCGCATCCACCGGGATCGCCGACCGCCGCACGATCTGCTCGACCATGCTCGCGCCGAAGGTCAGGTTGGGCACGAAGTGGTTGTCCATGACGTCCACGTGGACGCTGTCGGCGGTGCTGATCTTCTCCAGCTCGGCGCCGAGGGCGAGGAAGTCGGCGTTGAGGATGCTGGGGTGGATGTACTGGCCATCGGTCGAGTAGGCGGCGTTCATCGGGTCTCGGATCCTTCTACGGAGGGGTCGGCGGGGGTGCGCAGCAGCGCGATGTACATGGCGTCGGTCCCGTGCACGTGCGGCCACAGCTGGACCGAGGGGCCGTCGCCGAGCTCGATCTCTTCCCGGTGGTCGGGCAGCACGCCGGCGCGCACGGCGGGCCGGGCGTCGAGCTGCTCGACCTCCGGCCGCTCCTTGAGCACATCGGCGACGACGAGGCGGGTCTCGGCGAGGTGCGGGGAACAGGTCACGTAGGCGACGACGCCGCCGGGGGCCGCGGCGTCGAGCGCGGAGCGGAGCAGGTCCCGCTGCACCCTCCCCAGGGTGGCGATGTCGGAGGGGCTGCGGCGCCAGCGTGCCTCGGGGCGGCGACGCAGCGCTCCGAGCCCCGAGCAGGGGACGTCCGCGAGGATGCGGGAGAAGCGACCCGGCAGCTCCCCGCCGATGGTGGTGCCGTCCGCGGTGCGGGTCTCGATCTCGCAACCGGCGTCCCGCAGGCTCGCGACGGCGCGGTCGACGAGCTCGGTGCGGTGGGGCTGCAGCTCGACGGCGAGGAGGTCCGCGTCGTGGTCGACGGTCAGCCCGCCGAGCAGGGCGGCCTTGCCTCCGGGCCCGGCGCACAGATCGAGCCAGTGGTCGTCGTCGGCGCGGACCAGGTCGTCCGCGCCGAGGGCGAGGGCGAGGGCCGCGAGCTGGCTCCCCTCGTCCTGGACCGCGACGCGGCCCTCGCGCACCAGGTCCATGCCGCCGGGATCGCCGGAGGGCCAGGCGGCGGAGAAGACCGAGAGCCGGCCCTGGCTCGCGCCGTGGTCGATGAGCTCGTCGAGATCGGTGAGGCCCGGCCGCATCACGAGGGACACCGCGGGGGCCTCGTTCTGCGCGGCGAGCAGGGCGTCGATCTCCTCACGGGAGCGGCCGTGACCGCCGAGGGCGTCCTGCAGGGCGCGCACCACCCAGCGGGGGTGGGAGTGGACGACCGCGAGGTGCCCGGCGGGGTCCTTCTCGCGGTCCGGGGCGACCTGCTCGATCCAGGTGGGCAGGTCCTTCTCCCCCACCCGGCGCAGCACCGCGTTGACGAAGCTCGCGCCGCCCGCGCCGACCTCGGACCGGGCGAGGGCCACGGTCTCGCTGGTCGCGGCGTGCGGGGCGACGCTCATGTCGAGCAGCTGGTAGGCGCCGAGGCGGAGCACGTCCAGCAGTGCCGGCTCGACATCGGCCAGGGGACGGTCCACGCACGCGGCGAGGACGGCGTCGAGGCGGCCCTGGGCGCGCAGCGAGCCGTAGAAGAGCTCGGTCGTGAACGCGGCGTCGCGTCCGCTCACCCGGTGGCTGCGTAGGAGCCGCGGGAGCACGAGGTTCGCATAGGCGTCGTCCTCGCGGATCAGGCGCATCCCCTCGAAGGCGACCTGGCGGGACGCGGTCGAGCGGCGACCCCGCTCTGAGGGCCGGGAGGCGGACCAGCCGCGGCGCGGCCCGCCCTCGCCGCGGCTGCCGGAGCGCTCGCGGCCCTGGGCGTCACGGGGCCGACGGTCTCCGCCGCCGTCCCTCCGACGGTCCTCGCGGCGACGGTCGCCCCGTCGGCCGTGGTCCTCGCGTCGGCCATGGTCGTCGCGTCGGCCGCCGCCCCGCTGCTCGCTCATGCCTGCTCTCCGTCCTGCTCGTCTTCGAAGCGGGCGCCGGGGGCGAGCCCCGCGCCGCGCGCCCAATCGGCGGCGCGCATCGCCTTCCGTCCCGACGGGGCGAGCGTCGAGATCGCGACCGTCTCGGTGCCGGTGCCCACGAGGAGCTGCCGCTTGGTGGTGCCGATCTCGCCCGGTGCCAGGGCGGCTCCGAGCGCGTCGAGGGAGGCGGGCTGGACCGCCTCGACCCCGAGGATCTTGGTGCGGGCGCCGTCCAGGAGCGTCCAGGCCCCGGGCTGCGGGCTCATGCCGCGCACGTGGGCGGAGACCTCGTCGGCGGAGCGGGTCCAGTCCACGCGGGCCTCGGCGGGGCTGAGCTTCGGCGCGTGGGTCGCGGCGGCGTGGTCCTGCGGGGCGAAGGTCGCGGTGCCCGCGGCGAGGGCGTCGAGGGCCTCGAGCAGCAGGGCGGCACCGTCCTGCGCCATCCGGTCCAACAGCTCCCCGGAGGTCTCGAAGGCGCCGATCGAGGTGCTCGCGGTGGTGATCACATCGCCTGTGTCCAGGCCCTCCTCGAGGCGGAACACACTCATTCCGGTCTGCTGCTGACCGGCGAGCACGGCACGCTGCGCGGGGGCGGCGCCGCGCCATGCCGGCAGGAGGGAGAAGTGGAGGTTGACCCAGCCGTGGCGGGGGATGTCGAGCGCGGCGCGGGGCACGAGGTTGCCGTAGGCGACGACGGGGGCGGCGTCGGGCGCCAGCTCCCGCAGCTGCTGCTGCACGGCCTCGTCGCGGAGCGTGGCGGGGGTCAGCACGGGCACGCCGGCGTCGAGGGCGAGGGCCTTGACGGGGCTCGGCGCGAGCCGGCGACCACGGCCGGCGGGGGCGTCGGCACGGGTGAGCACGCCCACCACCTCGTGGTCCGAGTCGAGCAGGGTGCGCAGGGAGGGCAGGGCGGCCTCGGGGGTTCCGGCGAAGAGCAGTCGCATGATGGGCCGAGTCTACGTCCAGGCCGCGCGATCACCTGCGGACCAGCGGCTCCGCGCCCCGGCCGCTGCGGCTCAGAACACGTCGGGCGGATCCAGCCGCACGCGCAGGCTGCCCCGCGCCTTGCGGGCGGAGCGGGCGGCGACGGCGGTGCGCAGGGCATCGGCGAGCTCGCGCGAGCGCGACGGCGGCAGGCGCAGCACCGCCCGGGCGCGTCCTGCGGCGTCGGGCCCCTCGAGGTCCGTGGGGCCGAAGACCTCGGTGCCCTCGGGCAGGTCCGCGGCCTCGAGGAACTCGCGGCAGGCCTGCCGGTCCCCGACCACCTCCGCGATGCGGCGGAAGGGGGGCAGGCCCAGCTCGCGGCGGTCGGCGAGCACCCGGTCCGGGAAGACGGAGGAGCGGTGGGCGACCAGATGGCGCACCGCGGGAAGCGTCGAGGTGCCGACCACGAGCACCTCTCCCCCGTCGTCGGCGCTGCGCACGAGCGCGATCGCGCCCTGCCAGCGGCGCACCGCCTCGACGTCGGCGTCGAAGGCCGCCCGGCCCAGCGCGGCGTCGACGTCGAGCAGCAGGGCGGCTGCGTAGCCTCCCGGCGGTGCGGGCTCCGCGCCGGGAGTGGAGACGACGATCGCGTCCTCGGGCACAGCGTCGTCCTCGAGCGGTCCCTGGGCTCCACCGGCCACGCGCAGGCTCGCCTGCGGGAAGGCGCGGGAGAGTTCCTCGGCGGTGCGGGTGCTGCCCACCACGGCGGCCCGCACGTGCGTGCGATCGCATTCCGGGCAGCGGTAGGCGTCCTCGCGGCGACCGCAGACCCGGCAGTGCAGAGCGCCGTGGCGCCCGGTCACGGACAGCGGGGCACTGCAGGTGGGGCACTGGGCGCGGGTGCCGCAGAAGGTGCAGGCGATCGCCGGCACGTAGCCGGTGCGCGGCACCTGCACCAGCACCGGGCCGCGCTCGAGACCGCGGCGGATCACCCGCATCGCCTCCTGCGGCAACCGCGAGCGTCCCGAGGGGCCCTCGCGGTCGCGGAGGTACTGGTCCATCGCCACGATCCGGGGCCGCACCGCGTTCACCGGGGTGGGGACGGGCTCGAGACGCGCGAGATAGCCGGCGTCCACGAGGGAGCGCAGCGTCACCGACTCGCTCGCGCCGAGGAAGAGCAGGGCGCAGCGCTCCTCGGCGGAGCGGCACTGCAGCACGGTCCGGGTGTGCGGGTAGGGGGCGCGGGGCTCCTCGAGCAGGTCGTCGGCCTCGTCCCAGCAGATCACGAGCGCAAGATCCCGCACCGGCGCGAAGGCGGCCGAGCGGTTGCCGAGCACGATGCGGGTCGCGCCGCGGAGGATGCGTCGGAAGGTGCGGTACCGCTTCTCGGGCCCCTCGGTGCCGGCGAGGACCTCGTGCTCGATGCCGCGCTCGGTGAGCACCCGGGAGAGGCGTCGCACGTCCCGCTGGTCGGGGGCGACGACGAGCGCCCCCTGGGCGGGGTCGAGGGCGGCCAGGGCCTCCGCCGCCACCTGGGTCCAGGCGTCGACGGGGTCGAGGGTGAGGGTCGCGCGCGGGACGGGTCCGTCGGGCCGACCCGCGCGGGCGAGGAGCGCGGCGAGGCCCGGATAGCGGGCGCCGGATCTCCCCGCCGGCGCAGCCGACGGCGCCGACGGCGGGATCTCCTCGCCCGTCTCCTCCGCGGCGCTGTCCGCCTCCGGGGCGGACTCCGCCTCCGCGGCGGCACGGTCGGCCTTCTCGGCGCGGGCGTGGCGGGGTGGCAGCGCGAGGCGGAGCACATCGCCGACCGTGCCCGCGCTGCGGGCAGCGACCTCCTCGCAGACGCGCATCATCTCCGGCGGCACCACCACGTCCTCGGAGACGAGGCGGACGAGCGGGGCGAGGGCCCGATCGGTCGAGGGCTCGGCGCGGCGCTCGAGGACGATGCCCTCGGTGTCCTTGCCGGAGAAGCGCACCCGCACCCGCATCCCGAGCCCCGCCGCGGCGGTCTCCGGGGTGACCGCGTACTCGAAGGGACGGTCCAGGTGCGGCAGCACCCCGATCAGGCGGACGCTCGCGACCGGGAGCTCGTCCGCCACCGCGAACCCCGCGGTGGTGCGCAGACCACCGGCCCGGGCCGCACCGGGGCGGCCCGGGTCCGTGCGGGCGGGAACGGCGACGGCGGGGGCCGCGAAGAGGCTGGCCTGGTCTCCCGGCCGCTCCCGCTCCCCCGCCGTGCCGGCGGATCCGGTCAGCGCTTGTGCACCGCCACCAGGTCGCACACGAAGATGAGCGACTCGCCGGGGGCGATCACGGGCGGCGCGCCGTGCTCGCCGTAGGCGAGGTGGCTGGGGATGTCGAGGCGACGGCGGCCGCCGACCTTCATGCCCTGGACGCCCTGGTCCCAGCCGGCGATGACCTGGCCGACGCCGAGCTGGAAGCGCAGCGGCTCGCCGCGGTCCCAGGAGGCGTCGAACTGCTCGCCGGTGGAGTGGGAGACGCCGACGTAGTGCACGTCGACGACGTCGCCGCGGCCGGCCTCCTCGCCGTCGCCGAGGATCTCGTCGGTCGAGACCAGCTCGGTGGGCGCGGAGCCCTCGGGGTGGTCGATCTCGGGCTTGCTGCGGTCCATGGTTCCTCCTGTGGGGTGGGGGTCCGGTGGGTGTCTCAGGACGCCGCGGGCTGGGCGTTCAGGACATCGATGACGAAGAGCAGGGTCTGCCCTCCGAGGGGGTTGGAGTCCGAGGGCTCCTCGCCGTAGCCGTCGACGGGCGGGATCACGAGCATGACCTGGCTGCCGACCGGGATGTCGAGCAGGTGCTCGTCCCAGCCGGCGATGACCTGGCCCTGGCCCTGCACGAAGGTGAAGGGGGCGCCGCGATCCCAGGAGGAGTCGAACTGCTCCCCGGTGTCCCAGCTCCAGCCGGTGTACATCATCGTCAGCGAGTCGCCGGCGGCGGTGGGCTCGCCCGTGCCGCGGATCAGCATCTCGACGGTGGTGGCGGTGGGCGGCTCGCCCTCGGGGGCGGCGGCGAGCGAGGGGGCGCCGTTCTCGGCGAGGGTCACCGCGGGGAAGTCGCCGGAGGGGGCGACGGCCTCGCCCTCGGCGCGCCCCGGGATGATCCGGTCGACGTCGGCGACCTGGATCAGGGAGTAGGCCTGGCCGCTCGTGGACTGCTGCCAGCCGGCCATCGCGATGCGCGAGCCGACGGTGACGGTGGTGAGGAAGGCGAAGGCTGCCGCTCCGATGCCGTCGGAGGTCACGGCGATGACCTCGGCGGGGGCGCCCTGCCAGGAGGACTGCAGCACCTCTCCCGTGGAGGCGTCGACATAGAGGCTGCGCCAGCTGATCAGGTCGCCCTCGGCGATGGTCTCTCCGTCCCCCGCGACGACGACCTTCGAGTCGGGGGCGGAGATGTCCAGCGGCGCCGTGAACTCGACGACCGGCTCCGTCTCGAGGTCCTCGCTGATCGTGACCCCGGCCAGCGCCGCGGCGGCGGAGGTCGCCTCGGGGTCGGATCCGTCCTCGGAGCAGGCGGCCAGCCCGAGGGCGGCGCTCGCGGCGAGGGCGGTGGTCAGGATCGTGCGACGACGGATCACGGGGGGCCTTTCACGGGGGTCGCCCCTTCGCGGGGCACGGGGACCAGGGTACGGGCTGGTGCCTGGGGCGGGGCTCAGGCGGGCGGGGCGTCGGCCCCGGGAGCGGAGGCCGCGCCGAGCGTGCGGATCTCGGCGAGCAGGGCGTCGACCCCCTCGTGGGAGGTGGTGAACGGGTCCAGGACCTGCACGGGCATGGCGCCGGGGCGGGTGAGGCGGAAGCTGGTCCAGTCCACGACGTGGTCGACGCCCGCGGCCTGGGCGGCGGTGACGACCTGGCCGCGCAGGTGGGCCCGGGTCGTCGCCGGGGCGGTGGTGCGCGCCCCCTCGATGCGCTCCTCGGCAAGCACTGACGGGGCGAGGCCCCGGGCGCGCAGCCGGGAGAACAGCCCGGTCCCCGGGTCGATGTCGTGGTAGGCGAGGTCGAGGCGCTCGATCGCGGGATCCTCGAGACCCACTCCGCGGCGCGAGGCCACCTGCTCCACGAGGCGCTCCTTGATCGCCCAGTCGAGATGCAGCGCGGCCCAGGAGCGGTCGCCCGTCGCGACGGCGTCGAGGCTCTTCTGCCAGGTCTCCAGCACCTCCTGCTCGGACTCGTCGGCGAGGTCGGCGACATGGTCGAGCCAGCGCTGCTGCACCTCGAGGGCGGTGGTGGTGCCGCCGCCGGCCAGCGGCAGCGGCTCGCGTCCGCTGAGGTCGCGGGAGACGGTGCGGATCGCCGCGATGTCGTCGGCGAGGGAGAGCTCGGGCAGGGCACGGCCCGACTCGATCGCGCGCAGCACGAGGTCGGTGGTCGCGAAGCGGAGATACGTAGAGATCTCGCTCATCGTCGAGTCGCCGACGATCACGTGCAGGCGCCGGAAGCGGGTGGGGTCGCCGTGCGGCTCGTCGCGGGTGTTGATGATCGGCCGGGTGCGGGTGGTGGCCGAGGAGACCGCCTCCCACATGTGGTCGCTGCGCCGGGAGAAGACGAAGCGCGCCCGACCGGGGGCGTCGGGGGAGGCGTCCTCTGCGCGGTCGAGGACGACTCCGCCCGCGCCCGTCACGATCTGGCGGGTGACCAGGAAGGGCAGGAGGTAACGGGGCAGGCGGGTGAACTCCCCGCGGCGATCCACGAGATAGTTCTCGTGCGAGCCGAAGGCGTTGCCCGCGGAGTCGACGTTGTTCTTCAGCAGGTGGATGCGAGCGTCCTCGCCTGAGGCGGCGAGGCGCTCGTTCGCGCTGGTGGCGAGGTCCGCGAGGATCCGCTCCCCGGCCCGGTCCTGGGCGACCAGCTCCCACCAGTCATCGCATTCGGCGGTCGCGAACTCGGGGTGCGAGCCGACATCGAGGTACAGCCGGGCCGCATTGCGCAGGAACACGTTCGAGGAGCGCCCCATCGCGACGACCGGGGCGAACAGCTCGCGGGCCGCGGCCTCGGGCTCGAGCGCGCGCGTGCCGTCGGCCCGCACGCACACCAGGCCGAACTCGGTCTCCAGTCCTCCCACGCGGCGCTTCATCGGGTCACTGGCCGCCCTTCTGGACGAAGGAGCGCACGAAGGTCTCGGCGTTCTGGTCGAGGACGGCGTCGATCTCGTCGAGGAGGTCGTCGGCCGCCTGGGCGGAGGCGAAGGTCTGGCCGCCGGCGAGGGTCTCCTCGCCGCTGGCCTCGTCGTCGCCGGGGCCGGCGCCGTGCAGGGACTGCTGGGTCATGTCGTTCTCCTGGGGTGCTGCCGCCGGGTGGCGGGCGGGGCGGGGTGGGTCACTCGGCCGCGACGGCGCGGGCGAGGGCCTCGTGGAGGGCGGACGGCTCGGCGGCGAGGTCGACGCCGTGGTCACGGCACCAGTCCGCGGAGCCGAGCCGGGGATCGGCGAGGCGGAGGCGGAAGCCGCCCGTCTCGCCCGCGAGGGTGATCGCGTCCCATCCGGCCGACGGCACGCGGCGCGGGTGGTGGCGGATCAGGGTGCCGCGCAGGTGCGCGCGGGTCGAGGCGGGGGGCGCGGTCATCGCGCGCTCCACCTCCTCGGCGCCGACCAGGGTGCCGACGGCACCGGCCGCGCGGAGCTTCTCGAACAGGCCGCGGCCGGGTCGCAGATCGGAGAACTGCAGGTCGACCATGAGCAGGCGGGGATCCTCCCAGCCGAGCCCGTGGCGGCGGCGGTACTGCTCGAGCAGGCGCAGCTTGGCGACCCATTCGACGCGGTCCGCGGCGAGCATCGGGTCCTCGGCGAGCAGGTCCAGCAGCTCGCCCCAGGCGGTGAGGACCTGCGCCGTCTCCGTGTCCGCGAGGTCGGCGACCGGGCGGAGGGCGTCGAGATGGATGCGCTGGATCTCGAGCGCCGTCAGCTCGCGGCCGTCGGCGAGCGGGACCGTGGCCCTGAGGCTCGGGTCGTGGCTGATGGTGCGGACCGCCGTGACCGGATCGGCGAGGGCGAGGTCCGGGAGGATCGCGGTGCCGGTGCGGTGCTCCGCCTCGAGCGCGGCGAGCACGAGCGAGGTCATGCCGAGCTTGAGGAAGGTCGACTCCTCGAGCAGGTTCGCGTCACCGATGATCACGTGCAGGCGGCGGAACCGAGAGCGATCGGCGTGCGGCTCGTCGCGGGTGTTGACGATCGGGCGGTTCAGGGTCGTCTCGAGGCCGACCTCGGCCTCCATGAAGTCGGCACGGGAGGAGATCTGGAAGCCCGGGTGCTGGCCGCGGGTGCCGCGGCCCACGCGCCCGGCCCCGACCAGCACCTGGCGGGTCGCGAAGAACGGCAGCAGCGCCGCGACGACCCGCTCGAAGGGGACGTCCCGGTCGAGCAGGTAATTCTCGTGGGTGCCGTAGGAGGCGCCCTTGCCGTCGGTGTTGTTCTTGTGCAGCGCCACCTCGGGGATGCCGTCGGCGCGGGCGAGCAGTCCCATCGCGGCGCGGGCGATCTCCTCGCCGGCGCGGTCCACGACCACCGCCTCCCGGGCGCGGAGCACCTCCGCGGAGGAGTACTCGGGGTGCGCGTGGTCGACGTACCAGCGAGCGCCGTTGGTGAGCACGGCGTTGCCGATCGAGCGCTGCGAGGCCCAGGCGAGGACCTCGGCGTCATCTCCCTCGGGCGCGACCTCGGGGCCCTGCAGCGGGGCGTCCGCGTCGACGCTCGGCACGTGCGCGTCCCGCACCTCGTCGGTCAGCTGAGTGGGGTGCGCCGCGGCGCGCTGCAGCTCGAAGCCGCGGGCGTCGCGCAGCGGCGTCTCGTCGCCGTAGTCCCAGCGGACACGGCGGCCGCGCTCCCCCTCCCGCGGGTCGAGCAGGGCGTAGGCGCCGACGACCAGGTGGGAGAGCAGGATCGAGGAGCCGGCGCCCGCGCGGGCACGGTCCTCGAGGTCAGCGTGCAGCACCCCGAACTCGGTCTCGATCCCCATCACCCGCTCGGTGGTGATCGCGTCGCTCATGCCTTCTCTCCCATGTTCTCCCCCGTCCGCTCCTCGGCGGCCCGGGTGCGGCCCTTGAGCGGCACGACCGCGACGACCCGGCGCCCCGCGCGGCCGTGGGTCCCGGAGACGCGGGCCCAGTCCTCGGGATGGGCGGCCGAGGGCATGTCCTCGTTCTCGACGAACTCCGCCGTGATCGCGGAGCTCAGGTGGTCGGCGCCGAGGCCCACCTGTCCGGTCGCGATCTGGTCCTTGACCGCGTGCTTCTTCGCCCGGTCGACGATGTTGCGCAGGGTCGCGCCGGAGACCACGTCGCGGAAGTGCAGGGTCTCGGTCTCCCCGTCGGAGTACTCCAGGCGCACGAAGGCCGCCTCGGGGCCGGTCGCGTAGATCTCGCGCACGGCGAGGTCGAGGAGCGCCTGGCGGTCCTCGCGCAGCGGCACCGACTCGTCGAGGTAGAGGCCGAGGATCTCGCGGCCGGCCCGCTGGTTCGGGCGGCGCACCCGGATCTTCACGTCGAGCCGGCCCGGGCGCAGGATCGCCGGGTCGATCATGTCCTCGCGGTTCGAGGCACCGATGACGATGACGTTGTCGAGGCCCTCGACGCCGTCGATCTCGGCGAGCAGCTGCGGCACGATCGTGGTCTCGACATCGCTCGAGAGACCGGTGCCGCGGGTGCGGAAGAGCGCCTCCATCTCGTCGAAGAAGATCACCACGGGGTGGTCCGCGGCGGCCTTCTCCCGGGCCCGCTCGAACACCAGCCGGATCGACCGCTCGGTCTCGCCGACGTACTTGTTCAGCAGCTCGGGCCCCTTGACGTTGAGGAAGGCCGAGTTCTCGAGCGCCTCGGCGACGCTCACCCCGCGCAGCTCGGCGCTGCGCAGCACCAGCTCGTGGGCGACCGCCTTGGCGATCATCGTCTTGCCGCAGCCGGGCGGGCCGTACAGCAGCACGCCCTGCGGGGGCCGTAGGCCGTAGGTGCGGTAGAGGTCCTGCTGCAGGAACGGCAGCTCGACGGCGTCCCGGATCGCCTCGATCTGGTCGCCGAGACCGCCGATCTGCTCGAAGGAGATGTCGGGGACCTGCTCGAGCACGAGATCGGTGATCTCGGCGCGGTCGATGCGTTCGAGCACCAGCTGCGCCTTGAGGTCCACCAGCACGTGGTCGCCGGCGTGCAGGTCGATCTCGGCGAGGACGCCGGCGCGCCGCAGCACCCGGGTGTCGTCGGGGGCGACCGCGACCAGCACCCGAGTGTCGGCCAGGGTCTCCAGCACGCTCACGACGTTCCCGGCATCGCCCGGAGGCACCGCCTCGACGGCCGCGAGGGACTCGTTCAGGCGCAGCTCGGCCCCGGGCTCGAGCGCCTCGAGGTCGAGGCTCGCCGCGGTCGCGACGCGCAGCCGACGGCCGTTGTGGAGCACGTCGATCGTGGTGCCCTCACAGCGGCGCAGGAAGGTCGCGTAGGAGTTCGGCGGGTCCCCGATGCGCTCGAGGTCGTTCTTGAGCTCGACGATCTGGGCGCGGGCGGAGCGGAGGCTCGTGGTGAGCCGGTCGTTGCGGTCGGCGAGCTGCTCGAGCTCGGCGGTCATCTCCGCGTAGGTCTTCATGGCCATGTGCTCCCCTTCCTGCGAGGTGCGGCGTGCCGGTGAGGCGGCGGTGGTCGAGGGAACGGGGACGCGAGCGGGTCAGCGGTCGCGGCCCTGCCGGATGTCCCGCAGGGCCCGCTTCAGCTTGCGCGGGGCGACGCCGCGCTCGCCGAGGTCCTGGGAGGACCACTCCGAGTCGGTGCCGCCGAAGCCGTCGTTGTCGGGATGGTTCAGCTCCTCCGCATCGCGGGAGCCGGGTGCCGGGCGCGTGGAGCGGGTCATCGCCCCGGTGCCGTGGGCGGTGCGCCGCGCGGTGAGCAGGAAGCCGGTGTGGGCGTTCATGCGGTGCTCGGGACGGACGGCGAGCCCCTCGAGGTGCCAGGGCCGCACGAGGGTCTCGAAGGCGTACGGCTCGGTGAACTCGCCGTGGGCGCGCAGAGCCTCCGCGGTACGGGAGAGCTGGGTGACGGTCGCGACGTACGCGAGGTAGACGCCGCCGGAGACGAGCACCTCGGCGGCCGCGTCGACGCACTCCCAGGGGGCGAGCATGTCCAGGACCACCCGGTCCACGCTCGGACCGTCGGGGCTGAGGGTCGGGGCGACGTCCTGGAAGTCGCCGATCGAGAGCTGCCAGGTCGGGGGCAGCTCTCCCTCGGCGGTGCCGAAGAAGGTGCCGACGTTCTCGCGGGCGACCTCCGCGAAGTCCTCGCGGCGCTCGATGGAGTGGACGGAGCCGGTGGGGCCGACGGCGCGCAGCAGGGCGGTGGTCAGGCCGCCCGAGCCGACACCGGCTTCGAGCACCCGGGCACCGGGGAAGATGTCGCCCCACATGAGGATCTGCGCGGAGTCCTTGGGGTAGATGATCGCGGCACCGCGGGGCATCGAGAGCATGTAGTCGGCGTAGAGGGGGCGCAGGGCCTGGTAGCGGGTGCCGTGGTTGTCCTCCACGACGGACCCGTCCTCGGCGCCGATCAGCTGGTCGTGGCGGAGCACGCCGCGGTGGGTGTGGAACTCCCCGCCGGGCTTGAGGGTGATCGTGTTCAGCCGGCCCTTGGAGTCCGAGAGCTGCACCTTGTCCCCCACGTCGAGGGGGCCGGTGCGGTCCAGCCCGCGGCGCGGGGCGCGCGGGGCGGGGACGGTCGGCCCCTGGGCGGGGGCGGTCTGCGGGTGCTGCTCGGTCATGCGTTCCAGCATAGGGCGGGGCCGCCGCGGGCGGCTCGTCCCCGGAGGCCGATGAGACGTGCGCCGCCTCAGGGGCGGCGCGGGGCGCCGAGGCGCCGCTGCACATCCGCCGCGAGGACCACGCCGAGCATCCGCTGCTCGGCGTCCAGGACGGCGTAGGCCGGGGCGGGGCGCCGCATCATCGCGGAGACCAGCTGCTCGCCGCCGAGCGCCGACGGGAGGACGCCGAGCTCGCCGAGCGGGGCGGCGACCGCGCTCACCGGCGTCCTCTCGCGGTGCTCCGCGGGGACGGCGGCGAGGGCGGCCGCATCGAGGCGCCGGACGCGGCCGAGCACCCCCGGCCGGGCGGTCCCGGGCTCGAGCACGAGCACGTCCTCCGGGTCGACGTCGAGGGCGCCGAGGGGCTGGGTCGGGGGGACGAGGCGGATCGGGCGGGCCAGGGCCGCGAGGTCGAGCCCCTCGATCCGCCGCTGCAGCCGCGCCCCGTTCAGCGCGCTGCTCGCGCCCTGCCAGAGCATGCCGGCGATGAGCAACGCCCACAGCAGGGTGAGCAGGCCGAGGGTCCCCGTCCCCCCGGCCTCGAGGATCCGCCACAGCGGGACACCGAGGGCGAGCACGGCGATCCCCCGTCCGATCCAGGCGGTGATCACCGTGCCGCGCACGGGGCTCCGGAGCACCCCGCCGAGCAGCGCCTCGAGCGCGCGCCCGCCGTCCATCGGCAGCCCGGGCAGGAGATTGAAGACGGCGAGAGCGAGGTTCAGCAGCGAGCAGGCGGACCAGAACGCGAGCGCCGCCTCGCTCTCGACGGAGAGGGCCGCGAGATGGGCGAGGCCGGCGAGCAGCAGGTTGCTCAGCGGACCGACGAGGGAGACGACGATCGAGGCGAGGGCGCCGAGCGGCGCGCCACGGTACTGGGTGTGGCCGCCCCAGAGGGTCAGCGCGATGTGATCGACCGTCGCCCCCGACAGGTGCGCGGCCACGGCATGAGCCGCCTCGTGCAGCAGCACCGAGAGGATCAGGACGAGGGCGACGCCGACGGCGAGGGACGCGGCGAGGGCGAGGCTGGCCCCGGGCGCCGCCATGCTGGGGAAGATCATCGCGGCGAGCAGCAGGACCGTGATCAGGGTCCCGGGGCTGACCTGGATCGGGGGCAGCGGGCCGAGGCGCAGCGCGGGGCGGGGCATGGGGCGTCTCCTCCTGTCCCGCGGCGCACGACCGCGGGGCAGGCCGAGGATAGCCGTCCCGCCTGCGCCCCCGCCGCTCAGGCGGTGGCCCCGGGGCTACGATGGGTCGATGAGTCGAATCGCCATCGCGGCCTTCAGCGGCTGGAACGACGCCGGGGAGGCCGCCACCGGGGTGATCGATCACCTGCTGGAGACCTGGCCCTCGCGGCCCGCCGGCCGGGTGGACGCCGAGGAGTACGTCGACTTCCAGGTGAACCGCCCCGACATCCGCACCACCGAGGACGGGTTGCGGGTCGTCGACTGGCCGGACACCGAGCTGCGGATCGTCACCCCGCCGCAGGGGCCGGAGATCGTCACGGTCCTCGGCGCGGAGCCCTCGCTGCGCTGGAAGAGCTTCTGCGACGAGGTGCTCGAGCAGATGCAGCTGCTGGACGTCTCCGCCGTGGTGTGCCTCGGGGCGCTGCTCGCCGACGTCCCCCATACACGTCCCCTCCCGGTCAGCTCGCAGGTCGAGCCGGGTGCCGCGGAGTCCGTCGGCGACCGCGACCAGTACGTCGGCCCGGTGGGCATCCCGACGATCCTCGCCCGCCGCACCACGAGCGCGGGCCTGCGCACGACGAGCATGTGGGTGCAGGTGCCGCACTACATCTCGCACTCCATGTCGCCGAAGGCGGTGCTCGCCCTCGTGCGCGAGCTGCAGGAGCTGATCTCGGCGCCGATCCCGCAGGACGAGCTCGAGGCGATCGCCGAGGGCTGGATGCGCGGGGCCGATGAGCTCGCGCGCACCGAACAGGAGATCGGCGCCTACGTGCGCGAGCTCGAGCAGATCCAGGACGCCGGCGAGCTGCCCGGCGCGAGCGGCGAGGCGATCGCTCGGGAGTTCGAGCAGTTCCTGCGCCGTCGGCGCGAGGCCGACTGACACCTCCCGCTGCGGAGCGGGCCGGCCTCCGGGGTCGGGCCGCTCAGTCGGTCAGAGCGAGTCCGAGGAGGGCATCGCAGGCGGCGGCGACGTCCCCGGGGCGCGCCTCCGCCGCGTCGGGCCTCGTCTCCCGCGCCGCCCGCTCGGCCGCGGGACCCGCGGCACCGGCACGCGCCGCCCAGGCGTCGAGGGCGACGAGGGCCGACGGCGTGTCGAGATCCTGCCGCAGCGCGGCGCGCAGCGCCTCGACGGTCTCCGGGTGCCGGCCCCCGAGCGCCGCGGCGGCGCGGTAGGACGCCAGGCGCGCCTCGGCCTGCGTCAGCTCCGCCTCGGACCACTCCCAGTCAGCCCGGTAGTGGTGCGCCATGAGGACGAGACGGATCGCCATCGGATCGACCCCGTCACGGACCAGGCGGTGGACGAACACGAGGTTGCCGAGCGACTTGCTCATCTTCTCGCCGTCGAGGGCGACCATGCCGCTGTGGGCGTAGGCGGTCGCGAAGTTGCGGCCGAGGGCGACGGCATGGGCCGCGCTGAGGTCGTGATGCGGGAAGACGAGGTCCGAGCCGCCGGCCTGCACGTCGAAGGGGAGCCCGAGGCCGCCCTCGGCGATGCACACGCACTCGACGTGCCAGCCGGGGCGTCCCCGCCCGAGCTCCCCGGCGTCCCAGGCCGGCTCCCCGGCGCGCTCGGCGCGCCACAGCAGCGGGTCGAAGCGGCCGCGCTTGCCGCGGCGGTCGGGGTCGCCGCCGCGCTCGGCGACGACGGAGAGCATCTGCTGCTCGCTCCATCCGGAGACGTCCCCCAGCGCGCCGTCCACGGAGAGGTCGAGGTACCAGTCCTCGCCCTCGGCGTCGGGGGTCTCCACCTGGTAGGCGCGGCCCCGCTCGCGCAGGCGATCGACGGTGGCGATGATCTGGTCCATCGCCTCGCTCACCGAGAGGTAGGTCTCGGGGGCGACGATGCGCAGCGCCGCCATGTCCTCGGCGAAGAGGTCCACCTGGGAGGCGGCGAGCTCGCGCCAGTCCACGCCGTCCCGCTCCGCGCGTTCGAGCAGGGGGTCGTCCACGTCGGTGATGTTCTGAGCGACCTCCACCTCGAGGCCGCTGTCGCGCAGCGCGCGCCGCATCAGATCGGCGGCGTGGTAGGTCGCGGCGTGCCCGAGATGGGTCGCGTCGTACGGGGTGATCCCGCAGACGTACAGCCGCGCCGTCCCCGGCGTGAGGGGCACCAGCGGGGCGATCCGCCCGGTCCGGGTGTCGTGCAGCCGCAGCGGGAGGCCGGAGGCGGGAAGGGGCGAGATGCTCGGGGAGGTCCAGGAACGCACCGGTCGATCATACGGTTCCCGCCGAGGTCAGCGGTCAGGCGCCGCCCAGCGGATCGACCAGGCCCGTCCACAGCAGGATCAGCAGCACGAGACCGGCGACGACGCGGTAGACCACGAAGACGGTGTAGGAGCGGTTCTCGATCATGCGCATGAACCAGACGATCACCGCGTAGCCGACGCCGAAGGCGACCAGGGTCGCGACGATGATCACGAGCAGGGAGGGTTCCCCGGCGGCCGCGGCCGCGGCCCGCCCGTCGGCCGTCAGCAGCGCCGGGACCTCCTTCGCGGCCTTGTAGAGGCCCGAGGCGAAGACGGCGGGGACGGCCAGCAGGAAGGCGTAGCGGGCCGCCGCCTGGCGGGTGTAGCCCATGAGGAGCCCCGCGGTGATGGTGCCGCCCGAACGGGAGACCCCGGGGATCAGGGCGAGCGCCTGCGCGAGGCCGAAGAGGATGCCGTCGCGCCAGGAGAGCTCCTTCAGCTCCTTGCGCTGCGGCGCGATGCGATCGGCGAGGCCCAACAGGAGGCCGAAGACGATGAGCATCGTGGCGGTGATGTAGAGGTTCCGCAGGCCGTTGTCGATCTGCTCCTCGAAGAGGAGACCCAGCACGCCGATGGGGATCGAGCCGAGGATCACGAGCCAGCCCATTCGGACGTCCGGATCGGACTGCGGGAGGCGGCCGACGAGGGCCCGGCGCCAGCGGCCGATGATCCGCGTGATGTCCCTCCAGAAGTAGATCAGGACCGCGGTCTCGGTGCCCAACTGGATGATCGCGGTGAACGCCGCACCGGGATCCTGCCCGGGGGCCATGAGCTCGCCGACCACGCGCACGTGCGCGCTCGAGGAGATCGGGAGGAACTCCGTGAGGCCCTGGACGAGGCCCAGGATCACTGCCTCGATGAACGACATGCGGACTCCTCGACGGACGGCGGTGGCGGGACGGGCCGGGGGTGCTCACCGGCCCTGGACAGAGTACGCGGCGCCGGGCGGGGTGCCCGGCGCCGCGTGGGGACCGTTCGTGCAGACGTCGTGAAGGGTCGGAGATGTCGCCGTGAGAGAACCGGGACGACGACGGGGATGACGTCGGGGACGGGGAGCGCTGCTCAGCGCTCGTCGTCCTCCTCGTCGTCCTCGAGGTCGTCGTCGCCGAACTCCTCGTCGTCGTCCTCGAAGTCGTCGAGATCGTCGAAGTCGTCCTCGTCGTCGTCCTCGTCATCATCCTCGCCGTCGAAGACGATCAGCGGGGTGGCGATGTCGTAGGCGTCGAAGAGGGCGTCGTCATAGTCGTCGAAGGCCGTGGTGAGCTGCTCGGTCGCAGCCTCCAGGGCGGGATCGTCGTCACCGCGGGAGGCGGCGGCCGCCTCGTAGTGACGTTCGAGGGCAGCGATCAGCGCAGCGAGAGCGGAGCGAGGATCCGTGTTCATGGTTGGACGGTACATCGTCCGGCGGCAGAATGGACAGCGGAAACTGCCGTGGCGAGGTCACGGATCCGTGCCCCTCGCCAGGCCCGGACCCGACTTGGCGCGGCGTCGTCGATCCCCGGAAGCGAGTGCCCGTGCCGTCCCAGCCATCACCCCTCGTCGCGCGCATCGAGATCGTCCGGGATCCGCGCGGCCTGAGAGACCTCCCCCTCGAGCGCGGCCGGTCGGCCGAGGACTACGAGTTCCAGATCATCACCGTCCCCCGGGAGAGCTCAGTGTCCCAGGTGCGCGCAGCGCTCACGGAGCACGCGGAGTACGGCCGGTGGGAGCATGCGCGCACCCGGAAGTACCTCGGCGGCGGCCGGAAGGTCTGGATGCGGCGCCGGATCGTGCGCGTGGAGTCGGCTCTCGGGGCGGACCGCTCGGACTGACCGCCGCGCTGTCCACAGACCGCGGGGCGCGGGAGCGCCGACGAGCGCGGTCTGGTGGACTGGGCGCATGTCATCGCCGGTGCTGCTACCGCTCCTCGTGCTGGCGGTCGCCTATGTGCCGCCCGCTGTGGTTCTCGCGCGCATCGATCTGCGGGAGCACCGGCTGCCGAACCGGTGGGTCGGCCTGCTCACGGCCGTGGTCGCGATCGGCCTGATCCTCTGCGCCCTCGTCGAGCCCGCCCTCCGCGCGCCACTGCGATCGGCGGCCGTGCTCGCGCTCGTCCTCGGCCTCGGCGCGGTGCTGCTCGCCCTGCTCGCCCCGCAGCTGCTGGGGATGGGCGATGCCAAGGCGCTGCCGGTCGTGGTGCTCATGAGCGGGGCCCTCGGCGGGGAGGAGCTCCTCGCGGCGCTGTTGGGGATCGCCCTGCTCGGAGGGATCGTCGGATCGGTGCTGCTGCTGCGCGGCCGGTCCGGGGAGCGCTTCGCGTACGGTCCGATCCTCCTCTCGGGCCCCGTGCTGGGCCTCGCCGGGGCGCCGCTCGTGGCGGCCGCCCTCGGCACGGCCTGACCCCGCTCCCCCGCCGTCCCGCCCGGGCCCCGCTCAGCGGGCCGCGGCGTCCCGCTGGCGTCGCGCTTCGTAGAGGGCGATCGAGCCCGCCACGGCGGCGTTGAGCGAGGAGGCGCCCGTGCCGGGGACCATGGGGATCTCCGCGATCACGGCGCAGGCCTCCCGCCACTGGGCGCTCATGCCCGCGGTCTCATTGCCGACCACGAGCAGCACCGGACCGGTGAGATCGGTGCTCTCGAGCGTGTGCCCGCCGGCCTCGTCCAGACCCACCACCCGCCAGTCGACGCCCTCGGCCCGTTGCCCCTCAAGATGCGCGAGGACCTCCCGCGGCGAGGACAGGCGCAGCACCGGGAGGGCGAAGGCGCTCCCGGTCGAGGCGCGGATCGCGGCGGGATCCCAGACGTCCGCCGCATGACCGGTGGTGATCACCGCGCTCGCGCCGAGCGCGTCGGCCGAGCGCACCAGCGAGCCGATGTTCCCCGGACCGGAGGGACGGTCGAAGGCGACCACGAGCGCGTCGGGGCCGAGCACCTCCGGCGAGAGGCGCGAGAGGTCGTCAGCGGGGATCGCGGCGAGGGCGAGCAGCTCGGGGGTGCCCTCGTCCCGCTCCCCCAGCTCGGCCATGAGCTCGGGGGCGAGCTCGATGACCGGCGCGGGAGGGTCTGCGAGGAGCTCGCGCGCCCAGCGGCTCGGGGTCTCGCGGCCGTCGCTGAGCAGGGTGCGGATCTCGATCCCGTGCTCCAGGGCGAGCGTCAGGGGACGCACCCCCTGGATCACCATCTCCCCGCTGCGGCTGCGCTTGGTGCGGTTGGTCAGCAGCGCCTGCCACTGCTGGAACTGGGCGTTGCGGCGCTCGATGCGGATGGGACGTCGGGCCATCACACGCCCGCCCCGTCGTAGCCGTTCTGGCGCCAGGCCTCGTAGACGGCGATCGACACCGAGTTGGCGAGGTTGAGAGAGCGGCGCGCAGGCAGCATCGGGATCCGCACCCGGGCGGTGACCCGCGGATGGGAGAGCGCCTCCGCGGGCAGCCCGGTCGGCTCGGTGCCGAACAGGAGCACGTCGTCCGGCCGGTACTCGACCTCGCCGAAGGTGGTCTCGGTGCGCGCGGTGAAGGCGAAGACCCGGGAGCCCGGGACGGCCGCGAGGGCCGTCTCCAGATCGGGGTGGATGTTCACGTCGGCGAGGTCGTGGTAGTCCAGCCCGGCGCGGCGCAGCTTCGCGTCCTCGAAGTCGAAGCCGAGAGGCTCGATGAGGTGGAGCCGCGCCCCGGTGACGGCGGCGAGGCGGATGGCGTTGCCGGTGTTGCCGGCGATCGCGGGCTCGTGGAGGAAGACGTGGACCATGCCGGGATTCTTCCACGGTCGGGCACCGCTCCCCCGCCTCACCAGCGGTCGACGAGCTCGACCCCCGTCGAGGCCAGGGCGTCCCACCACTGCGCATCGCGCAGCAGCCGCGCCTCCCAGGCCCGCTCCGGCGGGATGCCGGGGCCTTCGCCCGACGGATGGAGGAACAGTTCCGAGGTGCCGGGCGGCAACTGGGCCACGCCGTGCAGCAGCCGGTCGCGGAGGGCCTCGTAGGAGCCGAGGAGGCGGGCGGGGAGCGGGTTGGTGAGGATCGCAGCCGGGATCGGCACCCCGAGGTGGTCGGCGAGGTCCACGGCCCGGCGGTGCCGCGCCTCGCGCTCGGTCGGACCGAGCAGGGAGGACCGCGGCGCGGCGGCACCGGGCCGGTCGTGGTGGCGGAGCGGCTCGGGGTCGCGGGGCAGGCGCACGGCGAGGCCGTGCCGGGCGGCCCAGTGCAGCGCCCCGGGCAGGAGCCCGCCGCCGTGCAGGCCGTAGAGGGTTCCGGTGTGGGAGTCGACGGCCCGCGGTCGCAGGCCCCTGTCGTGCATCCATCCCAGCTGCGCCTCGAGCTCGGCCAGGACCTCCCTGTCCTGGGCGCGGAGCTCGGCGAGCGGGTCCGCGAGGCGCAGGGTGCCGTCCGGCTCGTGCAGCGAGGGGGCGTCGGTGAGCAGCTGCCACGGTCCCCCGGTGCTCTCGGCGACGAGGCAGGTATGCAGGTGCGGGGTGATCCCCACGGCGCGGACCGCACGGGCCGCCCGCTCCGCGTGAGGCGTGGTGACGAGCAGGGAGGCGGCGGTGATGGCCCCGGCCGCGGCGAGCTCGGCGATCACCTGGTCGGTGAGGGGGTCGCGGCCGAGGTCGTCGGCGGTGATCACGAGTCGTCGACCGGCCACGGCACCTCCCGGTTCAGCCTATACTGGACACTACTCCAGAATCTTCGGGAGCGGCCGGGATGCGCACGAAACGGGCGGCGATCGCTCCGAGGAGCACGAGGCCGAGCGGGTAGGCGCACAGGTAGACGCGGAAGGCGAGGCCGGTCCGCTCCCCCGGGTCCTCTCCCGAGTAGTAGCCGAAGAACACTCCGAGCGAGGCCAGGGCCAGACCCGAGACGACGCCGTTGAGCCGGCCGAACACCCCGAAGGCCGAGAGGAACAGGCCTTCCCGGTGCGTCCCGTACCGGGCCGCATCGGCATCGAGCACCCGCGCGACGACGAGATCGTGCGTCGCCATCATCCCGGCCCAACCGGCGCCGAGCACCACTCCCGCTCCGATCGCGGTCGCCAGCGTCGGCGCCATCAGCAGCAGCGCGAACCCCGCCGCCAGCACGACGAAGGCCCAGCGCCAGGCGCGCAGGGCGCCGATGCGCGCGATCACCAGCGCCCACACCGCGAGCCCCGCGGCCGCCACGACGATCACCGCCCCCTGGAGCGCGAACGCGTAGGCGACGGGAAGCCCGAGGGTGTGACGGACGTAGAGCTGGACACCCGAGAGCACGAGGCCGAGCGCGGCGGTGTAGCAGGCGCCGGTGAGGCCCACGGACCAGAACTGCCGGGTGCGCAGGATCTGCAGCACCGCCCGGCCCAGACGCGGTCGCTCGAGCGCCGAGTGGCGGGGATCCTCCCGCGCCCCGAGGGCCATCACGACGATCACCACGACCGCGATCACGCCGTAGAGCAGCGCGGTGCGCGAGAAGCCCTCGGTGCCGTTCTCGCTGCCCAGCCAGGACGTCGTCAGGATCGGGGTGAGGGCGAGGGAGATGATCATGGCGATCAGCTGGAAACCCTGGCGCAGGGCGTTGGCGACCGCACGCCGTCGCTCCCCGGGGAAGAGCTCGGGCAGGAGCGCCCCGTAGTTCGCGTTGAGCATCGAGTCCATCAGCTCGCAGAGGATCGCGAAGACGGCGAACCAGAGCACCAGGGCCGTGCCGTCGAGCGCCGCGGGCGGGCTGAACAGCGCGATCATCGAGGCGGTGAGGAGCGGAGCGCCCACCAGGAGCCAAGGTCGACGTCGGCCGAAGCGGCTGCGGGTGCGGTCGGAGAGATGACCCAGAAGCGGGTTGTCGAGCGCGTCGATGATCGCGTAGACGATCATCACCGCGGCATAGGCCCGCACGTCCAGGCCCAGCTCGTCGACGTAGAACAGGAGGATCGAGCCCTTGATGAAGTTGATCGGGATCGACGTGCCGAACATGCCCAGGGCATAGCGCCAGGGCGGGGTGGGTCGGACCGCGGGCACGGCCGACGGGGGCTCCGCCGCGGGGACGGTTTCGGGCTGGCTCGTCACGAGGGCTCCTCTGGCGCCGGATGGCCGCATCGTAGCGAGCGACGAGGACTCGAGGAGCGGCTGATCGCGGCGGCGGCGGCCGTCCGGCGGGCGAGCTCGGCGGGTCCTGGACCGCGCATCCCCGTCGCTACCCTGAGAGCGGGGCCCGCTCCGGGCTCGGGACGAGGAGGAGTGCCTCGGTGCTGCAGGATCTGCTGGACGCGCCGAACGCCGGGGAGAGGATCGAGGGCGGCTCCCCGCTGCACGAGGTCATGCATCGTGTGAGCCAGCAGGCGATGCGGATGACGGCGGAGCTCAGCGGTGCCTATCACGAGCCGTCCGAGGTGCGGGAGCTGCTCGCCGAGCTCACGGGGACCGCGATCGCCGATTCGGTGACCGTCTTCCCTCCGCTCACCCCGGACTTCGGGAGGAACCTCCGCCTCGGGGAGCGGGTGTTCATCAACTCCGGGTGCCGTTTCCAGGGCCAGGGTGGGATCACGATCGGCGATGACTGCCTGATCGGGCACAACGTCGTGCTGGCGACGCTGAACCACGACCTGGACCCGGCGCGGTGAGCGGATCTCCATCCGGCGCCTGTCGTCCTCTGGAAGCGGGTGTGGATCGGCGCGGGCGCGACCGTCCTGCCCGGGGTCACGATCGGGGACGGTGCCGCGGGGGTGAGCTGGGCGTTCGCCGGATAGGTGCTCCCGCGCTGACTCCTCTGTGCAACTCGCCGCTACGTCACGACGACTCAGCCGCAGATCTCGATTCCGTCAGTCCCGCACCTCAGCCTCAGGCTTTCGTCGTCGAGGTGCCCGAGGAGTGATGCAGGGTGAGTACAGTGCTCCTGATCTGGAAGAAGGGACTTGCCAAAATTCCAGTCCGTGCCAGTTCAGCGGGCACCTCCAGGGGGAATGCTGCCGGGGAATTTCCGTGTGCCCGAGCTGATGCCACAGCAGTGCCCGTGGGCGGCCACGCCGACGTGGCGCTGCTGCCCGAGACTTTCCGCGCGAAGGGCCTCGCTGTAGAGCTCTACGGAACGCTCGCGCCGCGGCGGATACAGCACTCGCGCCATCGTCCCGGGAAGATCCTCGCCGATCTCGCGCTTATGCTCGCGGTCGGTGAGGACTGTCTGGCCGATGTCGCGACGCTGCGAGCTGAGCCGGAGGTGCATGATCGATGGGTCGAGCGGCACGAGGGAGATGCTCCAGGAGCTGGTTAAGCGCGAGGGCTCGTCATCGATCGGGTTCTCCCTGCTCGTGCAGCACAACGGAACCGTCCGGTCCAATCCCGAAGCACGTCTGGGAGCTGGCGCAACACTCCAACGCCGACGTCCGGGACTGCTCGGATACGCCGGCCAGCCCGCCCGGAGGTGGAAGACCGAACGCGTGCTACACCGCCAGTTCCAGATCCCCGCGACCATCGCCCGTCACGCCCGTCGTCCAGTCACGCACCTCTTGAACCGACTCACGCTCGGGAGAAATCACCCGGGCCGACCACGCCCGACCACCACGACCGACACGTGGCGGACTGTCACGCACCGACGCCCGAATCAACCGCTGGCATCGGCAACGCTGCCGAACAACGCCGCTCAACGGCACCGAGGCAGAACGAGGCCGAGAAGGTCCAAGTCAGGCCTACACCCGACGAACGACGGCGAGTCGGCCTCCATGGTAACTTCGACGCGAGACCTGCCTCACAGTGCGGACATGGAGGAGTATCGAGATGTCCAACATCATGAGAATCGTGAAATCTACTCTGGCCACAGCGACCCTGGTCGCGGGACGAACGCTCGCAACCCCAGCGATCGCGGAGCCGAGCACCCTTTCATGCGGCCCACCAATCGCAGGGATGTACTTCTGCGGTCCATTGGATCCGTATAATAGTCGCACAAGTGGCGCCATCTCCTACCGCACAACCGGCGTTCTCGCCCTGAAGAGCGGGCCCTACTACACGATGAGAATCGCCGCATATGAAAAGCGCGGTAGCGGCAATGTGATGATCTGGGAGGGCAGGTCCAACAGCGGCTCATTGACGAGGACATTCCCGCGAACTGTGAACGGACACACCATCTGCGCTAACGCCGGAACGGCGCGGAACGACGTGCGCTGCTACTCCCGATAGTCGATGAACTCGCTCCTTCAACGACTGCGCCGTGCCATCGCCGCAACTGCGATGTTAGCGCTGATAGCGATTCTCCCCTCATGCTCTAATAGTTCAGACGACATGGAGCCGAGCGGATACAGTTTGCTGGCCATTCCGGAAACACCGCTGGACAAACCGCCATCCAACTTGATAGACACCAGCTCCACCGGGATGCCCAAAGACTGGCGAGCAGCGTCTCTGCAAGACGGGGCACATGTCTACCTCGGGACCGAGGAAGACTCCATCTGCATTCTTCTCATAGTCGACGCCGAGGCCGGAAGCTATCTTTCTTGTCGATACGAGCCCGAACGAGACCCATTGCACATCCGAATCCAAGAGCTCGACGGCCCGCAGGTCGCTGTATTCGCTACCCCTGACAACATCCGAGCAATAACGGTGGGTGGCGTCACCTGCCTTTCCAAAAATAACATCGTCACTTTTACAGACCTGAAGTCGCAAGACTCGGCGGCCGAGATCCTCTACCTGGATGGGACGTCGCGCACCACAGATTTCCCCCCCTTGACTCAGCCAGAATCTGCGACCCCGGAAAATGAAGCACCCCGGGGCCCGATCTGCGCGTGAACCTCCTCCGCTCACCTCGGACTTTCACTGTTCAGGTCTCGGCGGTGTCATCGCGTCTGAGCAACTCCTCCGCTCTGTGTGAGCGCGCATCTCAGTCTGCATCGACCGTCCCAGTCGACATCCCCGCCGTGCGGGCGGGAAGTACGTGACAGCGGCAGCCGCGATCACCCGGGGAACGAGCAGGGCCCCGGCATCTACCGTCGCCCTGCTTCGCAATGAGTCGACCCGGGTTTGATGCCGCTGCTGTTTGCGTCCGGATGGATGGACAGCATGCCGAAGAAGATCGATCTCCAGCTGCGCGCGAGGTGCGTGCGGCTCGTCAGGGAGCACCTCCAGGAATGCCCCACCCTGACCACAGCAGTCACCGCGGTCGCCCGCCAGGCTGGCGTCTCTCGCGAGTCCGTCCGGCGCCAGCTCGCGCAGGCCGAGGTCGACGACGGGACCCGTCCCGGTGTCACGAGCGAGGAATCCGCGGAGGGCAAGCGCCTGAAAGCTGAGGACAAGCGGCTTCGCGAGGACAACAAGATCTTTGGCCGGGCCTCGATTCTCTTCGTGGGGGAGCTCGCCCCCTCAGGGCCGCTCGCCCTCGAGGGCATAACCCCGTGGACCGGGACCGTCGGCGATGCCTTTGACAACGCGCTGATGGGGACGATCAACGGGCTCGACAAGACCGAGTGCATCCGCACCACCGTCTTCCACCCAGGGCCATTCCGGACCCTCGCAGACGTCGAGTTCGCAACCTCCGGCTGGGTCGACTGGTACAACAACCGCTGCCTCCACGGCTCCCTCGGGATACTCACCCCGGTAGAGTCCGAGAGGCTTCACTACGAGGCCCTCACCCGAGAGCCCGCACCCACAAAGTAGAGGCAGAGAACCCGGGCCGAATCAGACACCTCGGTATCGGGCACGCCCACAAAGGACGACCCGTCCGCCTCCTCATCGACCACAACGACTTCCTCGTCGCCGACCTCGACACCGGCACCGTCCTGGCAGAGTTCACCATCGACCTCACCCGCTGCTACCAGCCAAAGAAGAAGGGCCCCGGTGGAGACCGGGGCCCTGTTCTCTCGACGTGTCCGAAGGGGGACTTGAACCCCCACGACCTAATACGGTCACTAGCACCTCAAGCTAGCGCGTCTACCAATTCCGCCATCCGGACGAATGGCCGCCGTAGCGACTCGAGAAGATTAGCACGGCCCCGCGCCCGCCGACGACCGATCTGCGCTCTGCCAGGCATGACGTGGCCATCATCACGCTGAGGCGGTCACCCGCGACCCGGGCATGACGGCGTGGAGGAGATCGAGGACGAGGGCGATCAGGGACCCGGCCCCCACGCGCGCCGGATCCGCCACGCGCTCGGCGAGGTCCTGCAGCGAGGCGGCGGCAAGGGCCAGCATGGTCGGGTCGGGGTCGATGACCCGATGCGGCTCCCAGGTGCTCAGTTCGGCGAGCACCAGCTCGAGCTCGTCGGCGGAGCCGTGGACGGAGGGGGTCAGCAGATCGACCCGGGCCCGGGCCGCGAGGGCGGTGCAGCGGCGCAGCAGCGGGGTGGACGTCTCCGGGAGGATCGGGAGGGAGGTGGTGTCCGCGGTCGGGCTCGGCGTCGGCGGGGAGTCGATCTCCGTGCGCGGGGTCGCCACCGACTCCCAGGATCCTCGCCGTGTCTCCATGAGTCACTCCCTCGTGCTCGTCCGAAGGCCCTCTGCCCCCGTGGATCCGTCCGACTTTACTATCCCTTGACTGAAGGATTCAAGGGACCATCGACCCTCCGCGACCGCCCTCGCGGCGACGGCCCCGGGATGCTCGCGCCGCTCAGTTCGAGCGGGAGGCGAGCTCGCGGCGCGCGGCCTCGAGCATGGTCCGGACCGGGGCGCGCTGCACCCCGAGCATCGAGCGGACCTGCAGATCCGCTTGATGGGCGAGCATCTCGAGTCCATCGGCGACCTCGCCGCCGAGCGCGCCGACGAGACCGGCGAGGGGTGCCGGCCACGGGTCGTAGAGGACATCCAGGAAGACGCCCGGCACCGCTCCCGGTGCCGTATCCCGCTGGCCGCCCGTGGTCCAGTCCGCGGCGACGGCCTGCGCCCCGGGGACCGCGAGGGCGCTCACGACGAGGTCCGCGGTGAGCAGCTCCCGATTGTCCTCCCAGGCGACGCGGCGCACGTGCACGCCGTGTCCCGCGGCCAGGACCTCGAGGGTGGCCAGCTTCTCGGGGCTGCGGGCGCTGAGCAGGATCTCCCGCGCGCCCAGCTCGAGGAGCGCCGCGACGGCGCTCAGCGCGGTCGCCCCGGATCCGAGCACCGCACCCGTCGGTCCGACGCCCTGCGCGCCGATCCCTCCGTCGGACCCGGTGCCGCGGGGGCCCGGGGCCCCGTGGTCGCGCAGTGCGGCGACGATGCCGTGCACGTCATGGTTCTCGGCCCGCCAGGAGCCGTCGGGCCGGCGCACGAGGGTGTTGGCGATGCCGAGCGCCGTCGCGGTCGCATCCCGCTCTGCCGCGAGATCGTGCGCCTCGGGCTTGCCGGGCATCGTGACGCTCAGCCCCTGAAGGTCGCGGCCGGGACCGTCTGCGAGGAAGGCCGCGAGCTCGCCCGCACCGACCTCGTGGCGCTCGTACCTGGCATCAGTGATGCCGAGCTCCGCGTAGGCGGTGCGGTGCAGCACCGGCGAGAGCGAGTGGGACACGGGCGAGCCGATCACGGCGAAGCGCCGCCGCAGGAGCGCCCGCCCGGTCGCGGGCTCGGCCGAGGTCACTTCGACTGCGCCCATTCCTGCCAGTCCGCGACGTTCTGCTCGTGCTCGGCCCAGGTCGCCGCGAAGCGGGTCTCCCCCGTGTCGGTGTTCACCGTGACGAAGTAGAGCCAGTCGCCCGCGGGCGGGGAGACCGCCGCGTCGAGGGCCGGCCCGCCGGGGGCGGCGATCGGACCGGGCGGCAGACCGGGGTACTTGTACGTGTTGTACGGCGAGTCGATGGCGCGCTCGGCATTGGTGGTGGCCACCGCCGAGTTCTTCCCGGCCACATAGTGCACGGTCGAGTCGAACTGCAGCGGCATCGGCGTCCCGCCGGCCTCGCCGGCGCCCTCGAGGCGATTGAGGATGACGCGCACGACCTTGCCGTAGTCCTCCTCCTTGTTCGCCTCGAGCTCGGCGAGCGAGGCCAGGGTGAGCGTGCGATGCCAGTCCGCCTCGGCGATGCCGCGGTCCGTCAGCTGCTGCTCCATGCGGTCCCACATCATCTGGATCACCTGCTCGGCGGTGGCGTCCTCGGGGATGTCATAGCGCCCCGGCCACAGATAGCCCTCGAGCGTCCCCGCGGCGTTCTCCGGGATGCCGTACGCGGTGTAGTCGACCGCTGCGGCCTCGAAGTCCTCGACCGGGATGCCGGAGGCCTCGGAGAGGAGCGGCCAGATCTGGGTGAGCCGCAGCCCCTCCGGGATGATCACGCGGTGGCCGGCGAGGTTCGCCGGATCCAGGAGCGCGTTGAGCGCATCGGCCGAGGACATCTCCAGCTTGAGCCGATAGACGCCCGGCTCGATGCCGGCGGCGTCCGGGGTCGACGAGAAGAGGTTGATGAAGGGACCGCTCGACTTGATGACGCCGGCCTCGACGAGGGTCGAGGCGATGTCCGTGCCGGTGTCGCCCTCGGCGACCTCGACGATCGCCTCCCCGGACCCGGGGCCCGGGAAGTCCGTCTCCTCCGCCTCCATGGAGACGTTGGAGGTGACCCAGCGGTATCCGGTGTAGCCGCCCCAGCCGATGCCGACGACGACGGCGACCACCAGCAGCACCGGGAGCACGGCGCGGAGTAACCCCCCACGGCGACGCGCGGCGCGGCGACGCCCGCGACCGTCTCCGGAGACGTGCTGCTCCTGGGCGAGCTCCTCGAAGCTCGAGTCCTCGTCGTTCATCCCGCATCCTCCTGTCCCACGGGGCCGGTGCCGTCCGGGAGGTCGGGGTCGACCTCGACGAGCTCCCCGGCGCGCGCCCCGGTCGACCGTTCGATGTCCAGCGCCTGCTGGAGGATCATCACGGCGGCGACCTGGTCGACGACCTGGCGGTGCTTGCGCCCCTTCCGCCCGGAGGCGTGCAGGGCCTGGTGCGCCGAGACGGTGGTGAGGCGCTCGTCGAGCATTCTCACCGCCACGTCCCGGTCGCTCTCCTCGAGCTGAGCGGCGAGACGGTCGGCGAAGTCCCGCGCCTTCCTCGCCGCGGCGCCCTCGCTGCCATCCAGCGACCGCGGGAGCCCGACCATGATGACACGGGCCTCGGCCTCGGCGGCCTCCTCGAGGACCCGTGCCACCGCGATGTCGCGGGGGGCGGTCTCGACGGGCGTGGCGATCAGTCCGTCGAGATCGCTGCGGGCGATGCCGACACGGACGTCGCCGACGTCCACGCCGAGGCGGACGCCCCGGGGCAGGCCTCCGGGGACGTCCGAGCCGGGAGCGCCGCTCATGCGCCCGCGGTCGCCTCGATCGCGCCGCGCACCGCGGCCAGGGCCGCGCCGATCCGCGCGGGCTCGCCGCCACCGCCCTGGGCCATGTCGGGCTTGCCGCCGCCGCGGCCCCCCATCGCCTCGGCGCCGCTCTTCAGCAGGTCGCCCGCCTTGAGGCCGAGATCGCGGGCGCTCGCGCTGGTGGCGACGACGAGGGCGGCGCGACCGTCCTCGTGGCCGGCGACCGCGACGACGACGGGAGAGTCCTCGCCGAGACGGGCGCGCAGGTCGAGCGCGAGGGTGCGCAGATCGCCCGCGGCGATCCCCTCCCCCGCGTCGTGCGCGAGCAGGCGCACCCCGGCGACCTCCGTCGCGCCCGCGACGAGACGCCCGGCCTCTGCCTGGAGCTGCTGTCCGCGGAGCGCGGCGAGCTGCTTCTCCATGTCCTTCATCCGCTGCGTGAGCGAGCGGACCCGCTCGGGGATCTCCTCGCTGCTGCCGACCTTGAGGATCTCGCTCAGCTGGGAGACGAGCGCGCGCTCCTTCGCCTGGTGGCGGTAGGCCGAGAGGCCGACGAGGGCGTCGACGCGGCGCACGCCGGAGCCGATCGAGGCCTCGCCCATGAGCTGCACGGAGCCGATCGCGCCCGTGCTGGCGACATGGGTGCCACCGCACAGCTCGCGCGACCAGTCCCCGCCGATCGAGACCATGCGGACCACGTCGCCGTACTTCTCGCCGAAGAGCGCCTGCGCGCCCGCGGCCTTCGCTGCATCGAGGGACATCTGCTGGTCGGTGACCTCGAGCTCCTCCTGCAGCAGCGTGTTGACGCGCCCCTCGATCTGGCTCAGCACGGAGGCGGGGACCGCCTGGCCGTATCGGAAGTCGAAGCGCATCCGGCCCGGGGAGTTCTCCGATCCCGCCTGCGTGGCGCCGTGACCGAGCTCCTCGCGGAGGGCCTCGTGGACCATGTGGGTCGCGGTGTGGGCGCGGGCGATCGCGCCGCGGCGCTCGCGGTCGATGGTCGCGATCGCGGCGGCGCCCGCGGCGAGCTCGCCCTCTACCAGACGGCCGCGGTGCACGATCAGGCCCTTGACGGGCTTCTGCACGTCGTCGACCTCGACCAGGCCGCCGCCGGTCAGGGCGATGCTCCCCTGGTCGGCCAGCTGGCCGCCGGACTCGGCGTAGAACGGGGTCGCCGCGAGCACGATCTCGACCTGCGCGGGCGCCTGCACGGAGTTCACGATCGCGCCGTCGACGAGCACGGACTCGACCGTCGTGGCGACGGTGTCCTCGGTGTAGCCGAGGAAGGGCACCTCGCCGCCGCGCTCGCCCAGCAGGCGGTTGTAGATCGCGGTGTCGGTGTGGCCGGTCTTCTTCGCCGCGGCATCGGCCCGGGCGCGCTCGCGCTGCTCCTGCATCGCGGAGCGGAACGCCTCGGCATCGACCTGGAGGCCGACCTCCGCCGCCATCTCCATCGTGAGGTCGATCGGGAAGCCGTAGGTGTCGTGGAGCTTGAACGCCTCGTCACCGGGGAGGACGCGTCCGCCGTCGGCCGAGGCCGCCGTCGCGACCCGGTCGAAGAGCGCGGTGCCCGTCTCGAGGGTGCGGCGGAAGGCCTCCTCCTCCGCGTAGACGATCTCGGCGATGCGCGGGAAGTCCGCCTCGAGCTCCGGGTAGGACTCGGCCATGAGGTCCTTGGAGATGGGCAGGAGGTGCGGCATGGCCGGCTCGGCGTAGCCGAGCAGGCGCAGGGAGCGCACGGCGCGGCGGATCAGACGGCGCAGCACGTAGCCGCGACCCTCGTTGCCGGGGCGCACGCCGTCGCCGACGAGCATCAGGGCGCTGCGCACGTGGTCGCCGATGATCCGCAGGCGGACGTCGTCCTCCTCGTCCTCGCCGTAGCGGCGGCCGGAGAGCTCCTGCGCCTTCTCGATGACGGGGAAGATCTGGTCGATCTCGTACATGTTCCGCTTGCCCTGCAGCAGGTAGGCAAGGCGCTCGACGCCGAGGCCGGTGTCGATCGCCTTCTGGTCGAGCTCGCCGACGAGCTCGTAGTCCTTGCCGCTGCCGGGGCCACGCAGGAACTGGTCGAAGACGAGGTTCCAGATCTCGAGGTAGCGGTCCTCGGCGCGCTCGTCCCCGGGCCACTGCGGGAGCGTCCCGGTGGGCGCGTCGGGGCCGAACTCGGGGCCGCGGTCGTAGTACCACTCGCCGGTGGAGCCGGCGGGGCCGGGCTGCCCGGTGTCCCAGCAGCTCTCCTCCCAGGGCAGGCGCACGATGCGCGCCGGGTCCAGGCCGATCACGGTGGTGAGGTGCTCGTAGGACTCCGCGTCCTCCTCCCACAGCGTGATCCAGAGACGCTCGGGCTCGAGGCCGAAGCCGCCGTCCTCGACCGAGGAGGTCAGCAGCTCCCAGGAGAAGTCGATGGCGCCGCGCTTGAAGTAGTCGCCGAAGGAGAAGTTGCCGGCCATCTGGAAGAAGGTGCCGTGGCGGGTGGTGCGGCCGACGTTCTCGATGTCGTTGGTGCGGATGCACTTCTGCACGCTGACGGCGCGGTCGTAGGGCGCCTTCTCAGTCCCGACGATGTAAGGGATGAAGGGGACCATGCCGGCGATCGTGAAGAGGATCGACGGATCGCTCGAGACCAGCGAGGCGCTGGGCACGACCTCGTGCGCCTTCTTCTCGAAGTGGGCGAGGTAGCGCCGATGGATCTCAGAGGTGCGCATGGTCGGTGGGGGTCCTTCCGGGACTGCGGTGGACGGAGGGGGACACGAAGGCCCCGGTCAGGGTACCGGAGTACACCTGCCGGGGCCGTTCGCGACGCGTGAGGCGGAGGTCAGCGCGCGTAGTACTCGACGACCATCTGGACGTCGCAGGTCACGGGGACCTCGGAGCGCTTGGGGCGCGAGACCAGCTGGGACTTCAGCTCGGCGAGCTCGACCGACAGGTAGGACGGGACCTGGGCGAGGACGTCGGAGTTGCCGCCCTCGGCCGCGATCTGGAAGGGCTCCATCGCCTGGGACTTGGGCTTGATCTGGATGGTCTGGCCCGGCTTCACGCGGAAGGAGGGACGGTCCACCAGCTTGCCGTCGACCAGGACGTGACGGTGCACGACGGCCTGGCGGGCCTGGAGGATGGTGCGGGCGAAGCCGGAGCGCAGCACGAGCGCGTCGAGGCGCATCTCGAGCAGCTCGACCATCGACTCACCGGTCAGGCCGGACTCCTTCTTGGCATCCAGGTAGGAGCGGTGCATCTGCTTCTCGCGCAGGGCGTACTGGGCGCGGAGACGCTGCTTCTCGCGCAGACGGACCGCGTAGTCGGACTCGGTCCGACGACGGGCGCGGCCGTGCTCGCCCGGGGGGTACGGGCGCTTCTCGAAGTACTTGACCGACTTCGGGGTCAGGGGGAGCCCGAGGGCTCGGGACAGGCGCGCCTGACGACGCGCGCGTGTGACGTTGGTCACGAGGTCTACCTCTTATCGCGTGTGGTGAATCCAGTCTTGCAGCCGCGGATTCAGCGACCAACAGTAGCGCAGGGCCCCGCGCTGCTCAACGGTTCGCGGCGCAGGTCGCGCGCGGATTCCTGTGGAGTCGCCCACAGGGCGGCGATGCTCTCGCCGCCCTGGACCGCCTCACCCGCCGCGCAGGATGCGCCGCAGTGCCTCGACGCGCCGGGCGGTCTGCGCCTCCTGGCCGTGTCCGGTGGGCTCGTAGTAGTCGGTCCCCACCAGGTCGTCCGGCGGGTACTGCTGGGCGACCACCCCGTGCGGGAAGTCGTGGGCGTAGCGGTACTCGACGCCGTGCCCCAGGGACTTCGCCCCGGAGTAGTGGGCGTCGCGCAGGTGCGCGGGGACGCCCTGGCCGCGCCCGGCGCGCACGTCGGCGATCGCGGCGTCGAGCGCCCGGTAGGAGGCGTTGGACTTGGGGGCGGTGGCGATGTGCACCACCGCCTGCGCGAGCGGGATCCGCCCCTCGGGCATGCCCAGCAGCTGCACGGCCTGCATGGCCGCGACCGCGACCTGCAGCGCCGTCGGGTCCGCCATGCCCACTTCCTCGCTCGCGGCGATCACGACGCGCCGGGCGATGAAGCGCGGGTCCTCGCCCGCTTCGATCATGCGGGCGAGGTAGTGCAGCGCGGCGTCGGCGTCGCTGCCCCGCATGGACTTGATGAAGGCGCTCGTGACGTCGTAGTGCTGGTCGCCGGCGCGGTCGTAGCGAAGCGCCGCCCGATTGACGGCCTGCGCGAGCGTCGCGGCGTCGATCTCCTTCGACTCCTTCATCAGCGCGGCGGCCGCCGCTGCCTCAAGGGAGGTGAGGATTTTGCGGGCGTCGCCCCCGCCGAGCCGCAGCAGCGCCTCCCGGGCGTCGTCGGCGAGCGTGACGGCGCCGCCGAGCCCGCGGTCCTCGGTCAGGGCCCGGTCGATCAGCGTGTCGAGATCGGCGCGGTCCAGCGACTCGAGGGTGAGGACGATCGAGCGCGACAGCAGCGGGGAGATGACCGAGAAATGCGGGTTCTCGGTGGTCGCGGCGATCAGCGTCACCCAGCGGTTCTCGACGCTGGGCAGGAGGGCGTCCTGCTGGGACTTCGAGAAGCGGTGCACCTCGTCGACGAAGAGCACCGTCTCCTTCCCGATCGTCCGCAGCCTCGACCGGGCCTGGTCGACGACGTCGCGGATGTCCTTGACCCCGGCGAGCACGGCGGAGACCTCGACGAACTCCCGGTCGCCGGACTGCGCGACGACGTAGGCGAGGGTGGTCTTGCCGGTCCCGGGCGGACCCCAGAGGATCACCGAGGACGGGGCTGTGCGGGAGTCGTCGGCCGCGACGAGCCGGCGCAGCGGGCTGCCGGGCTCGAGCGCGGCGTGCTGCCCGACGATCTCCTCGAGCCGGCGCGGCCGCATCCGCACCGCGAGCGGGGCGCGGTGGTCGTGGTTGCGGTCCGACAGGGTGCGCGGCGCCGGGGCGACGTGCGACACCGAGAACAGGTCCTCCTCCATGTCCCTCAGACTATGCCGCGGGGCCGACGGCAGGGCGATGCGCCCCGGCCGGGGAGGTCAGCCCCACGGATCCGCGCCGAGCTCGCGGACGATCCTGCCGGCCCAGCCGGGACCGCGGTAGATCAGTGCGGTGTAGCCCTGGACCAGGTCGGCGCCGGCCTCGAGCCGGGCGCGGAGATCGGCCGCGGTGGTGACGCCGCCGCAGCTGATGATCACCGCTTCCTCGGGCAGCTCGCGGCGCAGCAGGCGGAGCATCTCGAGGGAGCGCTCGGCGAGGATCGGGCCGGAGAGCCCGCCGGCACCGATGCTCTGCACCCGGTCCGCGTCGGTGAGCAGGGACTCGGGTCGCGCGATCGTGGTATTCGCGGCGATCACCCCGGCGAGGCCGACCTCGGTCGCGAGGCGGGCGACGGCGAGGACGTCGTCGTCGTGGAGGTCGGGAGCGATCTTGACCAGCACCGGGACCTCGCGGCGCAGGCGTCGGGCGGCGGCCCGCGCCTCCTCGAGGACCGCCTCGAGGATGGGGCGCAGGGCCTCGGTGGTCTGCAGGTCCCGCAGGCCCGGGGTGTTGGGGCTGGAGACGTTGATCGCGAGATAGGTGGCGTACGGCGCGAGCAGACGGGCGGAGAAGCGGTAGTCCTCCGCGGCGTCCTCGAGCGCGGTGACCTTGGACTTGCCGATGTTCACGCCGATGACCGCGCGCTGGCCCCGTTCGGTGCGGCGGGCCGCGGCGAGGTTCCGGGCGAGCTCCTGGGCGCCGTGGTTGTTGAAGCCCATGCGGTTGATCAGGGCCTGGTCGGCCAGGAGCCGGAAGGCACGGGGCGCGGGGTTGCCGGGCTGGGGCTGGGCCGTGACGGTCCCGACCTCCACGTGGCCGAAGCCGAGGTCGAGCAGGGCGAGGGGCACCTCGCCGTTCTTGTCGAAGCCGGCCGCCATCCCCAGCGGGGAGCGGTGCTCGGCACCGAGCACGGTGCGGGCGGGCCGACGGTCGCGGAGCGGGTGCGGGGTGCCGAAGACGGCGCGGAGCAGGGCCGGACCGCCGGGCACGGCGTGGGCCAGACGGAGCGCGCGCACGGTCAGCCGGTGGGCCTGCTCGGCGTCGAGCCGGGTGAGGACGTGGCGGAAGAGCGCGGCGTAGGCGCCGCGGGGGGCGTCGTCGGTGGAGGGCACGGCCTTACGGTACGTGCTCATCCGGCGGCGATCGGGGTCGCACGTCCCGCCCGGCGGGTCAGGAGCACGTAGACCAGGGCGATCAGCGGCAGCGCGAGCGGCACGAAGCCGTAGCCCTGCCCGTAGTGGGTCCAGACCGTCGCATCGGCGAACAGTCCCGGCAGGGCGTAGGTGAGGGTGCCGATGAGCAGCACGCCGGCCAGCTCGACGAGGCACAGCCCCAGCACGACCGGGGAACGGCGGCCGCCGCGGATCAGCGCGACGGTCACCGCGATGTACGTGAGCGCGGCGGCGAGGGAGAGCAGGTAGGCGAGGGGTGCGCGGTCGAACTCGCGAAAGATCTGCACCAGGCTGCGCGCCGTCGCCGAGAGGGCGAACAGGGCGTAGACCATGATCAGGACGACCTCGAACCCGCGGGAGGCACGGGTCGGAGCGGCCGCGGGACGCTCCCCGTCGGCCGGGGTCCCGGTCCCGTCCTCGAGCACTGCGTCGTCCTGGGTCATGCGAAGCCTCCCGGCCAGATCTGGTGGAGCCGCAGCAGCAGCACGAGCGAGGTCGCGGCCACCACGGCGATGACGAGGCTGCCCCAGCGGGACCGCTCCCAGAGCGAGACCCAGCCGCCCCCGATCACCATCGCGATCGCGGTCAGGAGGTAGCCGTAGAGGGTGATCGGATCCTCGGGGGTGCCGCCGGCCAGGTCCCGCACCAGCAGGGCGGCCCCGAGCACGATCCACAGCAGAGCGGTGAGGGCGCAGGCTCCGAGCAGGACCAGGTCGGTGCGGAGATCGCGGACCGCGTAATAGAGACCCAGCAGGGCGGTGAGGCCGCCGACGACGCTCACCACGATGCTCAACGCCGCCATGGGTGCCGTCCGTCCTCTCGGGCGCCGACCTCGCGTCGGGCGCTGTGACCGCCCGGTACGGGATGCCCGAGCGCCCCTACGATAGATCCATGCCCACACTGACTGCTGCGAACACCGCCCTGACCGACGTCGACGTCGACGTCCTGATCCTCCCGCTGGTCCCCGGCTCCGACGGCGCCCCGTCGACCGTGCCCGGCGCCGCCGACATCTCCTCGGCCATCGCGAGCCTCGACCCCTCCGCGGCGCGCGGGGACGTGCACCGCATCCCCTCCTACACCTTCGCCTCCGCGGGCTCGCTGCTCCTCGTCGGGCTCGGCGAGGCCGATCTCGCGGAGCTCTCCGCGGAGGACCTCCGCCTCGCGTACGGCGCCGCCGCCCGCTCGTTGGTCGGCGTCGAGCGCGCCGCGGTCGCCCTGCCCGGAGGGTCCCCCGAGCAGCTCGCCGCCGCCCTCGAGGGCGCCGCCCTCGGCGCCTACACGTTCACCGCCTTCAAGTCGGGCACCGAGGGGTCCGCCCCGGACGGCGCCCTGGCCGAGATCGTCCTGCTCGCCGATGACACCGCCGCGGCGGAGTCCGCGATCGCCCGTGCCGAGGTCCTCGCCGACATCGTCACGGTCACCCGGGACCTGGTGAACACCCCACCGAACCTGCTCTACCCGGCGGAGTTCGCCCGCCGCGCCGAGGAGCTCGCCGCGGGCCTCCCCCTCGAGGTCACCGTGCTCGACGAGCAGCAGCTGGCCGAGGGCGGCTATGGCGGCATCGTCGGCGTCGGCCAGGGCTCGGCCCGCCCGCCGCGGCTCGTGCGCCTCGCCTACTCCCCCGAGGGCGCTACCGCCTCGGTCGCCCTGGTCGGCAAGGGCATCACCTTCGACACAGGCGGCATCTCGCTGAAGCCCGGCGCGGGGATGGACGAGATGACCTCGGACATGACCGGGGCCGCGACGGTGCTCGCTGCGACCCTGGGCGCGGCCCGCCTGGGCCTGCCCGTCACCGTGACCACCTATCTCGCCCTCGCCGAGAACATGCCCGGCGGCGGCGCCCAGCGCCCCGGCGACGTGGTCACCATGCGCAACGGCACGACCGTCGAGGTGCTCAACACCGACGCCGAGGGCCGCATGGTCATGGCCGACGCGCTCGTGGACGCCGTCGCCGACGAGCCGGACCTGGTGATGGACGTCGCGACCCTCACCGGTGCCGCGATGGTGGCCCTCGGCAAGCGCACCGCGGCCGTCATGGGCACCGACGCCGGCCGCGAGAGCGTGCTGAGCGCCGCGGAGACCGCCGGCGAGCCGTTCTGGCCCCTGCCTTTCCCCGCGGAGCTGCGCGCCGACCTGACCGGTCGCGTCGCGGACCTGCGCAACATCGGGGAGCGCTGGGGCGGCGCCCTGTCGGCAGGGATCTTCCTGTCCGAGTTCGTGGGCGAGACCGAGTGGGCGCACCTGGACATCGCCGGTCCGGCCTTCGCCTCCGCGCCGCTGGGATACATGGGCAAGGGCGCTACGGGTATGAGCGTCCGCACCGTGCTGCAGGTCCTCGAGGACCGCGCCTCCGCGCGCTGAGCCCGATCCCGGCTCCGTCGGATGCCGACGGAGCCGGGCGGACCGGACCGGGGTCCACCGGTCAGCCGGTGTGATCCGCTCCTCGTCACGAGGCCGAGAGTCCACGTCAGCGGGCCGACGGGCGCCGCCCCGTGCCCTAGCATGGGTCATGCAGGCGGCGCCGTCGGCCATCCGGGTGGATGCGCGCCGGGTAGACACCCATACACCGAGGAGCACACAGGTGGCGGATACAACCACTGACCAGTACGACGTCGTGATCCTGGGCGGTGGCAGCGGCGGCTATGCGGCTGCGCTGCGCGGAGCCCAGCTCGGCCAGAAGATCGCGCTCGTGGAGAAGGACAAGCTCGGTGGCACCTGCCTGCACCGCGGTTGCGTTCCCACCAAGGCGCTCCTCCACGTCGGCGAGGTCGCCGACGCCCCCTCCGAGGGCAAGGAGCTCGGTCTCGACATCTCCCTGAACAGCATCGACGTCACGAAGATGCTGGACTTCAAGGACAAGATCATCGGCCGCCTGTACAAGGGTCTGCAGGGCCTGGTGAAGTCCCGCAAGGTCGAGTACGTCGAGGGCTTCGGCCGCCTCACCGGCAAGAACACCGTCGAGGTCGAGACCGCCCAGGGCACGCGCACCCTGACCGGCAAGAACATCATCCTGGCCTCCGGCTCCTTCTCGAAGTCGATCCCCGGCATCGACCTCGGCGGCCGCTTCCTCGACTCCGAGACCGCGCTGCAGCTCCCCGAGATCCCGAAGAACCCGATCATCCTCGGCGGCGGCGTCATCGGCGTCGAGTTCGCCTCGATGTGGAAGTCCCTGGGCGCCGAGTCCGTGACGATCATCGAGGGTCTCCCCCACCTGGTCGCCAACGAGGACGAGTCGCTCTCCAAGGCGCTCGAACGCGCGTACAAGAAGCGCGGCATCGCCTTCTCCCTCGGCGTCTTCACCGAGAAGGCCGAGCAGGATGAGAACGGCGTGAAGGTCACCCTCGCGAACGGCAAGGTCTACGAGGGCGACTACCTGCTCGTGGCCGTCGGCCGCGGCCCGAACACCCAGGGCCTCGGCTACGAGGAGCAGGGCATCGAGATGGATCGCGGCTTCGTGCTCGCGAACAAGGAGACCCTCGAGACCAACGTGCCCGGCATCTACGCCGTCGGCGACATCGTCCCCGGCCTGCAGCTCGCGCACCGCGGCTTCGCCCAGGGCATCTTCGTCGCCGAGCGCATCGCCGGCGAGAACCCCGCGCCGATCGTCGAGTCCGGGATCGCCCGCATCACCTACTGCGAGCCGCAGCTCGGCTCCGTCGGCCTCACCGAGAAGCAGGCCAAGGAGCAGTACGGCGAGGACGGCGTCGAGTCCTACGAGTACAACCTGGGCGGCAACGGCAAGTCCCAGATCCTCGGCACCACGGGCTTCATCAAGCTGGTCCGCGAGAAGGGCGGCGCCATCGTCGGCGTCCACATGATCGGCTCGCGCATGTCCGAGCTCATGGGCGAGGCCCAGCTCATCGTCAACTGGGAGGCCTACCCGGAGGACGTCGCGTCCCTCGTCCACGCCCACCCGACGCAGCACGAGGCCATGGGCGAGGCCGCGCTGGCCCTCGCCGGCAAGCCGCTGCACGCCCACGCCTGAGACCACCCCCCGAGGAGAACCACCATGTCCGAAACCGTGAAGATGCCGGCCCTCGGCGAGTCCGTCACCGAGGGCACCGTCACCCGCTGGCTCAAGTCCGTCGGCGACACCGTCGAGGTCGACGAGCCGCTGCTCGAGGTCTCGACCGACAAGGTCGACACCGAGATCCCCTCGCCCGTCGCGGGCACCATCGAGCAGATCCTGGTCCAGGAGGACGAGGACGCCGAGGTCGGCGCCGACCTGGTCGTGATCGGCGACGGCTCCGGCTCCGCCGCGTCCGACGCCGGTGACTCCGGTGCCGCCGCCGAGGAGCCTGCCGCCGACGAGCCCGCCGCCGAGCAGCCTGCCGCTGAGGAGTCCGCTCCCGCCGGTGAGGATCTCGCCTCCGACGAGACCGCCGCTCCCTCGACCGAGACCCCCGTCGCCGAGGAGAAGCCCGCCGCCGAGGAGGCACCGGCCGCCGGTGGCTCCGGCGAGGGCCAGGAGGTGACGATGCCCGCGCTCGGCGAGTCCGTCACCGAGGGCACCGTCACCCGCTGGCTCAAGGCCGTCGGCGACACCGTCGAGGTCGACGAGCCCCTGCTCGAGGTCTCGACCGACAAGGTCGACACCGAGATCCCCTCCCCGGTCGCGGGCACCCTGCTCTCGATCGCGGTGCAGGAGGACGAGGACGCCGAGGTCGGCGCCGTGCTCGCCGTCATCGGCGATGCCGCCGGCGCCTCGGCTCCGGCGGAGCCCGCCGCCCCGGCCCCGGCCGAGGAGAAGGCTGCTCCGGCGCCCGCTCCCGAGGAGAAGGCCGCTGCCGAGGAGAAGCCGGCCGCTGCGGAGGAGAAGTCCACCGCCGCTCCCGAGCCGGCCCCGGCTGCTGAGGCTGCTCCGGCTCCGGCTGCCGCTCCCGCGGCTCCCGCCCCGAAGGCCGACGAGGCCGTCTCGGGTGCCGAGTCCTCCGGCTATGTGACCCCGCTGGTGCGGAAGATGGCGGCCGAGGCCGGCGTCGACCTGTCCTCCGTCGCCGGCACCGGCCTCGGCGGTCGCATCCGCAAGCAGGACGTGCAGAAGGCGATCGAGGAGCAGAAGGCTGCGGCCTCCGCTCCCGCCGCCGCTGCCGCTCCGGCCGCGGACTCCGCACCGAAGGCTGCTCCGGCGGTGAACGTCTCCTCCAAGCGCGGCACCGAGGAGAAGATGCCCCGCATTCGCAAGGTCATCGGCCAGCGGATGATGGAGTCGCTGCAGGGCATGGCCCAGCTGACCACCGCGGTCGAGGTCGACCTGACCCGCGTGGCGAAGCTCCGCGCCCGGGCGAAGGACGACTTCGCCGCCCGTGAGGGTGCGAAGCTGACCTTCCTGCCGTTCCTGATGATGGCCGCGATCGAGGGTCTGAAGACCTACCCGCAGCTGAACTCCACCATCGATGGCGACAAGATCGTCTACCACGGCGCGGAGAACATCGGCATGGCGGCGGACACCGAGCGCGGTCTCGTGGTCCCGGTCATCAAGAACGCCGGCGACCTGAACCTGGCGGGCCTCGCGCGTCAGATCGGTGATCTCGGCGGCCGCGCCAAGTCGAACAAGCTCGTCCCCGACGACCTGGCCGGGGCGACCTTCACCATCACCAACACCGGCTCGGGCGGTGCCCTCTGGGACACCCCGATCGTGCCCGCCCCGCAGGTGGGCATCCTCGGCACCGGCACCATCACCAAGCGTCCGGTGGTGGTGCAGAACGCCGAGGGCGATGACACCATCGCGATCCGCTCGATGATGTACCTCTTCCTCTCCTATGACCACCGCATGGTCGACGGCGGCGACGCCGCCCGCTTCCTCACCTTCATGAAGAAGCGGCTCGAGGAGGGCGCGTTCGAGGGCGAGCTCGGTCTCTGACCTTCCCTCCCGGCTCCGCCCGACCCGGTCGGGCCCGACCGCTCGACGGTTCGACACGATCCCCGCAGCACCCTCTTCCAGGGAGTTGCGGGGATCGTGTCGTCAACAGCGTCGGACCGGGACGATCTTTGCTGGAACTCCGTGCCCTGCGTGACCTCAACCGCTCTGGAGCGTCGAGGCCACGCCGCACGCGGAGTTCCAGCAGGGGAGCGCGGGAAGAGGAGGGGGGCTTCAGCAGGGAAGGGCGGGAAGAGGAGGGGGCTTCAGCAGGGAAGGGAGGGAAGACGAGGCAGCTTCGGCAGGTATCGCCGGCGCCGGCCCGGCAGACGGGCCCGGGCGCAGCGCTGCCGCCGGGACGACGGGGTCAGGCGACGGGCTCGCGCACCTCTGTGATCAGCCACTGGCGCCCGTCCCAGGTGAGATCGAGGATCACGGTGCCGGGCGCGGTCGCGGGCACCTCCGTGGCCTCACCCGCCGCGTCGGTGATGGTCGCGGCCTCGGTCGAGGTCTCCAGTCGGAGCGCGGCGGTGCCGGCGTCGAGATCGATCTCTAGCAGTTCCGCGTCCTGCACGACCGGTCCGCCGCCGCGGACGGTCGCACCCTCGTACGCCGCGCGCACGGCGTCGTCCTCCGCGCGGGCGGCGCTTCCGGCGGCGGTGGGTGCCTGGTCCGAGGCGCTGGTGAGATAGGCGTGACGGGAGCCGGCGAGCTCAGCGCCGAGCGACCACGGGTCCTCGATCGGGACCGCTGCGGTCCCGGCCCCGGAGTCCGGCCCTGCCCCGGTTCCCTCCGTCCCCGACTCCCCCGTCGTCTCGCCGGTCCCGACCTCGCTCGCCGACCCCTCCCCGCGAGGCCTGTCGGAGAGCAGCCAGCCGCCGGTGCCGAGGACGAGACCGGCCGCGAGCACGCTCGCCCCGCTGAGCAGCGCAATACGGCGGGTGCCGGGATCGACGATGAGGCGGTGCACGGATCGCACCAGGTGGGCGACCGGTGTGCTTCGAGCGCCCCGGGTGCTCTGGGTGCCCCTGGTGCCCCACCGGGTGGTCCAGTTGCTCCGTGAGCTCCGAGGGGAGTCGACCTCCGCCGCCCGCGGGGCAGGGCGGGGCCCGGCCCGGTGCTCGGCCTGCCCCTCCGCCCCTGCCAGTCGGTCGCCGTGCTCGATCTCCTCGGCGGCGACCCCCGCCCACTGCCGGACCGGCTCAGTCGTCCCAGCAGGCCCGTCCCCGACCGCCACGGGCCCCTGTTGCACCGCTCGATGGTCGTCGATGCGGCGGCGCAGGGTGCGATCGCGGTCCAAAAGGGTCGCGTCGATCCAGTGCCGATCGGCGAGCTGATCCAGAGCGTCATCACCACGACGCAGGCCGCGCAGGTCGAGGAGCACGACGGTCCCGTCGGCCCGGAGCCCTAGCGCCGAGGCCCCGCGGGCACCGAGCAACCAGCCCCGCGCATGGAGCGCCCCCACGAGCGCCTCGAGGTCCTCGCGCACCGCCCCGAGGGCGAGCCGTTCGGCCGTCGGCGGAGTGCCGTCGTGGTCGGCGCGGCGGCCGCCCCGCCGCGCCAGCTCCGGGGCGGATTCGCGCAGGTAGGCGTCGTCCTCGAGGGCCAGCACCGTTGGGGCCGCGCGCAGGGCGTCGACCTCGAGGGCGGCGAGCAGCTGTGCCTGGTCCCGCACCGCCCGTCGGCCCTCCCCGCTGAGAGCTCGCACCCGCACCACGCCCTCGCGCCCCTGCAGCGCAACCTGCTCGACCACCACGTCCCCGTCGGCGTGGAGGATCCGCGGCCGCTCGACCGCGTTCGTCTCCGACCGCGCATGTCGCCCGGCCGACGGTCGCGTTCGGTCCCCGTCGGCCGACCAGCCGCTCCCGCGCGGGCCGGACAGCGACGGCGCTCCGGCCGCGAAACGATCCTCGTCGTAGTCGTGCATGGCGACCAGTGAAGCCCACCACGCCCCCTCCCCCGTCGGTCATCCACAATGCGCAGGTGAGGGACCGCGGGAGTACTCTGGGCGGATGCTCGATGTGATCCGTCTCGGCTTCAGCGAACCCCTCCCCGGCGGGGACCGCCACGAGGAGTTCGGCCTGCCGGAGGGGCCGGTCGACTACCGCGCCGCCTGGGATCTGCAGCGCCGGCTCCATGCCGAGGTCGTCGCCGGGGAGCGGCCGGACACCCTGCTGCTGCTCGAGCACCAGCCCGTGTACACGGCGGGCAAGCTCACCGCCGACCACGAGCGCCCGCGCGACGGCGCCGAGGTGGTCGACATCGACCGCGGGGGGAAGATCACCTGGCACGGGCCCCAGCAGCTCGTCGGCTACCCGCTCGTGAAGCTGCCCGTGCCGATCGACGTGGTCGGCTTCGTCCGCGATCTCGAGCGGACGATCATGGGCGTGTGCGGGCAGCTGGGCGTGGACACGATCCCCGTCGAGGGGCGCAGCGGCGTGTGGGTGCGCGGCACCGAGGGCGCCGAGGGCGAGCTGGCCGAGGATCGCAAAGTGTGCGCGATCGGGCTGCGGGTCTCGAAGCGCGCGACCATGCACGGCTTCGCCCTGAACTGCGACAACGACCTCTCGTGGGCCCGCAACGTGATCCCCTGCGGGATCGACGACGCCGGGGTCACCACGCTGACTCGCGAGGCGGGCCGCCGCGTCGCCGTCGCGGACGTGGTGGATCTCGCCGCGGAGGCGCTGACCGATCTCGTGGCGCACCGCACCTCGCCGCGGGTGGCCTGACCGACGCCTGCCGCGCGCGGATCGATAGACTGCCAGGACCGTCAAACGTATGGAGGCATCACGGTGACACTCGCTCCCGAGGGCCGACGCCTGCTGCGCGTCGAGGCACGCAACGCGGAGGTGCCGATCGAGCGCAAGCCCGACTGGATCAAGACCCGCGCGGTGATGGGTCCGGAGTACAGCGCGATGAAGAAGCGGGTGCACGGCCAGGGCCTGCACACGGTCTGCGAGGAAGCGGGCTGTCCGAACATCTTCGAGTGCTGGGAGGACCGCGAGGCGACCTTCCTCATCGGCGGGGACACCTGCACCCGCCGCTGCGACTTCTGCGACATCGCCACCGGCAAGCCGATGGCCGTGGACCCGATGGAACCCTTCAAGGTCGCGAAGTCCGTGCAGGAGATGGGACTGCGCTACTCGACCATCACGGGCGTGGCCCGCGATGACCTGCCCGACGGCGCGGCCGGTCTGTTCGCCCGCACCTGCGAGCAGATCCACGCCATGAACCCCGGAACCGGCGTCGAGCTGCTGATCGACGACATCAAGGGCAACGGCGAGGCGCTGCAGCAGGTCTTCGATGCGAAGCCCGAGGTGTTCGCGCACAACCTCGAGACGGTGCCGCGGATCTTCAAGCAGATCCGTCCCGCCTTCCGCTACGAGCGCTCCCTCGACGTCATCTCGCTGGGCAAGTCCGCCAGGATGATCACCAAGTCGAACCTGATCCTCGGCATGGGCGAGACCACCGACGAGATCCTCGACTCGCTACAGCGGCTGCGCGACGCCGGATGCGACATCATCACCATCACGCAGTACCTGCGCCCCTCCAAGCTCCACCATCCGATCGACCGCTGGGTCAAGCCCGAGGAGTTCCTCGATCTGTCCCATGCGGCCGAGGAGATGGGCTTCCTCGCGGTGATGGCCGGACCGATGGTCCGCTCCTCGTACCGCGCGGGCAAGCTGTGGGCGCAGTCCATGAAGAAGCTGGGGCGGGAGATCCCTGAGAACCTCCGCCACCTCGATCAGGACCAGCCCGCCCGTCAGGAGGCTGCGAGCGTCGTCGCCCGTCGCTCCCCGGCCGCCGCGAGCTGAGTCCGCACCCCCGGAAGGACCCCCACCCCCATGGCCCGCAAGAGCGAGTCCGAGAAGTCCGCGCCGAAGAAGCCCGGCCGCCTCAAGCAGATGCTCGAGGTGTACAGGTACACCCAGGAGGTGGACCGCACCACGCTGCCGCTGATGCTGGCGGCGATGCTCGGCGCGATCGTCGTCGGCGTCCTCGTGTCCTGGCTGGTGCTGAACAGCCCCTGGTACGGCATCTTCCTGGGCATCGCCGTGGGCCTGCTCGGCGCGATGCTAATCCTCGCCCGGAAGGCGGAGCGCGCCGCGTTCAGCCGCATCAAGGGCCAGCCCGGTGCGGCGCTCGCCGCCATGCAGTCGATCCGTCGCGGCTGGAACGTGACGGAGGAGCCGGTGCAGATCGATCCCCGCAGCCAGAAGATGCTCTTCCGCGCGTCGGGTCGGGCCGGCATCGCGATCGTCGCCGAGGACTCCTCCTCGACCTCGATGAAGCTGCTCGAGAAGGAGCGTCGCTCGATCCGCCGCGTGCTCCAGCACGAGGGCGTCCCGGTGCACCAGATCGTGGTGGGCGACGGCGAGGGCGAGGTGCCCCTGCACAAACTCCCCGGCTACATGACCCGCATGAAGCGCGAGCTCACCAAGGACGAGGCCTCGCAGGTCACCAAGCGCCTCTCGGCGCTGCAGCGCTCGATCCGCCAGCAGGTGCCCAAGGGCGTGGACCCGATGCGCGCCCGCCCCAACCGCAAGGCGATGCGCGGCCGCTGATCCGCCCTGCCCCCGCGCCCCAGCGCTCCAGACGCCCCCGTCCGGCTGCGGCCGACGGGGGCGTCGTGCTGTCCCGGGAGTCGTCGGTCAGGTCGTCAGGTCCACTGCCGGCTGTTGCCGATGCGCGGCATCTGCCCGTGACGGCGGCACCAGTGCACATAGTGGTCGTCCACGAGCGCCACGTCCGGGTCCACGCGGTCCCTCTGTCGGATCAGCCGCGCCCGTGGATCGCGGCCGCTTCGAGGAATCCGATCGCCACCAGCAGCATCCAGGTGCCCGCCTCGGTCGAGCTCATCCGACCGAGGTCGACGAGCCGCCTCCCGAGCACGGAATGCGGGTCGGGGCTCGGCGAGGGACGCTCGATCACGCCGCCCGACCTCGCGTCCCGGCGTCTCGTGATCCGACCGTTGCCGCCGTGACCTTTTCGTAACCAAACTTTCTTTGCCCAGGTCACAAGGGAAATCGGCCCGCAACGGTCTGCTCGACCGGCGAACAGCGTGCAGGCGCGTTTCCCGCGTCCCGGGGCGCCCGCAGCCCTCGTCCGCTCCTGTACGGACTCGTCAGACGCGGATCACCGCGGTGCCCGCGGCGGCGTCATGGAGGGGCTGCGCATCCCGGTTCCACACCACCGCCGGGAGCAGCAGGAGCATCAGCCCGGTACGGATCAGCGCGCGCAGGATCATCGGGCTGCGACCGCGCACCGGGAGGGTTCGCATCCGCAGCGCGTACTGCCCCGGAGTCGCCCCGAAAAGCGTCAGGAACAGCACGTTCACCGCTGCGAAGAGGACCAGGTTGGCGAGCGCGTCGTAGTCGAAGGCGACGGTCGAGACCCCCACGGCGAGAGCCCAGTCGATCACCAGCGCGAGGGGCCGGCGCCAGAACGGGGCGACGGATCCGTGGCCCGTCGGCGGCAGTCGCAGGGACGAGCCCTTGACGTATCCGGGGTCGCCTGGGGCGCCCTCCATCCAGGAGCCGAGGTCCTTGCGTTCGATCACGGAGGGAGCCTATCCGGGGGTCCTGGGCGAGGACGCGCTTCGGGAAGGCGGGACCGACGGCGCATAAGCTTGCTCCCACCGAGTCCGGCCCGCAGCGCGTGCCGGCCTCGGAGCAGGAGATCGCCCGTGCGGCACGACGAGCCCCGGGCAGGACCAGAACGGCGCGCCGCCCCGGCGCGGATGGAGGAGATGTGTTCAACAATCCCAGCGAGGTCGTCAAGTACATCGAAGAGGAGGGCGTCGAGTTCATCGACATCCGCTTCTGCGACCTTCCCGGCGTCATGCAGCACTTCAACGTGCCGGCGAGCAGCTTCAACGAGGAGGCCATCGCCACCGGTCAGCTCTTCGACGGCTCCTCGATCCGCGGCTTCCAGGCCATCCACGAGTCGGACATGAAGCTCGTGCCGGACCTCGAGACCGCCTACCTCGATCCCTTCCGCGAGCGGAAGACCCTGATCGTCAACTTCTCGATCGTGGATCCGTTCACCGACGAGCCCTACTCCCGCGACCCGCGCACCGTCGCCGCGAAGGCCGAGGAGTACCTGAAGTCGACCGGCATCGCCGACACCGCCTTCTTCGCCGCCGAGGCCGAGTTCTACATCTTCGACGACGTCCGCTTCAAGACCTCCGTCAACTCGGGCTTCTACTCGATCGACTCCGACGAGGCCGTGTGGAACACCGACCGCGACGAGTCCGAATTCGGCGGCAACCAGGGCTACAAGACCCGTCTCAAGGGCGGCTACTTCCCCGTCCCGCCGAACGATCAGATGGCGGACCTGCGCGATGAGATCTGCGCGGTGCTCAGCGAGGTCGGCCTGGAGGTCGAGCGCGCCCACCACGAGGTCGGCACCGCCGGTCAGCAGGAGATCAACTACCGCTTCAACACGCTGCAGCAGGCGGCGGACGACGTCATGAAGTTCAAGTACGTCGTGAAGAACACCGTGTGGGACGCCGGCAAGACCGCGACCTTCATGCCCAAGCCCCTCTTCGGCGACAACGGCTCGGGCATGCACACCCACCAGTCGCTGTGGAAGGACGGCGAGCCGCTGTTCTTCGACGAGCGCGGCTACGGCGGTCTCTCCGACATCGCCCGCTGGTACATCGGCGGCATCATCGCCCACTCCCCCGCGCTGACCGCCTTCACCAACCCCACGGTGAACTCGTTCAAGCGTCTGGTGCCGGGCTTCGAGGCCCCCGTGAACATGGTCTACTCGGCCCGCAACCGCTCCGCCGCGATCCGCATCCCGGTCACCGGTTCCTCCCCGAAGGCCAAGCGCATCGAGTTCCGCGCCCCGGACCCGTCGGCGAATCCGTACCTGTCCTTCGCCGCGCAGCTGATGGCCGGCATCGACGGCATCCGCAACCGGATCGAGCCGCCGGAGCCGATCGACAAAGACCTCTACGAGCTGCCCCCGGAGGAGCACGCGCAGATCCAGCAGCTGCCCGACTCCCTCGGCGCCGCCCTGGACGCCCTCGAGGCCGACCACGACTTCCTCACCGAGGGCGACGTGTTCCCCGAGGACCTCATCTCGACCTGGATCGAGCTGAAGCGCACCACGGAGATCGATCCGTTCCGCTTCCGCCCGCACCCCCACGAGTTCGAGCTCTACTACGACATCTGAGCCCTCCGGCCCGATGCAGCAACAGCCCGCCGCACCCCCTCCTCGGGGTGCGGCGGGCCGCTCGTCGTGCGGGCTGCGGGGATCACCGCACGGTCGGCCACTCCAGGCGAGGCGTGTCCGGGCCCTCGTACGGGGCATCGCCGTACTCGGTCTGCAGCGCGGCGGTGAGCTCCTGCATCCTCGCGAGCTGCGCGGCGTAGGCCGGGTCGGCGGCGACGTTGGTCATCTCGCGGGGATCGGCCACGAGGTCGTACAGCTCGTCCTCGATCGGCATGATCCGGTTCGAGGACCCTGGGCTGCCCAGCCCGTCGTTGTAGTAGCGGATGTACTTCAGCTCCGGGGTGCGCACGCCGTAGTGCGCCGGGGCATGGTGCTCCGGGTCGTCATGCTCCCAGTAGCGATAGTAGACGGCCTGACGCCAGTCCTCGACCTGCTCCCCGCCCAGCTGGCGCAGGAAGCTGCGGCCCTGCTGATCGGGCAGTGCCGACGCCACGTCCACCCCCGCCGCCTCGAGCAGGGTCGCGGCGATGTCGATATTCGAGAGCGTGTCGGTGACGCGGGTCCCCGCGGGGATCCGCGCCGGCCAGCGCAGCAGCATCGGCATGGTCAGCGACTCGTCGAGCATCAGGCGCTTGTCGAACCAGCCGTGGTCTCCCAGGAAGAAGCCCTGGTCAGAGGTGTAGATGACCAGGGTGTTATCGGCGATCCCGTCGGCCTCGAGGCGGTCGAGGATCTGCCCCACCGAGTCGTCCACCGCCTGCACACAGCGGAGGTAGTCGCGCATGTACCGCTGGTACTTCCAGGCGGCGCGCTCGCGACGGCGCTCCTCCCCCTCGAGCTCGGCGGGCATCTGGTCCTTCACGTCCCGAGGGCGGAGGTCGTCCAGCTTCATCCGCACCTCGCGCACCACCTGGGCGCGACCCTCGTGCGGATCGTCCATCGTCTCCGGCTCCGGGATCGTGCCGGCCTCGTACATCCCCTCGTAACGGGGGTGCGGGTCCCACGGCCGATGCGGGGCCTTGTGGTGGACCAGCAGGCAGAACGGGCGCTCCGGGTCGCGCTCCTCCAGGAAGCGCAGGCTGTGCTCGGTGACCACGTCTGTCGCGTAGCCGGGCTGCACCGCCTCCCCGTCGGGCCCCGTCATCTCCGCGTACCAGTAGTGTCCCTGGTCCGGGTAGATCAGCCAGTCATCGAAGCCCCTCGGCCGGGACTGCTTCGAGCGGCCGAGGTGCCACTTCCCGTAGAGCGCTGTCTGATAGCCGGCCTCCTGGATCACCTCCGGGAAGGTCGGCACCCGGTAGTCGAACTCGGAGTAGATGGAGCAGGCGCGGTTCACGTGACTGTAGGTGCCGGTGAGGATCGAGGCGCGCGACGGCGTGCAGATCGAGTTGGTGCAGTAGAGAGCGCCCGTGATCGCGCCCTCCGCGGCGAGGCGGTCCATGTGCGGGGTCGTGTTGACCCGGCTGCCGTAGGCGGAGATCGAGTGCGCGGCGTGGTCGTCGGACAGGATGAACACGATGTTCGGACGGGTCATGCGGAATCCTCCGAGGACGGGGAGCGGGAGCGACGGTGACCCCCTCGAGCCCACCATTCTCCCCGCGGGCGATCGTGACCGCGGTCACCCAGGACATGGGGGTGTCGCCGTGACACGGGGGCGCCGCCTCACGGGCGCGCCCCCGGGGAGTGCCTCACCGGTGCTGGGAGCGGAGCCACTCCTCGAAGGTCATATGCCCGGTGAGGGCACCGGCGGATCCCCGGAGCGATCCCGAGGTGAGCCCGCGACCGTAGGCGCCGGGGAAGCGCAGTTCCACGATCCGCCGACGCACCCCGGTCGCCGCGTAGAGCCGCCGGACCATCTCCCCCAGCGTCTCCTCCCGGGGTCCGACGAGGTCCGCTGCACGGCCTACGGGGCCTGTCTCGGCGACGCCCACCAGGTGCGAGCCGACGTCCTCGGCCGACACCGGCCGGGTCGGCATGCGCGGCACGAGGGTCAGCGGACCGACGCTCGCGCGAGCGGCGACCTGCCCGGCGAACTCATGGAACTGGCTCGCGCGAGCGATCGTGTGCCGTTCGCTCCGCAGCGGAGAGCCGATACCAGCGGAGGTAGGTCTCCTGGACGACGTCCTCGGCCTCCGCGATCGTCCCGGTCATCCGGAAGGCGAGCGCGAGGAGCCGACGCCGCTCCGCATGGACGTCGGTCTCACCCGCGGGCCTGCTCGCCGCCTCCCCGTGCTCCATGGGTTCATCGTCCGACATGCGCGCTCCGCTGTCTCACCCCCTCCTCACCTCCTCTCTCCCGGGACCGGTCGTCGCTCTCGTCTCACACCGGCTCCGCGGCTTGACCAGGCCCGTCAGCCTCCGGATCCTGGATCGGTGAATGCCCCCTCTCCCGCCGCCCGCTTCCCCCTGGGCCGTCTGCTGCTCCTGATGGGCGCCGCCTTCGCGGCCAACACCGGGGAGTTCCTGCCGGCCGGGGTGCTGCCGCAGATGGCCGCGGGACTCGGGGTGAGCGAGGCGAGGATCGGCCTGCTGGTCTCGACCTTCGCGCTGACCGTCGCGATCTCCGCCCTGCCGCTGACGATCCTCACCTCCCGTATCGGGCAGAAGCGGCTGCTGGTGATCGCGATCTTCGCCGTCGGCCTCGCGAACCTCATCAGCGCCCTCGCCCCCACCTATGGCCTGCTCGCCGGATCGCGCGTGCTGGGCGGGCTCGGGCACGGTCTCTTCTGGTCCACCGCGATGCCCTATGCCGCGAGCCTCGTCCGGCAGGCTCAGGTGGGCCGCGCCGTGTCGGTCGTGAACATGGGCACCTCGCTCGGCTTCATCCTCGGCGTGCCTCTCGGGACCGCGATCGGCCTGGCCCTGCACTGGCGGGCCGCCTTCGGCGCCGCCGGCCTGGTCCTGATCGGTTTCGCCCTCGCGATCGCGGTCCTCCTGCCGGCCGTGCCCCGACCGATCGCCGAGCCGGCCCGCGGCAGTCTCCTGGGGGACCGCGGACTGCATCGGATGCTCGTGCCGTCGCTGATCGTGATCCTCGCGGCGTTGGGTCAGTATTCGCTCTACACGTACATCTCCCCGTGGATCCTCGGGCCCGGCGGCGTGACGGTCGGCGCGCTGAGCACGCTGCTGTTCGTCTTCGGTCTCGCCTCCGCGGCGGGCCTGGTGCTGGTGGGGGTCGTCGCCGACCGGGGCCTCACCATGATCCTCACCCTCGTGCTCGGCGCGACCGCGCTCGCGGTGGTCGCGATGGCGCTGCTGGCCGGCATCGTGCCGACGGCCGTCCTCGTTGCCCTCTGGGGCATCGCCTTCGCGGGCTTCCCCACGCTCGTGCAGTCCGCGGCGCTGCGGGTGGCGACGCCGCGCGCCCACGGTCTCGCCGGCGCGATCATCGCCGTCGCCTTCAACCTGGCGATCTCCGGCGGCGCTTTCGTGGGCGGGCAGGTGCTCGAGCTGCAGGGACCCGCTGCCCTGCCCTGTGCCCAGCTCGCCTTCACCGTCGCCGCGGTGCTGGTCACGCTGCTCGTGCTGCCGCGGGTGCTGCGGGAGGCCGATCGAGAGCATGCCCGCGCCGCTCGGTCCCGCGCGGAGTCGGAGCCGGCAGCAGCGTCAGAGTCGGCACCGGAGCGGGGCACCGCCGACTGCACCGGCTGACGCCCCCCGGGCGGACGCTCCGTGCCGAGGGGCAGGACCGGCGGCGCGCTGGTTCCCGCCCGTCCTCAGCTCTCGTGATCGTGCATGAACAGTCGCAGCTCCTGCGGGCAGCGACAGGCCACCGCGATCTTCCACGCCCAGTCCTCGGCCTCGGCGCGGGTCGGCACGTCGATCACCGTGTACCCGCCCTCGAGGCAGCGGGTCTGCTCGGAGGTGTCCTCCGTGATCGAACCGTCGGCGTGCACCCGCACGGGCGGGACGTCCTCCGTCGGCCCTCCCCCGTCACGCGCCTCCCCCGGGTGGGGCTCAGCCCGCCACGAGGTCGCGTCGGCGGAGTGCCAGCAGCCCGGCCGCCCCCAGCAGGACCGCGACCCCCAGCAGCGCCGCCGCGGGTCCCGCCTCCCACTCAGCATCGGGCACGAGCGGCACGTGGAACAGCGGGTTCAGCCCGCGCACGACGTCCGGGAGGTCCAGGAGCGTGCCCAGCATGGTGTCGAGCGCGCACCAGCCGACCAGCAGCCAGGCGAGTCCCGCGAGGCGCAGGCGCCGCCCGTACAGCAGCAGGGCGACGCTCGCGGCGAGGGCGATCGCCGGGAGGTACGCGAGGGAGGCGAGCACCAGGTCGCCCACCCAGTGCGTCTCGGACGTCGCGGTCCACACGCCGAGGCCCAGGCCGAGGCCGAGCAGCATCTGCAGCAGCGCGCTCCCCGCGAGCACCACGGCGACCCAGCCGCCGACGACCGCGGTCCGCGAGGTCCCCGAGAGCAGCAGCGCCGCGAGCCGGCCCTCCCGTTCCTCGGCGCCGAGGCGGAGGATCCCCCAGACCGCGAGGGCCAGGGGTCCGATGGCGAGCATCATCAGCAGATAGGCGGAGAAGGACGTGGTGAGGTCGTCGAGGTCGAGCGGTGCGTAGGTGCTCAGGTCGGGCATGTCCGCGGCGAGATCCTCGAGGGAGGAGGCGAGGCTGCCGACGGCGACGGCGAAGACGAACAGTCCGATTCCCCAAGCGATAAGGCTCCGGCCGAGCAGCCATGGCACGAGGCCGCCCGGGGCCAGCAGCAGCGCGGGGGCCGTCGCCCGCCCGGAGCGCGCGGCGAGCAGACCGGCGCCCAGGTCGCGGCGTCGTCCGAGCACCGCCGCGACGGCTCCCAGGAGCAGGGTGAGGCCGAGGCAGAGCAGCAGCGGCCACCAGCGCAGGTCGACGTAGACGCGGGTCTGCTGCGCCCAGGCGAGCGGTGAGAGCCAGGACAGCCACGATCCCTGCGGGTCCAGCACGTCACCCACCCCGCGGACCAGGAAGGCGAGGGCGAGCACGCCCAGCGACGCCCCGGAGGCGGTTCCCGCGTGCTCGGTCACCTGCGCGATCACGGCCGCGACCGCGGCGAAGACGAGCGTTGTGAGTCCGACCGCGGCGCCGACGGCGAGGGAGTCGGGTACCGCCCCTCCCGCGGCGATCAGTCCGCCGGCGGTCGCCGTCCCGACCAGCAGTGCCGCCAGCAGCACCACGGCGAAGGCGGCCAGCGCCGGGACGGAGCGGCCGACGGGCAGCGAGCGCAGCAGCTCGAGCCGACCCGCCTCCTCCTCCCCGCGGGTGAGGGAGACGGTGAGCAGCACGCCGAGGATCGCGGCGGGCAGCAGCACATACAGCAGCAGCTCGTTGGCGACCATCGCCCACAGCGTGTACTGGTCCTGCGCGAACGCCGGCCCGGTCATGATCACGGCGGAGGGATTGCCGAGCAGCGCAGCGCGGGCGTCGAGCGCGGCCTGGTCGGGATAGGCCTCCTGGATCGCGATGACCGAGGAGGGGACCAGCACCGCGACGGCAAGCGTCCACCAGATCAGGCGCCGACGGGCGAGCCGCAGGGTGACCCGCAGCAGGGTGCCGAGGCCGCTCGCCGGGGAGGCAGGCGGCATCTCACGGAGGTGCGGGCGGTCGCTCGGGGCGACGGGATCCGCCGGGTGCGCGGTCATGAGCGGGCTCCCGCGGCGGCCGCTCCTGCGGCGGAGGCGCCCGCGGTGGAGGTGGAGAGGTCCTCGCCGTAGTGGCGCAGGAAGAGGTCCTCGAGGGAGGGCGGGGTGATCGTGAGGCTTCGCGCATCGAGTGTGGTGAGCACCGGCAGGACGTCGTGGACCGCGGTGTCGTCGACGTCGAAGCGCACCCGTCCCGCCTCGGCGACGAGGTCGTGGACGCCGCGCAGGTCCCGCAGGGGCTGGGGGTCTCCGTCGAGGACGACGGAGACGGTGGAGCGGGTGAGGTGGCGCAGTTCGGCGAGCGTGCCGCTCTCCACGTCCGTCCCCGAGCGGATGATCGTGACTCGGTCGCAGAGCTTCTCCACCTCGGCGAGGATGTGGCTGGAGAGCAGCACGGTGCGGCCGGCGGCGCGCAGAGCGCTCACCTCGTCGGTGAAGATCGCCTCCATCAGCGGGTCCAGGCCCGAGGTCGGCTCGTCCATGACGTAGAGGTCCACGTCGCGGCTCAGCGCGGCGATCAGGGAGACCTTCTGCCGGTTGCCCTTGGAGTAGGTGCGGCAGCGCTTCGTGGGATCCAGCTCGAAGCGTTCGATGAGTTCCTCGCGTCGGGCGCGGGAGGCTGCGGAGCGTTCGGAGCGGGTGAGCACGTCGATCGCCTCGCCGCCGGTCAGGCTTGGCCAGAGGCTCGTGTCTCCGGGGACGTAGGCCAGGCGGCGGTGGATCTGCACGGCCCGGTCCCAGGGGTCCATGCCCAGCACGCGCACTCGGCCAGACGTCGCGCGCAGCAGTCCCAGCACGATGCGGATGGTGGTGGACTTCCCGGCGCCGTTGGGCCCGAGGAAGCCGGTGACCTCGCCGACGGGGACCTCGAGGGAGAAGCCGTCGAGGGCGGTGGAGGAGCCGAAGGTCTTGGTCAGGTCGTGGATGCTGATCGCGCTGTCGGGCGTGGTGGTGATCATCGGGGGCCTCCTTCGGGGGGCTGATCGGCCAGGACGGCCTCGAGCAGGGTGGCGTCGGTGAGCAGAGGCTGGGTGTACAGCTCGAGCACGGGCAGCAGGATTTTCGCGGTGTAGTCGCGCATCCAGCGCGGCAGGTCCTCGAGCTCGAGCGGGTCGGCGTCGCCGGGGAGCTGCAGCACCAGGGCTCCGAGGGCCATCTCGGTGAGCACCTGGGCGCGGGCCCTCGGATCACGGCTCGGGGAGATGGTGCCCGTCTCCTCCCCCGCGGCGAGATAGGCCGCGGCGTCGTCCACGAAGTCGCCCACCAGCTGCTGGGCGAGCGGACCGCCGGCCTGCAGGCGGCGGAGCACGTAGCCGACGACGGGGGCGTACTCCTCGACCTGGGCGAGCTGGGTCAGCAATGCCGCGGAGTCCCCGGTGACCACCTTCGTCTTCTCGCGGCGCGCGATCTCGAGGGCGTGGGCGTCGCACGCGGCCAGAAGGGCGTCGCGGGTGCCGAAGTGGTGGATGATCAGCCCCGCGCTGACACCGGCGTCCTCGGCGACGCGGCGCAGCGGGGCACGAAGGCCCTCCACCGCGAAACGCGCCAGCGCGGCGCGGAGGATGTGCTCGTCGGTCCGACCTCGGTCGCTCATCTGCCCCTCCTCGCGCCTCGCCACCAGGCTATACACGTGTTCAATCGGAGCACAAGGGAATCCCGGAACAGATGTTCAATGGCGGGGCGATACAGTCGCCGCCATGACGACCGGCACGCCGACTCCACCCGTGGACCATGCCGCGGACCTCACGGCCGTGCCCTTCGCCGCCGCCCTGCGCTGGGCGGTGCACGCACTCGTCTACCTGCTGGTGCTGGTCGTCGCCGCGATCACCCTCGCCCCGCCCGCGAGCGGTGCCGACCTCGGCCTCCTCGGGCTGCTCGCCGTGTTCACGACCGTCTACTCCCTCGGGGCGCGACGCGCCCTGCGGCACTCCCCCGGTCCCGACGGCAGCTGGTGGGCGCTGGGCTATCTGCTCGCCTCGATCGCGGTGTGGGCGGTCGGCTTCCTGCTCTCCCCGAATGCGGTATGGATCGCCTTCGGCCTCGACTTCGCGGTGCTCTACGCCCTGCCGATCCTCGGCGGGGTGCTCGCCCTCGCGCTGGTGACCGCCCTCGCCGTCGCCGGGTTCACGGCCTGGTCCGCGGATCCCGGCCTCGGCGAGCTGATCGGCCCGGTGATCGGCGCCGGTGTCGCGCTCGCGGTCGTGCTTACCGTGCGCGCGCTGCAGCACGAGGTGGATCGGCGCACGCGCCTGGCCCGTCAACTCGCCGAGGCCCGCGACACCATCGCGGAGCAGACCCGCGCAGCCGCCACCGCCGCCGAGCGCGACCGCATCGCCTCCGAGCTGCACGACACCGTCGCCCAGTCCGTTCAGTCCATCCACCTCCTGCTCGACGCCGCCGAGAGGGCCCTGGCCCGCGAGGATCTCGTCGAGACCCGGCGCCTGGTGCAGGAGGCGCGCACCACGGCCGCCCGCACCGGCGGCCAGACCCGTCGCTTCGTCGACGCGGGGGACGCCGACTCCCCCGTCGGCGCCGAGCTCGCCGCACACCTGCGCGTCCTCCTCGACGAGGCCGGCGCCGTCGGCGGGCTCGCGACCCGGCTGCGCCTGGATCTGGAGGTGGCGGAGCTCGACGCCCTGCCCCGTAGCAGCTCCCGGGCCCTGCTGCGCCTGGTCGAATCCTTGCTCGCCAACGCCGTGCAGCACGCCGACGCCCGACGGATCGGCGTGAGCATCGCCCGCGACGGGGGCCTGCTGATCCTCGACGTGGTCGACGACGGGCGCGGCTTCGACCCGCAGGCCGCAGCCGGCTTCGGCCTCCGCTCCGCCCGGGCCCGGGCCGCCTCCGTGGGCGGGTCGCTGGTGATCGAGTCAGCTCCCGGGGAGGGCACGGCGGTGCAGGTGATCCTGCCCGCCGCGCCGCTCACCGACCGGGAGCCCGGACCGGATCACCCGCTCTCGGAGGCGTCCCTGCCCGCGCCCGAGGAGACCCGATGATCCGCATCCTGCTGTCCGACGACCACGCGATCGTGCGCCGCGGCCTGCTCGCCGTGCTCGCCGCCGAGGAGGACCTCGAGGTGGTCGCCGAGGCTGCGACCGCCGCGGAGGCACTGCTGCTCGCCCGATCGGTCCACCCGGACGTGGTACTGCTGGATCTCTCCTACGGGGCCGGCAGCGTGCGCGGCACGGAGATCATCGCCGAGCTCGTCGCCCTCGACCCGCCGCCCGCGGTGCTGGTGCTGACCACCTACGACAACGACCAGGACGTCACCGCCGCGATGGACGCCGGGGCGAGGGGGTACCTGCTCAAGGACTCCCCCGCCGAGGAGCTGGTGGCGGCGGTTCGGAGCGCCCGCACGGAGGGCTCCGCCCTGGACCCGCGGATCTCCCGCCGGCTGCAGCGCCGCGACGGCGGGCACTCCCTCTCCTCACGCGAGATCGAGGTGCTCGCACTGGTCGCCGCGGGGCGCACCAACGCCGCCATCGCGAGCGAGCTCTTCCTCTCCCAGGCGACGGTGAAGACCCACCTCGTACACATCTTCGACAAGCTGGGCGTCACCAGCCGCACCGAGGCGGTCGCCCGGGCCCGGGCCGAGGGGATGCTGCGGCCCGAATGAGCCGGGGCGGGGACGGGCGGCTCAGGCGATGCCGTCGAGCCCGCCCTTGGCGCGCAGCAGGGACAGCAGCAGGTCCTTCGAGGAGGACGCCTCGGGCAGCGCGCACTCGTCGGGCTCGAACGACCAGGCGTCCCGCAGCGCGCGGAACACCTCGAACTCGGCATCCCCGGTGCGCAGCGGCACCGCCCGGTACCCGCCCGCCTCCGGCAGATGGATGATGAAGGCCCCGGTCAGCTCCGGCATCTCGCGCAGGGTGCCGTCGTCGTCGACCAGCTCCTCGGCGCGCACGACCGCGACGCCCTGGAGGGCGTAGTCGCCGCGCACCTTCTTCGAGGTCTTGATGTCCGCGCTGAGCAGCGTGTTCCCGATCCGCACGATCGCGTCGGTGGTGCCCGCGTAGCCGACGGTGCGGTTGACGACCGTCTGTTCGATCTCCACGAACTCCGGCTGGTAGTCCTCGAGGAAGGAGCCGTAGCCGTCCAGCCGCACCGCGACCCGCTGCTGGAGCGCCTGGGGGCTCTTCTCCGTCGCGAAGGCGCCCTGGGCGGTGCGCATGCCGTCGGCGAGTCCCTCGATCTCGGACTCGGAGGGGCGGGAGCCGCTGCGCCCCCACAGCTCGCACGCGGCGTGGACCAGGGTGCCGAAGTCTGCGGCGGTGCGGGTGTACTCCTCGGCCGCGGCGGCGATCCGCTTCTGCGATCCCCACTTGTCGCGGGTCACTCGCGAGATCTCGGCAGCGGCGCGCGCGGGGTTCCGATCCAGCCAGGAGTACATCTCCAGGGCCCGCTTCGAGGCCATCGTCGCGTACCAGCCCTGGAGGTGGTCCTTGGCGCGCATCCCGGCGACGGTCGTGATCGAGGGGAACATGAGCGGGCCGTCGGGCTCGAGGCGGTACATGCGGCCGCGCGGGGTGTCAGCGCTGAGCGAAGGGGTGGTCATGGCTCCTCGAGCGGGACGACGGGGTCGATGCGGGGCATGCGGGCACCCTGCACCGGGGACCCGCCCACGGTACGCGCTGTCGGGCACCGTCTCCTGCGCGGGCAGGCGGGACGCGCCGGGGATGCCCGCCTCGTCACAGCGCCGCGGGGGGGAACCGACACGTCTCAGTCCTCGGTGCCGAAGATGACTCTCTCGGCGAGTACCCGGGCTCGTCGGGTCAACCGCAGGTAGCGCTCCTCGAGGGCGACGGCGGTCGCGTCCGGGCCGTCGATCAGGAGCGCGAGGGCGCGCAGCTCGATCCGGTCCGTCGGCAGCACGACCCCCTCTCGCCCCTTCCACAGGAAGAGCCCGCGGCGGATCTGCCAGGCGAGGATCCACGCGTCGATCAGCTCCCGCGCCTCCCGCCCGGGCAGCAGCTCCGCCTCCGCCGCCGCCTCGAGCTGCGCCACGGTGCCGGGGCTGCGCAGCCCCTCGACCTCGTGCCCGTGCTCGAGGGCGAGCAGCTGCACCGTCCACTCCACGTCGGTCATCCCGCCGCGACCCAGCTTGACCTGGCGCAGTGGGTCCGCCCCGCGGGGCAGCCGCTCGGACTCGACGCGGGCCTTCATCCGGGTGATCTCGCGGCGCTCGATCGGACCGATGCCTCCGGCGGGATATCGGTGGCGATCCATCTCCTCGGTGAGGCGGGCGGAGACCGCCTCGGAGGCGACGACCGGCCGCGCCCGCAGCAGGGCCTGCTTCTCCCAGGTCAGCGCGTCGCGGCGGTAGTAGTCCACCCAGCCCTCGAGGCTGCGGGCGAGCAGTCCGCTGCGCCCCTCGGGGCGCAGGTCCGCGTTGACCTTCATGTCGGCTCCCGCAGCCGGGGCGTTGAGGATCCGCTGGATCTGGGTGGCGACCGCGATGCCGATCTCCCCGGTCGCCTCGCCGGCGCCGCGGTCGAGCACGAGGAACTGCACGTCCACGTCGGAGGAGTAGCCCATCTCGCGGGCGCCGAAGCTGCCCATCCCCAGGATCGCCATCTCCACCCCGAGAGCGCGGGCGGGGTCCGAGCGCTTCTCCCGCAGACGATGCGCAGTGCCCTCGTCGACCTCGTCCACCTCGTCGAGGGTCTCGGCACCCTCCGCGATCGCGCCCCGTTCGCGGGCCACCACGTGCAGGGCCACGAGCATTCCGGCCTCGAGCACCGCCTCGGCGAGGTCGGTGAGGGCCACGGCGACCTCGCGCGGGGTCGCGATCCCGGTGAGGTGCGCGAGGGCGATGCGCAGCAGCTCTCGGTTGCGGGTGCGCCGGAGGACCTCCTGGGCGACCTCGACGGTGTCGACCCGCGTGCTCACCGCGAGGAACTCCCGTCCGAGCTGGTCCCGGCCGAGGGGCCGCAGCTGCTCGTCGCGGGCGAGCCAGCGCACCCCCTCGGGGATCTGCTCCAGCTGCTCCCCCACGAAGCGGCTGCCGGAGAGCACCCGGGTGAGCCGCTTCGCGGCCAGGCCGGAGTCGCGCAGCAGTCCCAGGTACCAATGTGCGGAGCCGATGGTGTCGGAGAGCCGACGGAAGGCCAGCAGGCCCAGGTCCGGGTCGATGCCGTCGGCGAACCACTCGAGCATCGCCGGGAGCAGCTGCTTCTGGATCTTCGCGCGCCGGGAGATGCCGGAGGTCAGGGCCTGGATGTGGGTCAGCGCGCGGGCGCCGTCGCGGTAGCCGATCGCCGTGAGGCGGGCCCCGGCGGACTCGGGGCTGAGCGCGATCTCGCCGTCGCTGAGAGCCGCGGCGGTGGTGAGCAGCGGCCGGTAGAAGATCTCCTCGTGCAGCTGCCTCACGCGGCGCCGGGTGCGCTGGTACTGCTGATCGAAGGCCTCCACCGTGAGCCCCATGGTGCGGGCCAGGCGGCGCTTCTCCACGGGAGCCGTGGGCAGCACCTGGGTGCGCCGCAGGCGGTGCAGCTGCATGCGATGCTCGATGCAGCGCAGGAAGCGATAGGCGGCGTCCATCTCCGCGACGTGCTCGCGGGAGATGAACCCCTCCGCGCCGAGCCGGGCGAGGGCCTCGAGGGTCGAGCGGTGGTGGAGGTTCTCGACGGTGCGGCCGTGCACCATCTGCAGCAGCTGCACCGTGAACTCGACGTCGCGCAGTCCGCCCGGGCCGAGCTTGATGTTGCGGTCCGCCTCGCCGCGGGGGATGTGGGCGACGACGCGGCGACGCATCGCCCGGGTGTCCTCGACGAAGCCGTCACGGGTGGAGGCCTGCCGCACCCAGGGCGCCACCATCTCCTCGAAGGCGGTGCCGAGCGCGCGGTCGCCCGCGGCGGCGCGCGCCTTCAGAAGCGCCTGGAACTCCCAGGACTGCGCCCACCGCTCGTAGTAGCGGCGGTACGAGTCCAGGGTCCGCACGAGCGGGCCGTCCTTGCCCTCCGGTCGCAGGTTCGGGTCGACCTGCCACAGGGAGCCCTCCGAGGTGCGGTCCGAGCAGACCCGCGCGAGCTCCCGCGCGAGGGCCGAGCCGATCACCACCAGCTGCTCTTCGTCGCAGGCCGCCTCGCCCTCACCGGCGGGGGCGACCACGTGCAGGACGTCCACGTCGGAGATGAAGTTGAGCTCCCGCGCCCCGGTCTTGCCCATCGCGAGGACGGACCAGTGCACGTGCTCCTGCCCCTCCACCGAGCGCCGGGCGATCGCCGCGGCCGCGTCGAGCGAGGCGTCGGCGAGGTCGGCCAGCGCGGCGGAGACCTGCGGCTGCAGCGCGGTCGGATCGGCCGCCATGACGTCGGCCGCCGCGATCTGCAGCAGCCGACGGTGGTAGACCACCCGCAGGGCGTCCCGGGCCTCCCGGCCGCTGAGGGCGGCGACCGGCGGGGTGCCCTCCGGGTCCGCGCCGACGGCCTCGAGCACCGCCGTGCGTAACTCCTCGCCGGACAGGCGCAGCTGGTCATCACCTTCGCGGAGCGCCTCGAGCTGCTCCGGGTGGCGGGTGAGGAAGTCGCCCAGCGCGACCGAGGTGCCGAGCAGGCGGACGAGCCGCTCCCCCGGCGTGCCTTCGGTGCCGACTCCCGCCAGGAACTCGTCCATGAGCGTCCCGTGCCCGGCGGCGTGGCCGGCCTCGGCGAGGCGCAGCAGGCCCAGCACGGCGTCGTCCCCGTCGGCGGTGGCGCCGATCGCGAGCGGTGCCCCGGGTCCGAGCGCCGCGAGGGCGGGATCGGCGAGGAAGCGGCGCACCCGGTCGGTGCTCGAGAAACCGAGGCGCGCCAGCGCCCCGGTCGAGGTGGAGGGCTCGGGGGTCATGCGGCGCCGCTCAGATCCGGGAGAAGGTCGAGGCGAGCTCGTAGTCGGTGACCTGCTCGCGGTAGCGCTGCCATTCCTGCTTCTTATCCCGCAGGAAGAACTGGAAGACCTGCTCGCCGAGCGTCGAGGCCATCAGCTCGGAGCTCTCGAAGCTCTCCAGGGCGCGGAAGAGGTCCGTGGGCAGGGGCTCGATGCCCATGGCCCGGCGCTCGCGCTCCGTGAGGTCCCAGACCGCGTCCTCCGACCCCTCGGGCAGCTCGTACTCGCCCTCGATGCCGGCCATGCCCGCGGCGAGCAGCACGGCGAAGGCGAGGTACGGGTTCGCCGCCGAGTCCAGCCCGCGGAACTCGACGCGGGAGCTGGTGCCCTTGGTGGGCTTGTGGAAGGGGACGCGCACCAGCGCGGACCGGTTGTTGTGCCCCCAGCAGATGTAGCTCGGGGCCTCCTGCGCGCCCCACAGGCGCTTGTAGCTGTTCACCCACTGGTTGGTGACGGCGCTGTACTCGGGGGCGTGGCGCAGCAGCCCGGCGATGAACTGGCGGCCCAGGCGCGAGAGCCCGTACTCGGCGCCGGGCTCGTGGAAGGCGTTGCGGCCGCCCTGGAAGAGCGAGAGGTGGGTGTGCATCCCGGAGCCGGGGTGCTCGATCATCGGCTTCGGCATGAAGGAGGCGACCTGTCCCATGCCGAGCGCGACCTCCTTGACCACCGTGCGCAGCGTGACGATGTTGTCCGCGGTGGACAGCGCGTCCGCATAGCGCAGGTCGATCTCGTTCTGCCCCGGGCCGTTCTCGTGGTGGGAGAACTCGACCTGGATGTTCATCGCCTCGAGATGCTCGATCGCGGTGCGGCGGAAGTCCTGGCCCTGTCCCCGGTGGACGTGGTCGAAGTAGCCGGCGCTGTCGATGGGGCGTAGGCGCTCCCCCACCTCGTAGGGCTCCTCGAAGAGGTAGAACTCGATCTCCGGGTGGGTGTAGAGCTCGAGACCCTTCTCCTCGGCGCGGGCCAGGGCGTCGCGCAGCACGCGCCGGGGGTCCGAGGCGGCGGGCTCCCCGTCGGGGGTGAGGACGTCGCACATCATCCGCGCGGTGCCGTTGGTGTCGCCGCGCCAGGTGAGCAGCTCGAAGGTCGCGGGGTCGGGCCGCAGGATCATGTCCGACTCATAGCTGCGGGTGAGCCCCTCGACCGTCGAGCCGTCGATGCCGATCCCCTCGGTGAAGGCGTTCTCGAGGTCCGACGGGGAGATCGCGATCGACTTGAGCGTCCCCGCGATGTCGCAGAACCACAGGCGGATGAACCGCACGTCGTTGTCGGAGACCCGGCGGATGACGTCGTCGTGGAGATGTTCCATGCGCACAGTCTGCCAGGCGACGGGGCCGGATCCGGGGCCGATGGAGCCCGTGGACGCCCGAGCGCCCCGCACCTCGGCAGGGAGGGACGGGGCGCTCGAGGCGGTCCGGATCGTGCTCGGCGGTGCGATCAGACGCCGGAGTCGATGTACCACTGGCCGTCGGAGGCCTTGACCATGTTGTAGCCGAAGTCGGAGCCCATGAACTGCACCGCGGCGGTGCCGTCGCCGTTGTCCGTGGTCTCGACGCTCGAGCGGTCGATCGAGCCGAGCGCGGAGACGTTCTCGCCCAGGCCGGTCTCGAGGCCGTCCGCGCAGCCCTCGGCGGTCGCGCCGGAGACGGGCTCGTCGGTGGTCGGGTCGAGCATCAGACCGCAGGCGCCCACGAAGTCCGAGGCGGCGGCCTTCTCGAGGAACTCGTAGAAGCGGTCGGCGGCGGCGGTGAGGTCCTCGTCGGAGAGCGGGCCGGACTCCGCGGCCGCGTCCTCCTCGGTGGCGGCCTCGTCCTCGGTGGTCGCCTCCTCCTCGGTGGCGGCCTCGTCCTCGGTGGTCGCCTCCTCCTCGGTCGCGGCGTCCTCCTCGGTGCCGGCCTCCTCGGCGGTGGTCTCGGTCTCCGGCTCGTCACCGCCCGTGAGAGCTCCGCAGCCGGCCGCACCGGCGGCCAGCGCGAGGGCGCCGACGACGACGGCAGCACGACGGGTGGTGGTGCGCATGATGGAACGCATGGTGATTGTCCTCCCTGATCGGTCGACCCCCCTGGCCGACGGAGGTCACAGCTTCCCACAGGAAGGGCGCTCCCGGCCATCTCCGTTCATCGATGCATCGAGGAACAGGGCGTCGGGCGGAGCCCGCCCGGGGGCCGCCTCCCGCTAGGCTGGACCGGCCCGTCCCCGACGCGGCCCACCCGGCCCTCGGATCCCCCCCCATCCGCCCAGGAGCACACGTGAGCACCCCCTCCGGCACCGGCCCCGCGAAGATCCGACTCCGTCATCTGCAGGACGCCAAGGAGCGCGGCCGTCCCTTCGCGATGCTCACCGCCTACGACCAGTTCTCGGCGCGTGTCTTCGAGGAGGCGGGCATCGAGGTGCTGCTGGTCGGCGATTCCGTCGGCACCACCGTGCTCGGGCACGAGTCGACCACCGCCACCACCCATCAGGACATGCTGACCTTCACCGGCGCGGTGGCGCGCAGCGTGAGCCGTCCGCTGATCGTCGCGGATCTCGCCTTCGGCAGCTATCAGGTCTCCGTCGAGGAGGCGGTGCGGCACGGCGTCGACCTGGTCCGCGCGGGCGCCGAGATGGTCAAGCTCGAGGGCGGCTCCGCGATCGCCCCGCAGGTGCGCGCCCTCGTCGCGGCGGGGATCCCGGTCATGGGCCACCTCGGCTTCACCCCGCAGTCGGTCAACTCGCTCTCCGGGCACCGCGTGCAGGGACGCGACACGCACGCCGCGGACCACCTGGCCGAGGAGGCGCTGGCGCTCCAGGAGGCGGGCGTCTCGGCGGTCGTGCTCGAGCTGATCCCGGCCCACGTCGCCGAGCGCATCACCGAGGTGCTGCACGTGCCGACCATCGGCATCGGTGCGGGCCCGGCGTGCGACGGCCAGGTGCTCGTCTGGCAGGACATGGCCGGGCTGTCCGGCTTCCACGGTCGCTTCGTGAAGACCTTCGCGGACCTGCGCTCCGATCTGCGTCGCGCGGCGGAGGCCTATCGCGGCGAGGTCGAGACCCGCGCCTACCCGACGGCCGAGCACTCCTTCGAGTGAGCCCCGGCCGAACGGGCCGACGCGCCGCTCAGGACTCGGCGTCCTCGCCCTCCCAGGCGGCGTCGTCCTCGTCCCAGGCCTCGTTGCGCGCGGCCGCCGTCTGCAGCGCCCGCTCGGCCTCGGCGCGGGTGGAGTAGGGACCCATGAGGTCCTGGCCGCTCGACTGGCGGCCCTCCTCCACCGCCCCGGTGGCGAGGTTGTAGAAGAACTCGTGGGTCGTGCTCATGGCGGGCTCCTTCGCGGCCGGGTGAGAGACTGGTGGCCATGACTGTAGAGCAGGTGTGGACCCGTCCCGCAGGACGCGCGGAGCTGGTGCCGGGCGAGCTGAGCCCCCGGCGACCCGTTCCGGCGCGCATCGAGCGCCCGGAATATGTGGACAAGGACGAGGCCGTCTCCGACTCGGGCCCCTATGTGCAGAGCGCGGACGTGATCGAGCGGGTCCGCGAGGCGAGCCGTATCGCGGCCCTCGCGCTGCAGGCCGCCGGGGAGGCCGCGCGCCCGGGCGTCACCACCGATCACATCGACCAGGTCGTCCACGACGTGCTGATCGAGAACGGTGCCTATCCCTCGACCCTCGGCTACCTGCACTTCGAGAAGTCGTGCTGCACGAGCCTGAACGAAGTGATCTGCCACGGCATCCCCGACTCGACGGTGATGCAGGACGGTGACATCCTCAACGTCGACGTCACCGCCTTCGTCCACGGCGTCCACGGCGACACCAACGCCACGTTCGCCGTCGGCGACATCCACCCGCGCGCGCAGGAGCTGATCGACCGCTCGCGCGAGGCGATGGAGCGCGGCATCAAGGTCGCCCGGCCCGGCCGCGAGGTGAACGTGATCGGGCGCGTGATCGAGAAGTTCGTGGCCCGCCACGGCATGGAGTCGGTGCGCGACTACACCGGGCACGGTGTCGCCGAGGGCTTCCACAACGGTCTGGTCATCCCCCACTACGACGCCGCGCCGATGTTCGCCGACGTCATCGAGGAGGGCATGACCTTCACCATCGAGCCGATGGTGACCCTCGGCTCGCAGGCCTGGGAGCAGTGGGACGACGGCTGGACCGTGGTCACGAGGGACCGCTCCTTCACCGCCCAGTTCGAGCACACCATGCTGATCACTGACGAGGGCCCGGAGCTGCTGACGGTGGTCTGATCGGCCCGGCCGGTCGTCTGAACGGCGGCGCGCCTGCTCCGGACGCACGGTCCGCGGGTATCCTGGGCCGCCGTGAGGACGCCGACGTCGGCGGCCCGGCCGGCGGGAACGCCCCGCCCCATGGAGCAGGGAGAAGCGATGAGCAAGAAGGCCTTCGGGATCGACATCGGCGGCAGCGGCATCAAGGGCGCGCCGGTCGATCTGAAGAAGGGGAAGCTGGCCGAGGACCGCCTCCGGCTCGAGACCCCGCAGCCCTCCACCCCCGAGGCCGTCGCCGACACCGTCGCGGAGCTGCTCGCCGGCTTCGAGATCGCGGACGACATGCCGGTCGGCGTCACCTTCCCGGCCGTGATCCAGCAAGGCGTGGCGCTCACCGCCGCGAACGTCGACAAGTCCTGGATCGGCACCGACGTCGACTCGCTGCTGACCGAGCGCACCGGGCATGACGTCTTCGTGGTCAACGACGCCGATGCCGCCGGCATCGCCGAGATGGAGTTCGGCGCGGGGCGCGGTACGAAGGGCGTCGTGCTGGTGGTGACCCTCGGCACCGGTGTGGGCAGCGCCATGTTCGTCGACGGCCGGCTCGTGCCGAACGCCGAGCTCGGGCACCTCCACCTGGCCGGCGAGGCGGCCCGCGCCTACCAGGACGCGGAGAAGTACATGGCCTCCTCCGTCCGGGAGATCGAGGACCTCGACTGGGAGACCTGGGCGGGACGCCTCCAGGAGTACTTCGCGCACGTCGAGTTCCTGTTCAGCCCCACCCGCATCATCGTCGGCGGCGGCGTCTCCAAGAAGCACGAGAAGTTCTTGCCGCTGCTGGACCTGCGCACCGAGATCGTCCCGGCCGAGCTGCGCAACGAGGCCGGCATCGTCGGCGCGGCCGTGCTCGCCCGGCGCGAGGAGAAGGCGCTGCAGAAGACGGACACGAAGCACGGGAAGAAGCACGGGAAGTGACCCGTGCCCGAGTCGGTCGCCCCGCGGCGGGCGACCGGCTCGGGTGAGCGGACCAGCCGGCCTGTAAGCCGGGTTCTGTGAGCGGCAGTCATCCATCTCGGATCGCCGTTGCCGACGACCTCCAGCGGTCCACCCGGACGCTCGGGCTGGCACCCTCGAACGCGCCCTGTCCGACCTTGCTCCCGGTGGGGTTTGCCGTGCCGTCCTCGTCACCGAGGCCGCGGTGGTCTCTTACACCACCCTTTCACCCTTACCCCCGTGCCCGAGGGCGCGGAGGCGGTCTGCTCTCTGTGGCACTGTCCCGCGGATCACTCCGGGTGGGCGTTACCCACCACCGTGCCAGACGGAGCCCGGACTTTCCTCGGCCCCGAGGTCTCCCCCGAGGACGCGACTGCCCGGCCGACTGGTCCGCCGAGCAGTCTACGCGGCGACCGCGCGCGACCGGCGTCCCGGTTCGTGCCCGCCGCCGTGACGTGCGCGATCTCTCCCGCGCCGTGCAGCCTGGTGCACCCCGGGGTCGGCCAAGATGGTGCGGTGCTGATCCTGCTGCCGCCCTCGGAGACCAAGTCCCGGCCCGCCGCCGACGCCGCCCCGCTCGACCTGGCGCGGCTCGCGCTCCCCGAGCTCGAGGACGCGCGGCGCACCATGGTCCGGGCCGCGATCCGCACCGCCGCCGGGAAGGACGCCGCCACCCGCCTCGGCGTGCCCGCGTCCGCTCCCGAGCTGGTCGATCGGATGGCCAGCCTCGAGCACGAGCCCGCGGCGTCTCCCCTGGCCGTCTACTCGGGCGTGCTCTACGACCAGCTCCCTCCGGACACGGCGGTGCCGACCGACCGCCGTGTGCTGGTGCAGAGCGCGCTGCTGGGGGTCGTCGACGCCGCGACCGATCGCATCCCGGCGTATCGCCTCTCCGCCGGATCGTCCGTGTCCCGACTCGGCACCGCCGCCTCCTGGTGGGCTCCCCGGCTGCGGGGCGTCGGCGCGGCCCTGCTCGCCGAACAGGCGACCTCGCCCGCGCCGCTCGTGATCGACGGCCGCTCCGGCTCGTACCGGTCGATGATGCGCCTGAAGAGCACCCCGGAGGTTCCGGTGCTCGAGGTCGCCCCCGTGCAGGAGCGCGCGGGGGTGCGAAAGGTGATCTCGCACGATGCGAAGCGCTATCGCGGGATCGTCACGCGCGAGCTGCTCTCGGCGGACCGGGTGCCGGCCGACGCGCGAGAACTGGTCGGACTGCTGCAGGAGCGGCTCGCCTCGGTGCCCGGGGTCGCCGGGTCGCCCCTCGCCGTCGAGCTCGACGGGCACCGGCTCTTGATCGTCGACCGGGTGGCCTGACCCGGGCTCAGACGATCCGCGCCGCCCAGGGGTCCACCGGCAGCGCGCTCACGGTGACCTCGAGGCCGGGCGCGATCTCCCCGAGCAGCTGCTCCGCGAGCGGCAGCCACAGCGCCTCGCTCGCCCCGTGCGGCACGTCGATCAGAGCGGGGACTCGCTCGGCGTCGGCCGCGGACTCGAGATGCTCCACCACCGGGTGATGCCGCAGGTCCGAGGTGATGTACACGTCGGCTCCCGCGCCGGCCGCCGCTCCCGTGAAGGAGTCGCCCGAGCCCGGGCACACCGCGACGGTCCGCACCGGTCGATCCGGATCGCCCGTGTGCAGGATGCCGCGCGCCGTGGCGGGAACGAGCGCCGCGACCCGAGCGGCGAGATCGCCGACCGTGGTGTGCTCGGGCAGCTCGCCGACGACGCCGAGCCCCAGCACGGAGGAGCCGTGTGCGGCCTCCTCCCCCGCGCCGCTCGGCACGAGCGCCCGCACCTGCTGCAGGTCGAGGGACCGCACCCAGGCGCCGACGGTGCCGCGCGTCGAGCGATCCACGTTCGTGTGCCCGCACCACAGCGCCGTGCCGGCGCGGAGCAGGGCCGTGACCACGGCCCCCTTGCCGTCGTCGGCCGGGAGATGGCTCGCCCCGCGCAGCAGCAGGGGGTGGTGGGTGACCAGCAGCTGGGCGCGTGCCGCGATCGCCTCGCGGGCGACCGCGAGCGTCGGGTCGACGGCGAGGTGCACGGCCGTGACCTCCGCGCCGCGCTCCCCCAGGACGAGCCCCACCCGGTCCCAGTCCTCCGCCCAGGGCAGCGGGTAGGCCGCCTCGAGCGCGGTGACCAGGGAGCCGACGGTCGTCGCGGGTTCCGCGGACGACCCGGACCGCTCCGGCGGTGCAGCGACGGGGCTCATGCGCCGAGCACCCCGGTCTCGACGAGCGCCGCCTGGTAGGCCTTCCACGGCATCAGCACGCACTTGACGCGGGCGGGGAACTTCGCCGCCCCGAGCAGGGCGATCCCGTCGCCGATCAGCTCCTCGTCGCCCTCGATCCGTCCGCGCGAGCGCATCGCGGCCTCGAAGTGCTCGCGCACCGGATCGACCTCTGCCGTCGTGCGGCCGATCAGCAGGTCCGCCATGATCGAGGCGGAGGCGCGGCTCATCGCGCAGCCGATCGCGTCGTAGGAGACGTCCAGGATCCGGCGCTCGTCGCCGTCGCCCTCCACGTACAGCCGCAGGGTGATCTCGTCGCCGCAGGTGGGGTTCACGTGGTGGACCTCGGCGTCGAAGGGTTCCCGCAGCCCCTCGTGCAGGGGGCGCTTGTCGTGCTCCATCACCAGCTCGGTGTAGAGGGCGTTCAGTCCGGTGCTCATGCGCGCTCCTCGAAGAACTCGACGGTGCGGGCCACGCCGCGGACGAAGGCGTCGACCTCAGTGGCCGTGGTGTGGACGGAGAAGCTCGCCCGGGTGGTGCCGTGCAGGCCGTAGCGGCGGTGCAGCGGCCAGGCGCAGTGGTGGCCCACCCGCACCTCGATGCCGTAGGAGTCCAGCACCTGGCCGACGTCGTGCGGGTGGCGCCCCGCGAGGGCGAAGGACACGGCGCCGGCCCGCTCCGGGGAGGCGGCGGGGCCGATGATCCGTATCCCGTCGATCCCGGCGAGGCCCTCGAGGGCCTGGGCGGTGAGGGCCCGCTCATGGGCGGCGACCTGGTCCATGCCGAGGGCCGAGAGGTAGTCGCAGGCGGCGGCGAGACCGACGGCCTGGCTGATCGGCGGGGTGCCGGCCTCGAAGCGGGCGGGCGGCTCGGCATAGGTCGAGCGTTCCATCTCGACGGTCTCGATCATCGAGCCGCCGGTGAGGAAGGGGGGCATCGCGGCGAGGTGCTCGTAACGGCCCCACAGCACGCCGATGCCGGTGGGACCGAGCATCTTGTGGCCGGAGAGGGCCGCGAAGTCGACGCCGAGCGCGGCAAGGTCCAGCGGCATGTGCGGCGCGGACTGCGCCGCGTCCAGCACCGTGAGCGCACCCACGGAGCGGGCCGCCTCCACGAGAGTGCCGACGGGGTTCACGGTGCCGAGCACGTTCGACTGGTGGGTGAACGCGAGGACCTTGGTGCGCTCGGTGGGCAGGCTGCCGAGGTCGGTGAGATCGAGGGTGAAGTCGTCGGTCACGGGGATCCAGCGCAGCGTCGCCCCGGTGCGGCGGGCGAGTTCCTGCCAGGGGACGAGGTTCGCGTGGTGCTCCATCTCGGTCACGAGGATCTCGTCGCCCGGGCCGACGCGCAGGTGGTCCGGCACGTCCTGATCGCCGTCACCGAGGGAGCGGGCGACGAGGTTCAGCGCCTCGGTCGCCCCGCGGGTGAAGACCACCTCGTCCGGGGAGGGGGCACCGAGGAAGTCGGCGACCGTCTCCCGCGCGGACTCGTAGGCGTCGGTCGCGGCACCGGCCATGCGATGCGCCCCGCGCTTGACCGCGGCGTTGTCGTGCGTGAGGAAGGCGACCTCGGCGTCGATGACCTGGCGCGGACGCTGCGAGGTCGCGCCCGAGTCGAGATAGATCATCGGGGTGTCCTCATCCAGCATCCGGGTGAGGATGGGGAAGTCCTCCCGGATCGCCTCGACGTCGAACGGTCTGGTCGCTGCGCTCACCTGAGGTGGCCTCCTGGGATCGAGGGCGGTCCGGCCAGTATAGGAAGGTCCGCCCCCGCGCAGACGGGCGTGAGACCCTGTCCACAGTCCGCCCGACCCGCGCGTTCACACCGTCAGACCGCGCCGTCCCCCGGAGGTGCCCGATCGACACCCTGTTCCTCGCCGTCCTGTTCGTCTGCGTCCTCGTGACGATGATCGTGATGATCGGACGCCTGCTGGTGCGCCGCCGCCAGGAGCGCGAGCAGTGGGAGCGGGACGGCCGCCCGGAGCGTCCCGAGCCCACCGCCGAGGAGCGCGAGCAGGACCGTCGCGCCTCGGGCATCTGGGTGGTGCTGCTGCTCGCGGTGCCCCTCGTCCTGCTGGCCATCTACTGGGTGACTGGCTGAGGGCTGCTGGGACGGTTCTTCCCCGACGCGCCCCTCACTCGCTCCGCGCGCCCTTCACCCCGCTGACTCCGCGGAACCCCCGCAGACTTGGGGGAATTCGCTGCTCATTCCCCCAACTCTGCGGAGGTTTCGCGGCAGAACGCGCCTCGGCGGGGCCGCAGGACGTCAGGGCGGGGTGAGCCGCGCTCTGACCTGCAGTGGGTCGTGAGGGGCTCGAACCCCCGACCTTCTGGGTGTAAACCAGACGCTCTGACCAGCTGAGCTAACGACCCGTATCGGGGCAGGGCCCCGCGCCCCGGAGGGGCGTCCGTCGGCCGAGCGTCCCGGCCGACGACGTGCGCTCAGCTGCGGCTGGCCAGGCGGGTGCCGGTCCAGTCCGCGGCGAGCGAGACGGTGGACATGACGCGCAGACCCGCGGTGGCGGCGCTCTCCTGGATCTCTGCGGGGAGGACGTGGCCGTCGCGTCCGGCCTTCGGCACGAGCACCCACACCGGGGCGCCGGGCGCGAGGGTCGCGAGGGTGTCGACCATGGCGTCGGTGAGGTCGCCGTCGCCGTCGCGCCACCAGAGGATGACGCCGTCGACGATCTCCTGGCTGTCCTCGTCCTCGAGATCAGCCCCGATGAGGTCCTCGATGGCGTCGCGCAGATCCAGGTCCACGTCGTCGTCGTACCCGAACTCCTGCACGATCTGCCCGGTGGTGAAGGACAGGGCCTCGGCAGCGGAGCTGGACGAAGGGGCGTCGGCCGACGGTGACAAGAAAGGGCTCCTCAGGGGAAAGACAGCAATGACGGGACCGGGTGGTCCCGCGCGCCCGACCCGTGTCCGTCGGACCCGGGGGCGGACTGCGCGCGGCCGATCATATGACACGCGGCGCGCCGCTGCACCGGCCAGTGACGGGGAACGGCCCTGTCGGGCATCCGTCCGGGTGTCCCGAGTCTCACAGATGAGGAGGGATCGTGAAGGACCTCGGGACCCCTGGCGACGGTAGGCTTGCCGGACCGAGGCCGACGGAGCCGTGCCCACTGCAGACACCCGCTCCCCTGGCCGGTCCAGCGCCTCCGAAGAGAGAAGGACAGTGTGACTTCGCACGAGACCCCTCGTCCCATCGGCATCAACCTGCCCAGCCATGCCGCGGATCCGGATCCGGAGGAGACCCGCGAATGGCTCGACTCCTTCGACGGTCTCGTCGAGCAGCGTGGTGCCGAGCGGGCCTCCGAGGTCGTCCAGAGCCTCATCCAGCATGCGCGCGTGAACGACCTCGAGCTGCCCGACTCGCTGACCACGGACTACGTGAACACGATCCCGGTCTCGGCGCAGGGCGAGTACCCCGGTGACACGGAACTCGAGCGCGAGCTGCGCGACATCAACCGCTGGAACGCCGCGATGCTCGTGCACCGCGCCCAGCGCCCCGGCGTCTCCGTCGGCGGTCACCTCTCCTCCTACGCGTCCATCGCGAACATGTACGAGGTCGGCTTCAACCACTTCTTCCGCGGGCGCAACCACCCCGGCGGCGGCGACCACGTGTTCTTCCAGGGCCACGCCTCCCCCGGCATCTACGCCCGCGCCTTCGCGATGGGGCGCCTCGGCCAGGAGGATCTCGACGGCTTCCGCCAGGAGTTCTCCTCCGAGCACGGCATGCCCTCGTACCCGCACCCGCGTGCGATGCACGACTTCTGGGAGTTCCCGACCGTGTCGATGGGCATTGGTCCGGTCGCCGCGATCGAGCAGGCCTCCTTCGACCGCTACCTCCAGAACCGCGGCCTGAAGGACACCTCCCAGCAGCACACCTGGGCGTTCCTCGGCGACGGCGAGATGGACGAGGTCGAGTCCCGCGGCGCGCTGCACATCGCCGCGAAGGAGCATCTGGACAACCTCACCTTCGTGGTCAACTGCAACCTGCAGCGCCTCGATGGCCCGGTGCGCGGCAACGGCAAGATCATCCAGGAGCTGGAGAGCCAGTTCCGCGGCGCCGGCTGGAACGTCATCAAGGTGATCTGGGGCTCGGGTTGGGACCCGCTGCTCGAGGCGTCCTCCGACGGCGCGCTCATCGACCTGATGAACTCCACCCCGGACGGCGACTTCCAGACCTATCGCGCCGAGAACGGCGGGTTCATCCGCGACAACTTCTTCGGCCGCGACCCGCGCACCAAGGCGCTCGTCGAGGACATGTCCGATGACGACATCTGGTGGAAGCTGAACCGCGGCGGCCACGACACGCGGAAGATCCACGCCGCCTTCAAGGCCGCCTCCGAGCACACCGGTCAGCCGACCGTCATCCTGGTCCACACCATCAAGGGCTACCGCCTGGGCAAGAACTTCGCCGGTCGCAACGCGACCCACCAGATGAAGAAGTTCACCCTCGAGGACCTCAAGGCCCTGCGCGACACGCTGCACATCCCGATCACCGACGAGCAGCTCGAGTCGGGCAGCGTCTACGACGCGCCGCTCTACCTCCCGGCCGAGGACACCCCGGTCATGCAGTACCTGAAGTCGCGGCGCAGCGAGCTCGGCGGCCCCGTGCCCTCGCGGCGCACCGAGCACAAGCCGATCGAGCTGCCCGGCGACAAGGCCTACGAGGTCGCCCGTCGCGGCTCCGGCAAGCAGGAGATCGCCACCACCATGGCGCTGGTCCGCCTGCTCAAGGACCTCATGCGCGACAAGGAGTCCGGCAAGCGCTGGGTGCCGATCGTCCCCGACGAGGCGCGCACGTTCGGCATGGACTCGCTGTTCCCGACGGCGAAGATCTACAACCCCGACGGGCAGAACTACCTGTCGGTGGACCGCGACCTGCTGCTGGCCTACAAGGAGTCCACCTCCGGCCAGATCAAGCACATGGGCATCAACGAGATCTCCTCGACCGCGGCCTTCACCGCGGCAGGCACCTCGTACGCCACCCATGACTACCCGATGATCCCGTTCTACATCTTCTATTCGATGTTCGGGTTCCAGCGGACCGGCGACTTCTTCTGGGCCGCGGGCGACCAGATGGCCAAGGGCTTCGTGATCGGCGCGACCGCCGGCAAGACCACCTTGGCCGGCGAGGGTCTGCAGCACATGGACGGCCACTCGCCGATCCTGGCCTACACCAACCCGGGGACAGTCATCTACGACCCGGCGTACGGCTACGAGCTGGGGCACATCATCCGTGACGGCCTGCAGCGCATGTACGGCGTGGACGACCGCCTGCAGGAGGTCTTCTACTACATCACGGTCTACAACGAGCCGATTGTGCAGCCGGCCGAGCCCGAGGGCCTGGACGTCGAGGGCCTGCTCAAGGGCATGTACCAGCTCGAGGGCGCGCCCGAGGGCGACGGCCCGGAGGCGCAGCTGCTGGCCTCCGGCGTGGGTGTCCCGTGGGCGAAGCACGCTCGCGAGCTGCTGCTGGAGGATTGGGGCGTCCGCGCGACCGTGTGGTCGGTGACCTCGTGGACCGAGATGCGCAAGGAGGCCCTCGAGGCCGAGAAGCACAACCTGCTGAACCCGGAGGATCCGCGCACCCCGTGGATCAGCCAGCGTCTGCAGGGCGTGGACGGCCCGTTCGTCGCGACCTCGGACTACGACTTCCTGGTCCCGGACATGATCCGCGAGTGGATCCCCGGCGCCTATGGCGTCCTCGGCGCCGACGGCTGGGGCTTCTCCGACACCCGTCCGGCCGCCCGACGCCACCTGAAGATCGACGCGCACTCCATGGTCGTCAAGGCTCTGCAGCTGCTCGCCCGCGAGGGCAAGGTCGACCCGTCGGTGGTACGCCAGGCGATCGACAAGTACGACCTGACGAACGTGAACGCCGGCCAGTCCGGGTCGTTCGGCGGCGAGTCCTGATCCACGCGCCGGGCCGCCCGTCCTCCGGGACGGGCGGCCCGGTGTCGTCTTCCATCCCCTGAGCGGATCCGCTCGGCATCGACCGGACCGCCCTCGATCTCTCCCCTGGAGGTTCCCGTGCTCGCGATCGTCTGCCCCGGCCAAGGGGCGCAGAAGCCCGGCTTCCTGTCCCCCTGGCTCGAGCTGCCCGGCGTCGAGGCGTCCCTCTCCGGGCTCTCCGAGGCCGCGGGCGTCGACCTTATCCGCCACGGCACCGAGTCCGATGCGGAGACCATCCGCGACACCGCGGTGGCCCAGCCGCTGCTGGTCGCCGCGGGTGTGACCGCCGCGGACTGCCTCACCGGAGGGGACGGCTTCGCGGCCGGCGCGCAGGCGGATCTGCTCGCCGGTCATAGCGTGGGCGAGGTGACCGCCGCGGCCCTCTCCGGTGTTCTCACGGCCGAGGACGCGATGCGACTGGTCGCCGTGCGCTCCCGGGCCATGGCGACCGCCGCCGCGGCCGAGCCGACCTCGATGGCCGCCGTCGTCGGCGGAGTGCGCGACGAGGTCATCGCAGCGATCCGCGAGCACGATCTGGCGCCGGCGAACCTGAACTCCGCCGCCCAGGTGGTCGCCGCGGGCACCGCCGCGCAGATCCAGGCCCTCGGGGAGAACCCTCCGGCTCGTGCCCGCGTCATCCCGCTGCAGGTCGCGGGGGCCTTCCACACCGCCTTCATGGCCGGGGCCCGGGAGGAGCTCGCCGCCTTCGCCCCCGGCCTGACGGTCTCGGACCCCCTGACGCAGTGCCCGCTGGTGTCCAACGCGGGCGGCGAGATCGTGACCACGGGCTCCCGCTACCTCGAGCTGATCGTCGACCAGGTCTCCGCTCCGGTGGACTGGGAGTCCTGCATGGGGGTCTTCGCGCAGAAGCAGGTGACCGGGATCCTCGAGGTGGCCCCCGCCGGGACGCTCACCGGCCTCGCCAAGCGGGAGCTGAAGGGCGTCGCTCTGATGAACCTCAACACCCCCGACGATCTCGAGGCCGCACGGGCCTTCGTCGCCGAGCACGGACTGTCGTCCTCGAACTCCGACGACCGCTCCAGCGCGCACCAGGAGGACTGAGCATGGCCCCGACCCTGAAGACCCATCCCGTCGTCGCCGGCTCCCGGGTGCTCGCCTACGGCGCCGCCCGCGGCGACCTGATCGTCCCCAACGACGACCTGGTCGGCCCGATCGACTCCTCCGACGAGTGGATCCGCCAGCGCACCGGCATCGTCACCCGCACCCGCGCCTCCCGCGACGTCGGCGTCAAGGACCTCTCCCTCACGGCGGCGCGTGAGGCGATCGAGCGCTCCGGCATCGCCCTCGACACCCTCGACGCGATCATCGTCTCGACGATCTCCTTCCCCTATCCCACGCCGTCGCTCGCGACCCTGCTGGCCGGCGAGCTGGGGCGCCCCGACGTCATCGCCTACGACATCTCCGCCGCCTGCGCCGGTTTCGCCTACGGCGTCGGCCAGGCCGACGCCCTGATCCGCTCCGGCAGCGCACGGAACGTGCTGGTCATCGGGGCGGAGAAGCTCTCCGACTTAGTCTCCCCCACCGACCGTTCGATCTCCTTCCTGCTCGGCGACGGTGCGGGAGCGGCCGTGGTCGGCGCGAGCGAGGAGCCGCTGATCGGTCCGACCGTATGGGGATCCGACGGCGACAACTGGAACACGATCCGCATGACCGGCTCCCTCGTGGACTTCCGCGACGGGACCGCCGAGTGGCCCACCCTCGAGCAGGACGGCCGCACCGTGTTCCGCTGGGCGGTGTGGCACACGGCCGAGAAGATCCGCGAGATGCTCGAACTGTCTGGCCTCGGGGTCGAGGACATCGACGTGTTCGTGCCGCACCAGGCCAACATGCGCATCATCGACGAGCTCGCCAAGCAGCTGAAGCTGCCCGAGTCGGTCGTGATCGGCCGCGACATCGCCGAGACCGGCAACACCTCGGCCGCCTCGATCCCGCTGGCCACCCATCGCCTGCTCGAGGAGGGCGCCGCGAAGAGCGGCGACGTGCTCGTCCAGTTCGGCTTCGGTGCAGGCCTCGCCTACGCCGGGCAGGTGCTGATCCTCCCCTGACGTCGCACCGGCGGTCCCGGGCCGAGGTCCGCTGTCGCCCCGATCACGACCCGCCGGTCACTTAGCGGCCCCTGCCGGGCGACGGCCTCCCGCGCGGGTAGTCTGTCCCCGCCACACCATCCGGAAACCTAAGGAGAACCCATGGCACACACCGAGAACGAGATCCTCGAGGGCCTCGCCGAGATCGTCAACGAGGAGACGGGTGTCGCCACGGAGGACGTCAAGCTCGAGAAGTCCTTCACCGACGACCTCGACATCGACTCGATCTCGATGATGACCATCGTGGTCAACGCCGAGGAGAAGTTCGACGTGCGCATCCCCGACGAAGAGGTCAAGAACCTCGCCACCGTCGGCGACGCCGTCAAGTACATCGCGGGCGCCCAGTCCTGACTCCCGCCCGACGCCCGGGACGGGTCATTCCGTCCCGGGCGTCGTCGTTCCCGCACTTCGCACCGGAGGTCTGAATGTCCGCAGCAAGCACCCGTGTCGCCATCACCGGCCTCGGCACCGTCAACCCGCTCGGCGGGGACGTGGCCTCGACCTGGGAGGCGGCCCTCGCCGGGACCTCCACCGCCCGCACCCTCGACAACGACTGGCAGGAGAAGTACGGCCTCGCCGTGAACTTCGCCTGCGAGGTGCAGATCGACCCCTTCGACCACCTGTCCCGCCCCGAGGCGAAGAAGCTCGACCCCTCGGGCCAGTACGCAATGATCGCTGCCCGCGAGGCCTGGGCCGACGCGGGCACCCCCGAGGTGCCCGGTGAGCGCCTCGGCGTGGTGGTCGGCACCGGCATCGGCGGCGTATGGACGATCCTGGACCAGTGGGACGTGGTGCGGGAGAAGGGCGCCCGACGGGTCAACCCCTTCACCGTGCCGATGCTGATGGCCAACTCCTCGGCCGCGCACATCGAGATGGACCTCGGCGCGAAGGCCGGCGCCCACACGCCCGTGTCCGCGTGCGCCTCCGGTGCGGAGGCCGTCGCCCTGGGCTTCGACATGATCCGCGCCGGCCGTGCGGACGTGGTCGTCGTCGGCGGCACCGAGGCGTGCGTGCACCCGCTGCCGCTCGCCGGCTTCGCGAACATCCGTGCCCTCTCCACCCGGACCGACGACCCGGCGACCGCGTCCCGTCCCTACGACGTGGACCGCGACGGCTTCGTGCTCGGCGAGGGCGCAGCCATGCTCGTGCTCGAGAGCGAGGAGCACGCCGCGGCGCGCGGCGCCCGGATCTACGGCTACGTCGCGGGTCGCGGGATGGCGTCCGACGCGTACCACATCTCCGCCCCGTCGCTCGAGGGCCAGGCCCGTGCCATGCGCGAGGCGGTTGCGGACGCGGGCCTCACCGCCGCGGACATCGTGCACGTCAACGCCCACGGCACCTCCACCCCGCTCGGCGACATCGCGGAGCTGAACGCGGTCTCCGCCGCGCTCGACGGGGTCACCGACCAGATCGTGGTCTCCTCGACCAAGTCGATGACCGGTCACCTGCTGGGCGGCGCCGGGGCCCTCGAGACGCTCTTCGCGACCCTCGCGGCGCACCACCGCATCGCCCCGCCGACGATCAACATCGAGAACCTCGATCCCGAGACCCCGATGGCGATCGCGCAGAACGCGCCGGTCGAGCTGGCCCAGGGCGACGTCGCCGTGCTGAACAACGCCTTCGGCTTCGGCGGCCACGACGTGGCCGTGGTGGTCACGAGCGCCTGAGCCCGACAGCCGCAGAGCGTCCGCTCCCCTCTACGGGGGCGGGCGCTCTGCGCTGTGGAGGGGCGTGGGCGAACGCGGACCTTCTCCGCACTCGCCACACCTCGAGCTATGGCCTCGCCAAGTCTGCCGTACCCCGATCCCCGCTCCCGCCGCGCCCCGATCTCCGCGCCCGCCGCGCTTCGATCCCCGCTACCGCCGCGCCGCGTCGCGCCCGGGGGCTGCATCTGGACCGTCACCAGGCGCGCCGGGCGGTCCAAACGCAACACTCGACGACGGCATACCGCGGGGAGCCAGGTGCGCACGGCGGGGAGCCAGGGGTCGTCCAAAAGAAAGCCGACCTGCGCCGGCGTCGGCTCAGCTGACGCGGTGCAGCCAGCGCATGGGCACGCCCTCGCCGGCGTGGCGGTAGATCTCGAGATCCTCGTCCCACGGCTCGCCGAGGGCGACGCCCAGCTCGCGCTTGAGGGCCAGCGGGTCATCGCCCGCCCGCTCCAGACAGCCACGCACGTGATCCTCGGTGAGGACGATGTTGCCGGCACGATCGGTCGCCGCGTGGTGGATACCGAGCTCCGGGGTGCAGGACCAGCGGGCGCCGTCGCTCGTGGCGGTGGCCTCCTGGGTGACCTCGAAGCGCACCTCGTGCATACCTCGCAGGGCGCTGACGAGCTGGGCGCCGGTCGTCTCGCGGCCGCGCCAGGTCATCTCGGCCCGCAGCAGGCCGCGGCCGACGGGCTGCTCCTCCCAGCGGAAGCGGGAGGGCACACCAAGGACTCCGCTCGCTGCCCAGTCGATGTGCGGTGCGAGGGCTCGCGGCGCGGAGTGCACATACAGAACGCCCTGAGTCATCTCGTTCCTTCCGGTCTCCGATGCGTCTTCCCCACGTATCGGAACTGCCGGGGTTCGCCGCCCCCGAGGGTGCGGCAGGAGAACGAGGCTCCAGGTCGAACGGGTCCGAGCTTAGAGGGTCTCCCTGATCTGGCGCAACGCCTTCTTCTTCACGGAGCGCTCGAGGCCGTCGATGTAGAGCTCCCCGTCGAGATGCGCGACTTCGTGCTGGATGAGGCGGGCGATGATGCCCTCACCGGCCAGCTCGATCTCGGCGCCGTCCACGTCGGTGCCGACGCAGCGCGCGAAAGCGGAGCGGGTGCGGGGGAAGAACAGTCCCGGCACGGAGAGGCAGCCCTCGTCGTCGTGCTGCAGCTCGTCGGAGAGCTCGACGATGACGGGGTTGAGGATGTGGCCGACCCGCTGGGTGTGGGTGGGCAGGTGCCAGGAGAAGGCGCGCAGGCTGACGCCGATCTGGTTCGCGGCGACGCCCGCGCGCGCCTCGTCGTCCACGGTGTCCTCGAGGTCCCGGACCAGACGGCGAGTGGCATCGGTGACCGAGCGGATCGGGTCGCAGGGGGTGCGCAGCACAGGATCGCCGACGAGGCGGATGGGACGGACGCTCATCCCTGGCCCCCCTCGCCCTCGGCGCGGGCGTCGGCGCCGGTCGGACCGACCTCGGAGCCGGTCTCGGTGTCCGCCTGGTCGATCTCGGCGTCGGCCTGGTCGGTCTCGGCGCCCAACACGCGGTGGGCGACCTCGAGGCCGGGGACGACGCTCCGCTCGACCGTGCAGCCGGCGGCCACGGCCCGCGAGAACACCTTCACCACGGTCGCGATCTGCTCGGGCGAGAAGTCCTCGAGCGGAAGCTGCACCTGCTCCTCGACGCGGTGGTACCGGTTGTCGGCAGGATCGGAGGTGCCGTGGGCCCACAGGCGCATCGGGAAGTCCTCCCCGAGGCGGCGGGCGAGGTTCACGTCGCTGGACATCCCGGCGCAGCCGATCAGGGCCAGCTTGAGCAGCTCGCCGGGGTTGATCTCGCCCTCGCCGTGGCCGATGCGGATCTCGACGCCCCGCTGGTTGCGGCCCACGAGGGTGCGCGCTCCGGTGCGGTCCGCCCAGACGCTGCCGGGGCCGAAGTCCTCGGGCAGGTCGAAGGTGTCATCGGGGACGGTGGGCATGGCGGTCCTCCAGGGTCGGGCGCGGCCGCCGACGTGCGGCGGTCGCCGCCGGGTGCGGCAGGTGCTGACATGGGAAGAGCCCCGGATCTCTCCGGGGCTCTTCCTGCGTGGGCTCCCGCAGTTGGATTCGAACCAACAACCGTTCGATTAACAGTCGAGTGCTCTGCCGTTGAGCTATGCGGGATCGACCTCAGCGACTTTAGCAGGATCCCCGGGGTGCGCGCACGCCGGTTCCCCGCGCCCACCGGGCACTATGACGCATCTAACCCTGGGTGGCGGACGATCCGCCGACGGTCCGGTCGAGGTCCCCGTCGACGGCGAGCAGCAGCGGATCGGTCGCGGCCCGGGGGTCGCTCGAGGCGCGGATGATCAGCTCGGGCTCGATCGCCCGGAGCTCGGGGCGCGCGTCCTCGGCGGCGTCCCGCCCGTCGGCCGCTCCCTCGCCGCGACGTGCCCCGCGGTCCTCCTCGATGAGCTCGAGGATGCGATGGGCGGCACGTCGGCCGTACTCGACGGCCGAGCGACCGATCGCGGTCAGCGGCGGCCGATGCATCCGCGCGAGCGGCGAGTCCTCGTAGCTGGCGATCGCGACCTGGCCGGGGATGTCGACACCGCTCTCCTGGAGGACGTGCGCGCCGGCGAGGGCCATCTCGTCGCTGTCGAGGATGATCGCCGTCGGCGGCTGTTCGCCGGCGACCAGCTCCGCGACGCAGCGCGCGGCGCCGAGCGCCCCGAAGTCCGCCTCGTGGAGGGTCCCCGTCGCGCCCCGCTCGGCACAGACGGCGAGGAAGGACTCGTCGCGCTGGGCGGTGTGGTGGTAGCCCCGGGTGCCGGCGACGCGGGCGATGCGGGTGTGGCCGAGATCGGCGAGGTGCTCGACGAGGAGGCGGGTCGCGAGGGCGTCGTCGACGTACACCGACGGGAGGGTGCCGTGATGGCCTGGTCCGCCGATCACGAGGGCCGGACGCCCCAGCTCCTCGAGCGCGGGGATGCGCGGGTCCTCGAGCTGCAGGTCGACCATCACGATCCCGTCGACACGACGCTGCGCGAACCAGCGGCGATAGGTGTCGATCTCGGCCTCGGCGGACTCGACGATCTTCATCTGCAGGGAGTAGTCCCGGGAGCTCAGCACCTCCTGGAGCCCGGCGGAGAACGCCCCGAAGAAGGCCTCGTCGCCCAGCACCTCGGCCGGGCGGGCGAGCACCATCCCGACCGAGAGCACCGGTGCGCCGGCCAGCGCGCGGGCCGACGGGGACGGCTCCCAGTCCAGCTCGCGGGCGATCTCCAGGATGCGGGCGCGGGTCGCGTCGGAGACGCCAGGGCGGCCGTTCACCGCGAGGGAGACCGCTGCGGAGGTCACGCCGGCGCGGGCGGCGATGTCCGCGATGGTGACGCGCTGGCCGCGGCCGCTGCCTCGCCGGGCGGGACTGCTGGAGGTGCTGGGGGTGCTCATGACGTTCCTCCCGAGGTCGTGGAGACAGGAGGAGAGCACTCGGCCAGTCTTCTGCTTGAGCGCTATAGTAGTCGCCGGGAAGCCTCCCGTGCAGCGGTCCGACCCGTGGAGTGACCCAGCGGTTCGGTCACGCCTCACCTGCGGGATCGGCACGCCCGTCTCGGAGCGCCCTCCACCCGATCAGTCGGAATGACGAGGGTGTCTTCCCCCTCCTCCGCCGTCCCGCCGCGCTTCGGCGTCAACTACACCCCTCGCCGCGGCTGGTTCCACGCCTGGCTCGATCTGGAGCCCCGGGAGATCGCCGAGGATCTCGCCGCGCTCGCCTCCCTCGGCGCGGACCACGTGCGGATCTTCCCGCTGTGGACGCTGCTCCAGCCCAACCGGACCCTGATCCGGCGCCGCGCGCTCGAGGACGTGCGCACGGTCGTCGACCTCGCGGCGCAGGTCGGGCTGGACGTCGTGGTCGATCCGCTGCAGGGGCACCTCTCGAGCTTCGACTTCGTCCCCAGCTGGCTGACCTCCTGGCACCGGCGCAACATGTTCACCGATCCGGCAGTGGTCGCCTCCACAGCGGATCTGGTGCGGGCGCTCGGCGCCGAGCTCGCCGGGGCACCGAACCTGATCGGCCTGAGCGTCGGCAACGAGATGAACCAGTTCTCCGCCTCGAACCACCCCGATCCCGATCCGTTGAGTGTCGAGCAGGCCGCGCAGTGGACCGCCACGATGCTCGGCGCCGCCCGGGAGTCGCTGCCGGAGGGGCTGCACTCGGTCGCGAACTACGACGCCGCCTGGTTCCTCGACGACCACTCCTTCACGCCCGAGCAGTCGGCGACGCTCGGCGACGCGACCGTGGTGCACTCGTGGATCTTCGACGGGACCGGCCAGCGCTACGGCGGCCGCTCCTACGAGACGGCGCATCGCGGGGAGTACTACCTCGAGCTCGCCCGCGGCTTCTCCCCTGTGCCGGAGCGTCCGCTGTGGCTGCAGGAGGTGGGCGCGCCGCGGAACGTGCTCGACGAGGCGGACGTCCCCTGGTTCGTCACCGAGACCATCGGCAACGCCCTGGACGTCCCCCAGCTGTGGGGCGTGACCTGGTGGTGCTCGCACGACGTGTCCGCGGACCTCGCGGACATCCCGCCGCTCGAGCACACCCTGGGACTGTTCGACGCCCAGGGCCACCTCAAGCCGGCCGGTGAAGCCTTCCGGGAGGTAATCGCCCACGGCCGCGAGGCCGCGGCGCCCGTTCCGCGCGGACGGGCGATCGACTGGCCCGTCGGCCCCGAGCCGCTGCTCCGTCGCAGCGCCGCCGCGCCGGGCGGCGCGGTGTTCGAGGCGTGGATGGAGGCGTCCCGGGCCGGGGAGCGGCCGACGATCCGCGTGGTGCGCGAGGAGGTCGAGCTCGCCGGCGGCGACACCCGCGCCGGCGGTGCCGCCGCGACACGGCGCGTGGACTGATCCCCTCCTCCCCCGCCGGCGATTCCGGGGCGTGGTGCACCTCGCGACGGCCGCGCATCACGGCAGGTCACATGGACCAGGGGTGGTAGATTCTGACCGGCCCCGAACGGGCCACGGCCCAGTAGCTCAGCCGGTCAGAGCAGCGGACTCATAATCCGTCGGTCGCGGGTTCAAGCCCCGCCTGGGCTACCTGACCAAGGGCGTCCCCGCGGCGTGCGACGCCCTCCCGGTATGCGACGAGTACGCAGGAATCGCCGCTCAGTCCTCCGCCGCGCGCAGCGCCCGTCGGCGCCCCTGCACCTGGGCGAGTCGCGAGAGGATCTCCTGGTAGCGCTCGGCATCGGAGGGATCGGTGCGCTGCAGGCGCTGCTTGAGCACCGTGTACTCGCGGGTGATCGACAGCTCGCTGAGCCGGTCCAGCAGCGAGGTCGACAGCCGCTGCAGACCCGCCTCGTCGCGCGCCGGCAGGTCCAGGTTGGCGATCTCCACGATCAGCGGACGGATCGTCTCCCCCGCGATCTCGAGGACCTGCTCGAGGTAGCGCGCCGGATGCAGCGAACCGCCGACCGCCTCGGGGAGGGTGCCGGCCGCGAGCATCACGTCCCACACACCCTGCAGCGCCGGGACGTGGAAGGCGTCATCGGGCAGCGCCTCGACCCGCTGGGCGTCCAGCAGCGTCGGGTACTGCAGCATCACGGCGAGAGCCTGGGTCTCCACCTGGCCCACCGGGTCGCGGGGACTGACCACGTCGGCGAGCCGCGCGCTCGGCAGCACCCGCTCCGCCCCGTCGGCCGCCGCCTGCCCTTCGCGTCCCGCGCCCTCGTGCGCCTCTCCCCCGCGCCCGTCGGCCGCCGTCGGCGCCCCGGCACCGCGCCCCTCGCCGCGCGCCGCGTCGTGGACCGCGCGCAGCACCGTGCGCTCGTCCATGCCGAGCCATCCCGCGAGGCGACGCGCGTACTCGGGCCGCATCGCCCGGTCTCGGATCCGCGCCACGACCGGCGCCGCCATGCGCAGCGCCGCCACCTGGCCCTCGACGGTGTCCAGGTCGACCTGGGCGATCGCCGAGCGGATCGCGAACTCGAACAGCGGCTTGCGGGCGGCGATGAGGTCGACGACCGCCTGGTCGCCGCGCTCCATCCGCAGCTCGCAGGGATCCATGCCGTGCGGCTCGACTGCCACGTAGGTCTGCGCGACGAAACGCTGGTCCTCCTCGAAGGCGCGCAGCGCCGCCTTCTGCCCCGCCGCATCGCCGTCGAAGGTGAACACGACCTCGCCGGCGAGCCCGCGACCGTCGGTGTTCAGCCGCAACCCGGAGGACGCGTTGGTGTCGCCCATGACCCGGCGGACCACCTTCACGTGCTCCGCGCCGAAGGCGGTGCCGCAGGAGGCGACCGCCGTCGGCACTCCGGCGAGATGCGCGGCCATCACGTCGGTGTAGCCCTCGACGACGACCACCTGGCGCTGCGCAGAGATGTCCTTGCGCGCCAGGTCCAGGCCGTAGAGCACGGTGGACTTGTGGTAGATCGCGGTCTCGGGGGTGTTGAGGTACTTCGGCCCCTGATCCGACTCCAGCAGCCGCCGGGCCCCGAAGCCGATGGTGTGCCCGGTGATGTCGCGGATCGGCCAGATCAGGCGCCCGCGGAACCGGTCGTAGACCCCGCGCTGGCCCTGCGAGACGATGCCGCTCGCGGTCAGCTCCGCCTCGGTGAATCCGCGGCCGCGCAGGTGGGAGGTGATGGCGTCCCAGCCCTCGGGGGCGAAGCCGACGCCGAAGCGTTCCGCGGCGTCCCGGTCGAAGCCGCGCTCGGCGAGGAAGCGGCGACCGACCTCCGCGGCGGGCGTGGCGAGCTGCTCGCGGTAGAACTCCTCGGCGATCGCGTGGGCGTCCATCAAGCGACGGCGCGTGCCGAAGTCGGGCCGGTCCCCGCCCTTGCCGTCGCCCTCCTCGTAGTGCAGCTGGACGCCGTAGCGGCCGGCCAGCATCTCGACCGCCTCGACGAAGCTGAGATGGCTGATCTTCTGCACGAAGGAGATGACGTCCCCGCCCTCGCCGCAGCCGAAGCAGTGCCAGTGGCCGAGCTGCGGGCGCACGTTGAAGGACGGGGTCTTCTCGTCGTGGAAGGGGCACAGGCCCTTCATCGAGCCGATCCCCGCGGTGCGCAGCGTGACGTGCTCCCCCACGACCTCGTCGAGGCGGGCGCGCTCGCGCACCAGCTCGACGTCGCTGCGACGGATCAGACCCTGCCCCACCCGCTCAGAGCTCCGCGCCGAGGCCGGGCAACGGGGTGTCCGCGGCGGTGACGTGGGTGACCTCCCGGTCGAAGAGCGCCTCGTGGAGGCGCCGCGCCGTGACGTCGGTGTAGGAGGCGATCTGGTCGACGATCACCCGGCGGCGGGCGTCGTCGTCCTCCGCCGCCTCCCACAGCTCGGCGAACAGGGGGCTGAGATGCGTCGTCCCGGTGTTCCACAGCTGCGCGTAGAGGTCGCGGAGGATCTCCTCCTGCGCCTCGTAGACCGGCTGCTGCGAGGCGGAGGCCATGACGTAGGCGGCCGCGAGGCCCTTGAGCACCGCGATCTCGAGATGGGTCTCCTCGGGCACGATCACGTCTCCGCGGTACCGGGACAGCGGGGCGGTGCCGTGCTCGGCACGGGTCGCCGCGATCGCCGACCGGGTGAAGCGGCCGATCAGCTGGCTGGCCATGTCCTTGAGCGCGGCGGCCGAGCGCATCGTGCCGGAGAAGTCGAGCATCCAGTAGGGCTCGGCCTCGAGCCGGCCGAGCGCCTCGTCGAGGGCGTCGAGGGACTCGCCCGGCATGTACCAGTCCTGGACCACGTACAGCGCGGCGGCCCGCTCCATCGGGTCGTGCAGGGCGCGCAGGTCGAGGGTCCCGCCGGTCACGGCGTCCTCGACGTCGTGCACGGAATAGGCGACGTCGTCGGCGAGGTCCATCACCTGCGCCTCGAAGCACTTCCGGCCCGGCACCGCCCCGACCCGCGCCCACTCGTAGACGTCGAGGTCGTCGGCATAGGCGCCGAACTTCGGGGAGGCGGGGTCCGGGCCTTGCCCGCGGGTCCACGGGTACTTGATCGCCGCGTCGACCCCGGCCCGGGTGAGGTTCAGACCGTAGGGACGGTCCTCCCCGATGACCTTGGGCTCGAGCCGGGTGAGCAGGCGGAGGGTCTGCGCGTTGCCCTCGAAGCCGCCGAAGTCCGCGGCGAGGGCGTCGAGCACCTTCTCGCCGTGGTGTCCGAAGGGCGGGTGGCCGAGGTCATGGGAGAGACAGGCGGCGTCCACGACGTCGGGGTCGCAGCCGAGCTCCGCACCGATGTCCCGGCCCACCTGCGCGACCTCGAGGGAATGCGTGAGGCGGGTGCGGGAGAAGTCGTTGGACCCGGCACCGAGCACCTGCGTCTTCGCCCCGAGCCGGCGCAGCGCCGAGGAGTGCAGCACCCGGGCCCGATCGCGCTGGAACGGCGTGCGGGCCTGCGACTTCGGCGACTCGGGCGCCCAGCGCTCGAGATCCGCGGGGGTGTAGCCGGGCGGCGGGGTCGGTGCGTCGACGGCGGCCGACGCGGTCAGGTCCACGCTCATCGGCTCAGCCCCCCGAGATGTCGAGCTCGGCCTCGTGGAGGCGGGCACGGTGCTCGTCCGACAGCTCCCGGGAGTCCATCCACCCCTCGGGCACCGTCGCGTTCCGCCCGTGGCCCGCGCGGTCGCGCGGCCCCTCGACCGGGGCACCCGGATAGGGGGCGTCGAGATCCAGCTCGGCGAGCTTCGCGTCGAGATCGGCGAGGGAGTCCATCGCCGTCAGCTGCCGGCGCATCTCCCCGCCCACCGGATATCCCTTGAAGTACCAGGCGACGTGCTTGCGCAGGTCGCGCACACCGCGGCCCTCGTCCTCATAGAACTCGACGAGCAGCTCGGCGTGGCGGCGCACGATCCGCGCGACCTCGCCGAGGCCGGGCCGGACCCGCTCAGCGCTGCCCGCGAACCCGGCAGCGAGATCACCGAAGAGCCACGGGCGGCCCTGACAGCCGCGGCCGACGACGACCCCGTCGGCCCCCGTCTCGTCGACCATCCGCAGGGCGTCCTCCGCGGACCAGACGTCGCCGTTGCCGAGCACCGGGATGTCGGTCACCGTCTCCTTGAGGTCCGCGATCGCGGTCCAGTCCGCGGTGCCTGAGTACTGCTCCTTGACGGTGCGGCCGTGGAGGGTGATGGCGGCGGCGCCGACCTCCTGCGCGATCAGGCCCGCATCGCGGTAGGTGAGGTGGGCGTCGTCCACGCCCTTGCGGGTCTTCACGGTGACCGGCACGTCGCCGGCGGCGTCGACCGCCGCGCGCAGGATGCGGGTGAACAGCTCGTCCTTCCAGGGCAGCACCCCGCCCCCGCCGCGCTTGGTCACCTTGGGGACCGGGCAGCCGAAGTTGAGGTCGATGTGGTCGGCGCCGTCGCGTTCGAGGATGATCTCGATCGAGCGGCCGACGACCGCCGGGTCCACGCCGTACAGCTGCACCGAGCGGGGCCGTTCGCGGTCCGCCATGCGCAGCAGGCGCCAGGACTCCCGATGGTCCTCGAGCAGGGCGCGGGTGGTGACCATCTCAGTCGGGAAGAGGCCGCCGTCGTCCGCGCTGTGGAGGGCGCCGAACTCGCGGCAGAGCACGCGGAAGGCCATGTTGGTCACGCCCGCCATCGGCGCGAGCATCACCGGGGTGTCGACGGTGAGACGACCGATCCGCAGGGGTCGCCGAGTGCGCTCCGGGCCGGGGGCGGCCTCGGCGGAGGTCGCGGCAGGAGCGTCGGGCAGGGCGTCGGTCAGCGTGGTCATCGTCCTGGGATTCTCCCACCCCGCGCGCCGCTGCGGGAGGATCGAGGGTGGTGATGTGCATCAGCCGGCGCTGGGGAGGGACGATCCGGGGCCTCGGTCCCGTCGGGTGCCCCCGTGCCGGTGGACAATGGAGTACGGAGCCGTCCCCTCCCGGTCGGCGCCGACCGTGCGAAGGGAGTCCCGCCATGACCGCGACCGAGCTCCGAGATCCCCCGAAGTTGGGCGTCCTCGCGCAGATCGACAGCGCGCAGCTCGACGACGGGCGCGACCTGATCCTGCTCGCCGAGGAGCTGGGCCTCGACGTCGCCTACCTGCGTGTGCGCCACCTGCAGGATGCCTCGCCCTCCCCGCTCCTCGTGCTCGCGGCTCTTGGACAGCATGCGCGCCGCATCGAGCTCGGCACCGCCGTGATCCCGCTGCGCTTCGAGAACGCGGGCCGCCTCGCCGAGGACCTCGCCACCGCCGATCTGCTCCTTAACGGTCGGCTCCGGGCGGGGCTCGGCTCCGGCTATTCGGCGCACGACGCGATCTACGCGCGCGCCTTCGGCGCTCTCGCCGTCGACCGCGCCGACCACGTCGACCGGGTGCTCCACGACCTGCTCTCCTTCGTGGACGGGGAGATCGTCGCGGGCGCCGACGCCCATATCGAGGGGGTCGACCCCGGCACGCCGCTGCGCATCCAGCCGCAGGTCCTCGGGCTGCGTCGCCGTCTCGCCTATGGCGCGGCGAGCCCCGAGCGGGCCGCGATGGCCGGACGGGCGGGCCTCGGGCTGCAGCTCGCGACCATGGCGCCCGACGACGGGTCGGGCCGCTCCTTCGAGGTGCTGCAGCTCGAGGCGCTCGAGGCCTATCGGGAGGCGTCCCGCGCGGCCGGTCACGGCGAGGGCCACGTGATGGTCTCGCGGCAGATGGTGCCCGTGGAGACGGAGGAGGAGCTCGAACGCTTCGTCTCCCTGCTGCCTCGGGAGCGCGCCGCGTCGCCCGCCGTCCTGGCGGAGCACAGGGCCCCGGAGATCGGCGGGCACGCGGCGGTGTTCAGCCGGGTGGTGGTGGACGAGCCCCTCGCCGTCGCCCAGGCGCTGCTCGCGGATCCGGTGGTGCACGCGGCCGACGAGATCGCGCTGGTGCTGCCCGTCGGCGCTCCGGCGGAGGACCAGCGCCGGGTGCTGCGGGCCTTCGGCACGCTGGTCGCCCCGCATCTGCTGGCCGCGATCCTGTGACCGGGACCGGTCGGCGCTCGCGGCGCGCGGGCAGCGGCCTACCGGACGGTCTTCCGCCGAGAGCGGAGCGACGCTCCCCCGGCTTTCCGCCGACGTAGTCTCCCGGCATGGACCGGCACCTCGACCCGCTGCTGCGGGAGCTGATGGGGGCGGAGCTGCGCGCCGAACGGCATCGTCAGCGCCGCACCCTCGCCGAGGTCGCCGCGGCGGCCGGGCTGTCCATGCAGCACCTCTCCGACGTCGAGCGGGGGCGGAAGGATCCGTCCTCGGAGCTGCTTGCGGCGATCCTCGGCGCCCTCGGGATCGACCTGCCGCTGCTCCTGCTGCGAGTAGCCGACGGCGCCCTCGTCGGTGCCCCGGTGCTCGGGCTCCGCTCGACGCCGCGCGCCTCGACGCTCGCCCCCGGGCACCCCGGCACGCATCCCGCCGGGATGCGGACGGAGGGTCCAGGGGTCAGGTTGCTCGCGGCCGCCTGAGCAGCACCTCGTCGGCCAGCCCGTAGGCGACCGTCGCCGCGGCATCGAGGACCCGTTCGCGCTCGAGGTCCTGCCGGACCCGTTCCGACGTCTGTCCCGAGTGCTCGGCGATCAGCGACTCGAGGCTCCCCCGCAGCCGCTGCACCTCCTCGGTCGCGAGGATCAGGTCCGGCACCGCGCCGCGGCCCTGCGCCTCCAGCGGATGGAGCACCACCCGCGTGTGCGGCAGCACCCAGCGCAATCCCGGTGTCCCCGCGGCCAGGAGCAGCACTGGCGCCGCCACGACCTGGCCGATGCAGGTCACCGCGATGCGGCTGCGCACGTAGCTGAGCGTGTCGTAGAGGGCGAGGACGGCCTGGACGTCGCCGCCGGAGGAGTTGAGGTAGAGGTGGATCGGAGCGTCGGCGGCATCGTTCTCGAGGTGCAGGATCTGGGCGATCACGGTGTTCGCGACGCCGTCGTCTATCGGCGTGCCGATGTAGACGATGCGGTCGCTGAGCAGTCGGGAGAAGACGTCGGCGCTGCGCTCGGCCCCGGTACGGGTGCGCTCGATCACCGACGGGATCGTGTAGCCGCTCATCGTGCACCGCCGATCCCTGCCGGGCGGCTGCCCGCGCCGGGCAGACCGAACGGCAGGATCTCGCGGACGTCAGAGACCACGTGATCGGCGAATCCGTAGGCGACCGCGCCCTCGGCATCCCAGATCCGGTCGCGCTCGGAGTCGCGGGCGATCGTCTCCTCGCTCTGCCCGGTGCGCTCCGCGGTCAGACGGATCAGCAGGTCGCGGCTCCGGCGCAGGTCCTCGGCCTGCAGCTCGATGTCCGCGGCGCTCCCGCCGAAGCCGGCCGAGCCCTGATGCATGAGCACCTGGCCGTGCGGCAGCACGTACCGCTTCCCGGGGGTGCCCTGGGTGAGCAGGAACTGCCCGGCGCTGTAGGCCATGCCGAGCGCGACGGTGCGCACGTCGCAGGGCACGAGATCCACCAGGTCGCCGATCGCGAGCATGGCCGGGACCAGGCCGCCCGGCGAGTTGATGAGCAGGGTGATGTCGGAGCTCGGGTCCTCCGCGGCGAGGAGCAGGAGCCGGGCGCTCAGGGCGGCGCCGTTCTCCTGGTCGAGCTCCCGGTCCAGCAGGAGCACCCGCTGGTGCAGGAGGTGGGCGGTGGTCAGGGATGAGGCTGACGAGTCCGATGCGGCCGACGCCGACTGCGGATCGGCCGATGGTTGGGCGAGAGATGCTGTGGTCATGCCATCAGCCTCCGCCGCGCACCGCCCGGCTGGGGCGTTCTCCGTCGGGAGCTGATCAGCTCTGTGCGGAGCCGCTCAGAGCGGAGCAGTCCGGCGCGCCACGCGTGCGCGGGCACCCGCCCCCCGGGTCCCGCCTGCTCAGCCGCCGACGAGGCGACGCCGCAGCTCCGCGTCCACGAGCACGCTGACGTGGTCGCTGATCTGCTCGGCGGTGCCGATCCCCGGCCGGAGCGCGCGGACGGTGGGATCGGTGATGGTCTCCGCGAGCTGCTCCGGGAGCCCGCGCAGGCCGGTGTGGGGGCGGTCGAAGAACGGCTCGGTTGCGGGGTCGAGGGTGGGCAGGCCGACTCGGCCCTGCACCGCGGCGAGCAGCTCGATCGCCGCGCTGAGCGCCCGCTGACGGGTGCGCCAGTCGGGAGCGCAAAGCGTCTCGAGCGCCGTGCTGCGCAGCGCGTCGCCTCCCGGCAGCGCGGCGGCGGAGCGGGCGAGCCACTTGCCGTAGGGCGCCCAGCGCCGATGCAGCAGATGCGCCAGATGGAGCAGGGTGCGGACATGACGGGCGGCGATCACCGCGGACCCGTCCTCGTCCCCGCGCAGGCCCGCCCGCCCCACGTCCGGCAACTCCTGGCCGATGCGGGTCCAGTCGGCGCCTATCGCATAGCGCCGCACGTCCTCCGGATACCCGGCGAGCCGCTCGCGGATCCGCGAGATCGCCCCGGTGCCGTCGTGGAAGACCGGTCCCGCGGTGACCTCGAGGGCCGCCTGCCCGGTCAGCTGCAGCCAGTCCGTCAGGCCGACGGGCTCGGGGCCAGCGAGCCGCTGCGGAAGGATCCCCGTGCGCGAGGCGGCGAAGTCCGCCGCACCTGAGACCTCGGCGCGCTGGCGCACGACCGGGTCCCAGGTGGTCGCGAAGCGCACCGGACGATCGCGCCAGGTCGCAGGCAGTTCCCGCTCGAGCAGGGCGTCGACCTCGGAGGCCGCACCGTCCTCGACGAGCAGGGTGAGCCGCAGCCCCCAGTCGTGATCGCGGGACTGCGCGTCGTCGAAGCCCAGCACGTCCGAGCCGGATCCCAGTCGCGCCGCGGCGTACGGAACGCCGGGCATCGACCGCTCGAGCAGGGGCGCCACCACCTCCTCGTGGTAGGCGGCGGACAGCGCGAGGCCCGGAGCGTCACTCATGGGAGCACTGTGCCACGTCGACGCCACCCGAGCCTCGCGAGCGGGCCGGCCTCAGGCGCCGACGAGGCGCTCCGCGAGGTAGGACTCGACCTGGTCCAGCGCCACGCGCTCCTGCTGCATGGTGTCGCGCTCGCGGATCGTGACGGCCTGGTCCTCGGCGGTCTCGAAGTCGACCGTGATGCAGAACGGGGTGCCGATCTCGTCCTGGCGGCGGTAGCGGCGACCGATCGCCTGGGTCACGTCGGTCTCGACGTTCCAACGAGCTCGCAGACGGGCGGCGAGCTCCTCCGCGCGGGGCACCAGGTCCTCGCTCTTGGACAGCGGCAGCACCGCGGCCTTGACCGGCGCGAGGCGCGGGTCGAGGGCGAGCACCGTGCGGGTGTCGACCCCGCCCTTGGCGTTGGGGGCCTCGTCCTCGCGATAGGCGTCGACCAGGAAGGCCATCATCGAGCGGGTCAGGCCGAAGCTGGGCTCGATGACGTACGGCGTGTAACGCTCGTTGGCGGCCTGGTCGAAGTACTGCATCTTCGTGCCCGAGCCCTCGGTGTGGCTGCTCAGGTCGAAGTCGGTGCGGTTAGCGATGCCCATCAGCTCGCCCCACTCGCTGCCCTGGAAGCCGAAGCGGTACTCGAGATCGATGGTGCCCGCCGAGTAGTGGGCGCGCTCGTCCTCGGGGACGTCGAAGCGGCGCATGTTGTCGGGGTCGATCCCGAGGTCCACGAACCAGTTCCAGCAGTCCTCGACCCAGGCCGCGAAGTGCGCGTCGGCCTCGGCCGGCGGGGTGAAGAACTCGATCTCCATCTGCTCGAACTCGCGCGTGCGGAAGATGAAGTTTCCGGGGGTGATCTCGTTGCGGAACGCCTTGCCGACCTGGCCGATGCCGAAGGGGGGCTTCTGGCGGGAGGCGGTGACCACGTTGAGGAAGTTCACGAAGATGCCCTGCGCGGTCTCAGGGCGCAGGAAGTGCAGTCCGGCCTCGCTGTCGACCGGACCGAGGTAGGTCTTGACCAGGCCCGAGAACTGCTGCGGGTCGGTGTACTCGCCGCGGGTGCCGCAGTTCGGGCAGGGGACCTCGGCGAGGCCGCCCTCGGGCGCACGGCCCTTCTTCTCGGCGAAGGCCTCGAGCAGATGGTCCTCCCGGAAGCGGTTGTGGCAGCTCCGGCACTCGACCAGCGGGTCGGTGAAGGTCGCGACGTGGCCCGAGGCCTCCCACACGCGCTTGGGCAGGATGATCGAGGAGTCCAGGCCCACCATGTCGCCGCGGGAGCGCACGAAGGTCTGCCACCACTGCTTCTTGATGTTCTCCTTGAGCTCGACGCCGAGCGGACCGTAGTCCCAGGCGGAGCGGGTGCCGCCGTAGATCTCACCGGCCGGGAACACGAAGCCTCGCTTCTTGGCGAGGGCGATGACGTTGTCCAGCGTGCTGGCGGGGGCCTTGGCCACGGGGAGACTCCTGGTGACGGGGTGGATTCGAACCAGACCAGCATAGCCAGGGCCGTGCTGTGACGGTGCGCACCCGCGGCCCCGCCGACTTGCCCGCGACCCCGACCGATGGTGAGAATGATTGTCATGTCCTTCGTGCCTGCGCTCTCCCGCCGCTCCCTGCTCTCCCTCGCCGTCCTCGGCGGGGGCGCGCTGACCCTCGCCGCCTGCGGCGGAGGCGGGGAGTCCGGGGACGGCACCCCCGTGGTCGTGACCTCGAACTACCCGCTGCGTTTCCTGGTCGAGCGGATCGGTGGCGATCGCGTCACCTCCGTGGACTTCGCCACGCCGGGGGCCGACGCCCACGGGCTCGAGCTGTCCGTGCGCCAGGTGATGCAGGTGCAGGAGGCGGCGCTCGTGCTGCAGATTCCCGGTTACCAGACCGCGATCGACGACGCGATCGCGAGCGGGCCCGGCGACAACGTGCTGGACATCTCCCAGGTCGTCGAGCTGCTCGTCACCGAGCTCGGCGACACCGAGGCCGAGCACGAGGGCGAGAGCGCCGAGGAGCACGCCGAGCACGCAGACGACGCGGAGCACGCCGACGACACCGCCTCCGATGCCGGCGGGGAGTCGACCGAGGAGGATCACGAGGGGCACGACCACGGCGGCACCGACCCGCACCTGTGGCACGACCCGCTGCGCATCGCCCAGATCGGCGATGCCCTCGCCGAGCGGCTCGGCGAGCTCGACGCGGAGGGCGCTGACGGTTACACGGAGCGGGCCGCCGCCCTGCGCACCGAGCTCGAGGCCCTCGACGCGGAGCTGGCCGAGTCTTTCGGCGCCGTCGCGGGGACCCGGACCTTCATCACCAGCCATGCCGCCTACTCCTATCTCGCCGCTCGTTACGACCTGCACCAGGTGGGCATCTCCGGCATCGACCCCGAGACCGAGCCCTCCCCGCAGCGGCTGCTCGAGCTGGAGAAGGTGATCGACGCCGAGGGCGTCACGACCGTCTTCTTCGAGACGACCGCCTCCCCCAAGGTCGCCCAGACCCTCGCGGAGAACGTGGGGATCACCAGCGAGGAGCTCGACAACCTCGAGACGCAGCTCTCCGAGGACGCCGACTATCCTCAGGTCATGCGCGAGAACGCCCGGAAGCTCGTGGAGAGCTGGCAGTGAGCGCCGGCTCCCCGGCGGACATCTCAGCGACCGACACCACCCCGCCGGCCGCCCCGGCCGACGCCCCCGTCCTCGAGGTCGAGGACGCGACCGTCGTGCGCGGGGGACAGCGCGTGCTCGAGGACGTCTCCCTCTCGATCCGTTCCGGGGAGCGGGTGGCACTGCTCGGCGCCAACGGCTCCGGCAAGTCGACGCTGCTCCGCGCGATCGTCGGCGTGCTCCCCCTCGAGTCCGGCCGGGCACGCCTGTTCGGCCGGCCCGTGCGGGACGGCCGCGCGCACGACGCGATCGGTTACGTCCCACAGGACTCCGCCGAGTCGGGATCGATCCCCTCGACCGCCCGCGAGACCGTCGCGACCGGCCTGCTCGGGGCTCGCCGCTGGACCGCCCGCAACCGCGACCCACGGGTGATGCGCGCCCTGGAGGCCGTCGGCCTGCCGCACCTCGCGGATCGGCCGATCACCCGCATGTCCGGCGGCCAGCGCCGCCGGGTGATGATCGCCCGCGCCCTGGTGCGCTCCCCGCGACTGCTCGTGCTCGACGAACCCTTCGCGGGCGTGGACCTCCCTACCCAGGAGCTCATCGCGGGGCTGTTCCGCGAGCTCGCCGCCCAGGGCACGACCCTGCTCGTCGTCCTGCACGAGACCGGCCCGCTCGCTGACGACCTCGATCGGGTGATCGTCCTCGACCACGGCCGCGTCATCCACGACGGCGCCGAGACCGCCCAGCTGCCTGTCGACTCGAGCCACGACCACCCCGCGATCCCCGACGCCCACGCCGACTGCCTCGGACAGGAGATCCACCCGGCATGATCTCCCCCCTCGACATCCTCACCTCGGACCTGCTGCGCTACCCGCTGATCATCGCGGTGCTCATCGGTCTGACCGCCCCCGTCGTCGGCACCTACCTGGTGCAGAAGCGGCTGTCCCTGCTCGGCGACGGCCTCGGCCACGTCGCGCTCACGGGCGTCGCCGTCGGCTGGCTGGTCGGCGCCTGGACCGCCGCCTCCCCCGCGGATCTCCTCGCCATCCCCGGCGCCCTGATCGCCTCCGTGCTCGGCGCGGTCGCGATCGAGTACGTCCGCGAGATCGGGCACACCAGCCGGGACGTCGCGCTCGCGATCCTGTTCTACGGCGGCATCGCGGGGGGCGTGGTGATCATCCAGCTCGCCGGCGGCACCTCCCAGAACCTCATGGGCTACCTTTTCGGATCGCTCTCCACCGTCACCGCCCCCGACGCCGTGATCGCCGTGGTCCTCGCCGTCGTCGTGCTCGGCATCGGCGTGGGCCTCTCGGGCCTGCTCTCCGCGGTCACGGGCGACGAGGAGTTCGCCCGCGCCTCCGGCCTGCCGGTGCGGCTGGTGAACGTGCTGATCGCCCTGATGGCGGCGCTGACCGTCACCCTCTCGATGCGGATCGTCGGCGCACTGATGGTCTCGGCGCTGATGATCGTCCCCGTCGCCGCCGCCCAGCAGCTGGTGGTCGGCTTCGCCCGCACCATGCGCACCGCGATGGTCATCGCCGTGATCTGCGCCCTCGGCGGGCTGCTGCTCACGGTGTACGTCGACCTGCCGCCGGGCGGGGTCATCGTGCTGCTGACGATCGGCGTGTACATCCTCGCACTCAGCACGAGGGCGATCATCCCCGGTCGCGGACCGCGCCTGCCGGACCTCGAGCAGGTGCCCGCTGACCAGGAGACCCGCGCAACGACCTGACGCATCGCGGGCGTCGGTCAGATCACCAAGAATGGAGGTCCCGGGCCCGATGGCGCACAATCGATCCATGCAACGGAACACTCGCCAGCGCGCCGCGATCCTCGAGACGCTCTCGCAGCAGGACGACTTCCGCAGCGCCCAGCAGATCCACGAGCAGATGCGTACCGACGGCGAGTCCGTCGGCCTCGCCACCGTCTACCGGACGCTGCAGGCGCTCTCGACGGCGGGCCGGCTCGACGTGCTGGTCGCCGCCGACGGCGAGTCGCTGTACCGCCAGTGCGAGGACTCCGGGCACCACCACCACCTGGTGTGCCGCGAGTGCGGGAAGACCGTCGAGATCACCGACCCCTCCCTCGAGGCCGCGATGGGCGCGATCGCCCGCGAGCACGGTTTCACGGACCTCGACCACACCCTCGAGGTCTTCGGGCTGTGCACCGAGCACGCCGGCACCGCGACGGCAGACGGGTCGCAGGCACCCGAGGAGAGCGGGACCGCCGACGGAGGCCCCCACGCATGATGGACTGGGTGCAGTCGCTGCCGCTGCTGCCCGCGGTCGGGTTCCTGTACGTCGTGATCTGGATCCGCGCCGGCGGCACGTACCTGCTCGGCCGCGGGGCGCGGCGCGCCGCCGATCGTGGCAGGGTCGCCTCCTTCCTCTCCTCCGAGCGCGTCGTGCGGGCGACCGGGATCGTGAACCGCTGGGGTGCCCCGGTGGTGGCGCTGAGCTTCCTCACCGTCGGCTTCCAGACCGCCGCCAACGCCGCGGCCGGACTGACCGGGATGCCGCCGCGTCGCTATCTTCCGGCTCTCGCGATCGGCGGTCTGGCCTGGGCGCTCATTTACGCCACAGTGGGCTTGGTGGTGTTCGCCGGCTGGGTCGAGCTGTTCCTGCGCTCGCCCTGGGCGGCGGTGGCCGTGCTGGCCCTGCTGGTGCTGCTCGTCGCCCTGCTGCTGTGGCACCGACGGCGGACCGGGGGCCTGATCGCTCCCGTCCCCCCGACGACGGCCCCGACGGAGTCGGCCAGGGAGACGGTCACGGAGTCGGCCGTCGAGGCCGAGGCCGGCGACCGCGCCTGACCGCCCGGAGACCGCCCCGCCGAACCTCGGCGCTCAGAGTGTCGGCGACGCCTCCGGCACGTCGACGGCCCCGCCGTAGCGGCGGTCGCGCCGGGCGTAGTCGGTGATCGCCCGCCACAGCACGCGGCGGTCGACGTCCGGCCACAGCTCGGGCACGAAGACCATCTCCGCATAGGCGGACTGCCACAGCAGGAAGTTCGAGGTGCGCTGCTCGCCGCTGGTGCGCAGGAACAGGTCGACATCGGGCATGTCGGGGTCGATGAGGTGACGGGCGAGGGTGCGCTCGGTGATGCCGGAGGCCTTGAGCCGCCCGGCCCGTGCCTCCTCGGCGATCTCCCGCACGGCGTCGACGATCTCGGCCCGGCCGCCGTAGTTCACGCACATGTAGAGCGTCATGCGGGTGTTCCCGCGGGTGAGCTCCTCCGCCTCCTTCAGCTCCTTGATGACGCTGCCCCAGAGGCGCTGCTCGCGCCCGATCCACACGATCCGCACGCCCCAGGAGTTCAGCGTGTCCCGCTGCCGGCGCAGCACGGAGCGGGAGAAGCCCATGAGGAAGCGCACCTCGTCCGGGGAGCGCTTCCAGTTCTCGGTGGAGAAGGCGTAGGCGCTCAGGTGGGTCACGCCGATCTGGAGCGCCCCCGCGACGACGTCCAGCAGCGCCGCCTCCCCCGCCTCGTGCCCGGCCGTGCGGGGCAGGCCCTGCCGGTTCGCCCAGCGGCCGTTGCCGTCCATGACCACCGCGACATGCGCGGGGATGGTCGGGGCGGGCAGTCGGGGCGGGCGGGCACCGCTGGGGTGCTCGAAGGGCTCGAGGGGGCCGGAGGCGGGTGCGGCGGGCATCGGGATCCTTCGGGTCGGTCGGCGGGCGGGGCGGATGGTGTGCACCGCGGCCGGGTCGGGCTCGGCGTCAGCGGTCGACGTAGTGGAGCGAGCGGACGGAGCGCTCGAGGTGCCAGGTGATGGTGTCGGCGATGAGCCGGCCGGCCTCCTGCTGGATCGTCGGCTCGGCGGCCAGGACATTCTCCCAGTCCCCGGCGAGCAGGAAGATCAGGTGCTCGACGGCGGCCTGGCGCACCGCGACCGCTCCGGGTCGACGGCACGGGGTGCAGACGAGGCCGCCGGCACGGACGTCGAGCGCGTGGTGCGGGCCCGGGGCCCCGCAGGTCGCGCAGACCCGCAGTTCCGGGGCCCAGCCGGACAGGGCGAGGGTGCGCAGGAGGAAGGCGTCGAGCACGAGCGGCGGCGGGATCCGCCCCTCCCCCATCGAGCGCAGCGCCCCGACCAGCATCAGGAATCCCCGCTGGCTGGGGTCGACGGTCTCGTCGGTGAGCCGGTCGGTGGTCTCGAGCATCGCGCTCGCGGCGGTGTAGCGGTCGTAGTCCGCAGTGATCGGACCGGCGAAGGCCTCGAGGGTCACGGCCTGCGTGACGGTGTGGAGGTTCTTCCCCGCATGCAGCTGCAGGTCCACGAGGGTGAACGGCTCCAGGCGCGCACCGAAGCGGCTCCCGGTGCGGCGGACCCCCTTGGCGACGGCGCGGACCTTCCCGTGCCGCCGCGTGAGCAGCGTGATGATGCGATCGGCCTCGCCCAGCGGATGCGTGCGCAGGACGATCGCATCGTCTCGATACAGCTTGTTCTGCATGGTGAGCCCGAATCTACGCCGTGGGGCCGACCGACGCCCGCAGGCGGGCCGCGCCGTGCCGCGCCCTGTGACGCGGTAGCGTCGGTCCACGACACCCGACCCACGGAAGGAACTGCGATGGGGATCTTCTCGACGCTGCGCCGCGACGACTCGGCGACGTCCATGGCCCGCGATGCGATGCACGAGGCGCGGCGCGGCAGTGCCTCCGACCGCTCGGGCTCCGGTGGGGCGATCGACCGGATGGTCGACACCGTCCGCGACATCGGCCTGGACGGGAAGCTCACCTACTCCTCGGCGGCCGAGGTGGCGCGCCGCGCCCAGCGGGGCCGCGCCCGGCGTCGGCCCGAGCTCGCGGTGCGCCGGATCATCCGCTCCCACCGGCGGGGCGTGACCGCCGGAGGCTTCCTCACCGGCCTCGGCGGTGTGGTGACCCTGCCCCTGCTGCTGCCCACCAACGTCCTCGAGTTCTACATCCAGTCCACCCGGATGGTCGGCGCGATCGCGGCGGTCCGCGGCCATGACCTCGCGGACCCGGAGATCCGGATCCGGGTGCTGGCCGCCCTCGTCGGCGAGGAGTCCGGGGAGGTGCTGCGGTCCATCGGCCTCGGGCCGATCACCGGCGCCGCCGCCCGCACCGTCGCCTCCCGCCTACCGGCCAGTCCGCAGTCCGAGATCGTGTCCGCCATCGGGAGTCGCCTGCTGAAGCGGTTCGGGCTGCGCTCGGCGCGACTCTTCGGGAAGGCCATCCCGGGCCTCGGCGCCGTGCTCGGCGCGATCTCCGATCGGCGCCAGCTGAACCGCATCGCGAAGGCCGCGAAGGCGTCCTTCCCGCCCGTCGGCTGAGCACCCGACATGACCCTCTCCGCCACGCAGCACTGGACCCTGATCCATGCCGAGCGCGCCCGCCTCGCAACGCTCCTGGACACCCTCACCGCACCGCAGTGGCGCAGCGGATCGCTCTGCACCGTCTGGACGGTCGAGCAGGTCACCGCGCACCTCACGGCGGGGGCGCACACAGGGCGCTGGGGATGGTTGCGGAGCATGGTCCTCGCCGGCTTCGACCCCGACACGCACAACGCCCGTCGCCTCGCCGAGAACCTCGGCAGCACCCCGGAGGAGACCCGACGCCGGTTCCACGACGCGGTGGATCTCACCATCGCGCCGACACGAGACCATCCCGCCTGGCTCGGCGAGGTGATCGTCCATGGCCAGGACATCGCTCGTCCCCTCGGCATCGCGCTCGAGCCCGATCCGACGGCGGTGCTCGAGGTCGCCCGGTACTTCGCGATCAAGGACTTCGCGGTGAACAGCCGCACGGCGGTGCGGGGCCTGTACCTGGAGGCCGACGACGCATCCTTCACCTCCGGGGAGGGTCCGTCGGTCCGCGGCCCGCTGCTCAGCCTCGTGATGGCGATGGCCGGGCGGCCCGGAGCCCTCGACGAGCTCGCGGGGGAGGGCGTCCCCGAGCTGCGGAGCCGGATCAGCTGAGTCCGGCGTCTCCAGGCATCACGCGGGAAGCTCGTCGAGGCCGGGCAGTTCGCCGAGGGCCTCCGCCGCCTCGAGCAGCGCCGCCCGGAACGCGAGCAGCGACGGATGCTCCCGGGCGCCCGCGCGGGCGGCGGTGTACAGCCCGCGGTGGGGGTCACCGGGCAGGCGCAGCACCCGCGTGCCCCCGAGGTGCTCCGCGGCGATCAGTCCGGGCACGAAGGCGACGGCGTGCCCGGAGCGCACCAGGTGCACCTGCAGCAGCGGGTCGGGGGTGTCGAAGCGGACCCACGGCTCTACGCCGGCCGCTCGGAGGTAGGTGCGCTCCCACGCCCCGGTGCGGGTGCCCTCCGGGTCGAGGGCCCAGGGCATCTCGGCGAGGTCGGCGAGGCGGCGCACCTCGGAGGCCGGGCCATGATCGGGCAGCACCAGGAGCAGGGGGTCGCGCAGCAGCTCCTCGCGGTCGGTCCCGCGGCGCACCACCTGCTGACCGCCGGGATAGTCCTCGCCCAGGATCACGTCGAAGCGGTGGGCGAGCAGACCCTCGTAGGCCGCCTCGACCTCGCGCTGGGCGATCTCGATGCGCATCCGGGGATGACGCTGCTCGAGCACGCTCACGGCCACGGGGGCGAGCACGATCAGCGGGGTCTGGAAGGAGGCGATGCGGAGCACTCCCCCGGCCTCGCCCTGGGCGGAGACGAGCTCCGCCTCGGCCGTCTCCACGAGCCCGAGCAGCTCCTCGGCCCGACGGGCGAGACGGACCCCCGCGTCGGTGAGGGACACGCGTCGGCCGGACTGCTCGAACAGGGTGACCTTCGCCTCCCGCTCCAGTTGGGAGAGCTGCTGGGAGACGGCCGACGGGGACAGCGAGTGCTCGCGCGCGATCGCGGACATGGTCTCCAATCTGCTCAGCTCCCGCAGCAGGAACAGGCGATGGAGATTGAGCACGGGCACCTCCGTCGATCGTTCGGATCTGCTTCACGGTACACGTTGGGAACAGTCGCTGGACCTGAGTGGACCGGTGGGGGCAAAGTGGTCCGGTGACCTCCTCCCCCACCGCGTCCGCCCCGGCGCCGAGCGCCCTCGGCGCCCCGCGCGGGCTGCCGCTCACGCCGGTGCTGTTCATCCTCGGCTCCTGCTTCTCGCTGCAGTTCGGCGCCGCGCTCGCGACCCAGCTGTTCCCCGCGATCGGCTCCTTCGGCACCACCGCACTGCGCCTGGGCCTCGCCGCGATCGTGCTGCTCGTGATCGTGCGGCCCCGCCCCCTGCGGCTGAACCGTTCGCAGTGGCGGTCGATCCTCGCCTTCGGCGTGGTGATCGGGGCGATGAACGGCAGCTTCTACGCGGCGATCGAGCGGATCCCGCTGGGCACCGCCGTGGCGATCGAATTCCTCGGACCGCTCGTGGTCGCCGCCGCGCTGTCGACGCGGCGGATGGACTACCTGTGGGTGCTGCTCGCCGTCGGTGGAGTGGGCCTGTTCGGCCTCGAGTCCCTGCTCGGTGCCGCGGACCTCGATCCGATCGGGGTGCTCTTCGCGCTGGTCGCCGCCGTCTTCTGGGGGCTGTACGTGCTGACCAGCGCGAAGGTCGGGCAGACCGTGCCCGGGCAGGACGGCCTCGCGCTCGGCCTCGCGATCGGCGCGCTCACGGTGCTGCCGCTCGGCGCACCCGGGGCGCTCACCGGCCTGCTCGACCTGCGCCTGCTCGCGCTCGCGGTCGGCACCGCGGTGCTCGCCTCGGTCCTGCCCTACACCCTGGAGCTCGCGGCGCTGCGCCGCCTGCCCCGTCACGTGTTCGGGATCCTGCTCAGCCTCGAACCGGTCATCGCCCTCGCGGCCGGTCTGCTCCTGCTCGGTCAGCAGGCGACGCCGCTGCGTCTCGCCGCGGCGCTCCTCGTGGTCGCTGCGAGCGCCGGCGTGACGGTGACGGGCCGTGCGGCTCAGCCCGACACCGCCCCGCCGGTCGACGAGCCACCGGGCTGGGACCTGCCCACGCCCACCCACGCGACGGTCACGAGCGAGATCCCGGTGCTCACCGAGGACGACCTGCACGGCGAGACCTGAGGGCCTCCGGGACGGACCGCGGTGTTCCCGGTCCGCCCCGGACCGGCGAGGCTCAGGCGCCAGCGCGCTGCTCGCGGTTGAGGGCCGAGATGATCGCCTCGAGGGAGGCGCGGGTGATGGACCCGTCGATGCCGACGCCCCAGAAGATCCGGTCGCCGATCTCGCACTCGATGTACGAGGCGGCGAGCGAGTCGTCGCCCTCGGTGAGGGCGTGCTCGGCGTAGTCGAGGATGCGCACGTCGATCTTGCGCTCGGCGAGAGCCTTGACGAAGCCGTCCAGCGGGCCGTTGCCGATACCGGTCACCTGATGCTCCTCGCCGTCGACGACGAGGGTGACGGTGATGCGGTCGGCGCCGTCCCCGGTGGACTCCTGGTGCACCGCGCGGAAGCCGAAGCGGCCCCATCGTCGTCCGGCGTCGGGCGAGGGGAGGTACTCGTCGGTGAAGGCGTCCCAGAGCTGCTCGGGGCTGACCTCCCCGCCCTCGGAGTCGGTCTTGCGCTGGACGATGCCGGAGAACTCGATCTGCAGGCGGCGAGGCAGGTCCAGGCCGTGCTCGGTGCGCAGCAGGTACGCCATGCCGCCCTTGCCGGACTGGGAGTTCACCCGGATCACGGCCTCGTAGGAGCGACCGAGGTCCTTCGGGTCCACGGGCAGGTACGGGACCCGCCAGACGATGTCCTCGACGTCCTTGCCGGCGGCGTCGGCATCGGACTGCATGCGCTCGAGGCCCTTCTTGATGGCGTCCTGGTGGGAGCCGGAGAAGGCGGTGAACACGAGGTCACCGCCGTACGGGCTGCGCTCGGGGACGGGCATCTGGTTGCAGTGCTCGACGGTGCGGCGCACCTCGTCGAGGTCCGAGAAGTCGATCTGCGGGTCGATGCCCTGGCTGAACAGGTTCAGGCCCAGGGTCACCAGGTCCACGTTGCCGGTGCGCTCGCCGTTGCCGAAGAGGCAGCCCTCGATGCGGTCGGCGCCGGCCTGGTAGCCGAGCTCGGCGGCGGCGACGCCGGTGCCGCGATCGTTGTGGGGGTGCAGGGACAGCACGAGCGAGTCGCGGCGGTCGAGGTTCCGGTGCATCCACTCGATCGAGTCGGCGTAGACGTTGGGGGTCGCCATCTCGACGGTCGCCGGGAGGTTGATGATCATCTTGCGCTCGGGCGTGGGCTTGATGACCTCGATGACGGCGTTGCAGACCCGCAGCGCGTACTCGAGCTCGGTGCCGGTGTAGGACTCCGGGGAGTACTCGTAGGTGATCTCGGTGTCGGGGACGGTCTCCTCGTACTTCTTGCACAGCAGGGCGCCCTGCACGGCGATGTCGAGGATGCCGTCCTCGTCGGCGCGGAAGACCACGTCCCGCTGCACGATCGAGGTCGAGTTGTAGAGGTGGACGACGGCCTGCTTCGCCCCGGCGATCGCCTCGTAGGTGCGCTCGATGAGGTGCTCACGGGCCTGGGTGAGGACCTGGATCGAGACGTCCTCGGGGATGCGGTCCTCGTCGATGAGGGTGCGCACGAAGTCGAAGTCGGTCTTCGAGGCGGCGGGGAAGCCGACCTCGATCTCCTTGTAGCCCATCTGCACGAGCAGCTCGAACATGCGCAGCTTGCGCTCGGAGTTCATCGGGTCGATGAGGGCCTGGTTGCCGTCCCGCAGGTCGACGGCGCACCAGCGCGGGGCACGGGTGATGCGGTTGTCGGGCCAGGTCCGGTCCGGGAGGTCCACGCGGATCTGCTCGTGGAAGGGCAGGTACTTGTGGGTCGGCATGCCGGAAGGCTGCTGCGGGGAGCCGCCGGAGGGGCCGACGACGGGGATGGCGGGATCGGCCGTGGCGGCGATGCTCGGCGCGGTGGTGCTGGGGGTGGAGTTCACGGGAGGTCCTTCTCGCTGGGGTACCGGTCGCCGGACACAACATCAGCCGCGGCGGGGTCCCGGCGTTCAGGTCCCGTCGCGGCGGCTAAGCAGGAGCAGCGATCCACGCATGGCGGTCACGGTAGCACCGTCGACGGGTCGGCTCCGGTCGGGTCACGATGCGAACGGCGCTGCGCGGGGCGCGGTCGCGGCCCCGTCCGTCACGACCAGCGCCGGCGCCGACGACGATGCCGACAGTGTCTGCGACGGCCACAGCGACAGTGACGACGACAGCGACGGCGATGGCAAGATGCCGCCCGGCGGCTGCGACCGGGGCATGGTCAGGATCAGCACCACCAGCACCGCCGTGACCAGGAACCACACCCCGAACGCCGCGGCCAGCACGACGGACCGTCGGCCGCGCGGGCCAGCAGGCCCGCTCAGACCGCGGCGGCCAGGCCGAGCGGGATCCCGGAGATCGTGCCGAGGATCAGGCCGTAGCCGTGAGGGTCGCTCCCCGGATCGACGCGCGATCCCACCACCGCCGCGATCATCCGGATCCACAGCACCCCACCGCCGACCAGCACGACCGCGCCGAGGATCCGGAGCGCGAGATCCACCCCGCGATGCGGCCCCGGCGGCCTCCCCGCCGCAGGGCCGCCGCCCTCGCCGGCCGCTCCGCCGTCGCACGTCAGAACCCCAGGCGACCCAGCTGCTTGGGGTCGCGCTGCCACTCCTTGGCGACCTTGACCCGTAGGTCCAGGTGCACTTTGCGGCCCAGCAGTGCGTTGATCTCAGCGCGGGCCCGGGAGCCGACGTCCTTGAGCCGGGATCCGGCGCGGCCGATGATGATCCCCTTCTGGCTGTCCCGTTCCACGAACAGGGTCGCGCGCACCACGAGGCGACCGGTGCCCGGCTCGACCGGGGTGAACTGGTCGCCGTCGGGATCGACCTCGACGACCTCCTCGACGACCACGGCGATGGAATGGGGCAGCTCCTCGCGCACGCCCTCGAGCGCCGCCTCGCGGATCAGCTCGGAGATGCGGTCATCGCGCGACTCCTCGGTGAGCTGGTCGTCGGGGTACAGCTGCGGCCCTTCCGGCAGCTGCGCGGCGATCACCTCGAGCAGCACGTCGATCTGCTCGCCCTTCACCGCGGAGATCGGCACGATCTCGTCGAAGCCCATCAGCTGGTCGACGGTCATCAGGTGCTCGGCGAGCTGGTCCCGGCCCACCAGGTCGATCTTGGTGACGATCGCGATGACCCGCGGCCCGCGGCGGCCCTGGCGCATCTCCACCAGGTCCTGGGCGATGAAGCGGTCGCCGGGGCCGATCTTCTGGTCCGCGGGGAGGCAGAAGCCGACCACGTCGACCTCGCCGAGGGTCTCGCGGACCAGGTCGTTCAGCCGCTCGCCGAGGAGGGTGCGGGGGCGATGCACCCCGGGGGTGTCGACGAGGATGATCTGGGCGGCCTCGGAGGTGACGATCCCGCGGATCGCCCGCCGCGTCGTCTGCGGCTTCGAGCTGGTGATCGCGACCTTCTCCCCCACCAGCGCATTGGTCAGAGTGGACTTGCCGACGTTGGGCCGGCCGACGAGCGCCACGAAGCCCGCCCGGTGCGGAGCGGTCGTCTCCCCGGCGGGTGCCTGCTCGTCGTGGGAGACGGCGTCGGTCGGGTCGGTGGGCTCGTGGTCATCGCTCATGGGGGCTCTCCTGGCGTGCGGCATCCCCCGCGGCGGCGGGGTGCGGGTGGGGGTCGGGGCGCTCGTCGCGGCTCACGGCGAGCTCGGACGAGGGGGTCTGCGGGTCGGTCTCGGCGGCGGGCGGCTCGGCCGGGGAGGCGGCCGACGGCGCGACCTCGTCCTCCTCGGCGCGGCGGGCGATGACGGTCGAGAGGCGCTTGCGCCGACCGGCGGTCCGCTCCCCCTCGAGGGCCAGGCCGAAGACGACGGCACGGGTGCCCACGATCGGCACGCGCCCCGTGACCTTGCCGAGCAGTCCGCCGACGCTGTCGATGTCGGCGTCGTCGAGGTCGAGTCCGAACAGCTCGCCGAGCTCGTCGAGGGACGCACGGGTGGGGACGCGGAAGCGGCCGTCGCCGAGATCCTCGACCTCGGGGGCGACGGGGTCGTGCTCGTCGGCGATCTCGCCCACGATCTCCTCGAGGACGTCCTCGATGGTGACGATGCCGGAGACGCCCCCGTACTCGTCCACCAGCACGACGATGTGCACCCGGCTGGTCTGCATCTGCCGCAGCACCTCGTCGGCCGGCACGAACTCCGGCACGAAGCGGGCGCGGCGCATGATCTCCGTGACCGGGCGGTCGGGCCGCGGGTCCCACGGGGCGTGCACCGCCCGCATCACGTCCTTGACGTAGAGCATGCCGCGGAGGTCGTCGACGTCCTCGCCGATCACGGGGATGCGGGAGAAGCCGGAGCGGACGAACAGCCGCATCGCCTCCGTCGCCGTGGCCGTCGCGGCGACGGTGATCATGTCGGGCCGGGGGACCATCAGCTCGCGCACCATCGTGCCGCGCAGCTCGAAGACGCCCTGGATCATGTCCCGTTCGCCGTCCCCCACGTGCTCGTCCTCGAGGGCCCGGTCCACGCCGCGTCGGGCGGTGCGCGCCGGGTCCTCGGGTCCCTCGCCCCCGTGGGGGCGCGCCGCGACCCCGGCGCCGACGCTGACCAGCAACCCCGCGGGGAACCACAGCACGCCGCGCACGATCTGCACCAGCCGGTGGGTGGACAGGAGCACCGACTCGGCGCGCCGGCGGCCGATGGTGCGCGGGGAGGCCGCCGCGATGATCAGCAGCAGGAGCGCGGAGATCGCGAGGGCCAGGAGCGCGGGCAGGACCCAGCCCTCGACCCCCGCCGCACTCAGTCCGAGGAAGGACGCGGCGGTGATGGCGATCAGGCCGACCGCCTCGGCGAGGGTGCGGCCGAGGCTCACCGCGGCGAGGGTGCGGGCCGAGTCCGTGTGCTGGCCCAGCACCCGGGCACGCACCGCCTCGGGCAGTTCGGCGCTGTCCCTCTCGAGGGCGCTGCGGGAGACCGACAGGTGCGCGGCGTCGACCGCGGTGAGCACCGCCGCCAGCACCAGGGCTGCCGCCGCGAGAGGGATGAGGATCAGCAGGGCCACGGCCGCAGTCATCGGACCGCCCCCTGCCCGGGCATGCCGCTCAGGAGCTCTCCTTCGAGGCCAGGAAGGTCAGCAGGAGGGTGCGCTGCAGGTCGAACATGACCTTCCGCTCCTCGGCCTCCATGTGGTCGTAACCGAGCAGGTGCAGGATCGAGTGCACGGTGAGCAGGAGCAGCTCCTCCTCGGTGCTGTGACCGGCCTCCGCCGCCTGCTTCGCCGCGACGCTCGGACAGAGAACCACGTCGCCCAGCAGTCCCTCGGGGGACGGCTGCTCCGCGCTGCCGGGCGTCAGCTCGTCCATCGGGAAGCTCATCACGTCGGTCGGACCGGGCAGGTCCAGCCACTGCACGTGCAGGCGTTCCATCGCCTCCTCGTCGACGAAGAGGATCGACATCTCCGTCGCCGGGTGCAGGTGCAGCCGCTCGAACACGAAGCGGGCCAGCTCCACGAACTCCCGCTCGTCGACGACGGCGGTGGTCTCGTTGCGGATCTCGATGGTCATCTCAGCTCCCCGACCCCTCGCGCCGCCGGTAGTCGCGGTTCCCGCCGGGGCGGACCTCCCAGCGTCCGTAGGCCTCCACGATGTCGCTCACCAGCCGGTGGCGGACCACGTCGCGGGAGGACAGGCGGCAGAAGGAGATGTCGTCGATGCCGCCGAGGACCTGCTCGACCACCCGCAGACCGCTCTTCTGCCCGCCTGGGAGGTCCACCTGGGTGACGTCGCCGGTGACCACCATGGTCGAGTTGAAGCCGAGCCGGGTGAGGAACATCTTCATCTGCTCGGGCGTCGTGTTCTGCGCCTCGTCGAGGATGATGAAGGCGTCGTTGAGGGTGCGCCCGCGCATGTAGGCGAGCGGGGCGACCTCGATGGTCCCCGCCCCCATCAGTCGCGGGATCGAATCGGGGTCGAGCATGTCGTGCAGCGCGTCGTAGAGCGGGCGCAGGTACGGGTCGATCTTCTCGTTGAGGGTTCCGGGCAGGAAGCCCAGCCGCTCCCCCGCCTCGACGGCGGGCCGCGTCAGGATGATGCGGTTGATCTGCTTGCTGAGCAGCTGCTGCACCGCCATCGCGACCGCGAGGTACGTCTTGCCGGTTCCCGCGGGGCCGATCCCGAAGGTGACGGTCGAGGACTCGATCGCCTCGATGTACTTCTGCTGCCCGAGGGTCTTGGGGCGGATGGTCCGGCCGCGGCTGGAGAGGATCGTGCGGGAGAGCACCTCCTCGAGACGGCGGCCCTCCGCACGCTCGTCCCCGTAGAGGTTCGCGGCGCGCTGGACCGCCTCGGCCGTGACGGCCTGGCCGGTGCCCGCGAGCTCGATGAGGCTGCGCACGATGTGCTCGCTGCGACGCAGCGCATCCTCGGTGCCGCGCAGGGTCACCTGGTGACCGCGCACGTGCACGTCGGTGTCCGGGACTGCGTCCTCGAGAGCCGCGAGGGCCTGGTCGTTCTCCCCGAGCACCTGGAAGGGGCTCAGGTGGTCGGGAATGGCGAGACGGCGCTCGAGCACCGCGGGGGCGCGGCCGGGGGCCGGGGTGACGTCAGAGGTCACAGTTCTCCTTCGGCGAGCTCTCCCGCCAGGACGTGGGCATGGACATGGAAGACGGTCTGACCGGCACTCTCCCCGGTGTTGAACACCAGGCGGAAGTCGCCTCGCGCGTGCTCGGCGGCCACGGAGCCGGCGACCTCGACGACATGGGCGAGCAGCTCCGGGGCCGCGGCGAGCTCGCGCACGTCCCGCGAGTGCGCGCGCGGGACGACGAGGACATGGAGCGGCGCCTGCGGATGCAGGTCCCGGAAGGCGATCACCCGCTCGTCCTCGTGGACGCGGTCCGAGGGGATCTCGCCCGCGACGATCCGGCAGAACACGCAGTCGGGATCGACGGCGGGGGCGACGGAGGGCTCGGACGGCGCGGAGGTCATGGCATCGAGTCTACGGCGTGACACATGTCGCCACAGTTCGCGGAATCACCGGCCGACTGTGAGATGTTGTTGAAACTATGACGACTCTCGGAATTCTCACCTCCTCCGCCCGCCCCGGTCGCGTGGCCTCCCCCGTCTCCCAGTGGGTCGAGTCCCTCGCCGGCGATCGCTTCGAGATCGAGCACCTCGATCTCGCGCAGATCGCGCTGCCCGCGTTCGACGAGCCGGCCAGCCCCAAGTCCGGTGCCGAGAAGACCACCGCTCACGGTCAGGCGTGGGCCGACCGCGTCGCTGCGCTCGACGCCCTGGTGATCCTCACCCCGCAGTACAACGGCTCCTACCCGGGTGCGCTGAAGAACGCCATCGACTACCTCTTCGCCGAGTGGAAGGACCTCCCCGTGGTCCTCGTCGGCTACGGCTGGGGCGACGCGGGCGAGGTGCTGCCGCTGCTCGAGACCCTCATGACCCGCGTGGGCGCGGACGTCGTGGGCTCCATCGGCCTGGGCTTCCGTGATGACCTCTCCGTCGAGGGCGAGCTCTTCGTCACCGAGGCGAAGGCCGCCGCTCTCGCGAGCGGTCTCGCGACCCTCGAGGAGAAGGCGCTCGCGCCCGTCGCCTGAAGCGACTCGCTTCTCCGGGCCCCGTCGCGCAGCGCGCCGACGGGGCCCGTTCAGTGCCCGGGGCTGGTGTAGTGGCGTGACAGCCGACGGAACACCAGCACCCCGGCCACCAGCATCACCGGGCCCACGAACGGGGAGAGCCGGGCGAGGATCTCGGGGACGACGAGCTCCTCGGTGCGGCCCAGCACCACGGTCGCCGGGAGATAGGCCATGAAGGCGAGCGGCAGCAGGAAGGTCAGCATCCAGGTCCCGACGGTGCCGAAGATCGTCATCGGGTAGGCGCCGAAATCTGTGAGGACGCGATCGATCGTGTCCTTGATCCGGGTGGTGGGACCCATGCGGAAGTCCAGCCCGGAGATCCCGATCTGCAGCCCTGCCTCGACCAGTCCGCCGCTCACGGCGGCAGCGGCCACAAAGGCGATCATCCACGGCGACCAGTCCAGCTCCAGCCGGGTCGCGGCGACCGAGAGGATCGCGAGCCCGAGCACCAGGTCCCCGAGCGTTCCCGGGTTGAAGAATCTTGTGAGCAGCTGGATGAGCGGCGAGGCCGGACGCAGCAGGTACCGGTCCCAGTCGCCGTCCCGCACCACCTGCGCGCTCCCCCGATGCTGGCCGAAGTTGATGGTGCACACGCCGTGGGCAGTGAGCCGCAGACCGTACAGGAACGCGACCTCGGCCACGCTCCAGCCGGCGATCGTGCCGAAGGCGCCCAGCAGCACGCCGATGAAGGCCAGCTGCGTGCCCTGCAGGGCGGCGCTGCCCAGGAACGTCATCACGAGGTTCACGCGGTGCACGCGCATGCTGCGCCAGGTGGCGCCGAGGAGGATCGTGTAGGTGCGCCACAGCGGCACGGGCCGGGCGAGGGTCCCGGTCCCCGCCCTGTCGGCCACCGTCCCGCGGGGCGCCCTCGCCTCAGCCACCGAAGATCACCAGCCGACGGATCGCTCGGGACCACACCAGGGAGGCGAGTCCCGCGATCAGCACGATCCACGAAAGCTGCAGCCCGATCGCGCCCGCGGTGTGCCACCCCGGCGCGGTGTCGACGTAGATCGACAGCGGCACGAACACCTGCGCGGAGAAGGGCAGCAGGGCCAGGGCGCCGCTCAGCCAGTCCGGCATGAACCACAGCGGGATCAGCGCCCCCGAGGAGAACTGGGCGAGCATGCGGTAGATGATGAAGGCGCCGCCGGTCTCGAGCGTCCAGAAGCCCACCAGCCCCACGGTGAAGTTCACCAGCAGCGAGAGCACGAACCCGAGGGTGAGGGAGAGCAGGAAGGCGAGGCCGGAGAGCCAGCTGCCCGGCAGGGCGATCGCGCCGAGCACGAGGCCCACCATCAGGGCGGTCACCACGGCAGGGAGCTGGCCGATCGCGCCGCCGAGCTGGCGGGCCAGCGCGACCGGCACGGCGGAGATCGGGCGCATCACGTCGAAGGCGATCGCTCCGGTGCGCAGCCGGCCCAGCAGTGAGTCGAAGGCGAAGGGCTGGAACACCGTGGTGGTGAGCACGCCGAGCACCGCGTAGGTGACCGCATCGCCCTGCGCCACCCCGGCCACATCGCTGCGACCCCCGTAGACCGCGGTCCACACCAGGTGCACCAGCACCACCTGGAGAGTGCATCCCACGATGCCTGTCCAGGTGGAGGCGCGGAAGGCGAACTGGGCCCGGGCGGCGTGGCCGACGGAGGCGCTCAGGCCGGCCCGCACCTGCGCGGCGGGTAGGCGGGTGCCGGCGCGGGCCACGGCGCTCGCGCTCACGGCGCGACGCCCCGGTCGGTGTAGATCCGGTGGATCACGTCCTCGACGCTGGGCTCCCGACTGGAGAGGTCGGTGATCTCCAGCGCCCCGGTGAGGCGCCCGATCGCCGTCGGGGCGGGCAGCACGGCAGGATCGAAGCGGAAGGTGCCCCGCAGCTCGTCCCCGGCGGGCACCAGGCGCGTGAGCTCGAGCCCCTCCAGGGAGATGGATTCGGGAATCTCCGGGGCGCTGACCACGATCTCGCGGAAGGGCGCGTAGCGGGCGCGGAGGGCGTCCAGGCCGCCGTCGTAAAGGATGCGGCCCTCGTCGATGATCACCACGCGCCGGGCGAGCTGCTCGATGTCCGCGATGTCGTGGGTGGTCAGCAGCACCGTGGTGCCCTCGGTGCGGTTCTGCTCGGCGATGAAGTCGCGGATCCGGGCCTTGGCCACGACGTCCAGGCCCACGGTCGGCTCGTCGAGGTAAAGGACCGGCGGGCGGTACAGCATCGCGGCGACGATGTCGCCGCGCATGCGCTGGCCCAGCGAGAGCGAGCGCACTGCGGTGTCGAGAAACGGTCCCATGTCCAGCAGGTCCACGAAGCCGTCGAGCGAGCGACGGTGCTCCTCCGGCGAGAGGCCGTAGAGCTTCGCGATCAGCTCGAGGGACTCCCGCAGCGGCAGGTCCGTCCACAGCTGGCTGCGCTGGCCGAACACGGCGCCGATGTTGCGGGCGTTCGCGCGGCGGTCCTTCCAGGGCACGATCCCCTCCACCTCGACGTGGCCCCAGGTGGGCACGAGGATGCCGGTGAGCATCTTGATGGTGGTGGACTTCCCGGCGCCGTTGGGCCCGAGGTATCCGACGATCTCCCCGTCATCGATCCGCAGGGAGACGTCGTCCACGGCGCGCGAGACGACTTTGTCGGTACTGAAGAAGGACCGGACCCCCGCGAAACGGCCCACTGCTCGTCGAGGACGGCTGAACTCCTTGACCAGGTTCTCGGCGATGATCACCCGAAGCATCCTTCCACGGCGCGGCGCGCCGCACAGGAGATTCCCCCAGGTCGTTCAGCCCCAGCGACCCACCATCGCGCTGAGCACCGCGAGCGCGGCGGGTCCAGCGGTCGAGGAGCGCAGCACCTCGGGGCCCAGCAGCACCGAGCGGGCCCCGGCCTCGTGCAGGCCGGTGAGCTCCTCGGGGGCGATGCCGCCCTCAGGGCCGACGATCACCAGGATCTCCTCGACACCGGCCTCGCTCGCCCCGCTCAGCTCCTCGGACAGGCTCATCAAGCCGACGGACTCCTGCTCATGCAGCACGAGCACGAGAGCGCCATCCCCCGCGAGCTCGCGCACCTGGCGCAGCAGCTCCTTCGTGGTCACCGCCTCGCCCACCTCGGGGATCCCGGGCCGACGGCACTGCTTGACCGCCGCACGCACCGTGGACTCCCACTTCGCCCGGCCCTTGGCGAGCTTCTCCCCGCGCCACACGGAGACCGAGCGCTGGGCGATCCAGGGGACGAGGCGGTCCGCGCCGAGCTCGGTCGCGGACTCCACGGCCTGCTCGTCGCGGCCTCCGGTGGCGAGGGCCTGGACCAGGGTGAGCCGCGGCAGGCGCTGGATCGCCGGGCTCGGGTCGGCGAGCAGGCGCAGATCCAGCTGCTCCTTGCGGGCGGCGGTCACCTCGGCGAGGACCTGGCGGCCCGGGGCGTCGGTGAGCAGGACCGTCTCCCCCGCGCCGATCCGGGCGACCTTCGCGGCATGCCGCCCCTCCTCCCCCGTGAGCAGGAGGGCATCGCCCTCCCGCGTGCCCGCGAGGGCGTCGTCGAGGATCAGGAAGCCGGGCGGGGTCGTGGGCATCGGCGTGGTGCTCCGCTCAGAGGTCGCGCAGGCGGTCGCGAAGCTTCGCGAAGGGGCCGTGGCCCTTCCTGCGCGTGGTCTCGTCGCCCCGCAGCGCCGCGAGCTGCTCGAGCAGTGAGCGCTCCTCGTCGCTGAGCGAGGTGGGGACGTCGACGTCGAGGACCACCCGGATGTCGCCGCGGCGCTCACGCCGCAGCGGGGTGACGCCGAGGCCCTTGAGGGTGATCTGGTCGCCGGGCTGCGAGCCGGGCTTCACGTCGATCTCCTGGATGCCGTCGAAGGTCTCGAGCGGAACCGTCGCGCCGAGCGCCGCGGAAGTCATCGGCACGGCGATCGTGGTGACGAGGTCGTCGCCGTCGCGGTCGAAGGTGTCGTGCTCGGAGACGGAGAGCTCCACGAACAGGTCGCCGGAGGGTCCGCCGGCCTCGCCGACCTCGCCCTCGCCGCGCAGCTGGATGCGGGTGCCGTGCTCGACGCCCGAGGGGACGCGCACGGTGACCTCGCGATCGGAGGCCGTGCGGCCGTGCCCGGAGCAGCCGGTGCAGGGGGACTCGATGACGTCGCCGTGCCCGCCGCAGGTGGGGCAGGGCGCCATCGTGACCATCTGGCCCAGCAGCGACTGGGCGACGCGCTGCACGTGGCCGGAGCCGTTGCACGCGGTGCAACGGGTGGGGCTGGTGCCCGGCTCGCAGCAGGAGCCGGAGCAGCGCTCGCACAGCGCCGCCGTGCGGAAGGTGACCTTCTGCTCGGTGCCGAAGACGACGTCGCGCAGGTCGATGCGGATGCGGCGCAGGACGTCGCCGCCGCGGCGCTGACGGGGCACTGGGCCCTGGCCGCGGCCGCGCATGCCCGCGGCACCCGCGAACATGTCGAAGATGTCGCCCATGTCGAAGCCGGCGCCGCCGCCGAAGCCGCCGGGGAAGCCGCCGCCCATGCCCGGGCCGCCGCCCATGTCGTACTGGCGGCGCTTGTCCGCATGGGAGAGCGTCTCGTAGGCCTGGGACACCTTCTTGAAGGTCTCCGCCGCCTCGGGATCGGGGTTGACGTCGGGGTGGAGGCTGCGCGCGAGCTTGCGGTAGGCCTTCTTGATCTCCTCGGTCGAGGCGTCGCGGGAGACGCCGAGGAGCTCGTAGTAGTCGTCGTTCACCAGTGGGGTCCTTGCGGGGTGGGTGGGAGCAGAGACAGAGAGGCGGAGACGGACCTCCGCACGGCGATCACTCGAGGTAGCGCGACACGTACCGCGCGATCGCCTGCACCGTGGAGATGCCGGTGACGTAGTCCATCCGGGAGGGGCCGAGGATCGCCAGATGGGAGCCCGCGCCGTAGCCGGCCCCGACCACCGCGGCCTGGGTCAGCGCGGACTCGCGCAGCTCGGATCCGATGCGGACCTCGACCGCGCCCGGCGAGGCGTGCATCTCGGTGAACAGCCGCAGCAGCACCAGCTGCTCCTCGAGGACGTCCAGCAGGGGCTCGACGTCGCGGGCGAAGTCCTCCGCGCTGCGGGCCAGGTTCGCGGTGCCCGCGAGCATGATCCGGTCCTCGACCCGGGCCGCGGCGAGGGCGACGAGCGCCTCGGCGACCTCACGGGCGGAGTCGCGGTCCGGGCGGCTGACGGTCTCGAGCAGGTCCCCGAGCGGGGCGGAGAGGTCGGTGACCTCGCGCCCCGCGACGGTGCGGTTCAGCGCGTCGCGCAGACCGGCGTAGTACTCGGCGTCGCGCCCCGGGGTCACCGGGATGGTGCGCTGGTCCACGCGGCCCGACTCGAGGATCAGCACCACCAGCAGCAGGGACTCGGCGACCTTGACCAGCTCGACGTGGCGCACCCGCGCCTGTCGGCGGGCCGGGTACTGCACCATCGCGACCTGCTGGGTGAGCTGCGCGAGCAGGCGCACCGTCCGGGCGAGGAGCTCCTCGACGTCCCCGGACTGCTCGAGCAGGGCGTGGATCGCGCGGCGTTCGGGCGGCGAGAGCGGCTTGACCGTCGCGACGTGGTCGACGAAGGTCCGGTAGCCCTTGTCCGTGGGGACGCGGCCCGCGGAGGTGTGGGGCTGGTGGATCAGCCCCTCCTCCTCGAGGGCGGACATGTCGTTGCGCACCGTCGCGGCGGAGACGCCGAGCTCGTGGCGCTCGAGCAGGGACTTCGACCCGACGGGTTCGCGGGTGGCGACGTAGTCCTCGACGATGGCGCCGAGGATCTGCAGCTTGCGGCTGTCCGTTCCTCTCACCTCCGACGGGCGGGGACCCGCTGTGGGTCCGATGTGCTGGCTCCGATGTGCTGTGCTGCGGGCGGGCCGCGGTGCGGACCCGTCGGACGGCCGACGGGCTGGCACTTGGGGCCGCCGAGTGCCAATCCTACGCGCCCCGCGCGGTGCTTCCCGGGAGGCGTTCGCCACGGGGGTATCGTGCCGGGCGTGCCTGCAGCCTCCTCCTTCCCCGACCGGTACGGCCGAGACGTGCTGTCCTCGACCCCGCCCACCCACCATCGCCGCCGCCCCGTGGCGACCGAGGTGCCCGCCCGCCGCGATCTCGTGGTCGAGGAGGCCTCGACCGGCTTCACCGGGGCGGTGACCCGGGTCGAGAAGATCGCCGGGGAGCTCGTGGTCGAGCTCGAGGACGGCCGCGGGGTGCGCCGCACCTTCCCGCTGGGTCCCGGGTTCATGATCGACGGGAAGCCCGTCGTGCTCACCCGGGCCGTCGCCCAGCAGGCGCCTGTGCGCAAGCGCTCTGCGAGCGGTTCGGTGTATGTCGAGGGCGCACGGGCCCGCACCGCCCGCGCCTCCCGGATCTGGGTCGAGGGCACCCATGACGCCGAGCTGGTGCAGAAGGTGTGGGGCCATGACCTGCGCATCGAGGGCGTCGTCGTCGAGCAGTTGGAGGGCGCCGACAACCTCGTCGAACGGGTGCAGGAGTTCGCTCCCTCCCCCACCCGGCGCCTCGGGATCCTGGTGGACCACCTGGTGACCGGCTCCAAGGAGTCGCGCATCGCGCAGCAGGTGATGCGCCTGCCCGGTGCGGCGGGGAACGTAATCGTGCTCGGCCACCCGTACGTGGACGTGTGGCAGGCCGTGAAGCCCGCGCGGGTGGGCCTCGACCGATGGCCCCACGTCCCCAAGGGCACCGACATCAAGATCGGGACCCTCGCCGCCCTCGGCTGGCCGCATGGGGACAAGCACGACGTGGGCCTCGGCTGGAAGCGGATCCTCGAGACCGTGCGCTCCTACGCCGATGTCGAGCCGACGCTGTCCGGGCGCATCGAGGAGCTCATCGACTTCGTGACCGTGGACTGAACGCCCGGGGCGCGACGAAGGTCGCGGGGGAAAACCCCCGGTGACCGGGGAGGCCCACCCCGGTGACGACGCGCAGAGCGGTCGTTAGGCTGGCCACAACGCACAGTTGCCGGTCCATCCGGGTCGGCCCGAGGAAAGAGTCCACCATGAGCCAGTCCGAGCACCCGCACGATCCCTTCGCCCGCGAGTCCGAGGCCTACGCCGCACCGGAGTTCCCGGCCGCATCCACCCAGCCCGTCGGGGCCTCGGCCGAGCCGGCCCCGTCGGCCGACCCGTTCGCGGCGCCCGCAGCATCCGACCCGTTCGCGGCGCCCGCGGCCTCCGACCCGCACGCGGGGGCGACCCAGCCCTCGGGCGCTCCGTCGCCCCAGCCGGCCTACGCCGCCCCGCAGGCCGCGACGGCGGGCCCCGCCCCGCAGCAGCCCGCCCATCCCACCTCAGGAGCCCCCATGTCCTTCGACCAGGCCCCCGCCCATATCAAGGGCGTCTACCCCGGCCCGCTCCCCGGTCAGCCCGCGAGCGACTCGGACGCCAAGCTGTGGTCGATGTTCGCGCAGCTCTCCACAATCGTCGGCTACGTGATCGGCGCCGGATTCCTCGGATGGCTCGGGCCGCTGATCATCTTCCTGGTCTACAAGGACCGCAACCGCTTCATCCGCTTCAACGCCGCGGAGGCTCTGAACGCCGCGATCGCCGTGTTCATCGCCGAGATCGCGTTGAGCATCGTCATCACGATCATCGCGATCGTCACCTTCGGCATCGGCTCAGTGCTGTATGTGCTCGTGGCGGTGCCGGCCATCCTGCACATCGTCTTCGCGATCCTGGGCGCCGTGAAGGCGAACCAGGGCGAGTGGTGGAACTACCCGCTGAACATCCGCCTCGTGAAGTGATCGCCCGCTCCGCACGCTGAGCTGTTCGCTCCGCCGAGCACGACGAGCCCCCGGGACCCGACAGGGTCGCGGGGGCTCGTCGCTGTGGTCGGTCGTGCCGCACGGAGCCGGGGCGGACGCGTCGCTCCGCCGCGGCGCGTCACATCCAGGGGACGGCGTCCTGCTCGAACTCGGCGAGACGGCGCCGGGCGAGGCGACGAAGCACCTGCTCCGGGAGCGGATCCGCGTACGGCAGCTTCACACTGCCCTTCCCGGTCTCGAGCCCCTGGAGCTCGGAGGCCAACGCCTCCTTGGCGCTCGGGGTCACGGTGAAGTTCGCATGGGCGGGATGTGCGCTGACGACGAGCAGGATGGTGCCGCGCGCGTGGAGGAAGGCGGGCGCTCCCCACGTGACCGCCTCGGTCGCCTCGGGCAGCTCCTCGCGCACCAGGGCCCGCAGCGCGCACATCCGGCTGAGCGCGGTCTCCTCCAGCGCGTCGAGGTACTCGTCGATCGTGGTCGGGCGGGATCCGGTCGCAGGCGTCATGGAGCCAGTCCGCGCGCCGACGGACCCGGCAGCCACCGGATCCGACGCACCGGTGTCCCGGCGGCGACGACCGACCATGGGCTCAGGGCACGAGGTCGCGGATCACGGCATCGGCGAGCAGACGCCCGGGGCGCGTCAGCACCGCCCGGCCGTGCGCCAGGGCCTCGGGATCGAGATGGCCCCGGTCGCGGTGCACCGCGAGCATGTCCCTGCGCTCCGCGGGCACGACCTCGACCGCGAGGCCGTCGGCGATGCGCAGCTCGAGCATGATCCGCTCGACGAGGCGGTCCTCCGCGGCGACCTGCTCGGAGTCGGCCACTGGCAGCTCGCTGTCGGCGAGCATCCGCGCGTAGCGGCTGGGGTGCTTGACGTTCCAGGAGCGCAGGCCGGCCCGGTGGCGGTGCGCGCCGGGGCCGATCCCCCACCAGTCCCCGCCCTGCCAGTAGGAGAGGTTGTGGCGGGAGCGGTGCTCCGAGGTGCGGGCCCAGTTGGAGACCTCGTACCAGGACAGTCCGGCCGCGCTCGCCAGATCGTCGACGAGCTCGTACTTGTCAGCCATGTCGTCGGGGTCGGGGGCCTGCAGCTCGCCGCGGCGCAGCTGCCGCGCCATCGCGGTGTTCCCCTCGATGATCAGAGAGTAGGCGGAGAGATGGTCGACCTCGCAGGAGAGCGCCGCCCGGACGGAAGTCTCGACATCCGCGAGGGTCTCGCCGGGCGTGCCGTAGATCAGATCGAGGCTCACCTGCAGCCCGGCGTCCTTCGCCCACTGCACCACCTGCGGCACCCGCTCGGGGTCATGGGTGCGGTCCAGGGTCGCGAGCACGGAGGGGACGGCGGACTGCATCCCGATCGAGACGCGGGTGATCCCGCCCTCGGCCAGGCGCGAGAGCGAGGCGCGGGTAACCGAGTCGGGGTTCGCCTCGGTGGTGACCTCCGCCCCGCGGGCCAGCGGGATCAGGGAGCGCAGGTGATCGAGCATGGCGACGAGGTCGTCAGCGGGCAGCAGGGTGGGGGTGCCGCCGCCGAAGAAGACGGTGGAGATCTCGTCGTACTCGTAGCCGGCCGTGCGGTCCGCCGCGAGGGTCAGATCCATCTCGGCCCGGGCGTTGTCGGGGTACTCGCGCTGCGATCCGCCGCCGCCGAGCTCGGTCGCCGTGTAGGTGTTGAAGTCGCAGTAGCCGCAGCGCACGGCGCAGAAGGGGACGTGGACGTAGACGGAGAGGTCCTTGCCCGCCGTCTCCGTCATCGCCGTCGCCCCGGCTGTCACAGCCCCATCCCGAGCCCCAGTCCGCGGCCGGTGGAGCGCAGGCGGTCCGGGAAGCGGGCGTCCCCGTCGGCCCGGATGAGGGCGTTCTGCGCGGCGCCGACCAGGGAGTCGTAGAGCACCGTGGAGGTGTCCTGTGCCCAGTCCAGCAGAGCGCGCGCCTGCTGGGGCGACAGCCCCCGGAAGGAGTCGGCGATGCTCACACCGTGCTCGGGCCGGGAGACCACCTCGATCGCGTCCTCGGCACGGGTCTCCCCCTCGACGAGCACCCGGAAGTAGGCGCCCGCGTGGCCGCCCTCGGTGAAGCGTCGGCCCCAGCGGCGGTCCCCCATCCAGGCGGCGAAGGTGCCGCAGGGATTGCGCGGGCAGGTCGCCTCGATCTCGGCCGACCCGATGCGCCACCGCTCCCCGATCACGGTGCCGTCGGTGTCCTGACCGGCGGTGACGAGGTTCTCGCCGAAGGCGCCGTCGGGCAGCGCCTGCGAGCGCTCGGCCGCGTACTGCTCGCGCACCTCTCGCGAGTAGGCGTAGACGGCCTTGAAGATCCCGCCGTGGTGCTCGCGATCGCCCTGCACGTCGCCGAGCACGCCGTGGGTCAGCAGCCGGATCGGGCCGTCCACTGGCCTCTTGTCGATGCCGCTCATCAGGCCCCGCTCGGGGACCGGGAAGAGCTGCGCGACCGTGCAGACCGCGGCGATCCGTCCCGCTGGGGCGGTCACTTCTTCTTGCCGTCCTTGCCGGCCTCGGCGGCGTCGGAGGAGAGCGCGGCGATGAAGGCCTCCTGCGGCACCTCGACGGAGCCGATGTTCTTCATGCGCTTCTTGCCCTCCTTCTGCTTCTCCAGGAGCTTGCGCTTGCGGGAGATGTCGCCGCCGTAGCACTTCGAGAGCACGTCCTTGCGCATGGCGCGGATGTTCTCGCGGGCGATGATGCGCGCGCCGATCGCGGCCTGGATCGGGACCTCGAACTGCTGGCGCGGGATGAGGTTCTTGAGCTTCCCGGCCATCTCGACGCCGTAGTTGTAGGCCTTGTCGCGATGGACGATCGCGCTGAAGGCGTCGACCGGCTCGCCCTGCAGCAGCATGTCGACCTTGACCAGATCGGCGGTCTGGGAGCCGGAGACGTCGTAGTCGAGGGAGGCGTAGCCGCGCGTCTTCGACTTCAGCTGGTCGAAGAAGTCGAAGACGATCTCCGCGAGCGGCAGGGTGTAGCGCAGCTCGACGCGGTCCTCGCTGAGGTAGTCCATGCCGCCGAGCTGGCCGCGCTTGGACTGGCACAGCTCCATCACGGCGCCGATGAACTCGCTCGGCACCAGGATGGTCGCCTTGGTGATCGGCTCGCTGATCTCCGCGACCTTGCCCGTGGGGAAGTCGGAGGGGTTCAGCACCTCGACCTCGGTGCCGTCCTCCATCCGCACGTGGTAGACGACGGAGGGCGCAGTGGAGATGAGGTCGAGGTCGAACTCGCGCTCGAGGCGCTCGCGGATGATCTCGAGGTGCAGCAGGCCCAGGAATCCGACGCGGAACCCGAAGCCGAGAGCGGTCGAGGTCTCCGGCTCGTAGTTCAGGGCCGCGTCGTTGAGCTTGAGCTTGTCGAGGGCGTCGCGCAGCGCCGGGTAGTCCGAACCGTCGATCGGGAAGAGCCCGGAGTAGACCATGGGCTTGGGGTCCGAGTAGCCGGCCAGCGCCTCGGTCGCCCCGCGCACCGAGGTGGTGATGGTGTCGCCCACCTTGGACTGACGCACGTCCTTCACACCGGTGATCAGGTAGCCCACCTCGCCGGGGCCGATGCCCGTGGTGGGATGCGGCTCCGGGGAGCTCACGCCGATCTCGAGCAGCTCGTGGTGGGCACCGGTGGACATCATGTCGATCCGGTCGCGGGCGCGCAGGTAGCCGTCGACCACGCGGACGTAGGTGACCACGCCGCGGTAGGTGTCGTACACGGAGTCGAAGATCATCGCGCGGCAGGGCGCCTCGACCTGTCCCTCGGGAGCGGGGAGGGTCCGCACCACGTGGTCGAGCAGCTCGGGCACGCCCTGGCCGGTCTTGCCGGAGACCCGCAGCACGTCCTCCGGCTCGACCCCCACCAGCTGGCCGATCTCCGCGGCGTACTTCTCCGGGTCCGCGCCGGGCAGGTCGATCTTGTTGAGGACGGGGATGATGGTGAGGTCGTTCTCCATCGCGAGATACAGGTTCGCGAGGGTCTGCGCCTCGATGCCCTGGGCGGCGTCGACGAGCAGGATCGCGCCCTCGCAGGCGGCCAGCGAGCGGGAGACCTCGTAGGTGAAGTCGACGTGGCCGGGGGTGTCGATCATGTTCAGGGCGTAGTTCACGCCGTCGACCTGCCACGGCATGCGCACGGCCTGGCTCTTCACGGTGATGCCGCGCTCGCGCTCGATGTCCATGCGGTCGAGGTACTGGGCGCGCATCGCGCGCTCGTCGACGATCCCCGTGATCTGCAGCATCCGGTCGGCCAGCGTCGACTTGCCATGGTCGATGTGGGCGATGATGCAGAAGTTGCGGAGCCGCTCCTGGGGCGTCGACGCGGGCACGATGTCCCGGGCCTCATCGGCAGCGATCCTCGGGGTCACCGGCATTCGTCCTCTCGTACGGGGATCCGGGCGCGCGCGTGCGCCGGGCATCGGTCCATCGTCTCACGGTCGGCTCCCGCCGCCGCCTCGCCCCGGCGCCGACGGGCCGACGTCACACCGGCTCGTCGGGTCCGGGGTGCCCCTCGCTCAGCTCGCGGGATGGAAGTAGGTCGCGCCGAGGGCGCGGGTGACGGCGCCCGTGACCATCTGCAGCTGCTCCATCTCCTCCTCGAAGTCCGCGACCAGGTCCTCGAGGGAGCGGAAGCGGAGGCTCGCCGCGGCGCGGCCCACGATCCGCCGTCCCGGCTCCTCGGTGCCCATACGGTCGAAGGTCGAGCCGTGGAGCTTGGCGAGGGTGTCGAGCGCCTCGTCGACCTCCATCAGGCAGTACGCGGCCGAGCGCGGGAAGATCGAGTCCAGCAGCAGGAACTCGATCGCGCGCGAGGCCCGCACCCGCCCGCGGTAGGAGCGGATGTACGCCTCGTGGGCGCTGCAGGTGCGCAGCAGCAGCACGGTCGAGGCGTCGGTGGTGTTCTCGAGGTCGTGCCCCTGCAGGACTCGGGCGAGCATGTCCACCCGCTCGAGCAGCTGGCCGATGCGCAGGAACAGCCATGCCTCGTCACGGGTCATCGAGGAGTCGATCAGGCCCGTCACCACGGCGCAGCGGTCCGTGGCGTACTGGAAGGCGCCGTGCATCCGGGAGGGCCACAGCTGACGGGGCAGGCCGAGGGTGGTGGCGTTGAGCGACTCCCACACCTCGGTGGACAGCACCTCGCGGGCGCCGCGCGCGTTCTCCCGCGCCGCCTGCAGCGCCCCGGCGACCGAGGAGGGGTTCGCACGATCGGTGACCAGGTCCTCGAGCACCTCCTGCACGGTGAGCTGTTCCTCGGCCGGCCGCTGGATCCCGAAGATCTCGTACAGCGCGCGGCAGGAGTCGGAGACCCCGAGGTCCGGGTCCTCGGTGAGGGACTGCAGCCCCACGTCGAGGATGCGAGCGGTCTGGTCGGCTCGCTCGACGTAGCGGCCGATCCAGAACATCGAGTCGGCGATCCTACTGAGCATCTTCGGCCCCCTTCGGCGCGGTGTCGGTCTCCAGGTCCAGGGCGTCCTCCACGTCGATCAGCGGGATCGCGGCGGTGACCGGCGCGGGCTCGCGGACGCTCGGCTCGGCTGCCTCCTCGCGGGGGTCGTCGAACTCGTCGCCGTCGAGGTCGGTGGGGTCCTCGATCCCCTCCTCCGCGAAGACGGCCGACGGGACCTCGCCGGCGGCGGGTCCGGCCCCCGGGGCCGAGCGCTCGGGAGCGAGCACCCAGGTGTCCTTGGAGCCGCCGCCGCGGGAGGAGTTCACGATCATCTCGCCGCGAGGCAGGGCGACCCGGGTCAGTCCACCGGGCAGCACCCACACGTCGTCGCCGCTGTTCAGGGCGAAGGGGCGCAGGTCCACGTGGCGCGGCTCGGGCCCGTCCTCGACGAGGGTGGGGATGGTGGAGAGCTGCACGACGGGCTGCGCGATCCAGCCTCGGGGGTCGGCGCGCAGCCGCTCCCGCAGGGCGTCGAGCTCCGCGGTGCTCGCAGCGGGACCGATCACGATGCCCTTCCCCCCGGAGCCGTCGACGGGCTTGACCACCAGCTCGTCGAGCCGGTCGAGCACCTCGGCGAGGGACTCGGGTTCCTCGAGGCGCCAGGTGTCGACGTTGGGGAGGATCGGCTCCTCCGAGAGGTAGTAGCGCACCAGGTCGGGCACGTAGGTGTAGGTCAGCTTGTCGTCGCCGATGCCGTTGCCGATCGCGTTCGCGACGACGACCGTGCCCGCGAGGATCGCCCGGACCAGACCGGGCACGCCGAGCATGGAGTCGGGGCGGAACACCTCGGGGTCGATGAAGTCGTCGTCGGTGCGCTTGTAGATGACGTCGACGCGGCGCAGTCCGGCGGTGGTGCGCATGTAGATGCGGTCATTGCGCTCCACGAGGTCGCCGGCCTCGACCAGCTCGACGCCCATCGTCCGTGCGAGCAGGGAATGCTCGAAGTACGCGCTGTTGAAGCGGCCCGGGGTGAGGACGACGATGGTCGGGTCCTCCTCCGCGGTGTCCGGGGCGGCGGCCTGCAGGGCGGAGAGCAGCCGGCCCGGGTACTCGCCGACCCGGCGCACGGGGCGGCTCGTGAACAGCTCCGGGAAGGTCTGCGCCATGGCGCGGCGGTTGGAGAGGACGTAGCTGACCCCGCTGGGGGTGCGGACGTTGTCCTCGAGCACGCGGAACTCGCCCGAGCCGTCGCGCACGAGGTCGATGCCGGAGATATGGATGCGCACGCCGTTCGGCGGCCGGTAGCCGCGCATCGCGTCGACGACATAGGTCGAGGAGCGAACCAGCTGCTCGGGGATCACCCCGTCGGCGACCGCGCGCTCCTCGGTGTAGAGGTCGTCGAGGAAGTGCTCGAGGGCGCGGACGCGCTGCGCGATGCCCCGCGAGACGCGCGCCCACTCCTCGGCGTCGATCACCCGGGGGATCGCGTCGATCGGGAAGGGGCGCTCCTCCCCCGCATAGTCGAAGGTGATGCCCTGGTCGAGATAACTGCGGGCGAGCGACTCGGAGCGGGCGCGGAACTCCTCGGGGCCGAGCCCCGAGAGCGCCTCGTGCAGGGCGGCGTAGGTGGGGCGCACGACGCCGTCGGGCGCGAACATCTCGTCGTTGCCCGCGCTGGGGTCGACGCTCCGGAACAGCGGGGTGGAGGTCATGCGTACCATCTAACACCGTCCCCACCTCGGCTCGGGCGAGAGCGCCCAGGAAGAGACGACCCATGTCGCTGCTGTCCCGGCTCGGTTCCCTCGCCCGCACCCTCGCCCGCGATCCGCAGATCCGTCGCGGGGTCACGCGACTCGGGCGGGAGGCGCTCGAGACCGTCCGGGAGGGCCGACGCGACGCTCCGCAGGAGGCGCGCCGCCCGGGCGCGTCCGACTCCCCGGCCCGCCGGACCGACACCCCGGACCGTCCCGGACCGGAGTCCGCGGGACAGCGATCCTCGGACGACGCCGAGAGCGCCGGCGCGCTGCACGACCGCACCGGCTCCGACCCGCTCGCGCTCGAGTACGCGCCCCGGGAGGACGATCACGCCGATCCGGGCGAGATCGCCTGGGCCTGGGTGCCGTTCGAGGAGGACATCACCCGTGGGAAGGACCGCCCGGTGCTGGTCCTGGGTCACGAGGACGCCGCCGTCGGAGGACGGGACGGCAGCGGTGACGTGCTGATCGCCCTGATGCTCACCTCCCGCGACCGCGCCGCCACCGGCGGGGTCTCCACCGACGAGCACGGTGCGACGTGGGTGGACATCGGCGCCGGGGACTGGGACGCGCAGGGGCGCCCCTCCGAGGTGCGCGCCGACCGGCTGCTCCGGATCGCACCCGGGACGGTGCGCCGCGAGGGGGCCCGGCTGGACCGCGACCGCTACGACCGCGTCGCCGAGGCGGTGCGCCAGGTGCACGGCTGGTGAGGCCGATGACCAGGCCGATCATCGACGAGACACGCCGCACATAGGGTTCGTGGCGGGGTCCCGCTCTGCTAGAGTCCCTCTCCGTATGTGTGACATACCGTTCGGTGTGCGCAAGCCATCGACCCGCCGTGTCAGGGTCGAGGGATCTGCGACCCGGATGAGTACTCGTGGCAGCGTCCCGGTACCGACGTCTCCAGGCGAATCCCCACCGCCGTCCCCGTCGATGCCGGTCCTCGGCCGCCGCGGGAGATCCACCAGAGCATCACAAGAGAAGAGTCTTCGTGGCAAACATCAAGTCCCAGATCAAGCGGAACAAGACGAACGAGAAGGCGCGCCTGCGCAACCGTGCGTACAAGTCCGAGCTCAAGACCTACGTGCGCAAGGTGCGCGCTGCCGTCACCGCGGGCGACGCCGACGCCGCCGGCGAGGCGCTGAAGCTCGCCACGCGCAAGCTCGACAAGGCCGTCTCCAAGGGCGTCATCCACCAGAACCAGGCCGCGAACCGCAAGTCCGGTCTCGCCAAGCTGGTGGCCTCCGTCCAGGCCTGATCACCCGGCACCACGCCTCGGGAGAGCCCCGCATGCCCCGGCATGCGGGGCTCTTCCGCGTCCGGGTCCGCTGCGCGCGATGATCCGACGGGGCGGGCTGCGTCCCCGGGGCCGCGGGACAACCGCGGCCCCCTCCCCCATCGGCATCCCGGACGCCACCGGCGGCCCGGATTGTTCCTCCCCAAGGGCGGTCCGTCCCCAACCGTCACGCTCCGGACGCGCTCAGCGGTGCCCCGATCTACGGTCGCGCCATGGGATCATCACGAGAAGCAGGGCGCGGGTCCCGGCGGGCCGCGCGCCACCGGCGGGCGCCGGCGGGGCCCGGAACCGTCCCGCGCGACGAGCCGGAGCCGCTCGATGCGGACGAGCCGATGGTCCGTCTCCGCGACCACGCCCCGCAGCGGCCCTCCCGCCTGCGCCGCCTCCCCGCGCCGACGCCCGCGGCGCTCGTCGGCCTCGCGGTGCTCGTGCTCATCGGGGGCGGCGTCATCCATCTCTCGAGCGCCGGCACCGCCGTCCCCCTCGACGAGACCGCCGTGACGGGCGCGGCGGTACCCACGGGCGCCGGGGAGACGGCGAGCGGTGCCGGGAGCAGTGCGGGGAGCGGGGCGACGTCCGCGACTCCCTCAGCGCAGCCCCCGACCGCCCCGGAGGACTCGGCCGGGAACGAAGCGGAGAGCACCGACGAGGTGGTCGTGCACGTCTCCGGCGCGGTCACGGCGCCGGGTCTCGTGCGCCTGCCCGCGGGGTCCCGCGTCGACGATGCGCTGCGCGCGGCCGGGGGGTCCACCGAGGAGGCGGACCTCTCGGCGATCAATCTCGCCCGGCCCCTGACCGACGGCGAGCAGGTGCACGTCCCCCGGCCCGGGGAGGAGCCGCCGCCCGTGGCCGCGGCCCCGGCGGGGTCCTCCGGGGAGCCCGGCGCCGGAGACGGCGCCCCCGCCTCCGCAGCGTCTCCGATCGACCTCAACACCGCGACGGTGCAGCAGCTCGACGAGCTGCCCGGGGTGGGCCCCGCGATCGCGCAGCGGATCGTCGACCATCGCGAGGCGAACGGCCCCTTCACCTCAGTCGACGACCTGCTCGAGGTCTCGGGGATCGGCCCCGCGACCCTCGAGAAGATCCGTCCTCTCGCCACCGTGTGAGCTCCCGATGCGCCGCTCCGACCTGCTTCTGCTCCCCGGCGCCACCGCCGTCTGGGCTCTCGCCGTCCTCGGCGTCACCGCGGGGGCCGCCGCCGCGATCGCCGCGTGCGCCGTCCTCATCGCCTTCGTCCTCACCGCGATCCTGCTGACCGGCGGCACCAGCACCGCACAAGGTCTGTTCGCGCATGTGGCCGTGGTGGTCCTCGCCGGGGCGCTGCTGTTCCCCGCCCTGCTCCGGCACAGCGGCACCGACACCGCGCTCGAGGACGCCGCCGCGTCGGGACGGATCGTCGAGCTCACGCTCGTCGCCGGTGGAGACCCGGCAGCGCCGACGAGCGGACCCGCGTGGAGTCGCGGCGGCCTGCAGACGATGGCGCGCACCGTCCGCGGCACCGTCCGCATCGGCCGTGAGGAGAGCCGCCTGCCCGCCTCCGTCCCCCTGCTGCTGCGCGCCGACGGAGCGGCCGCCGAAGACCTCGGCCGGGCCCGGGACAGCGACCACCTCCTCGTGCGCGGCACCCTCTCCGCCTCGGGAGGCCTGCTGGTCCTGCGCGCGCACGAGGTGACGGTGCTCGGCCGGGGCGGTCCGGTGGGCCACGCCCAGGAACTGCGGCACCGGCTGCGCGCCGAGGCGAGGGAGGCGACCTCCCACCTGCCCCCGGACGAGGCCGCGCTCGCCCGCGGCATGACCACCGGGGACACCGCGGGCCTGAGCGCTCGCAGCGAGGAGATCATGCAGCGCGCCGGGATCTCGCACCTGGTCGCGGTCTCCGGCGCGAACATCGCCCTGGTGCTCGCCGCGGTGCTGGGGCCGCTGCTGCTCGCCGGGGTGCGCCGACGGCCGCGAATCGCCCTGGCAGGCCTGGCGATGGCCGGCTACGTGTGGATCGTCGGGGACGAGCCGAGCGTGCAGCGCGCCGCGACCATGGCCGCGCCGCTCCTCGCCGCCCGCTTCGCTGGGGTGCGCGCCTCCCCCGTCGCGGCCCTCGCGCTGACGATCGCGCTGTGGTCGGTGCTCGACCCCGTCACCGCCGCCTCGATCGGTTTCCTGCTCTCCGCCCTCGCGACCGCCGCGATCCTTCTCGCCGCGCCCCCGCTCGGCCGCGCGCTGGTCGCGATGAGCGGCGAGCGGATCGGGGAGACCACCGCGCTCGTCCTCGCCGTGCCCCTCGTCGCCCAGCTCGCCTGCACCCCGCTGCTGATCCTGCTCTCCCCCGAGGTGTCCGTCTGGGCAGTCCCCGTGAACATGATCGTTGGGCCCCTCGTCGTGCCCTCGACCGTGATCGGCCTCGTCGCCCTCGTGCTGGGCCCGGTGCTGCCCGGGGTCGCCGCCGTGCTGTTCACGGTCGCCGCGGGCGGCGCTCACCTGGTGCTGCTCGTGGCCCGCACGGCGGACGCCCTGCCCGGCTCACGGATCTCCGTGCCCGAGGGGACCGCTGGGGTGCTCCTCGCGATCGCGGCGATCCTCGGCCTCGCCCTCGCGATCGCTGGCCGTCGACGACGGCTGGTGCGCTGGGCGAGCGCGGCCGCACTGGTCGCCCTGCTGGCACCGACCGTCGGACGGGTGGTGCTGCCCGGGACGAGCTCCCCGGAGTGGATCGTCGCCGCCTGCGCCGTCGGCCAGGGGGATGCGGTGCTGCTGCGCTCAATCGGGCCGCCGGCGCGGGCGGTGACCGTCCTGATCGACACCGGACCGGAGCCCGAGCCGCTGCGCGAGTGCCTGGATCGGCTGGGGGTGCAGCGGATCGACCTGCTCGTCCTGTCCCATCCGCATGCGGACCACACCGGGGGCCGGGCCGCACTCTCCGGTGCCCGCCTCCCGGCCGAGCAGTGGATCTGTCCGCTGCCCGAGGCCGCCGGGCAGGTCGTGCCCGGTCCCGCCGCGCGGGCCGCCCGCACGGGGGACGCCTGGGAGCGGGACGGGCTCGCGCTCGAGGTGCTGTGGCCGCCGAGCGCGGAGGCGGCACAATCGGCCGCTGCCCGTGAGGACGGCTCCGGGGAGGGCGATGCCGCGAACGACTGCTCACTCGCCCTGTCCGTGCGCTGGCCCGACGGCACGCGCCTGGTGAGTCTCGGCGACCTGGAGCCCGTCGCGCAGGCCGAGCTGGCGGCGCTCGATCCCGGGCCGACGGACCTCCTCAAGGTCGCCCATCACGGCTCGCGGCGTCAGGATCCGGGTCTGTACGCCCAGCTGGACGCGGACCTCGCTCTGATCACCGTAGGCGCCGACAACACCTTCGGCCATCCCACGGACGACCTCCTGGACCTGCTCGCCGACACGGGCACCCGGGCTGTGCGCACCGACCGACACGGCACCGTCGTCCTCCCCGCCGACGACCCCGGGGCGCCACGCTCCGTCGGCCCCGCCCGCTAGGATCGTGCGGGTCCCCGAGCAGTCAGGAGCTCCCGTGAGCGATGTCGAGTGGCACAGCGTCCCCCTCGCCCCGATCGTGCTCCTCCAGGGCACCGAGCCGCTGATCGCCTCGCGCGCCCTCGAGCGGCTGCGGCGCCTCGCCCAGGAGGCCGATCCCTCGGTCGCGGTCCACGAGCTGGTGGGCGAGTCCGCGGGGGCGGGAGCACTCGCGCAGGTCGCGAGCCCGTCGCTCTTCGGGGAGTCGCGCTTCGTGGTGGTGCCCGAGCTGCAGTCCGCCCCGGACGCCCTGGTCGGCGAGCTGCTCGACTACCTGCCGCGGCCCGAATCGGATGTCACCCTGGTCCTCATCCACCGCGGCGGCAACCGCGGGAAGAAGCTGCTGGACGCGCTGAAGAAGGCGGGGGTGCCGCGGGTCGACGCGAGCCCTGTGAAGCGCCTGCAGGACAAGCAGGCCTTCGTCGCCGCGGAGTTCGCCCGCGCCGAGCGCCGGATCCAGCCGGAGGCTCTCGGCGCGCTCGTGGACGCCTTCGGCACCGATCTCTCCGAGCTCGCCGCCATCAGCCGTCAGCTCATCCACGACTCCATGCCCGAGCCGGGGCAGCAGGCACCGGTGGTGAGCCTCGAGGACGTCCACGCCCTCACGGCCGGTCGTGTCGAGTCCACCGCCTTCGCCGTGGCCGACGCCGCGATCGCCGGGCGCGAGCAGGAGGCGCTGCAGCTCCTCCAGCAGGCTCAGCTCGCCGGGGCCGATCCCGTGCCGATCGTCGCCGCGATCGCCTCGAAGATGCGCTCGCTCGCGAAGGTCACCGCCCCGAACGCGAGCGCCCGCACCCTGGGCATGCCGGACTGGATGCTGCGCAACCTCGGACGCGAGGCGCGGGCCTGGAACGACCGTTCCCTCGCCCGGGCGCTCGAGGCGGTGGCGCGCGCGGATCATGAGGTGAAGGGTGCCGGCCGCGATCCCCGCTGGTCGGTGCAGCGCATGGTCATGGAGATCTGCCGGGCTCGACGCGCCGCCCGCTGAGGGGCGGGCTCTGATCAGCCTGTCAGATCAGCCCATCGGATCAGGCTCTCAGATCAGTTCGTCAGATCAGCCCGAAGGTCGCGAGCCACTGCCGCCAGAAGCCGGCGGCGATCACCAGGATCACCAGCAGGTACCAGGCGAGGGTCAGCACCACCCAGTGCCGCAGCACGCGGGCGAGGGGCGTCGGGAGGCGCAGGTCCCCCGCCTCGATCGTGTGGGCGAGCGTCGCGAAGAACATCGGCGCCGTGACCGTCCACACCACCATGCACCACGGGCACAGGGCGCGGATCACGAAGATCGCCGAGATCGCCAGGAAGTGGATGTACCCGAAGGCGAAGGTCATGCCGCCGAGCCGTGCCCAGCGGAACCAGCGCGGCAGCGTCGTGCCGGAGATCATCAGCGCGCCGATCGCCCCCATGATCGCGAAGCCCGCCAGGCCGATCGCCTGGTTCGGCAGGCCCAGAGCGCTCGCCTGCCAGGTCATCATCACGTTGCCGCAGGAGATGAACGGGTTGATGTCGCAGGAGAGGGAGGCGCCCGGGTTCTCGAGCAGGTACTCCTTGTCGATCATCAGCGTCAACGCCGCGAGCCAGCCCACGAGGCCGCCGATCAGCAGCACCAGGCCCGTGGTGCGGGCAGGAGCGCGTCGTCGGGCGGCGCGTGCGGCAACGATCTCGGCCTCGACCTCGGCGAGCAGCTCGGCGTCCGAATCGTGCTCAACGTCCGAATCGTGCTCAACGTCCGAGCCCTGCTCGGGATCGGTCGCCGCTCCTCGGGGTGCGTCGGACGAGGCTGCGGGGCTGGCGGTGTCGCTCATGGGCTGCGCTTCCAGGACGTAGGAACGGGAGAAGACGGGAACGAGGGGACGGGAACGAGGGGACGGGGCGCCGGGCGCGCGGGACGGGGAGGGTCAGCCGCGCACGGGGTGCTCCCGGAACCAGGCGGCGAGGCGCTCGTTGCCCTCGTCGAGGGACACCTCGGGCCTCCAGTGGAGGCGCTCCTGGGTGCGCCGCTGGTCGAACCAGTGAGCGGTGGACATCTGCTCGGCGAGGAACTCGGTCATGGGCGGCTCGTCGGTTCCGGGCCGCACCTCCCACAGCCGCTCGATGACCCGACCGGCGAGGCGTGCGGCGGCTCCGGGCACCCGCAGACGGGGCCGGGGCACGCCGGCGGCGTCGCACCAGCCGTGGAAGACGTCGCGGACGGTGCGGGGCTCCCCGTTCGTGACCACGAAGCTCTCGCCGTGCACGTCCTCGATGCGGTCCAGCGCCGCGACGATCGCGGAGGCGGCGTTGTCGACATAGGTGGTGTCGATCAGGGCCATGCCCTCGTCGAGCAGAGGCAGTCGCCCGCTCGCGGCACGGTCCACGATCCGCCCCACCAGCTGGGTGTCCCCCGGACCCCACACGATGTGCGGGCGGACGCTGGTCACGAGCAGTCCGTCGGACCCGTCGGCGGCCATCGCGAGCAGCTCGGCGGAGGCCTTCGTGCGGGAGTACGGGCCGCGGGCCCGCTCGGGATCGGCCGCGGTCGCGTCGAGCCCCTCGATGGCGCGGCCCAGGTGCGCGACCGACGGCGACGAGACGTTCACGAGCGCGCCGCCGCCCCGGGAGCGCAGTGCCTCGACCACGTGGGAGGTGCCGCCGATGTTGATCGCCCGGTACTCCTCCTCCGGTCCGGAGATCGAGACCTTCGCCGCGAGGTGCACGACGGCGTCGACCCCGTCGACGGCGCGCCGGACGTCCTCCGCATCGGTCAGGTCGCCGCGCACGTCGGTGACGCCCCGGATCCCGGCCGGGCGGCGCTGGAACGCGGAGACCTCCGCCCCACGATCCCGCAGCAGGCTCGCGACGGCACCGCCCAGCATCCCGGAGGCGCCGGTGACCAGCACCTTCATCCCGCTCACAAGGAGTCCGCCCGCTCTCCGCGGAGGGTCTGCCCCGCCCAGCGGGACAGCGCGGCGCGATCGATCTTCGAGTTGTGGCGGATGTCGGTGGGCAGGGCTCGCGTGGTGAACACCGCGACGACCTCGGCCCCGGTGCGGTCGCGCACGGCGCGGCGCACTGCCTCCTGCAGGGAGGTCTCGGCGGCGCGGGGCTTCCCCGCCTTTCCGGGCCGGTAGCCGTCTTCGGTCTCGAGGATCACGACGATCTGCTGGGTGCCGCGGGGGCCGACGACGGCGGCGCCGGCGCGGCGCACCGTCGGCACCGACTCGGCGGCCTCCTCCACCTGCACGGGGGTGAGCAGACCGGCGGCCGTCGCGAGCACGTGCGCGGCGCGGCCCTCGATCCAGAGTCGTCCGGCCTCGTCGAGGTGGCCGACGTCGCCGGAGGCGTGCCATCCCGCGAAGCGCATCGACGCGTGGGTGGTGCCCCACAGCATGAGGTAGCGGTCGCGCACATGGGGGGCGCGGATCAGCACCTCACCGGTGACGCCCGGCGCGGTGGTGATCTCGCCGGTGGTGCGGCCCTCGGCGTCCATCGCGGCGATCGCGACCTGCACCCGCGGGACAGGGGTGCCGACGCACACGCCGGAGCCCTCCCCGGCGGCCTCGATGCCCTCGAGGTCGATCGCGGCGACGGCGAGGCACTCGGTCATGCCGTAGGGGGTGAGCGCGCGGGCGTGGGGCATCAGGTCCCGCAGCCCGCGCAGGAGGTGCGCGGGGATCGGGGCGCCGGCGGAGAAGAAGCTCGCGGCGGAGGCGAGGGCGGCCCGGCCGTGCTCGTCGAGGTCCTTCGCGGTGTCCAGGATGTTGCGCAGCGCGGCGGGGGCGGTGAACACGGCCGGTTCGCCGAGGGCCGCGATCGCATCGGCCAGCGCGGAGGCGGTGAGCTCCCCGGGCCGGGTGATGTCCATGTCCGGCACCACGGTGGGGGCGCCGAGCGCCGGACCGAGCAGGGCGAAGGGCGCGAAGCCCGCGACCAGTCCCCGCTCCGGGTCCAGCTGGAGGGTGTCGCCGACCGCCGTGAACATCGCGCTCATCTGCCGATGGGTGTAGACGGCGCCCTTCGCGGGCCCGGTCGAGCCGGAGGTGAACAGGATCGCGGCGTCGTCCTCGGGATCGGGCCAGCTCGCCTCGAGAGGCGCGCCCAGATCGCGCATCAGCGAGCCGGAGCGGGCGAGCTGCGCGATCGAGGTCTCGACGCCGAAGGCGGTGCGATCCAGCGTCGGCAGCTGCTCGACGCTGATCCGGCGGCCCGGCCAGCCGAGCGCCCGCGCGGCGGCGAGGGCCTTCGGGATCGCGATGATCCAGTCCGGGTGCGAGCCGATGACGGCGCGCGACAGTCCGGCGACCCCGAGGCCCGCGTCGGCGATGACCGCGACGGCGCCGATGCGCAGGCAGGCGTAGAGCACGGCGGTCAGATCGGCGCCGGGGGTGATCAGCACACTCACCCGGTCGCCGGGGCGCACGCCGTGGCCGAGGAGACCCGCGGCGATGTCGTCCACCCGACGGTTCAGCAGCGACCAGGAGATCTCGCGCGGCTCGCCGTCCCCGCCGTCCATCTCGACGACGGCGGGACTGTGGGCGTGCCGCGGATCGGCAGCGAGGCGTGCGATGGGCTCGCCGACGTGCCGCTCCGGGGCGGGCTCGGCGGCGGCCGACACCGGTGTCCAGGCGGTGCTCGCCGCGGGATCCAGCGGCTTCTCGGACTCGCCGAAACGGGCGCGCAGCCAGTCCGCGACCAGGCCCGCGACGTCGGCGTCCTCCCACACCAGGTGGGAGGCGCCCTCGAAGCGGTGCACGTCCGCATGGGGCACCCGGGTCAGCAGGTCCCGCAGGAAGCGGTCGGAGAAGGTGATGTCCCGCGGCCCCCACGCCATCAGGGTCGGGACGTGGAGCTCGGTGAGGCCCTGGGCGACCCGCTCGAGGGTCGCGCGCGAGGGATGGTCCGCGGCGGCGGGGATGTCGGCGACGAACTGGTCGATGCCCAGGCGGCGCGAGCGGCCGCGGTACGGGGCGAGATAAGCGTCCTGGACCTCCTTCGGCAGCGGCGGCGACGACAGCGCGAGGGTCGTGCGCAGGAAGGCGTCGGTGAGGGAGGTGGAGGCGGTGCGGAATCCGGGGGCCGAGGCGAGCTGCAGCGCCTTCGGCAGCGCCTCCTCGATCTCCTGGTGCACCCCGGTGTTGGTGAGGACCATCCCGGCCAGGTCGTGCCGGTTGTCGAGCGCCCAGCCGGAGGAGATCAGACCGCCCCAGTCGTGCCCGACGGTCACCACGGGGCCACGCAGGGAGAGCGCGTCGGTGAGCAGGGACAGGTCGGTGATGCGGTCCTGGTACCGGCGGGTGACGCCGGTGCGCTCGGACCAGCCCATGTCCAGCTGGTCCACGGCGATGACCCGCCAGGGGATGTCCTCGCGGATCAGGGAGCGGAACAGGAAGGAGTAGGTGGGGTTGCCGTGGACGGCGAGCAGGGTGCCACGCGGGGCGATGCCGCGCTCGGCGAGCCACGGGGCGGAATCCAGCAGGTGCCAGCGGCGGGGCGTGCCGGTGTGGTCGCGCACCTCGAGGGTCCGGCTGAGCCGGGCGTCGACGCCCGGGAGGGCGGGGATCTCGGGGGCCTGCGCGCGGCGGCGGCCGCTCTGTCGCTCGGTCACCACTGGACCTCCATCATCGCGGTGTTCAGTCCGGAGCCCACGCCGAGCAGCAGCACGCGCTCCCCGCGCGCGATGTTGCCCTGGTGGTGGGCGAGGGTCATCGGCACCGCCTCGGCGGCGATGTTCCCCCAGTCGGGGAAGGTCACCGGGATGCGATCCATGCCCACCCCGGTGATCGTGGAGAAGTTGCGGGTGTACACCATCGAGACCTGGTGCGGGATGATGTGCTCGATCGAGCGGAAGTCGTGACCGGCCTCGTTGGCGGCCTTCCAGGTGTCGAGGATCAGGCTGATCCCGTTCTCCAGCAGTCCCGCGGAGTCGGTGCGCATGTCGTGCATGTCGCCGATGCACAGCTCGTGGTGCTGGGTGCCGGCCCGCGCCTCGGTGCGGATCAGGCGGTGACCCTCGGGGTGGGCGTCGGCCGGGCCGAGCACGGCGGCCGCGGCCCCGGATCCGAGGGTGAGCGCCGCGAACTGGTTGTTGAAATCCTCGCGCACCGCGGTCTTGGAGTTCAGCCGATCGATGGTGCCGCGCTGGGCCCGCTCGACGTCCTCCGCACCGACGATCAGCGCGTAGCGGATCTGGCCGGAGTCGATCATGCCGGCCGCCATGGTCATCGCGTTGACGAAGCCCAGGCAGGCGTTGGTGATGTCGAAGTTCATCGCGCTCGTGGGCAGGCCCAGCGAGTGGTGCACGGTCGTGGCGACCGCGGGCTCGAGGTGCTGGCGGGACACCGAGGCGTTGATGATCAGGTCCACCTGGTCGCGGACGATCCCGGCCTTGGCGATGGCGCGCTCAGCGGCGAGGACCACGCCCTGCCGCCAGCCGTTCTCCCGATCACGCCACCAGCGGCGCTCGTAGACGCCGGCCACGCGCTGCAGCACGCCCCTGGGCAGACGGAGCCGCTTGCGGGCGGGCGCGAGCATCTCGTCGATCTCGTCGGAGGTGACCGTGACCTGCGGCAGCGACATCTCCACCGAGAGCAGGCTCGCGTTCTGATGGACGAATCCCGTGTTCCCGTTCCCACTGGCCATCTGCGCGCTGTACCTCGTTCGTTCCGTGCCGTGTCTCGTCGCATGGCCGCCCGGCGCATGCATCGGCCATTGTCACACCCGCCCCTGGAGGGTGTCCGACGGGGTGGCGGATCCCACGTCGCTCAGGCGGGGTCGCCGCCCTCGGCCCGGTCGGTTCCCCCGCCCTGCGGCGCCCCACCCCGCGAGTCCTCGCCCTGGTCGCCGTCGTCGAGGTGGTGGCCGAGGTGGTGCCGGGCGAACAGCAGGCACTGGCGCAGCACCTGCTCGCGCGTCTCGGCGTTGCCGCTCGTGGAGACCTCGAGCAGCACGGATCCCTGCCACCCGCGGTTCGCGAGACGGCGCAGCACCTCGGCGCACGGCTGGTTGCCCTCGCCGGGCGGGAGGTGCTCGTCCTTGGTCGTGCGTCCGGAGCCGTCGGCGAGATGCAGGTGCGTGAGCCGGTCCCCGAGACGATCGATCATCGCGAGCGCGTCGTCGCCCGCGGTCGCGGCATGGGAGAGGTCCACGGTCACGTGCTCGTAGTCCTCGTCGGTGGGGTCGTGGTCCGGGAGGTAGGTCATCAGCTCCCGCACGCCGAGCCGCCACGGGTACATGTTCTCGACCGCGATCGCGATGCCGTGGCGCGCCTCGAGCTCGGCCACCCCCGCTACGAACTCCTTCGCATAGGAGCCCTGCCAGCGGAACGGCGGGTGCGCGACCACCGTCGGCACCTCCAGCTCCTTCGCCAGCTCGACCGTGCGCTCGATCTTCACCCATGGATCCCGGCCCCACAGGCCCTGGAGCAGGAAGAGGGTCGGGGCGTGCAGCGAGAGGATCGGCTGCTCGTACCGCTCGACGTACTCGCGCAGCCGGTCCGGGTCCTGGCTGTCCTTGGCGTAGGAGACCATCACCTCGATCCCGTCGTAGCCGATCTCGGCCGCGAGACGGAAGCATTCCTCGACACCGGCCGGGAAGACCGACGAGGTCGACAGGCCCACGGGGATGCGCCGCTGCGGGTTCTGCTCGGAGCGCGGGTCCCCGGCGGAGAGGCGCTTGAACAGCTCCTCGCGGCCCGCCCGCTGCGCGCGGTTCGGGCGCGTGTACGGCTTGCGCGAGGCCGGGCGCGGCGTCCCCGTCGTGGGACGGTCTCGGCGTGGGTTCACGGCGCCTCCTCGGTCGGGATCAGGCCGAGGTCAGTATGCAACAGCACCGCCCCTAGACTCCTCGGCATGCGTGCACGCGAGCTCACCGCCGACGACCTCCTCCCCTATCAGCGGCTCACCCGACTCGCCTTCGGCGGCGGCCCGGTCCCCGAGCAGGAGGCCCGTCCCTTCTCCCCCGGGCTGATCCCGCTGGGCATCTCGTCCGCCGATCTGCCGGGCGGGGCCGACGGGGTCATCGCCGCGGGGGCGCAGATCCGTCGGGACCGGATCGCGCTCGGCGGCGGCACGGCCGACTGCGGCGGGATCGGCGGGGTCGCCGTGCATCCCGCGCACCGTGCCGGCGGGCTCTTCCGCGACCTGATGACCGCGGTGATCTCCCGCTGCGCCGCCGAGGGCATGGCCTTCTCGATGCTCTACCCGGCGAACGTCGCGATCTATCGCGCGCTCGGCTATCAGATCGTCACCCAGGTGCAGAAGATCCAGGTGCCGCTGCTCGACCTGCAGCGCCTGCGGCCCGTGCCCGGGACCCGCCTCGAGCCCGTGACCGCGGAGTCCTTCGAGCGGGTCCGCGTCCTCTACCGCGAGCTGACCGCCGGGGACAACGGCATGCTGACCCGGGAGGGGCCGCTGTTCCCGACCGGGCACCCGGGCGGCACCTGGGAGGCGGTGCTGCTGGCCGGCGAGGACGGCACCGACCGCGGCTACCTCTCCTTCACCCGCACAGGCGGCGAGGAGGGCATCGGCCTCGAGGTCCACGAGGTGCTCGGCCGCACCCGCGAGGACCGCCTCGCCCTGCTCCGCTCGCTCGGCACCTGGTCCACGGTGACCGAGCAGGCGCGGATCCGCGTGCGGGCCGAGGATCCCCTGCTCGACGCCCTCCCCGGAGGGCGCACGCGCATGGATCCGCAGCTGCAGCCCTGGGTGATGGTGCGGGTCATCGACACCGCCGCCGCACTCTCAGCCCGTCCGGCGCCCGCGGGGCTCGAGGGCACGTTGCGCCTCGTCGTCACCGATGACACGGTCCCCGCCGGCACCGCCCGGGCCGCGGGCGAGTTCGTCGTGCGGATCGCCGACGGGCGGGTCGCGGTGGACCTGGACGGTGCGGCCGACGGGTCCGACGTCGGCGGAGTGTCCGGCTCTGTACATCTCGACGTGCATGCCGCCGCGCTGCTGCTGATCGGCGGGCGCTCGATCGCCGACGCCGAACGGCTGGGCCTCGGCGCCCGGGCCGACGCCCCGGCCCGCGCACTGCTCGACGCGCTGCTCTCCGGTCCGCGGCCTGCCGTCATGGACCAGTTCTGACCACGACCCCGATCCCCGGGAGGGACCCGGCCCGATGGCCAAGCTGCACTTCAAGTACGGAGCGATGAACTCCGGCAAGTCCGACACGCTGATCAAGACCGCCTACAACTACGACGAGCGGGGCCTCGCGACCCTCACCGTCAAGCCCGCCCTGGACACCAAGGGCGAGGACTGGGTGGTGGCCCGCGGCGGTGCCCGGCGCCGCGTCGACGTCCTCGCCCATGCCGGCGAGGACCTCCGGGAGCACGTGCTCAGCTTCGCACGGGAGCGGGAGCTGCTGCCGCTGCACTGCGTCCTCGTCGACGAGGCGCAGTTCCTCGAGCCCGACCAGATCGACCAGCTCTTCCTGATCGCGAAGCGGGACGGGATCTCGGTGATCTGCTACGGACTGCGCACCGACTTCCGCACGGCGACCTTCCCCGGAGCCCAGCGCCTCTTCGAGCTCGCCGACAACGTCGAGAAGCTGCCCACCATGTGCCGCTGCGGCTCGCAGGCCGAGTTTAACTGTCGCCGGGTCGGGGAGCGGTTCGTCTTCGAGGGCGAGCAGGTCGCGATCGACGGCGAGGACTCCGGGGCCGTCACCTACATGTCGCTGTGCGGACCGTGCTTCCTCGACGAGCAGACGACGGCCGGGGTGCGCGTGCTCGGCTGAGCACGGCACCCCGGCCGTCGGGTTCTGCGGCTGGGACGCAGACGATCAGGGCCCTCCCGTCAGGCGGCGGGCCCGTCGGCCTCCGTGCTCAGGAGCTGAGCGGACCGCCCTCGGAGACCTCGGCGTCGCCGCCCGCGGCGGACTCGCTCGCGGCGACCCCGTCGGCCGCGGCGGTGAGATCCTCGGACTTGTCGACGCCCTGGGCCCCGTCGGCACCCTCGGTGTCCCTACCCGCCAGGCGCTGCTTCGCCCCGGCCGCCGCGGATCCCACGGCCTCCTGCACGGTGGCCGCGACCTCGGGGGCCTTCGCCTTCACGGTGTCCGCCGCCTCGTGCGCGGCCTTCTCGGCGGCGTCCTTCGCCTGCGCGGCGCGACGCTTGACCTCGGGGTCGTCGGCGACCTGGCGGGCGGTGCGCTCGAGGGACTCGTACGGGCCCCGTCCCATCGAGGATCCGATCACGACGCCGATCGCCACGCCGGCTAGAAAGATGAACTTCTTCATGGTGCTCTCCCTTGCACTCGGGACTGCTGCGCCGGACCGCGGTCCGCACGCATTGACATCCCGAGACTAGCGATCACGGTCCGGGAACGGCCAGGGATCGGCGCCGCGGAACCGCGCGGAGGAACTACGATCGCCGTGGGCGACGACGCCCGCACCGCATCACCCGCCGGCGATCCCGGCGTCCGAGGAGTCACCGAGTTGTCCACGCAGTCCGAGACCGCATCCCCCGCTCCCGCCCCCACCGGCCTCACCGTCGAGGACGTGTCCGCGCAGGTGCGCACCTGGTTGGCCGCCGCGGCCACCCGGCCCACCCCGGCCCCCGCCCGCCTGCTCTCCGACCTGCTGCAGGATCCGAAGGGACTCGACTTCACGCTCGCCTTCGTGGACCGGGTGATCCGCCCCGAGGACCCGCGGGCGGCGGCCGTCGAGCTGCGCCGCCTCGCCCAGGACCCGCCGGCCTTCCTCCCCGGCGCCCTGCGCCGCGCGGTCTCCCTCGGCGGCACCGCCTCCCGCCTCGCCCCGTCGGCCGTGGTGCCCGCCGCGCAGGCCGCGATGCGGCGCATGGTCTCGCACCTGATCGTCGACGCCCGGCCCCGACCGCTCTCCTCCGCCATCACCCGCCTCACCGCCGACGGCACCACCTTGAACATCAACCTGCTCGGCGAGGCCGTGCTCGGGGCGCAGGAGGCCGCGCGCCGCCTCGAGGGCGTCCACGAGCTGGTGCGGCGCCCCGACGTCGACTACGTGTCGATCAAGGTCTCCTCCGTCGTGGACCACCTGCCCCTGTGGGCCGCGGACCGCACCGTCGACCACATCGTCGAGACCCTGCTCCCCCTCTACCTGGTCTCCGCTCGCGCCGAGCAGCCCACCTTCCTCAACATGGACATGGAGGAGTACCGCGATCTCGAGCTGACCTTGAGGGTCTTCGAGAAGCTGCTGGACCGGCCCGAGCTCGAGCACCTGCATGCCGGGATCGTGCTGCAGGCGTATCTCCCCGACGCCCCGCGGGCGATGGCCCGCCTGCGCGCCTTCGCCGAGAAGCGGGTCGCCGCGGGCGGCGCCCCGATCAAGGTGCGCCTGGTCAAGGGCGCGAACCTGGCCATGGAACGGGTCGACGCCTCCGTGCACGGCTGGCCCGCGGCTCCGCTCGGCAGCAAGGAGGAGACCGATGCCCAGTACAAGCGGATGCTCCTGGAGGCCCTGCACCCGGAACGGCTCGCGTCGGTGGATCTCGGCGTCGCCGGCCACAATCTCTTCGACCTCGCCTTCGCGCACCTGCTGATGCGCGAACGGGGCATCCCCGCCGGGCCGGACAGCGGCGTCGAGTTCGAGATGCTCGCCGGCATGGCGCCCGCCCAGCAGGCGGTGGTGCGGGAGACCGTCGGCACCATGCGCCTGTACGTCCCCGTCGTGCACCCCCGGCACTTCGACGTGGCGGTGTCCTACCTGGTGCGCCGGCTCGAGGAGAACGCCTCCTCCGAGAACTTCCTGTCCGCCGCTTTCCGGCTCGAGGACAGCGACGAGCTCTTCGCCCGGGAGGAGGGGCGGTTCGCGCGCGCCCTCGAGCGGGCCCTCGGCGAGACCTCCGTCCCCACGCATCGCGTCCAGGACCGCAGCCACGAGGCGAGCGGCGGGCGCGTCGAGCTGAACACCGAGACGATCCCGTCCGTCCCCGGAGCCTTCCGCAACACCCCCGACACCGACCTGTCGACCCCCGCGAACCAGGCCTGGGCCGAGAGGATCACGCGGCGCATCCGCTGCTCGACCCTCGGCGAGCGGGAGGCGCGGGCGGCTCGCGTCGAGTCCGCCGAGGAGGTCGACGCCGCGATCACCCGCGCGCTCGCGGCCCAACCGCGCTGGGCGGCGCTCCCCGTCGAGAAGCGCGCGATGCTCCTGCGCCGCGCCGCCGGGGTGCTGGCCGCGCACCGTGCGGAGCTGCTCGAGGTGATGGCCGACGAGACCGGCAAGACCCTCGAGCAGGGCGACCCGGAGGTGTCCGAGGCGATCGACTTCGCCCTCTATTACGCCGAGCAGGCTGAGCGGCTCGCCGCGCACCCCGAGCTGGTCTCGACCCCCCGGCCGCTCACCTTGGTCACCCCGCCGTGGAACTTCCCGATCGCGATCCCGACCGGCGGCGTGCTCGCGGCGCTCGTGACCGGCAGCGCGGTGCTCATGAAGCCCGCCCCGCAGGCGCTGCGCTGCGGCGCCCTGCTGGGACGGCTGCTCCAGGAGGCGGGCTTCCCGGACGGGGTGCTGACGGTCCTGGACGTCCCCGAGGACGAGACCGGCCGGGCGCTGATCTCCGATCCTCGCATCGACCAGCTGATCCTCACGGGCGCCTCGGAGACCGCGGCACTGTTCGCCTCGTGGCGGCCCGAGCTGCGGATCCTCGCCGAGACCAGCGGGAAGAACGCGATCGTGGTGACTCCGCAGGCGGATCTGGATCTCGCCGCCCGGGACCTGGCCGCGAGCGCCTTCGGCCACGCCGGGCAGAAGTGCTCGGCCGCCTCGCTCGCGATCGTGGTCGGGTCCGTGGCCCGCTCGCGGCGTTTCTACGCCCAGCTCGCCGACGCGGTCCTGAGCCTCGACGTCGACCACCCGATCGAGCCCACCGCCCAGATGGGCCCCGTCATCGAGGCGCCCGGGGAGAAGCTCCGCGCCGGGCTCACCGAGCTCGGTCCCGGCGAGAGCTGGCTCGCCGAGCCGAAGCCCCTCGACGACGAGGGACGTCTGTTCTCCCCCGGCGTGCGCACCGGGGTCCGGGAGGGATCCGCCTTCCACCGCACCGAGTACTTCGGGCCGGTGCTCGGCATCATGGAGGCCCCGACGCTCGCGGACGCGGTGCGGATGCAGAACGGCACCGACTTCGGGCTCACCGCGGGTCTGCACTCCCTGGACCCGGCCGAGATCGCCTGGTGGACCGAGCACGTCGAGGCCGGGAACCTGTACGTGAACCGCGGCATCACGGGCGCGATCGTGCAGCGCCAGCCCTTCGGCGGCTGGAAGCGGTCCGCGATCGGGCAGACCGCGAAGGCCGGCGGCCCCAACTACCTCGTGCACCTGATGGACCACGCCGAGGCGGAGACGCTGCCCAAGCCCTCCGATCCGGCCTGGCTCGAGGCGGCCCGCCGCTCGGACCGCGAGCACCGCGCCGGTCTCTTCGCCCCGCGGGACGAGCAGGACCTGCACGGAGAGATCAACGTCCTGCGATACCTGCCGCTGCCGGTGCTCGTGCGCGCCGAGCAGGGCACCACCGCCGCGCAACTGCGCCGTGTGGTCCACGCCGCCCAGACGGCGGGTGCCGAGGTCGAGGTGTCCGTCGCCGCCTCCGAGCTCGTGCAGGCCGCGGCCGACGAGGGCTTCGCGGAGGTGACCGTCGAGGACGCCGCGACATTCGCCGGTCGCTACGGGGAACTCGCCGTGCCCCGCGTGCGGGTGCTGGGACGGATCGGCGAGGAGCTGCGCGCGGCGGCCGCGGCCCGGATCGACATCGCCCTGTTCACCGGGGACCCGGTCGCGAGCGGACGCGTCGAGCTGCTCGCCTTCCTCCGGGAGCAGGCGATCAGCGCGACGGATCATCGCTACGGGAACCCCCTGCCGCATCCCCTGGACCTCACCGGCGGCGCGGGCTGGGAGCGCGGCCCGGCCTGAGCGGCAGGCCGTCGGCCGCGGGCGACCGGACCTGCGGCCACGCTGCCGCCGGCCACGGAGAGGCCGATCTGCGCGAAGCGGGTGTGCCGACGTGGGAATCGCACTAGCGTGTCGCGGGACCGCTGTCCCCCACCGCACATCGAGGTGCACCGTGTCCACACCCACCCGTCGGACCGCCCTGACCGCCGCCACCGCCCTGACCGGGGTGGCGTCCGTCGCAGCGTTCTCCCCCGCCGCCCTCGCCGCCCCCTCCGGAAGGACCTCCCCCGTCGTGCGCGATCCCGCCGCCGTCACCCCGCGGGAGGCGGCCTCCCGGGCCGTCGCCGCGACCTCCTCCCTGCTCACGCATTTCCGGGCCGAGACCGACGCGGACATGCTGATCGAGCAGTACCCCCGCCAGGAGCACGATCCGGAGTTCACCTACGTGTGGCCGCTGTCCCAGGCCCGCGCCGCGCTGACCGAGCTGATCGCCGCCCTCGACGGCCCCGGACCCGGCGCGGACACGGGGAATCTCGACACCGCAGCGGCCGACGCCGCCCTGATCCGCGCCCAGGAGCACTACTGGTACCCGGCCGGAGGCACCACCGGCCTGCCCGGCTACACCGCCGCCACCAACTCCACCGATGGCGCCAACGGCGACTTCTTCTACGACGACAACGACTGGATCGCCCTGCTCGAGATCGAGCAGCACCTGTTCACGGGCGGTGCCCGCGGTGATCTGGACCGGGTCGGCCAGCTGCTCGAGCTGTTCCGCTCGGGTGAGTCCACCGATCCCACTCTCGCCTCTCCCGGCGGGATCGACTGGACCCAGGGCGACTGGAACCACGACCGCAACACCGTGTCCACCTTCCCCTCGGCGAAGGTCGCGCTGCGCTGGTACCAGCTCACGGGCGAGGAGAAGGCGCTCGAGGACGCGCTGCGCTGGATGGCCTGGGGCCGGGACACCCTGCTCGCGCCGAACGGCCTGTACTGGGACAACATCAAGCCCGACGGCGCGATCGACCGCACCCAGTGGACGTACAACCAGGGCGTGCCGCTCGGCTGCGAGGTCCTCGCCTACGAGATCACCGGCGAGAAGGAGTACCGGGAGCGCGCGCTCTCCCTGGTCGAGGCGATCATCGGCTTCTACGAGCCGTTCACCTGCGGGGCGGGGCTGGACACCCAGCCGATCCAGTTCAACGCCATCCTCGCCTCCAATCTCCTGCTCGCTGAGTCGGTGCTGGGCGCGCAGGTCCAGGGGCGCACGATCGTCGAGGCCTACGCGGCGCGTCTCTGGGAGGATCGCCGCGACCCCGAGACCGATCTCGTCACCGGCTCGCGGGAGACGGAGTCCGGGACGCACCTCCTGGATCAGGCGGGATTCGCCCGCACTCTCGCCCTCGCCGCGCTCGGCCGGCCGCTCTGGCGGCACCTGAGCTGAGGGTCCTCGCCCCGCCCGTCCGGTGGCGGTGCATGGGCGCGAAGGTGCTCGTGACTCCTGACTCCCCTAGGGGCCGGTCCGGGCGTCAGCCGTCCTGTCCGGGTCGCCACCCGCGGCGCATCAGCTCCCGCCGCACCCGGTCGACCGCCCGTCGGCACCCGTGGAGGAGGTCCTCCGCGGAGGTGCGCAGCTCGACCCAGCCGGCCTGCATTCGTCGGTCACCCCGCGCGATGTCACGGCTCTGCTGCGCCCGATCGAGGTGCGTCGGCCCGTCGTGCTCCAGCGCCACCTTCCTCTCCGGCCAGTGCAGATCGGGCTCGCCGAGATCGAGGACCCGACCGCTGTGGTCCTCCTCGGTGGCCGGCGCGTTCGCCAGCGGCTCCGGCAGGCCTGCGGCGACCATGGCCAGCCGCAGCGCGGTCTCCGGCGCGGAGTCGCTGCTCATCCTGACCAGCGCGACGGCCTGACGAATCTGGCGCGCTCCCCGACCCCGGTACTCCGCGACGGCCGCGTGCAGCTCCTCGAGGGTCGCATAGGGTTCGGCCCGTCCCTCGAATCGAGGTCGCGGTCTCAGAACGAGATGGTCCCCGACCGCGACGAGGGCCTCGAGACTGATCCGCGGACCGAGGTCGAGGAACGTCCCGAGCCTGGTGGTGAGCCGGACGCCGGGTGCCCGATCTCGGCGATCGACGAGCCGGACGACGGGAGCGTCCAGCAGGCTCCACCGCACCAGCGCCGTCTCCCCGGGACGAGACTCCCCGCGGGCCATGTGGATCCGACCGTCGATGGTGTTCCGCGCGGGGCGATGGATGCTCCCTCCGTCCCCGACCCGGGACTGCCGTGGAGTCTCCGTCACCGAGTCCGCGAGGACCCCGGGCAGGGGCAGTCCCCAGAGCCGGGCGGCGGTCAGACCGGCGGCGAAGGCCTCGGGGTCCCGCCGGCACAGGGCGCCGACGATTTCCCTCTCGGTGACCACGCGATCTCTCAGCGCCCACAGTCCGGGCGCGACGGAGACCAGATCATCGCGCCGGAGCCGCGACCGGCTGGCCCCTGCCTCGAGCGACTCCCGGGTGGTGAAGACGGCATGAGTCAGGCCTTCGGGGAGCGGGCTCGGGGCGTGCGGCATGCCCACAGCATCGGCCGACCGCAGCGTGGTCCCCCGTGTCCCTGCGCATCGCCCAGGTCACCGCGGGAACGCATGGGTCCTCCCCATTCCGGTGACAGACGTCAGGGTCAGGCTCCGACGTCGCCGACGAGACCGCAGAGGCGTCCCTCGTCGCTGCGCCGAGTGCTGCATTCGGACCGTCACCGGCCCCTCGAAGCGGTCTGAACGCAACACTCGACGGGCAGAAGCGGTCCAAAGGCAACACTCACCGGCGAGAAGAGCGGTCCAAACGCAGCCCTCAGCCGGCGGTGCCGACGCGGGCGCCCTCGGGCACCGCGCCGCCCTCCTCGCCGAGCACGGCGTCCCCGATCAGCGAGACGTCGGCGCCGAAGGTCCAGTCACCCTTCACCTCCACGCTGCGAGCCTCGCGCAGCGAGGGCACACCTTGGGGGAAGCGGGCCTCGAAGTCGCCGATCAGCTTGTACGAGCCGGCATCGAGCGACACCGTCGGCACCGACTCGACCCGCTGCACCAGGGCGCCGCGCTCGTCGAGGTCGTAGAGGTCGGAGCGGACCAGCAGCAGGTCGCTCGTGGCTTTCACCGGAAGGAAGCGGTCACGACCCACCACGATCGCGGTCGCCCCGTCGAATACCTCGATCGCGGCACCCATCGCGGACTCGATCTGAAAGACGGGGGTCGAGGCCTTGTCGGCCGGGTCGACCGTCTTCTCGTTGCGGATCAGGGGCAGGCCCATGACGCCGTCGCGCTCCGCGAGGATCGCCTGAAGCTGCTCGAGGTCCCACCACAGGTTGTTGGTGTGGAAGAACGGGTGGCGGTGCTCGTCGGTGAAGTAGTCCATCTCCTCGGCCGGGGTCTGCGCCGTGTCGCGCAGTATGAGCCGGCCGTCGGACTTCCGCACCGCGAGGTGGCCGCCCTTGCGGTCCGCGGGGGTGCGGCGGCACAGCTCGGCGGCGTAGGGCGCGCCGGTGGAAGCAAACCACGAGGCAAGCACCGGGCTGGGGACCGTGCCGAGGTTGTCGGAGTTGGAGACGGAGGCGTACTTGAACCCGGCGTCGAGCAGCTGCTGCAGCAGGCCGGAGGTCTGCAGGGCGGTGTAGATGTCGCCGTGGCCGGGCGGGCACCACTCGAGGTCCGGGTCGGCGTCCCAGGTGACGGGGTGGAGGTCGTCGACGCGGAGCTTGGGCTCCTTGTTCTGCAGGAAGTCCAGCGGCAGGTCGCCGACGGGCAGATCGGGGTACTTCGCGAGCACCTCGAGGGTGTCCTCGCGAGTGCGGAAGGAGTTCATGAAGACCAGCGGCAGACGCGAGCCGGTCGCACGGCGGGCGGCGAGGACCTGCTCGACGATCAGCTCGAGGAAGCTCTTCCCGTCGCGGACGGGCAGGAGGGACTTCGCCCGGTCCATGCCCATCGACGTGCCGAGACCGCCGTTGAGGTTGATGACCACCAGCTGGTCGAAGACGGACTTGGCATGCGCCGGGTCGATCGAGACGTCCTCGAGGCGGGGCGGGTCGAGATAGGGATCGATCGTGCCCTCGGGGATCGAGCCGGTGACCCCCTCCTCGAGCTGTCCGTAGTAGTGGGTGAAGACGTCGATCGCGGTCTGCGCGACCCCGGCGTCCTGCATCTTCTGCTGCGCGGCGGCGAGTCCATCGGTGCTCATGCCGACAGCGTATCGACTCCCGCCCGTCCGTCCGCGCCGCAAGGTCCGCTCCGGAACGGGGCTCGGGGAGGGCATGCCCGGTCCGTCCTCCGCGGCGAACCGGGCGAGAGCCTTCCCTCGGCCGCCGAGCGGTGCTTGACTCGGCACGAGCGCCGGGCACCGTCGTCCGACGCACGAGCCCTGGGAGGCGACATGTCCTCGTCCGATCCTGTTCCCGCCCCGTCGCGTCCTTCCGCGCCGGGCCTCCCCGAGGTGGTGGACCGCGAGACCTGGGAGGCGGCGCGCGCCCAGCTCCTGGTTGAGGAGAAGGCGCACACCCGGGCGGGGGATGCGCTCGCGGCGAAGCGCCGCCGCATGCCGATGCTCGAGGTCGACGGCGACGCGACCGTCGTCGGCCCGAACGGCCCGGTGCCCTTCCGCTCCCTGTTCGACGGCCGCGAAGAACTCCTGGTCTACCAGCACATGTGGTGGGACGGCGCCCCGCACCAGGGGCAGTGCGAGGGCTGCACCCTTACGGCCTGGCACCTGCAGGATTCCGCCTATCTGCGCGCCGCCGGGGTCTCCTTCGCGGTCCTCACCACGGGCACGTGGGAGGAGGTGGAGCCCTTCGTCGCCTTCATGGGCTACACCGAGCCGTGGTTCTCGGTGCGGGACGCTCCGGAGCCGATCGGCGGGGACATGGGCAACCTGCAGTGCTACCTGCGCGACGGTGAGCGGGTGTTCCTCACCTATGCCATCACCGGGCGCGGCACGGAGGTCGCCGATCCGGCCCTCGGCCTGCTCGACCTGACCGCCTTCGGTCGCCGCGAGGCCTGGCAGGACATGCCGCCGGGACGCGTCGTGGAGAACGACCCCGGGTGGTTCTGGCGCCTCGACGCCGACGGCGCCTCCACCTGGGGGCCGACGGGTCGGCCCGCCGCGCAGTGGACGCGTCCCGGTGCGACGGCCGAGACGACGCTCGGCCGCACCGGCATGCATCACTGAGTCCCCTCGGGTCCCCGCGGTCGGTGGACGAGCGTCACCAGGACCACCGACACCATCATCAGCAGCAGCCAGGAGACCAGCTTCGAGAGCGGCACCAGGTGCCAGCCCTCCTGCTGATGCGGGTAGATCCAGGCACCGGCCGCGGTGCCGACGTTCTCGGCGATCCACAGCAGCGACGCCACGCCGAGGAAGGCGCCGAGGACGGGCAGGCGCCGCCAGGGCGCCCGCTGGTGCACCCGGAAGGTCATCAGGCAGCTGCCGTACAGGACGACCACGCCCCCGAGGAGCATCCAGCGGGCGTCGGGCAGGTAGTGGTGGGTGAAGAAGTTCCCGTAGATCGCCGCGCCGAGCAGGACGGTCGCCCAGAGCGGCGGATAGCGGGTGAAGCGCAGGTCGAACAGGCGCATCACGCGCACCATGTAGGAGCCGACGGCGGCGTACATGAACCCGGTGTAGAGCGGCACCTCGCCGATCCGGAGGATCCCGTCGGCCTCGTACTGCCACGATCCGACGGAGGTCTTGAACAGCTCCATCACGGTGCCCACGACGTGGAAGACAGCGATCACCCCCATCTCGCGGAGACTCTCGAGGCGCAGCGCCAGCATGGCGACCTGCAGCGAGAGAGCTGCGACGACGAGGACGTCGGCTCGCGGGATCGCAGCGTCCTCGGGATACAGCGTGCGCGCGGCGACCAGGAGCAGCAGCATCGCGGCGCCGAACACGCACGCCCAGGACTGCTTGAGCCCGAACACGAGCGCCTCCACGAGGGCTCGGCGTCCCGCCCCGGCGGCACCGGTGAGTGCGGCGGCGCGACGCTGCGCCCACCGGTCGAGGTGCTCCTCGAGCGGCGTGAAGGGCGGGCGCTGCGGGCTCATGTCACCAGTCTCCGCAGGCGGTGCGCAGGTTCCCGCGGGGAGTCGGGAGGATTCCGAGGAGATGGCGGGGAGCTCCCGAGGAGGCCCGCGCCCGGGGGCCGCTCCCTACGATGGTGCCGTGCCCCACGACTCCGTCGACGTCCTCCGCGAGCTCGTGACCACCGCGCGGATCCGCGTCGTGGTCTCGGACCTGGACGGCGTGCTGCGCGTCTTCGACCCCACGCTGTGGGCCGAGCTCGACGCGTTGACGGGCACTGCCGGCGGATCGAGCTACTCCGCGATCCTCGGGCACCCCTACCTCGACGAGGTGGTGCGGGGCCGCGGCACCCACGCCCGCTGGCGCGAGCTCGCGGCGGAGCGGCTGGTGGCGGCGGGGAGCCGTCCCGACCTCGCCCGCGCCGCCGTGGACCGATGGGCCGCGACCACCGCGGTCGTCGACGAGCGCGTCCGCTCCGCGCTGCTCGCGCTGCGGGCGTCCGGCACCGCGGTCCTCGTCCTCACCAACGGCACCGACCGCGTCCCCGAGGAGCTCGCCGAGCTCGGGCTCGGGGACGTCGTCGGGGACGACCGGAGGCTCCTGCTCAACACGGCGGACCTCGGCGCGGCCAAGCCGGACCCCGAGGCGTTCGCCCGGGCCCGTCGGCGGATCGAGGAGGTGCTCGGGGAGCAGGTGCCGCCGAAGCGGATCGCCCTCCTGGACGACTCGCCGCGTCACATCGAGGGCGCGAGGGCGTGCGGATGGCACGCGGTGCTGCACCGCCCGGAGGACGCGAGCCGCACCGGGCCCCGCCTCCCCTAGAATCGATCCCCATGAGCACAGTCCTGTCCGCGGTCGCCTGGCCGTACGCCAACGGTCCCCGCCACATCGGCCATGTCGCCGGCTTCGGCGTCCCCTCCGACGTCTTCTCGCGGTACATGCGCATGGCCGGCCACGACGTGCTCATGGTCTCCGGCACCGACGAGCACGGCACGCCGATCCTCGTGAAGGCCGACGAGGAGGGCCTCACCGCCCGGGAGCTCGCCGATCGCAACAACCGCCTCATCGTCGAGGACCTCGTCGCGCTCGGGCTCAGCTACGACCTCTTCACCCGCACCACGACCCGCAACCACTACCAGGTGGTGCAGGACATGTTCGTGACCGTGCGCGACAACGGCTACATGATCGAGAGGACCGGCCACGGCGCGATCTCCCCGTCGACCGGCCGCACCCTCCCGGACCGCTACATCGAGGGCACCTGCCCGATCTGCAAGACCCCCGGGGCGCGCGGCGACCAGTGCGACGCCTGCGGCAACCAGCTCGACCCCACCGATCTGATCGATCCGGTCTCCCGCATCAACGGCGAGACGCCGGAGTTCGTCGAGACCACCCACTGGTACCTCGACCTTCCCGCGCTCGCCGCGGAGCTGGGTCGCTGGCTCGACGAGCGCGAGGCGACCGGGCTGTGGCGCCCGAACGTGATCCGCTTCAGCCAGAACATCCTCGAGGACATCAAGCCCCGCGCGATGACCCGCGACATCGACTGGGGCATCCCGGTGCCCGGCTGGGAGGACCAGCCCACCAAGCGCCTCTACGTCTGGTTCGACGCGGTGATCGGCTACCTCTCGGCCTCGGTCGAGTGGGCGCGGCGCAACGGCGATGCCGAGGCGTGGCGGAAGTGGTGGAACGATCCCGAGGCGCTCAGCTACTACTTCATGGGCAAGGACAACATCGTCTTCCACTCGCAGATCTGGCCGGCGGAGATGCTGGCGCAGAACGGCCAGGGGGACAAGGGGGGCGAGCCCGGCGGCTTCGGCGTGCTGAACCTCCCCACCGAGGTCGTCTCCTCCGAGTTCCTCACCATGGAGGGGCGCAAGTTCTCCTCCTCCAAGAACGTGGTCATCTACGTGCGCGACGTCCTGGACCGCTACCAGGCCGACGCGCTGCGCTACTTCATCTCGGCCGCGGGCCCGGAGAACCAGGATGCGGACTTCACCTGGACGGAGTTCGTCGCGCGCACCAACAACGAGCTCGTGGCCGGCTGGGGCAACCTGGTCAACCGCACCGCGGCGATGATCGCCAAGAACGTCGGCGAGATCCCCGCCGCGGGTGAGCTCGAGGAGATCGACGAGACGCTGCTCGGGGCGATCCGCGAGGGCTTCACCACCGTCGGCGGGCTCATCGAGGCCCACCGTCAGCGGGCCGCGATCGCGGAGGTCATGCGGCTGGTCGGCGAGGCCAACCGCTACGTCTCCGAGACCGAGCCGTTCAAGCTCAAGGCCGAGGAGCAGCGTCCGCGCCTGCTCACGGTCCTGCACGTGCTGGCCCAGGCGGTCACCGACCTCAACACGATGATCTCCCCGTTCCTCCCCTCCTCGGCGAACGCCGTGGAGAGGGCGCTGGGCGGCGACCGGGTGATCGCCCCGATGCCGCGGATCGACGAGGTCGAGGATCTCGACGGCGGCCCCGGGTACCCGATCATCACCGGCGACTACACCGGCGCCCCCGCCTGGGAGCATCGTCCCGTGGTCGTCGGGCAGACGGTCGTGAAGCCGACGCCGATCTTCGTGAAGCTCGATCCGGAGATCGCGGCGCAGGAGCTCGAGCGGCTCGAGACCGCGGCGCAGGACTGATCCGGTCGGGCGCGGCGCCGACGAACGGCTCGCCCCTCCCCCGAGGCGGGCTGACTCGGCGAGCAGCTGGTCCGGATCGGACGCGGCGGCGCGAGTCCGCTCGGCGCTGGCCTGGAGGGTCCTGCCGCTTCTCGTCGGGCAACTGATCGTGAACGCGGCGCATCTGCGCCGCGAGCTGGACGCTCCCGCGATGTCCGTGCAGCGGGCCCTCGACCAGCTCACCGCCTCCGGGTGCTGCAGGAGACGACAGGTCGGTCCCGCAACCGCGTCTGGCAGCACCGCGGGATCCTCGCCGTGCTCGACGACTATGCAGAGCGGATCCGCCGGGCCGGGTGATCACGGCAGGTGCTCGCCCCGCCGGGACCGCCGCACCGGTCCCGGGTCCCCGCTCACTCCTCGCCGCCGAGGCCCCCCAGGTCGAAGACCCGCAGCACGACGGCGTGCCCGGTGCCCGCGGCGACCCCGCCCTGGGCGAGGTTCTCGGGGAGGAACACCTCGGGCGCCGGATGACCGGTGACGTGGGCGAGATAGGCCGCATGCGCCTGCAGAGAGGCGACCGCGGCATCGACGTGGTCGGGGCCGACGGGCCGGGCGTGGGTGGGCTCGGGGTGCCCGACGACGAGGATCGCCCGCGCCGTCCACGGGGCGAGCTGCTCCTGCTCGGCGAGCTCGCGGAACACCCACGGGTTCGCGGCGTCGCGGCAGGCGTCGACGGCGGCGAGCCCCGCGATGCGGTGGTCGGCCTGGTTCAGCCCGCCGTAGGCCTCGACCTCGAAGTTCGCGGTGAGCACGAGGTCGGGTCGCACCTGGCGGATCACCCGGGCGATGTCCCGGCGCAGTGCGAGCGTGCCCTCGAGCATCCCGTCGGGGTGATCGAGATACCGCAGGTCCGTGACGCCGACGCGCCCGCAGGCGCTGCGCTGCTCGCGCTCGCGCAGCGGGCCGACGATCTCCGGTGGCTCGGCCATTCCGGCCTCGCCGCGGGTCAGCAGCAGGTAGCTCACCTCGATCCCGGCCCGGGTCCAGGCGGCGACGGCGGCGGAGGCGCCGTACTCCATGTCGTCGGGATGCGCGACCACGCAGAGCACGCGGCGCACCCCGTCCTCGGGCAACGGGGGCAACGGGGCGGCAGCGTCCATGGCGCACACCCTAGACGCGGACGAGCTCCCGGTCGAGGTCCCTCACCAGACGATTCACTGCGGCACGACCGGCGCGGTTGGCGCCGATCGTCGACGCGCCGGGCCCGTGGCCGACGAGGTGGATGCGCGGATCCGCGGCGACAGCCGTGCCGTCCATGGCGATGCCGCCGAGCGGGCCGGTCAGGTGCAGCGGTCGCAGGTGGCGCAGCTCGTGCCGGAACCCGGTCGCCCAGAGGATCACGTCCAGCGCGGTACGGCGACCGTCGGCCTCGAGCACCCCGTCCGGCAGGATCCGCGCGAACATCGGCCGCCGCGCGAGGATCCCGCGCTCGGCAGCGCGGCGCAGTGCGGGCGTCCAGATCAGCCCGGTGTGGGAGACGACGCTGCCGACGGGCCGCCCCTCCCGGACGGCGTCCCAGACCCCGGCGACGGCCTCGCGACCGGCCTCCTCGGTGAACTCGCGGTCGCGGAACTCGGGCTCCCGCCGCGTGTACCAGAACGTCTCCCCCACCTCGGAGATCTCCTGCAGATGGCCCAGCGCGCTGATCCCGCCGCCCACCACCGCGACCCGCAGCCCGGCGAACTGCTCGGCCGCGACGTACTCCGCGGTATGCAGCTGATGGCCCCGGAAGTCGCGCGCCCCGGGGACGGCGGGGACGAAGGGCCGGGTCCAGGTGCCGGTCGCGTTCAGTACGGCGCGGGTGCGGAGCAGGGGCCGGGCGCGGCCGTCCGGGTCGACGGAGTGGACCAGCAGAGGCCGCTGCGGTCCCGGGGCGGCCGACGGGTCGTCCTCGACGCGGGTGACCCGCACGGGGCGCTCGACCTCGATCCCCTGCTGCCGCTCGAAGGCGGCGAAGTACTCGGGGACGGCCCGGTTCGCGGGGACCTCGGGATCCGCGGCGGGTACGGGCATGTCCGGCAGCTCGCGGATCCCGTTGACGGTCGCCATCGTGAGGCTGTCCCAGCGATGCCGCCAGGCGCCGCCGGGGCCGTCCTCCGCATCCAGCACCGCGACCGGGGCGATGCCGCGCCGGCGCAGATGGTGAGCCGCGGAGAGACCGGCCTGCCCGGCGCCGATCACCACCACCTGGACGTCTCTGGCCGCTCCGACCTCTCTGGCCTCTCCGACCCCTCTGGCCTCTCCGACCGCTCTGACCTCCATGGTTCCCAGAACCCTCGCCGTGGCGGGGGTGTTCCCGGGAGCGAGCGGTATCACGCAGGCTGCGGCACCGGCGTCGCCCCGTCGGCGGCGGGCAGGGCCGCGACGGCGGCAAGTCCGCGGCGGAGGTCGTCCCAGAGGTCCTCGACGTCCTCGAGACCGACGCTGAGCCGCACCGTTCCGGGCGTCACGCCGCAGGCGAGGCGCTGGGCCTCGGTGAGGTGGGAGTGCGTGGTGGTGCCCGGATGGCACACCAGCGAGCGGGCGTCGCCGACGTTGACGGCGAGGGTCCACAGCTCCAGCGCATCGCAGAAGGCGGCCGCGGCGGCCTCCCCGCCGGCCAGCTCGAGGGAGAACACCCCCGAGGTCCCCCGGGGGAAGTCCCGCCGGGCGAGCGGGGCGTCCGGACGACCGGGGATCGTCGGATGCGAGACGCGCTCGACGCCGTCCTCTCCGTGCAGCCGCGCGGCGAGGTCCGCGGCCGTCGTGCTGTGCGCGCGCATGCGCAGGCCGAGGGTCTCGATGCCGACGAGGATCTGCTGGGCGCTCGCGGCGGGGAGGGTCGCGCCGAGGTCGGTGACGTACTTGGCCCGGGCGTAGGCGAGCAGTCCCGAGCAGCCACGCTCGTAGTCGTCGGCGAAGGTGACGCCGAAGCGGCGGTTGCGCGTGGTCAGGCGCGTCCAGCGGGCGGGACATCGTCGGGGATCGAAGCGACCGGTGTCCACGATCAGGCCCGCGATGGTGGTGCCGTGGCCCGAGAGGTACTTGGTGGCCGAGTGCACCACCAGGTCTGCCCCGTGCTCGCCGGGTCGGTACAGCGCGGGGCTCGCCAAGGTCGAGTCGACGACGACGGGCACGTCCCGGGCGTGGGCGACCTCGGCGATCGCCGGCAGGTCCACGAGCTGGGCCCCGGGGTTCGCGATCGACTCGACGAGCACGGCCCGGGTGTCCTCGGTGATCGCGGCAGCGAGGGCAGTGAGATCCGCGGGGTCGACGACGGTGGTGGTCACGCCGAGGTCCGCGAGGGTGTCGTCGAGGAACTCCGTCGTCCCGCCGTAGAGGAGCGAGGACGCGACGAGGTGACTGCCCGGCTCCAGCAGGGCGAGCAGCGCGATGGTGGTCGCCGCCTGGCCGCTCGCCACCGCGATCGCGCCGATCCCGCCCTCGAGCGCGGTGATCCGGCGCTCGAGCACGGCGGTGGTGGGGTTCCCCGAGCGGGAGTAGGCGAAGCCGTCGCAGCGCCGGGCGAAGAGATCCCGCAGTGAGGCGTGGGACTCGTGCGCATACGCGCTGGTCGCGTACACGGGCGGGACGACGGCGCCGTGGGCGTCGTCGGCGCGCCAGCCGGCGTGGATCGCTGCGGTGCTCATGCTCCCCCTCCTGTCGATGCGGTCCAGCCAGCATCGAGGAGGGGGCGGCGCCGCCGCGAGCCGTGTGACGGACTGTGGCCCTTCAGGTCACCCGCCGCACCGGCTCAGTCGTCGATGGCGCCGATCGGCTCGCGCTTCTCGGCCTGGAACTGGTCCTCGACCCGGCCCAGCGCCCAGTACGCGGAGATCGAGATCTGCTCGCGGGGAACGCCGCGCTCGGCGACGAGGACGCGCCGTAGGCGCTTGGTGAGACCGCGCTCGGCGTGGCAGAACACCTGCAGGCCCGCGGTCTCGGCGAGGTCGAGGGCGGTGACGGCTTCGAGCAGCTGCTCGCGGTCCCCGATCACCCAGCGCACCTCGACGCCCGCCGGCGCCTCGAGGCGCAGCCGGTCCTCCTCATGGTCGAGGTGGATGAGGGCGAGGCCCTCGGCGGCGGGGTCCATCGCCTCGAGCGAGGCCGCGATGGCCGGGAGGGCGGAATGATCCCCGATCAGGAGGTGACGGGCGGTGGTCTGCTCCGGGCTGTATCCGCCGCCGGCGCCCATCAGGGCCACGCGGTCGCCGGGCTGCGCGGCGTCGGCCCAGCAAGAGGCGACGCCCTCCGCCTGGCCGTCCGCGGCGCTGTGCAGCACCACGTCGAGCTCGATGGCCTGCTCGTCGTCGAGCCAGCGGCGCACCGTGTAGGTGCGGCGGGAGGGCAACAGCTCGGGGCTCTCCTCGCGCAGGCGCTCGAGGTCGAAGGGGGGCTGCAGGCCGGTGGAGGGATCGGGGAGCAGGAGCTTCACATAGGCGTCGGCCTGCTCGTTGCGGTTCAGGGCGGAGAACAGCTCACCGCCGAGGGTGATGCGGAGCAGGCGCGGGGAGAGGCGGGTCTTGCTCCTCACCTCGAGCACGGCCTGTTGGCGCTTCTGGGGCCGACGGGCAGGGGCATCGGGGGCGGTGGTGGTCTCCATATCCCCCACATTACGCGACATCCCGCTTTCGAAAATGCCTGTCCAGTCGTCGACCTCTAGGGTGAGGGCATGACCCCCTCTGCGACCCACGAGGTCGATGCCGTCGTCGTCGGATCGGGCCCCAACGGTCTCGCGGCCGCCGTGACCCTGGCCCGGGCCGGGCTGCGGGTGCTGGTCCTCGAGGCGCAGGACACCGTCGGCGGCGGAGCGCGCACCCTCGACCTGGGCCTCGCGCCCGGGATCGTGCACGACATCTGCTCCGCGGTGCAGCCCCTCGCCCTCGCGAGCCCCTTCTTCCGCGACTTCGACGTGACCGCACGCGGGGTGCGGCTCATCTCCCCCGAGGCGTCCTACGCCCAGCCCCTCGACGATGCCCCGGCGGCGATCGCCTGGCACGACGTCGAGCGCACCGCGGCCGGGCTCGGAGCTGACGGGCCCGCCTGGCGTGCCGTGATGGGCACCCTCGCCGCCCATCAGGACGAGGTGGTCGCCCTCGCGCTCGGCGACAAGCGCTCCCTGCCGCCGGAGCTGCTCACCCCGCGCGGACTGCGCGCCGCACCCCTCTTCGGGGCGCTCCTCGGACTGCAGGGAAGCCCCGCCTGGGACCTGCCCTTCCGCACCGAGCGCGCCCGCGCCCTGCTGGGCGGCGTCGCCGCGCACGCGATCGGCCGCATGCCATCCCTCGCGCTCAGCGCCACCGCGGCGCTGCTGGGCACGATCGCGCACGGGGTCGGCTGGCCGATCCCCGTCGGCGGCTCGGGCCGGATCGTCGACGCGCTCGTGGACGACCTCGAGGCGCACGGCGGGGAGATCATCACCGGCCACCACGTGCGGACCTGGCGTGACGTCCCGCCGGCGCGCGCGGTGCTGCTCGACACCACCGCCGGCGCCGCCGCCGAGATCCTCGCCAACCGGCTGCCCCGTCGGCTCGAGACGGCGCTGCGCCGCTTCCCCCACGGGGACGCCGCGGCGAAGGTCGACTTCGTGCTCTCCGGGCCGGTCCCCTGGCGCGATCCGGAGGTGGGCCGCGCCGGCACCCAGCATCTCGCCGGGTCCCGGGAGGAGATGGCCGCGGCGGAGTCCGAGGTCGCGGCGGGACGGCTCCCCCGTCGGCCGATGACCCTGGTGAGCGATCCCGCCGTCGCGGATCCGAGCCGGATCGTCGGCGGGCTGCGGCCGCTCTGGGCCTACGCCCACGTGCCCGCCGGGGACCGCACCGACCCGACCGAGGCGGTGACCGCGCAGATCGAGCGCTTCGCCCCCGGGTTCCGGGACGTCGTCGTCGCCTCCCGCGGGATCTGCGCCGCGGACATGCCCCGCCACAACGCCTCCCTCGTGGGCGGCGACATCACCATGGGACGGGTCACGATGTGGGGCATGATCGCCCGGCCCACCCCGTCCGCGGACCCGTACCGCCTCGCCGACTCCGGCTGGTACCTCTGCTCGGCGGCGACCCCGCCGGGCCCCGGCGTGCACGGGATGAACGGCTGGCACGCGGCGCGTCGGACCCTGCGCCGCGAGTTCGGGATCCAGGAGTCCCCGGACCTCTCGCCGGCCCTCTCCGTCCGGTCCTGAGCCGGAGAGCGGCAGAGTTTTCTGACATCTGCAGCGATGAACGACCGGTCACACGGACGCGTCGACGCTGGCAATGCGTCGGAGGAAGGCGCAGGATGTCTTCCCGTGAATTCACCAGACCCCCGATCCCCCGGCCGTCCGGAGCCCACGGCGCCTGTCGCCGGAGCCGCCGACCTCGCCGTCGAGCCCTCCGACGACACGGAGCACAACCCCTCGGGCCGCCTCTTCCTCGGACAACCGGCTCCGCTCGCGAACCTGTTCAGCGTCGAGATGTGGGAGCGCTTCAGCTTCTACGGCATGCAGGGCATCCTCGCCATCTACATGTACTTCTCGGCGACCCAGGGCGGCCTGGGCATCGACGAGACCACGGCGCTCGGCATCGTCGGCGCCTACGGCGGCTCGGTCTACATCTTCTCGATCCTCGGCGCGCTGGTCTCGGACCGGCTGCTCGGCCCGGAGAAGACCCTCTTCGGCTCCGCCGTGATGATCATGCTGGGCCACATCTCCCTTGCCGTGATCCCGGGGGTCCCCGGTCTCGTGGTCGGCCTGCTGCTCGTGGCGGTCGGCTCGGGCGGTCTGAAGTCGACCGCGGCCACCCTCGTCGGCTCGCTGTACGCGGTCGATGACCCGCGCCGCGACGCGGGCTTCTCGATCTACTACATGGGCATCAACATCGGCGGCCTGCTGGGACCGCTGCTGACCGGCTACCTCCAGCTGTCCTTCGGCTTCCACCTCGGCTTCGGCGCCGCGGCCGTGGGCATGGCGATCGGCCTGATCCAGTACGCGCTGACCCGCAAGGGCCTGCCCGCCTCCGTGCACCGCGTCCCCGATCCGCTGCCGCGCTCGCAGTACCCGCTCTGGGCCGGCATCGCCGTGGTCGCGGTCGTGCTCGCCGTGGTCCTGGCGACGACGGGGATCGTGAACCCCGGCAACCTCGCCACGATCGTCTCCGTGCTGGCCGTGGTGGGCGCCGTGGCGATCTTCGCCCTGCTGCTCACCTCGAAGAAGCTCGATGGCGACGAGCGCTCACGCGTGGTCTCGTTCATCCCGCTGTTCATCGGCACCGCGGCCTTCTTCGCCCTGTTCCAGCAGCAGTTCACCGTCATCACCCTGTACTCGGACACGCGGCTGAACCGGGAGATCCTGGGCTGGGAGATGCCGATCTCGTGGGTGCAGTCCTTCAACCCGTTCTTCATCATCGTGCTGGCGCCGCTGTTCGCCGCGCTGTGGACGAAGCTCGGCCGTCGCAATCCCACCACCCCCACCAAGTTCGGCGTGGGCATCGCCCTCATGGGCGCCGCCTTCGTGCTGTTCCTGCCGATGTCCTCGGTGGTCTCGGTGCCGGTGCTGTGGATCGCGATGATCATGCTGGTCGCCACCCTCGGCGAGCTGTGGATCTCCCCCGTGGGCCTCTCGCTCGCGACCAAGCTCGCCCCGCGCGCCTACCCGGTGATGATGATGGCGCTGTACAACCTGGCGGTCGCCCTGGGCACCGCCCTGTCCGGTTCCCTCGCGGGCTTCTATTCGGCCGATGCCGAGGTCGCCTACTTCGGCGTGCTCGGCGCGGTGACGATCGGGATCGGCCTGATCATGCTGGCGATCGCCCGCCCCGTCGGGAAGGGCATGCGCGGCGTGCGCTGACGCCTCCCCGGCCCTGCCGCTCCCGCGACGACCGTCCGCACGAGCCGTCCTGCCCCGTCGTGCGGGTCGGCTCGTGACGTTCAGGGGCCGAGAGGATCGCGAGGGCGCCGACGACCGTCAGCGCCGGGATCATCGCCTCCCTCCCACCACGGCGAAGCTCGCGCCGATCAGGGACGCGACGAACGCGCAGGCGACCGCACCCGCCCCGCCTCAGATCTGACCGCGCAGCTCGGCCAGGAGGGTCAGCACCGCCGTGAGCACGGCGGCCGAGCCCTCGACGTGGGAGCCGTCCCCCTCGAGCAGGCCGCAGCGCACCAGATCATCGAGGTCCCGGCGCACGAGCACCAGGTCCCCCAGGCTCTCCCGGTCCGCCTCGTGGATCACCTGCGCGACCGGCAGATCCACCCCACCGTCGACGCACGCGCTGACCAGCGCGGCGAGGGTCTCCGGAAGGCCTCGGAAGCCACCCTCCCCGCCCGCGCGGGCATGGCGGCCCAGCAGTGCCGTCGTGAGCACGGCATGCCCCCACTCGGCGAAGGCCGTCGGCTCGTCGGCGAAGGGACGGAACGGGACGGGCCCCGCCCGGGCGGTGACCCGGCGTGCGCCGAGCGCGAGCCAGCCGCCGTCGAGCAGCGCCACCCACGCCCCGGCGATCTCCGGTCGGTGCCACATGCTGCGGGCGCCGACGGGGAGACCGAGCAGCTCGGCCACGCGAGCCGTCTCCGCGCGGCCCAGCGCCCCCGAGTCCGTGACCCGGCATCCCGGACCCACCACGTCGAGGATCGCCTCCGCCGCGCGCAGCAGACCGTTGCGACGGTAGAGCTCCGGGTCGGGGTCCTCCTCGAGCAGGGGATCTTCGCTCGAGCGGCCCTCGCCGATCTCCGGGAGGAACCAGGGCCAGCTCGCCTGCTCGGCACGGCTGGGCGGTTCGGCATGCAGCACCTCGAGAGCCGCCTCCCGGTCGTAGGGGGCGGAGATCGGGGCGAGGGAGCCGAGCTCGGCGAGCGCGACACGGTCGGCGTCGGAGCGCGTCGCGTACCAGCGCAGGTAGGCGGCGAGCTCCTCGGAGTCCTCCAGGTCCACCCCGCGCTCGAGCCCGTACCCGAGGACGTTGGTGGAGAAGGAGCGTCGGGTCGGGTCATCGGCCGCCTCGAGGGTCGCGAACTCGAGACTCTCCAGCAGCAGCGAGGCGGCGCCGGGGCTGAGGGAGTCGTCTCCCCAGTCCCCGGTCTCCTGCAGGAACGCGAAGAGCTGCCGGAGAGCAGGGACCAGATCCATCGAGTCCTCTCGCGTCTGCACGACGTGCCGCGGCACCACGCGGGTGAGCAGCTCCGCGGTGAGGTCCTCGGTCCACTCCGCCGGATCCGGGCTGTCGAGCTGTTCGTCCTTGAGGCGCAGGAGCGTGTCGATCAGCCGCGCCTCCTCGTCGGTGAAGTTCGGCAGGTCACGCCGCCGCCACGCGAGGTAGTCCTCGAGCAGGGAGGCGCGACGCTCCTCGCCGCCGTCGCGCGGCGGCTGCCGGGGGCCCTGCGATGCCGTCATGCCTCCAGCATGCCGCTCCGCGGGCGGGACGGCCAGGTCACGGCACGTCCCCGCGCAGCGCCCGCTGATCCAGCAGCTTCTGCGCCCGGGCGATCACATGGGAGTCGTAGGCGGCGGTCGAACGGGCCTCGTCGAGGGCGTCCCGCTGTGCTTCCTGGACGAGGGCCAGGAGCTCGGGCATCTGCGCGCGCACCGGATCGCCGTCCTCCTCGCGGGGAGGATCCTGGCGCATGCGCTCCTGCCAGGCCCGGGCGGCGTCCAGCACCTCTGGGGCGAACTCGCCCCCGTCGCGGCGACGCAGCGAGGGGTTGTCGAGAACCTGCGCGACGGCGGCCTCGCCCACTTCCGAGAGCAGGAGCTGGAGCTCGCGCCTCTCGCGCTCGGCGTCGCTGCCACGGATGCCGAGCAGGCGGATCAGCAGCGGCAGCGTGCCGCCCTGACCGACGAGGGTGACGAGCGCGACCACGAAGGCGACGAGCACCAGCTGGGTGCGATAGGGGAAGTCGGTGGGCAGCGACTGGGCCGCGGCGAGCGTGACCACCCCGCGCATCCCGGACCAGGCGATCACCGCCCCGCCGCGCCAGCCCAAACCGTTCTCCGCATAGAAGCGGGCGTCGGCCCGGCGGCGGCGCAGCCAGCGCTCCGCCTTCGGCAGCGCGGGGTGCTGCTGCAGGCGCTCGTCGGCCGAGACCTGCTCGAGGATCCTGCCGATCTTCGCCTCGGTGCGGCGGTGCTCGTCCTGGCGACGACGTGCCGAGTGCACCACGGGCACGACCACGGCGAGCCGGACCACGGCGAGCGCGAGCACGACGAACAGTCCCACCCAGACGGCGGTGAGGACGGACAGGCCGACGTCGGCGACGTCGTCGACGAGGGTCACCAGCTGCAGGCCCATGAGCAGGAACACCCCGTTCTCCAGCAGGAGCTGCACGGTGGTCCAGTTCGTGCGCTCCGCGGAGCGGTCCTGGACGCTGAGCCGACGCACACCGGCGGCTCCGGTGACGAGGCCGGCGACCACCACGGACAGCACCCCTGAGGCGTGCAGCAGTTCGGCGGGGAGGAAGGCGACGAAGGGCACGACGAAGGAGATCGCGGTGGTGAGCGCAGGCTGGTCGATGCGGGAGCGGATGCGGACCGCGAGCATGCCCACCACGGCGCCGATCACGAGGGCGATCGCGACGGCGTAGGCGAAATCCGCGGCGGCCTGCCAGAAGGAGAAGGCGCCCGCGGTGGCGGCGACGGCGGTGCGCAGGAGCACGAGGGCGGTCGCGTCGTTGACGAGCCCCTCCCCCTCGAGGATGGTCAGCAGCCGCGGCGGCAGGCCGAGCCGCTTGCCGATGGAGGTCGCGGCCACCGCGTCGGGCGGGCTGACCACGGCGCCGACCGCGATCGCGGCGGCGAGCGACAGGTCGGGGAAGATCCACCACAGCAACAGTCCGACGCCGAGGCTGGAGAGGAGCACCAGGACGACGGAGAGCGCGGTGATGGTGCGCAGGTCGCGGCGGAAGTCGACCACGGGCATGTTGACGGCGGCCGAGTAGAGCAGCGGCGGGAGCACGGCGGTGAGGATCAGCTCGGGCGGCACATCGATCCGCGGCATACCGGGCACGAGGCTCACCCCCAGCCCGATGAGGACCAGGAGGATCGGCGTGGCCAGCCCCAGCCGGCGCGAGGCCAGCGAGGCGGCGACGATCACGAGCACGGCGATCACGCCGACGATCTCCAGCTGCTCGAGGTACACGGGTCCTCCTGTGCGGATCGCGTCGGGTCGCCGTTCGGGCGTCGTGCGTCGCTCTCGACGCTCGCGGGCACAGCATCCCACTCGGGCCCGGGAGTCCGCCGGACCTCCCGCGCGGCGCTCCGCGGGATCGGCACCTCGCGTTCGGCACCTCGTGTTCGGCGACACGACACGCGGACGCCATCTGCCGGGAGGGCCCGTGCCGGACAATTCGATGGTGACCGGGCAGGGATCCGGGTCACACTGCTCGTGCCGGTCGCGAGCTCTCCCCTCCCGCGGCCGGGTCGAGTCATGGCGCACATCGGCGGACGACGGACGAGGTGATGAGCATGTCGCAGGTGAAAGTGTTCAACCTGGGGTACGACCCCGGGACCGGGATCGGAGAGCTGCTGCACACCACCACGGTGCGGCACGCCTTCGGGATGATCCGCCGGGAGGTCGCGAACCCGGTCGAGCTGACGCTCGTCGAGGATCGGATCGTGCCCCTCGCCCTCGAGCTGACCCACGAGCTCTCGGGCGCCTGGGTGGAGGGCATCGGGCAGCGGTCGATCGGCTTCTCCTACCGGGCGGTCCACGAGCGGGACCACTGGACCTGCGCCTACTGCGGGCGCAGCGTGTCGAAGACGCCGCCGAGCGAGGCGCTGCTCGCGACGGTCGACCACATCCTGCCCGTCTCCCGCGGCGGCCCGTCGTCCTGGCTGAACCTGGTCTCCGCCTGCAAGGAGTGCAACAACCGCAAGGCGGATCGCACGCCGCAGGAGGCAGGGATGGATCTGCGTGTCGAGCCCTACGACCCCTCGCTCTCCTACCGCGTGGGCGGGCACGTCGAACCGCTGCCGGTCCCCGCCTGAGCACCGCCGACGGGTGGCGACGGGGCCGTCCCTCCGAGTCGGCTCAGGCGAGGCCCAGGGCTCCCGCGACGAGGTTGACGGCGGCGCCGAGGACGATCATCCCGAAGGCGAAGCTCAGCAGGGCGTGGCGCAGCACCATGCCGCGCATGACGGGATCGGTGGTGTCGGTGTCGGTGATGCCGTAGGTCATGCCCACCGCGTAGCTGACGTAGAGGAAGTCGGAATAGCGCGGCGGGAGATCGCTGCTGAAGTCCAGTCCTCCGCCCGCCGCATAGAAGCGATGGGCGTAGCGGACGGCGTAGGTCAGGTGGACGCTGGCCCAGGCGCCGAAGACGCCGAGCAGGGTCACGGCCGCGCCGATGCTGCGCAGCGGCTCGTGCCCGGCGGAGCCGAGGTGGAGGACCACGATCGAGATCACCGCGAGGGCGGAGAGCACGGCGACGAGCGTCGTGTCGACGGCGGGATCGAGGTCCTCGTCGCCGGCGTGCTCCCGCGTGGCTTCGGCGTCCTTGGGCCACAGCACCCACCACGATCGCAGCAGGAAGCTCAGTTCGGCGACGGTGATCCCGCTGATCACGGCAAGCGGCACGTCGACGACGAGCAGCAGCAGGGCGCCGGCCACGAGGCCGAGCCCGGTCGCGAGGAGGATCCGCCGACGCATGGCGTCGATCGTAGGACCACGGAGGCCGGATCACGGACAGTGACGAGCACCGCACCCCGCCTGGGAGGCGTTATCTCATAGATGAGATACGGTCGCGCTCATGACGATCACCGAGGACACCACCTACCTGGAGCGGATCGGCGGCATCATCCGCGACGCCCGCCTGCGCACGGGCCTCACCCAGGCCCAGCTCGCCGAGCAGCTCAGCACCAGCCAGAGCGCGATCAACCGCATCGAGAAGGGCCAGCAGAACCTCACCCTGGAGACCCTCTCGAAGCTGGGCCGGGCGCTGCGCTCCGAGTTCGTCAGCCTCGGCACCTCGGGCCCCAGCCACCTGCGTGTCCACGGCGGGACCACCCTCTCCGGCGCGATCGACGTCAAGACCTCGAAGAACGCGGGAGTCGCCCTGCTGTGCGCCTCGCTGCTGAACGTCGGCACCACCACCCTGCGCCGGGTCGCCCGCATCGAGGAGGTGAACCGCCTGCTCGAGGTGCTCACCTCGATCGGCGTGCGCACCCGCTGGCTGAACGACGACGGCGACCTCGAACTGCAGGTCCCGGAGCGCCTCGACCTCTCCGCGATCGACGCCGACGCCGCTCGTCGCACCCGCAGCATCATCATGTTCCTCGGCCCCCTGATGCATCGCGCAGAGTCCTTCCAGCTGCCCTACGCGGGAGGCTGCGACCTCGGCACCCGCACCGTCGAGCCACACATGACCGCGCTGCGCCCCTTCGGCCTCGAGGTCGTCGCGACCGACGGCCACTACCAGGCGACCGCGTCGGCCGACGCCCCCGGACCCTCCCGTCCGATCGTGCTCACCGAGCGCGGGGACACCGTCACCGAGAACGCGCTGCTGGCCGCCGCGCGCTCCGAGGGCGAGACCGTGATCCGCAATGCGAGCCCCAACTACATGGTCCAGGACCTGTGCTTCTTCCTGGTCCGCCTGGGGGTGGAGATCGAGGGCATCGGCACCACCACGCTGCGCGTCCGCGGCCGCTCGCGGATCTCCCGGAACGTGGACTACGCCCCGAGTGAGGACCCGATCGAGGCGATGAGCCTGATCACCGCCGCGATCGTCACGAAGTCCTCGATCACGGTGCGCCGCGTGCCGATCGAGTTCCTCGAGATCGAGCTGGCGATCCTCGAGGAGATGGGCTTCCGCTACGACCGCGACGAGGAGTACCTCGCCCGCAACGGCGAGACCCGCCTGGTCGACATCACCACCCATCCCTCGCAGCTGCGGGCCCCGATCGACAAGATCCACCCCATGCCCTTCCCCGGGCTGAACATCGACAACCTGCCCTTCTTCGCGGTCATCGCCGCGACCGCCGAGGGGCAGACCCTGCTCCACGACTGGGTGTACGAGAACCGCGCCATCTACCTCACCGAGCTCACCAAGCTGGGCGGGACCGTGAAGCTGATGGACCCGCACCGCGTGCTCATCGAGGGCCCCACCCGATGGAGCGGGACCGAGCTGGTGTGCCCGCCCGCCCTGCGCCCCGCCGTGGTGATACTCCTGGCGATGCTCGCCGCGAAGGGCACCTCGGTGCTGCGCAACGTGTACGTCATCAACCGCGGCTACGAGGATCTCGCCGAGCGCCTCAACGCCCTCGGCGCCCGCATCGAGGTGTTCCGGGACATCTGAGGGACGGGACGCCCGAGGGACGGGGATCGCGGCCTCAGCCGCGACCCCGCTCAGGTGCCCAGCGCCGCGAGGTGCTGCTCGAGCCAGTCATGGGCGGTGGCCGCGTCGACGCTGAACGGGTCCAGGGCCGCCTCGAGCTGGGCCCTGGTGAGCGGATAGCGGGAGCACTCCCCCGGGTCCTGCTCGGTGGGTTCGAGCGGCCAGCGCTGCGCCCACAGCTCCGCGAACAGCTCGGCATGGGGCCGCAGCGCCGCGTAGGCGCGCAGCATCTCGCCCGCGACGGCATCGAGGCAGCTCTCGACGTCGCTCGGGTCCAGGCCCCAGGGCACGGTGTCCGGGGCGGAGTCGTCGTGGTCGGTGGCCTGCTCGAGCAGCTGCGCCATGGTCTGCAGTCCGTGCTCGCCCATCCACGCCGTCACTTCGGACTCGACCAGCCCGTGCGGGCCGCCGACGAGCTCGGGCGGCTCGGGCCCGTCGGGATCCCCGTCGACGACCTGCTGGAAGAGGGCGGAGAAGCTCGCGAGCGCCGCGAGCCGGATCCGCGCGTCCGCGGCGGCCACGCCCCGGGCGGGGAGTTCCTCGGGCACCGCGCCGACCACCGCGAGGGTGCGCCAGGCGTGGACGAGCCACCGCGCGTCCCCGCCGTGGACCCAGAAGCGGGCGTACTCATGCGCCAGGGTCTCGAGGGCGGAGGACGGCGAGGCGTCGGTGCTCATGTCCCCTGTCTACCGTGCGGGTCCGACGGATGAGCGATGCCCCGCCGCGGGGCACACGCAGCGGTTAGCCTGAGCTGGGCGTCCACCCCACCCCGCCGACCCCAGGGAGCGCCATGCCGATCCTGCTGCCCGAGAATCCCGAGTTCGCCTCCGCCGCCGAGCGCGCCGTGTGGAGGGAGCTTGTCGATCAGCTCCCGCCGAGCGCCGCGATCCTCGCCGGGCAGCGCATCACGGACGGCGGCGTCGAGGTCGAGGCCGATCTGGTGGTGCTGTGGCCGGGCGTGGGCCTCGCCGTGATCGAGGTCAAGGGCGGAACGGTCTCGGTCGTCGACGGCGAGTGGCGCCAGGCGGACCGCAATGGCAGCCATCTTCTGCCCCGCGCCCCGCTGGACCAGGCCCAGCGGGCGAAGCACGCGATCCTGCACTATCTCCAGGGCGCCACCTCGCGGCCCGTCGGCCGAGCGGTGCACCTGGCCGTGCTGCCCTACACGGAGTTGCCGACGGGGTGGAGGGTCCCGGAGGCGCCGCGGGCCCTGATCATCGACGGCACCGATCTGCCACGGATCGCCGAGCGGATCGTCGCCGCGCTGAACACGGAGGCCCGTCAGGGCCCCGGTCCTCTCGACGAGCTCCAGCGCGACGTGCTCGTGAAGCGGCTGCGCACCACCCAGCACGCGATCCGCAACCAGCAGCTGCTGGCGGACGCCCTCGAGGACGAGTCCAACGAGCTCACCCGCGAGCAGGAGCGTGCGATCTCGCTGCTCCGCTTCCAGCACCGCGCCCAGATCGTCGGCGGAGCAGGCTCGGGCAAGACCCACCTCGCGATGATCAAAGCCCGGACCCTCGCCCGGGAGGGCTTCCGCACCGCCCTGCTGTGCTATTCGCGGGGCCTCGCCCGGCACTTCGAGCTGCAGGCCTCGACCTGGCCCGCCGCGGAGCGACCGGCCTATGTGGGGCTCTTCCACGACCTGCCGGTGCGCTGGGGTGCCGAGGACTTCGAGGCCTTCGACGGGCCCCCGACCGTGTACTACGAGGAACATCTCCCGGCCCGCCTCGCCGAGGTCGCCGGCGCGCAGCCCGAGGACGAGCTGTTCGACGCGATCGTCGTCGACGAGGCGCAGGACTTCTCCGACACCTGGTGGGACGGTCTGCTGCCCTGCCTACGGGATCCCGAGACGGGCGTGCTCTTCGTCTTCACCGACGAGCACCAGACGGTCTTCGACCGCGAGGGCCGCGCGCCGATCACCCTGAACCCCTTCCCGCTCGACGAGAACCTCCGCAACACCCGGGCGATCGCGCGGTCCTTCGCCCCGCTCACCGCCCTCGAGCAGCGCCCCCGCCTCGACGAGGGCCTGCCGGTGCGCTTCATCCCCTCGACCGCCGAGGAGGCGGTCTCGGCGGCCGACGACCTCGTCGAGGAACTCCTCGACGAGGGCTGGGCGCCCGGGGACATCGCCCTGATCACCACGCTGCATCGCCATCCCGAGCAGGTCGCGCGGATCGAGGCGGGCGGCTACGACGTCTACTGGGACGAGTTCTTCGCGGGCGATGACGTCTTCTACGGCCACGTGCTGAACATCAAGGGCCTCGAGCGGCGGGTCGTGATCCTCGCCGTCAACGGCTTCCGCACCGACGAGCGGGCCGCGCAGCTGCTCTACGTGGGGCTCTCCCGCGCCCGCTCGCTGCTGGTGGTCGTCGCCGATCCCGGGGACATCTGGGACGCGGGCGGGCCGGAGGTCTGGGAACAGCTCGGCGGAACCTCCTGAGCGGTCACTTCCCTACCGCGGGTGCCCCAGTCGCCGCGGACGGCGGGTCCCCGGCGGCCGACCCGCCCCCTGCGCGCGCAGCGCCCTCGATGCGCTCCTGCGGCGACTCGAGCGCGGCGCGCGGGGAGTCGGCGACGAAGGCGTTCAGCCAGCGCGCCTCGTCGTCGGCGTCCACCAGGAGCTCCTTGACGAGCAGGGTCATCGGCACCGAGAGCAGCGCACCGGCCGCCCCGAGGACCCAGGACCAGAAGAGCACCGAGAGGAAGGAGATGCTCGGGGCGAGCCCCACGGCGCGGCCGGTGACGCGCGGCTGCACGAGTCCCTGGAGCACCATTGCCACCACGACGCACACGGCGACCACGGCGACCGCCGTCCACGGCCCCTGGTCGAGCAGCGCCATCAGCGTGGGCGGCACCATGGCGATCACGAAGCCGATGTTGGGGATGTAGTTGCAGACGAACAGCAGCACCGCCCAGACGGCCGGGAGCGGCACCCCCAGCGCCCACAGCGCGAGCCCGTCGATCACGGCGACCACCGCACCGAAGACGGTCGTCACCAGCCAGTAGGTGCGCACCGAGAGCGCGAAGTCGGCCAGGGCGTGGGCGATCCGCGGCTGCAGCCGCTCGATGACCGCCATGCGCTCGGGCAGGCCCGTCGCGTCGAGGCCGAAGAAGATGATCGTCGCGACCGCGGCGGCGACGAGGCCACCCACCGCGCTGACCGAGCTCAGCGCCTGGTTCAGCAGGCCGAACAGGCTCGCGAAGCTGAACTGCGAGAGCCAGGCGCTGATCTGTTCCTGGCTCACCCCGACCTCGGCGAGGGCCTCGAGGCTGCGCTGCAGCAGCTCGTTGAACGAGGCGGAGTACTCGGGCAGCTCGAGGACCAGGGTGCGGATCGACCAGCCGATCGCGAGGAAGAACACTCCGAGGGCGAGCAGCACCGCGACCATGGCGGCGAGGGACCCCAGGAGCCGCGGCGCTCCCGCCCGCTGGATCAGATCGCTCAGCGGCTGCGCCGCGATCATCAGGTTCAGGGCGAGGAAAACCGGGACCACCAGTCCGGCGAGCTCCCGCATCCCCGCGAGCACCAGCCAGATCGCGGCGAGGGAGAGCAGCAGCACGAGACCGCGCGGGAACCCGCGAGAGAGAACGGGGTCGCGCGCGGGGACGGGAGAGCTCATGCGGGCATCGTAGGGCGAGCGGTCCCGCTCAGCACTGCTCGCGGAGATGACCGGGCTCCCCGGCGGGCACCAGGTCCCGGTCGCGCAGCACCGTCAGCGGAGCGCGGTCGGCGTCGGCGCAGACCGCGGCGAAGGTGAGCCCCTGCGCGGCGAGGGAGTCCGGGTACTCGATCTGCACGAATGCGTCCCCGTACACCTCCCGGTAGGCGGCGCACTCGTCGTAGGCGCCGCACTCCTCGACCACCGCCAGGTCGAAGCCCAACTCCGTGCGCGCGGCAGGGGCGAGCTCCGCCGCGTTCTTCTGCGCGACCTCGAGGCCGGCGGCGTGGGCCCGGTCCACGTAGTCCCCCGCGAGGGCGAGCACCCCGGCGGGATCGAGCTGGTCGAAGCGCTCGGCCACGTCGAGGTTGTCGAGCTCGACGGCGTCGAAGCCGGCTTCTGCGCAGGCGTCGATCTCGGGGCCGATCAGGGCGAGGATCCCCTCGCGCCGACCGGCCGTCGACGGATCGAGCACGAGCTCGTCGGGCCAGTCGGGATCGACGACCGCCGCGCCGTCCGCAGCGTGCAGCAGCAGCTCGGGATGGGCCGTCCAGACCTCGGCCTCGTCGGGCTGGGTCTGGAAGCCGTTCACGTAGCAGATCGAGTAGGCGCCCGGCAGCGGCCCGTCGACCGGATCGCGCACCACGACGGCGAACTCCCCGTCGGAGACCCCGCCGAGCTGGTAGTCGAAGGCTCCGCTGCGGGGGAGCCCGCTCGACGCGGGCCGATCGACACCCGTCCCGGCTCCGCTCGTGCCCCCGTCGTCCCCGCTCCCGCACCCCGTGAGCAGCGCGACCGCGAGCAGGAGCACACACGCCGACGCCCCCGTCGACGCAGGGCGTCGCGGGGGCGTCGGGACGATGCGCGGGGCGGGCTCCGCTGCGAGGCTCATGCCCCGAGGGTAGGCCCGCCCCGCGGGTTCCCTCACACGCTGAGGACGTCCGCCGCCTTGCCGGTGCGGGCGGACTCGTAGGCGGCCAGGATGATGCCCAGCACGGCGATGCCCTCCTCCTCGGTATTCAGCGGACGGCGACCGGTTTCGAGGCAGGTCACGAAGTCGTCGATCTCGGCGGCGAAGGTGTCGACCGGCTCATGCGCGTAGACCTGCTCGTCCTCGCCGCGCAGCTTGACGCGGAGGGTCGAGCCGTCGGAGCTGAGCGAGCCCTTGTTGCCGACCACGGAGAAGCGGTCGGTGCCGGGGGCGGCGTCGTAGGCCCAGGAGGTGACGAGCTGGCCGACCGAGCCGTTGTCGAAGCGGACCAGCACCTGGGCCGAGTCCTCGCCCTCCATGAAGTCCAGGCGGTGGGTGGACATCATCGCGAACACCTGCGAGGGGCGGCCTCCGGAGAGATGCATCAGCAGGTAGGTGGGGTGGTAACCGGTGTCGATGTACTCGCCGCCGCCGGAGGTCTTCGAGTGTCCGCGCCAGCCCATCGACTCGGGGTCGAAGTCGTTGTAGAACGAGTCGGTGGTGCGCACCTCGTAGACGTCGCCGAGGGCACCGGAGTCGATGACCTCCTTCGCCTTTGCGACGGCGGGCATGAACAGCTGGTTGTGGGCGCACATGAGGGTGACGCCCGCCTTCTGCACGGCCTCGCGGACGGCGGCGGCCTCCTCCGGGGTGAGGCACAGCGGCTTCTCGCAGAGGATGTGCTTGCCGGCCTCGGCGGCGGCGACGATCGCATCCTTGTGCAGGTGGTGCGGGAGGCAGATGTCGACGGCGTCGACGTTCGGGTCCTGCACCAGCTCGCGGAAGTCGGCGTAGCCGGTCGCACCGGTCTCGGAGACGCGCTTCTCGACGGTCTCGGGGACCGCGTCGGCGATCGCGGTGACCTTCACCCGGTCGGGGATGGTGGCGTAGCCCTTGAGGTGGGCGCCTGCGATGCCGCCGCCGCCGATGAGGCCGATGCGGACGGGGAGCTGGACGGTCATGGGGGATCCTCCTGGATCGGGGTGGGTCGGGGTCAGCGGTCGGCCGCGTCGTTGGCGGCGACCGTGAGGGCGGTGAGCGCGCGGGCGCGGCGCTGGTTCTCGGCGGTGGGGTTGCCGGTGCGGATGGCCGTCACCCACTGGGCGAAGGGCGGATCGATGTCCGCCGGGACCTCCACGTCCCGCCAGCCCTCGGCGGTGCCGAGGCGCATGCGCCCCTCGTCGAAGCCGTACAGCAGCGAGCCATCGGTGCCGTGGACCTCGATGGTGAAGGGGCTGGATGGGGTGACGAAGCCGGTCTCGATGACGCCGATGGCGCCGTCGGGGGTGGTGACGGTGACGGCGGCGTTGTCCTCGACGCCGCGACCGGTCATGTCGGTGTAGGCGGCGCGGACGCTCGCGACCTCCTCGCCCAGGATCAGCTGGGTGAGGTAGACCGGGTGGGCGGCGAGATCGGAGAAGGCGCCGCCGATGGCCTCGGCCGGGTCGTAGAAGCGGGCGGGCAGCCAGTCGGCGGTGGAGCCGTTGTGGGCCAGGCGCACCCGCGAGTAGGTGATGCGGCCGAGGGTCCCGGCCTCGAGCACCTCGCGCAGGGCGACGGTGTACCCGTGGGAGAGGCGCGGCAGCGAGACGGTCAGCTGCACGCCGTTCTCGGTCGCGGCGGCGAGCAGGCGATCGCAGCCCTCGACGGTGGGCGAGAGCAGCTTCTCGGTGAAGACGTGCTTGCCGGCGGCGAGGGTGCGGCCGAGCACGTCGTCGTGGTCGGTGGTCGCGGTGGTGCAGGTGACGCCGTCGAGGTCCTCGCGGGCCAGGAGGGCCTCGAGGTCGCTGGTGAACTCGACGCCGAGGGTGTCGGCGAGGGCCTGCCCGCGCTCGGCGTCGTCGTCCCACACCGCGACGAGCTCGGTGTCGGGGTGGTCGAGCGCGGCGCGGCCGTACTCCTCGGCGTGGACGTGCCACGCGCTGAGCACGGCGATGCGCAGGGGCTGGGTCATGATGGGGGACTCCCGGAACTCGGAATCTAGGGTCGGACCAGGCATGATGCACCGGTCCTCGGGCTGTGACGTAGACTACTCACACTGTTGGACTAAATGCAACGGACGCTCCCTCCGCGCTCTCCGGGAGTGTGGGAGCATCGCGGCATCCACCGGGCTGAGCAGGAGGTTCCACATGGCGCAGGGCGCATCGATGTCGGACCTCGGCGCGCGCAACGAGCTGGTCGTGCTCGAGGCGATCCGCGGCGCCCGGGAAGGCAGCTCGCAGTCCGAGGTGATGCGGCGCTCGGGACTCTCCCGTCAGGCCGTCTCCCTCATCACCCGGCGCCTGCTCGAGCGCGGCCTGATCGAGACGGCGGGCACCCGCGGCATGGGTCGCGGCAAGCCCCGCACCGTGCTGCGCGTGGTCCCGAGCGCCCTGCTCGCCGCGGGGGTGCACCTGGACCCGGCCGGAATCTCCGTCGTGATCGTGGACCTGGAGGCGCAGGTGGTCGCCGAGCGCACCCTGCCCCCGCCCGGGAACGATCCGCTCGACGACATCCGCCGCATCGCCGCCGGTCTCGAGTCGCTGCTGGAGGATCTGCGCCGTCACGGCTGGAGCACGGCCGACGGGAGGGACGCCGCCGAGGCCCTGCTGGGCATCGGCGTCGCCTCGCCGGGCGCGCTCGACGCCGTCGCCGGCGTGGTCCTGAACCCGCCCTGGCTGCCGGGCTGGCGGAACGTGCCCCTCGTGGCCGAGCTCTCGGCGGCGTCGGGTCGGCCCGTGGTGCTGGACAAGGACACCACCGCTGCGCTCACCGCGGAGCTGTGGGCGGGCGGTCGGCGTGCCGAGGAGGCGGCGACCGCCGACGGAGCGGCCGGCGAGGGCACCACGCTGTACGTCTACGTCGGCGCGGGCATCGGATCCGCCGTCGCCGCGCGCGGGCGGGTGCACGCCGGATCGACCACCCAAGCCGGCGAGATCGGCCACCTCCCCACAGGTCTGCCCGGGGAACTGTGCCAGTGCGGTCGCCTGGCCTGCCTCTCCACCTTCACGGACGTCGCCGGGATGCTGTCCCGAGCGGGCGACGCCGGGCCGGCCGAACAGAACGACCGCACCGGCTCCCCCGGCCCCGGAACGCCCTCCGATCCCGTCGACCCCTCGTCGATCTCCGCGCGCCTCGCGGCCCTCGCCCACCGCGCGACCGGCTCCGCGGGTGCCGCGCCGGACGCCCTCGCCCGGGAACAGATCGAGGCGCACGGGACGGCGCTCGGCGAGGCCCTGCGCTCCCTGATCTGGGTGCACGACCCGAGCCAGGTGCTGATCGGCGGCCCCTACTGGCGCATCCTCGAGCCGCTCGCCATGCCGCGGGTGCGGGAACGGGCGCTGCCGGACGAGGGCGTGCCGGAGCGGGTCGCGCTGCGCTCCTCGACCTTCGGCGACGACGCCGCCGCGATCGGTGCCGCGACCCTCTACCTCGAGCACGAGCTCTCCCCCGCTGCGCGCTGAGCGTCCGGCTCCCGGCCGGGCACCCGCCCTCCGCAGGCCCCGCACTCCGGAACGCTCAGATGGTCGAGCCCCGCACCTGCAGGCGCGGGGTGACGACGACGCGCGGCTCGAGGACCTCGCGCCCCTCGATGAGGTCGAGCAGCATCTGCCCGGCGCGTCGACCGATCTCGCCCAGGCAGAGGTCGACGGTGGTCAGCTGGGGTCGCGCGGCGAGCGCGATCACGTCCCAGTCGTCGATCCCGGTGACCGCGACCTCGCCGGGGACAGCGCGGCCGAGCTCCCGGAGGCGGTCCACGGCGCCGCGCGCGATCTGATCGGAGCCGGCGCAGACCGCGTCGATCTCGGTGCCGGAGGCGAGGGCGAGGTCGATCGCGCGCCTGCCCCACTCCTCGCTCCACTCACCGTGCTGCACGGGCCCGGCGAGCTGCTCCCCCGCCGCCTGCTCGACCGCCCGCGCCCGCAGTTGGGCAGAGCGGTGGCGGGCGGGGCCGGTGAGGTGCAGGATCCGCGTCCGACCCAGGGCGAGGAGGTGGCGCACGGCCAGTGCGGCAGCCTCCTCCTCGTCGCTGAGCACGACGTGACCTGCGGGGTCCGTGGACGGGGAGAAGGCGTGGACGACGGGCACGTCCACGTCGAGCGGCTCGCGGGGGTCGGTGCTGCGCCCGGTGACCAGCAGCCCGTCGATATGGCGCGCCCGAAGCGACCGCAGCAGGTGCTGCTCCCGGGCAGGATCGTCGCGGGTGTCGGCCAGGATCACGGCCATCTGGCCGACAGCGAGGGCATCCTCCGCCCCGCGCAGGATCGGCAGCAGGAAGCGGCCGAAGCTGTCGGTGGTCACGAAGCCGACGGTGTAGGTGCGGCCGGAGACGAGGCCGCGGGCGCGCGCATCGGCGACGAAGCCGAGCCGACGGGCGGTCTCCTGCACGTGGCGCCGGGTCTCCTCGCGCAGGCTGCCGGTGCCGTTGAGGGCCTTCGAGACGGTCCCCACGGAAACTCCTGCGGCGCGGGCGACGTCGGCGATCCGCACGGCCGGGGAGGTGGGGCGCGTCGATGACATGGGAGGACTCTACGCGAGACCCTTGCGACGGCGCGTCCCGCGGAGAATACTGACCATCATTAGGCAAACGTTTTCTTGCTACGACGCCGACCATCCGTCTCGAAGGAGAGCCCATGACCCCGCAGGACACCGCCGTCGCCCTCGCCCCGCCCGTCGCCCCCGTCGCACCGACCGCCCTGCGGCCCCTCGCCCCGGGTGCCGGTCGCATCACGGGCGGCTTCTGGGCGCTGCGCCAGGAGCGCAACCGGCGGGACGCGCTCCGTGCGGGTCACCGTCAGCTCGAGGAGTCCGGCACGCTCGACAACTTCCGGATCGCGGCGGGCACGGCGACCGGCGAGGCGCGCGGCATGATCTTCCAGGACTCGGACGCGTACAAGTGGCTCGAGGCCGTCGGATACGAGCTCGGCCGCGGCGAGGACGCCGAGCTGCGCGGGCTGCTCGAGGAGGTGACGGCGATCGTCGCCGCCGCGCAGCAGGAGGACGGCTATCTGAACGCCGTGCACCAGCTACGGCACTCCCCCGAGGAGCGCTACACGAACCTCGCCTGGAACCACGAGCTATACTGCTACGGGCATCTGTTCCAGGCCGCCGTCGCGGTGTCCCGCTCCGCGGGCGAGGACTCCCTGCTCGAGGTCTCGCTGCGGATCCTCGACCATCTCGGCGAGGTCTTCGCCCCGGGAGCGCACCAGGGCGTGCCCGGACACCCGGAGATCGAGATGGCCCTCGTGGAGCTGTTCCGGCTCACCGGCCGCCGCGACGCGCTCGATCTCGCCCGGCACCTGACCGACGCCCGCGGCCGCAACGCGAACGCGATCTCGAACCCGGGCTACTTCTCGGACCGGGTGCCGGTGCGGGACGCGGAGACGGTCGAAGGGCATGCGGTGCGCGCCCTCTACCTCGCCGCCGGCGCCACGGACCTCGCGATCGAGGACGGCGACGCCGACCTGCTCGAGCACCTGCGGTCCCTGTTCACCACGGCTCTGCACACCAAGGCGTACGTGACCGGCGGGATGGGCTCGCGCTGGGACTGGGAGGCCTTCGGCGATCCCTTCGAGCTGTCCACCGACCGCGGCTACGCGGAGACCTGCGCGGGGATCGCCGCCGTGCAGTGGGCCTGGCGCCTGCTGCTGGCGACCGGCGACCCCGTCTACGCCGACGCGATCGAGCGTTTCCTGTTCAATGCCGTGCTGCCGGGCGTGTCGCTCGCCGGCACCGAGTTCTTCTACGTCAACTCCCTGCAGCTGCGCGACGGGGCGATCGCCGACGAGGGCCGGTCCATCGTCCACGGCCGCCGCGGCTGGTTCGACTGCGCCTGCTGCCCGCCGAACGTGATGCGCACGCTCTCGTCCCTCGACCAGTACCTGGCCACCGCGGACGAGACCGGGCTGCAGCTGCACCAGTACGCGAGCGGCACCTGGGCCGGCGGCGGTCTCGAGATCGCGGTCGAGACCGAGTACCCGCATCGCGGGCGCGTGCGGATCCGGGTGCTCGCGGCGCCGGAGGAGCCGCGCACCCTCTCCCTGCGGGTGCCCGCGTGGGCGGAAGGCGCCACGGTCACCACGGCCGACGGCGAGCGCGAGGCCCGGCCGGGGACGCTCCCGGTGCAGCGGGTCTTCGTCCCGGGCGAGGAGGTCGTGCTGGACATGCCGATGACCGCACGCTTCGTGCGCGCCCCGCACCGTGCGGACGCCTCCCGCGGAGCGGTGGCCCTCGAGCGCGGGCCCCTGGTCTACGCCCTCGAGCAGGCCGATCAGCAGGGCACCGAGCGGGTCGACGACGCGCTCGTGGATCCCGCCGCACCGGTCACCGAGCAGGTGCTCGAGGACCTCGACGGGGTGATCGCCCTCGATCTCCCGGGAGCGGCCGCGGCCGCGCCTGAGGACGGCGTCTCCTATCTGCCCTGGGATGCCCCGTCGGCCGCTCCGACTCAGCACGCCTGGCGCGCGATCCCCTACTACGCGTGGGCGAACCGGGAGATCGGGCCGATGCGGGTGTGGCTGCCGGTCGCGCCGCGGGGGTGAGTGAGGGCGGCCGCTCCCTCACCACGTCCCGCCGTGCAGCACGTACACCTCGTGGCCGCGGACCAGGAGCGGCCAGAGGTGCAGCGAGGCGGGCTCCTTGCCCTTGGTGTCCAGGCAGTGGCCGGTGCGAAGATCGAAGACCTGCTTGAACATCGGCGAGGCGACAGTCGGCACCTCGCCCCGGGAGCCGACGATCCCGCGGGACATGACCTGCGCCCCCGAGTAGGGATCGCGGTTGTCGGTCGCGACGATCGTGCCGTCGGCGAGACGGAAGAGGGCCAACTGGTCCTCGCCGAGGAGCACCGCGCTGCCGCGTTCGACGTCGAGGTCCGCGAGCGTGCAGACCCGCAGCCAGCGCGCGGCGGAGGCGAGCGGCTCGGCGGTGCTCGCGGTGCGGTCGGGCGCCGACGCGGGCGCGGTGTCGGTCTGCGGGGCGGTCATCAGCGCACCTCCAGGGTGGTTCCGGCGATCAGGACGTGGCGCTCGCGGCGCTCCTCGGGACTCGCGGGCCGCCGTTGCCCGCGCTCGGGAACATAGGCGAGCGAGGGGTCGGGGGTGCTCGGGGCATTGACGAAGGAGCGGAATCGGCGCAGCTTCGCGGGGTCGGCGAGGGTCGCGGCCCATTCGTCGCGATAGTCCTCGACGTGCGCCGCCATGGCCGCGTCGAGGTCCGCGCAGATCCCCAGGGAGTCCTCGAGGATCACCTCCCGCAGCCCGTCGATGCCGCCCTCCAGCTCCATCACCCAGGGGGCGGTGCGCTGGAGCTTGTCCGCGGTGCGGATGTAGTACATGAAGAACCGGTCGATGGCGCGGATGAGGGCCTCGTCGTCCAGCCCCTCGGCGAGCAGGTCGGCGTGGCGCGGGGTCGCCCCGCCGTTCCCGCCGACGTACATGTTCCAGCCCTGCGCCGTCGCGATCACGCCGACGTCCTTCCCCCGGGCCTCCGCGCACTCGCGGGCGCAGCCGGAGACGCCCACCTTGAGCTTGTGCGGGGAGCGCAGCCCGCGGTAGCGCAGCTCCAGCTGGACCGCCATGCCCACCGAGTCGAGGACCCCGTAGCGGCACCAGGTCGAGCCCACACAGGACTTCACGGCGCGCAGCGCCTTCCCGTAGGCCTGGCCGGACTCGAAGCCGGCATCGATCAGGCGGCTCCAGATCTCGGGCAGCTGCTCGAGGCGGGCGCCGAACATGTCGATCCGCTGGGCGCCGGTGATCTTGGTGTACAGCCCGAAGTCTTCGGCGATGCGGCCCACGGCCACGAGCCCCGCGGGGGTGACCTCGCCGGCGGGCATGCGCGGGACTACCGAGTAGGTGCCGTCCTTCTGCATGTTCGCCATGACGTGGTCGTTGGTGTCCTGCAGGGAGGCGTTCTCCCCGTCGAGGACGTGGTTGCGCACGAGCACGGCGAGGATGCTCGCGACCACGGGCTTGCACACATCGCAGCCGCGGCCGGTGCCGAAGCGCTCGAGCACGCCGGAGAAGGTGGTGAGCTCGGCGACGCGCACCGCGTCGAAGAGCTGGCGGCGGGACATCTCGAAGTGCTCGCAGAGCGCGCTGGAGACGCTGTGCCCGAGCTTCGTGAGCTCGGCCGAGACCAGGCCCTTGACCATCACCACGCACGAACCGCAGGTGGCGCCGGCGCGGGTGCAGGCGGTGACCGCCGCCGCGTCGGTGCAGCCGCCCTCGCGCACGGCATGGCGGACCGTCCCGGCGGTGACCCCGGCGCAGGAGCAGACCACCGCCTCGTCGGGCAGCTCGGCGCGCGGCGCCGCCCCGGCCCCCTCGGGCAGCAGGTAGGCCGCGGGGTCCGCGCCGAGGGGGCCGCCGACGAGGGGACGCAGCGCGCCGTAGGCCGAGGCGTCGCCGACGAGCATGCCGCCGAGGAGGGTGCGGGCGTCGTCGGAGAGGACGAGCTTGGTGTGGACCCCGCGCACCGGATCGGCGTAGACCACGTCGAGGGCGCCGGGGGCGGTCGCGAAGGCGTCGCCGAAGCTCGCCACCTCGACCCCGGACAGCTTGAGCTTCGCGGAGAGGTCGAAGCCCTCGAAGCACGCGCTGCCGCCGAGCAGCCGGTCGACGGCGACCTCGGCCATCGCGTAGCCGGGGGCGACGAGGCCCACGCACTGTCCGCCGAAGGCGGCGACTTCGCCGATCGCGAGAATCGCGGGGTCGCTCGTGCGGCAGCCCGCGTCGATCGCCACGCCGCCGCGGGGGCCGACGGCGAGTCCCGCCGCGCGGGCGAGCTCGTCGCGGGGACGGACGCCGACGGTGTGGACGACGAGGTCGCAGTCCACCTCGCGCCCGTCCTCGAGCTCGAGGACGAACATCCCGTCGACGGCCCCGGCGCGGATGCGGCGGGTGCGGGCGGAGGTGAGCACGGCGAGGCCGCGCTTCTCGATCAGCCGCTGCAGGGCGGTGCCCGCCGGGAGGTCCAGCTGGGCGGACATCAGGCGGTCCCCGGACTGCAGCACGGTCGCCTCGGCGCCGAGCTGCTGCAGGGCGCCCGCGGCCTCGAGGCCCAGCAGGCCGCCGCCGATCACGGCGCCCCGCACGGGCCGGTCGAGGCGCCCGGCGAGCTGCTCCACCTCCGCCCGCAGCGCCTCGACGTCGTCGAGGGTGCGGTAGACGAACCGACCGGGTCCCTCGGCGCCCTCGATCGGCGGGCGGGAAGCGGTGGAGCCGGTGGCGAGGACGAGCTCGTCATAGGGGTGCTCCGCGCCGGAGGCGGTGCGGACGCTCCGGGCGTCCCGGTCGATCGCGACCGCACGGTCGCCCGGGACCACCGTGGCGCGGGGGTCCTCGAACGGGGCGCGGTCGAGGGTGAGGGCCTCCGCGTCGGCGCCGTGGAAGTAGGAGGTCAGACCCACCCGATCGTAGGGTGCGCGGCCCTCGTCCCCGAGGAGGGTGAGGGTGAGCGGCTCCGCGCTGCGGGAGAGCAGGCTCTCGGCGAAGCGGTGGGCGACCATGCCGGCGCCCACGACGACGACGCGGCGGCTCATCGGGCGGTCCCCGCGGCGAGCACCGGGGTGGGGATCGCGCCGGCGCGCGGGGCCTCCGGGGTGGGTGCCGAGCTGTTCGTGCGGGCGCGGTGGGCGAAGTACAGCGGCAGTCCCACGAAGGTCAGGCCGCCGACGAGGTTGCCGACCACGGTCGGGATCTCGTTCCAGATCAGGTAGTCCATGAGGGTGAAGTCCGCGCCGAGCAGCAGGCCCGAGGGGAACAGGAACATGTTCACGATCGAGTGCTCGAAGCCCATGTAGAAGAAGAGCATGACGGGCATCCACATCGCGACGATCTTGCCCAGCAGGTTGTCGGTCAGGAAGGCGGCGACGACGCCGGTGGAGACCATCCAGTTGCACAGCACCCCGCGGACGAACAGGGTGAGCATCCCGGCGGCGCCGTGGTCCGCGTAGCCGACGGTGCGGCCGTGGCCGATCTCGCCGATCGCCTGGCCGACGGCGCTGGGCTCGCTCGAGAAGCCGTAGGTGAAGTAGATGGCCATGAGCACCGCGACGGCCACCGCACCGATCAGGTTGCCGAGGAACACCAGTCCCCAGTTGCGCAGCATCGACGAGAGCGTGACCCCGGGGCGACGGGCGATCCACGCCAGGGGTACGAGGGTGAACACCCCGGTGAGCAGGTCGAAGCCCATGAGGTAGAGCATGATGAAGCCGACCGGGAAGAGCAGCGCGCCGAGCAGCGGCTGACCGGTCTGGGTGGACACGGTGACGGCGAAGGCGGCGGCGAGCGCCAGGATCGCCCCGCCCATCACGGCCCGCAGCAGGGTGGTGCCGGTCGAGTACCCGACCTTGGCGGCGCCGGCTGCGGTGAGTCGGTCGACCAGCTGTGTCGGGGTGACCGCGGTCATCATGGGCTCTGCATTCATGGCGGCTCCTGGGAGTGGGGTGTCGGGGACCACAGAGTGCGCGACTGTCACCTCGACGAAAAGCCTCCGGGAGCCCCGTGACCTTCCCGTGACCCAACGTCCCGATACCCAACCCCGCCTCGCCGATCGCCCTTCTCCTCCCGGGGGTCCTGGCCTACCCTGACCTCATGGACGATCTCGCCGCTGGGCGGCAGAGGATGACCCGTGACGAAGCCCTCTCCTGGAATTCCCGCTGGTCGGTCGGCGACGTCCGCCTGATCGGAGAGCATCTCGATCGCACCGGGGCGGAGCAGTTCTACCGCACCCCCTCCAACGGCTCGGTCACCGCGCTGGATGCGGCCGGCAGCTCGGTGATGCACCTGTACCCGGGGTACATCACCTTCGCCAAGGACCACGCTCCCGCGGAGCTCGGCGAGGCCGCGTGGACGACGGGCCTCGAGCTCTCCTGCTTCCAGCGGCGCGGCGACGCGGCCGCGGAGGCGGACCGTCCGCTCGCCGTCTGCCCCAGCTGCTTCCTCGCCCTGCCCGCGACCGGCGTCTGCGACGACTGCGACTGACCGCGACGGACTGGACTCCCCCGATCGCCGCTTAGGCTGGCGGGCATGACTGCCGGCCCCGACGCGCTCTCGATCCTCTCCACGGTCTTCGGCTACGACGCCTTCCGCGGCGAGCAGGCGGCGATCATCGAGCAGGTCGCCTCGGGCGGGGACGCCGTGGTGCTGATGCCCACCGGCGGAGGCAAGTCGCTGTGCTACCAGATCCCCTCGCTGCTGCGCGAGGGCACGGGCATCGTCATCTCCCCGCTGATCGCGCTGATGGCGGACCAGGTCGCGGCGCTCGAGGCGGTCGGTCTGCGGGCCGCCTTCCTCAACTCGACGCTCGAGCCGCATGAGGCGCAGGCGGTCGAGCAGCAGCTGCTGGCCGGAGAGCTGGACCTGCTGTACATGGCGCCGGAGCGGCTGGTGCTCCCCCGCACCCGGGAACTGCTGCGCCGGGCGCGCCTGGCCCTGTTCGCGATCGACGAGGCGCACTGCGTGTCCCAGTGGGGGCATGACTTCCGCCCCGACTACCTGGGGCTGTCGGTCCTCGCCGAGGCCTTCCCCGGTGTGCCGCGGATCGCGCTGACGGCCACCGCCACCGAGGCGACGCACCGCGAGATCACCGAGCGTCTGGCGATGCAGGACGCCCGGCACTTCGTGGCGAGCTTCGACCGTCCGAACATCCAGTACCGGATCGAGCCGAAGGACCGAGCCCGCGAGCAGCTGTTGCGGCTGATCCGCTCCGAGCATCCCGGGGAGGCCGGCATCGTCTACTGCCTCTCGCGGCGCTCCGTCGAGCAGACCGCCGAGTGGCTCGTCGCCCAGGGCGTGCCCGCCCTGCCCTACCACGCGGGCCTCGACGCGGCGGTCCGGCACGAGCACCAGGAGCGGTTCCTGCGCGAGGAGGGACTGGTGATGGTCGCGACCATCGCCTTCGGCATGGGGATCGACAAGCCCGACGTCCGCTTCGTCGCGCATCTGGATCTGCCGAAATCCGTCGAGGGCTACTACCAGGAGACGGGCCGGGCCGGTCGCGACGGGCAACCGTCGACCGCGTGGATGGCGTACGGGCTGGGCGACGTGGTCAGCCAGCGCCGTTTCATCGACGACGGCGAGGGCAGCGAGCAGTTCAAGCGCAACGCCCGCGCCCATCTCGACGCGATGCTCGCGCTGTGCGAGACGGTCACCTGCCGCCGCGCCCGCCTGCTGCGCTACTTCGGGCAGGAGCAGACCGAGGAGCGGTGCGGGAACTGCGACACCTGCCTCAGCCCGCCGGAGACCTGGGACGGCACGGTCGCCGCGCAGAAGCTGCTCTCGGCTTTGATCCGCCTGGACCGGGAACGCGATCAGCGCTTCGGCTCGGGACAGGTGATCGACGTGCTGCTGGGCCGCGAGTCGGACCGTTCCCGGCAGTCGCGGCACGACCAGCTGAGCGTCTGGGGCATCGGCACCGAGCTGAGCGAGCGGCAGTGGCGCTCGGCCCTGCGCCAGCTCCTCTCCGCGCGGATCGTCGAGTCCGTCGGCGAGTACGGCGTTCTCGTGCCCGGTCCGGAGGCGGGCCCGGTGCTGCGCGGCGAGCGGACGGTCGAGCTCGCCGTCGACCGGACCCCGGCGAAGGCCGGCAGGTCCCGGAGCGCCCGCACCGGGGGCGGCTCCCGGGCGGCCGACGCGCTCGAGCCCGCCGCGCGGGAGCGCTTCGAGTCGCTGCGCACGTGGCGCACCGAGGTGGCGCGGGAGCGGCAGATCCCGCCGTACATGGTGTTCTCCGACGCGACCCTGGTGGGGATCATCGAGACCGCGCCGACGAGCGTCGACCAGCTCGGCACGGTCAGCGGGGTCGGGGCGAAGAAGCTCGCCGAGTACGGCGAGGGTGTGCTCGAGGCGCTCGCCGGCTGAGCGCTCAGCTGTCGGCCAGGCCGGCCATCAGGTCCTGCAGCAGATCCTCCTCCGCCGCCTCGCCGGGGAGGGCGAGCGCCTCCCGATAGGCGCCGGCGGCCTCCTCGTGACGCCCCAGCCGGCGCAGCAGCTCCCCGCGGATCACGTGGATGCGGCGGTGATCGCCGAGCTCGCCGACGAGCGGGTCCACCTCCTCGAGCCCCACCCCGGCGCCGCGCGCCTCGGCGACGGCGACGGCCCGGCCGAGGCGCACGATCGCCGTCGGCCAGTGTGCAAGCAGCGCGTCGTAGAGCGCGACGACCTCCTCCCAGTCGACGTCCTCGTGCCGCGCGGGGACGGCGACGGCCGCGGCGATCGCGCCCTGCAGCAGGTACGGGCCGCGCCCGCCGGCGGCGAGGGCGTCCAGGACCAGGGCATCGGCCCGCGCGATCAACGCCCGGTCCCAGCGGGAGCGGTCCTGGTCGGCGAGGGCGACAGGGCGGCCGCGCTCGTCGTGCCGGGTCATGTCGCGGGCGCGCAGCAGCAGGGCCTGCGCGAGCAGGCCCGCCGGCTCGGTGCTCCCTGGCAGCAGCTCGGCGAGCACCTCGAGCAGGTGCTGGGCGGCGTCGTGGACCGCGTCGTCGGGGCGGGAGAGCAGCACCGAGGCCGTATCGAGCACGTCGACCGTGCGGGCGGGCAGCTCGGCGGCCCCGGGCACGCGGCAGGGGATGCGGCTGAGGGCGATGCGCTTCTTCGCCCGGGTGAGACGGGCGGCCATCGTCGGCGTCGGCACGTGGAAGGCGGCCGCGATCCGCCCCGTGGGGAGCCCGGCGACCAGCCGCAGCGTCAGCGCGATCCGCGACTCGGGGGCGAGCGCCGGATGCGCGGCGAGGAAGATCAGGCGCAGCTGCTCGTCGCGGACCACCGGGTCGGCCTCGTCGGCGATCTGCCCATCGACGCGGCGGCCGGTGCTCTCCGGGTCGGCCTCGGGCGTGCCCTCCTCGGGGTGCTCCGCCTCCCAGCTCAGCTGCGGGAGAGCGCGCCGCCCGGTGTCGGCCCGGCGCATCGCGTCCTGGGCGCGGCGGCGTGCGGCGACGGTCAACCAGCCGCCCGGCGCATCGGGCACACCCTGCTCCGCCCAGGCGGTGACGGCCTGGGCGAAGGCCTCCTGCACCGCGTCCTCGGCGAGATCGAGGTCGCGGGTGACGGCGGCGGTGGCCGCGAGCACCGGGCCCCAGTGGGTCCGGTGCGCGGCGGCCAGCGCCGCGGCGAGGGACGGATCCCTCACCGCACCACGTCGCCGTGGGTGCCGGGCTCGTCCTCGGCGGCCATCGGCCGCACCTCGACCCCGCCGCCCTGGTGCAGGATCGGGTTGCGGCGCGCCACGGCGAGCGCGGCGTCGAGATCCGGCACCTCGATCACGTAGAAGCCGACCACCACCTCGTTGACCTCGACGAAGGGGCCGTCGACGACGGAGCCGGCGCGCAGGGAGGTGGTCGCGTCGTGATCGGCGAGCGGGCTGCCGAAGATCATCACGCCCTCCTCGACCAGCTCCTTGCCGTGGGTGTCGTGCTCGGCCATCTGGGCGGCGAGCACCTCCGGGTCGGTCTCCCGCTGATCGGCGGGGTGGTAGAGGAACACGGTATAGCGGGCCATGGGATCATCTCCTCGATGCGGGGCGGCGCCTCTCGCCGTCCTCAGGGTGTCGTCGCGCGAGGTGCCGGGAATCGACAGGCTAGTCACCGCTCCGTCGTGACGTGCAGCACCTAGGATCGGTTCCATGACGATCCCCGACCCGTCCCTGCTCGAGCCCGGCGCCGTTCTCGAGCGCGTCGCCACCGGTGCCGCCTGGGCGGAGGGACCGCTGTGGATCGCGGCGCGGCGGGCGGTGCGCTTCAGCGACATCCCCGGGAACCGGATCCTCGAGTACGCGGAGGAGACCGGGGAGCTGAGCGTCTTCGCCGAGGACGTCGAGTTCACCAACGGTCGCACCCTGGACCTCGACGGTACCGTGATCGAGTGCTCCCACGGCCGCCGCGCGGTGCAGCGCGACACCGCCGTCGCGCCGGGTGCCGCGCACGCCCCGCAGACCCTGGTCGATCGTTTCGGTGCGGTGCGGCTCAACTCCCCCAATGACGTCATCGTCGCCGCCGACGGGGCGGTCTGGTTCACCGACCCGTCCTACGGGATCCGCAAGCCGGCCGAGGGGCACGCGGGCGAGGAGGAGTACGGGGACCGCTACGTGTTCCGGGTCGACCCCGCCTCGGGCGAGGTGCGCCCCGTGGTGATCGACGTGGAGGCGCCCAACGGGCTGGCCCTCTCCCCCGACGAGTCGCTGCTCTACGTCGCCGACTCCTCCCTCTCCCCCGCCGACGAGGAGCTCTCCGCAGGCCGTCCGCGCGGCCATGCGATCCACGTGTACGACGTGGTCGACGGGCGGCAGGCGAAGAACGGCCGGGTGCTGGTGGAGATCGAGCCGGGGCTGCCGGACGGGATCCGCGTCGACGTCGAGGGGCGGATCTGGAGCTCCTCCGGCTCCGGGGTGCAGGTCTTCTCGCCCTCGGGAGAGCGTCTCGCGGAGATCCCGGTGCCCGAGCTGACGGCGAACCTGTGCTTCGGCGGGGACGACGGCCGGACCCTCTACGTGACGGCCTCGACGAGCCTCTACCGGATCCGCACCACCACGCGGGATGCGGTCAGCCGGCGTCGCGCCACCATCTGAGCACGCGCAGCGCCTCGAGCGTCACCCACTTCGAGGGCTGCCCGACGGGATTGTCGACCTCGAACCAGATGTGGCCCGGCAGGGCGTGCTGCTGCCGCCAGGTGCCGTCAGCCTGCTGCGCCCGCTCCACCATCGCGATCGCCGTCGCCATCCGCGGGTCGCGGCGGTCCGCGCGGCGGAAGTGGTCCAGCGCCCGCAGCGCGCTGTAGACGTGCCGCGGCGGGTACAGGAAGTGGTCCACCCACGGCCCCCACTGCTCGCCCGTCGAGAGCCGATGGGTCAGCTCGCGCTCGAGCAGGTACTCCTCCCCCGCCGCGCGGGCCGCCCGGGTCTCCTCGGTGCCGCCCGTCCGCTGCTCGTGCAAAAGCAGGGCGCGCAGCGCGTTGAGGGTCGAGTGGACCGAGGAGCGGGTGCTGCCCTCGACCCATTCGCAGTTCCAGCCGCCGTCGGCCATCCGGTGCTCGATGAACCAGGTCGCGAGGTGCTCGACGTCTGCGCCGAGCCAGAGCCCGTTGGCCAGCGTCATGGCGTTGATGCAGCAGTCGACCTCCCCGCCCCAGTAGGGCAGGTCCTCGTACTCCCAGCGCGAGTTGCGCGCGAGCAGGCCGACGGTGTCGCGGGCGATCAGCGGGGCGGGGTCCATCCCCCACTCGCGCAGCGTGGTCATCGACCAGGTGGTCGCGGTCCACGGCTGCCCGGGCAGGTCCTTGGTCTCGGGATCGTCGAAGAAGCCGGCGGGGAAGAAGGCACCGCCCGCCCACTGCCCGTCCTCGCCCTGGTGGGATAGCAGCTCCGCACCGAAGCCCTCGGTGGCGATACGGGCCCGGGTCGCCTCCCACTCGCTCGCCGGGCGGTCCAGCAGGTCGCGCTCGACCTGCCAGCGCACGGTCGGATCGGAGTCCAGCAGCCAGGCGATCACGTCGGGGACGGGGGCGGGACCTGCGGGGGCGGCGTCGCTCATGGGGTGATCCTGCCACCGATCCGGCGCGTCCGAGCGGCGGGCGGCCGAGAACTCCGCACGACCGGGGACATACCCTCCGCACCATGACCGACCTCGCCCGCCCCGTCTCCGCCGGCGTGGTCGCCGGTCTGGTCGCCTTCACCAGCTCCTTCGTGGTGGTGCTCGCGGGCCTGCAGGCGGTGGGCGCGAGCCCCGTGCAGGCCGCGAGCGGGCTCCTCGCGGTGAGCGTGCTGATGGGGCTGTGCTCGATCCTGCTGTCGGTGTGGTCGCGCCTGCCGCTGACCATCGCCTGGTCGACCCCGGGCGCGGCGCTGCTCGCGACGACGGGGGCGGCCGACGGCGGCTGGCCCGCCGCGGTGGGGGCCTTCTGCGTCGTGGGTGTGCTGGTGCTGCTGACGGGCCTGGTGCCCGCGCTCTCCCATCTGATGAGCCGGATCCCGACGTCGATCGCGCAGGCGATGCTCGCCGGGGTGCTGCTGCAGCTGTGCCTCGGACCAGTGCTGGGCCTCGCCGCGAACCCGCTCGCCGTCGGCCCCGTGGTCGTCGTGTGGGCGCTCGCGCTGCGCCTCGCGGCGCGCTGGGCCTCTCCCCTCGCCTTCGGGGCCGCGGCGACGGTCATCGTCGTGTCCGTGCTCCGCACGGGCGGCGGCGTGCCGGTCTCGGCGCTCGTGCCCCGGGTGGAGCTGACGGTGCCGCAGCTCGACCCCGGGGCGCTCGTGGGGATCGCCCTGCCGCTGTACCTGGTCACGATGGCCTCGCAGAACGTGCCGGGGGTCGCGGTGATGCGGGGGCTGGGCTATGAGGTGCCGTGGCGGCGCTCGATGCTGGTCACCGGGGCAGGCACCCTCGTCGGCGCGCCGCTCGGCGGGCACGGCGTGAACCTCGCGGCGATCACGGCGGCCCTCGCCGCGGGGCCGGAGGCCGGGGAGGACCGCTCCCGGCGCTGGGTGGCGAGCGGGACCTACGGGGTGGTGCTCGTGGTGCTGGGCCTCGGCGCGGCGGCGTTCACGCAGCTGATCGGTCTCGCCCCCGAGGGCGTGATCGCCGCGGTCGCGGGGCTCGCCCTGATCTCGACCTTCGTCTCCTCGCTGCGGGCGGCGCTGGCCGAGCCCGCCGAGCAGATCCCCGCGGGCGTCACCGTGCTGATCGCCGCCTCGGGTGTGGCGGTCGCGGGGATCAGCGCCGCCTTCTGGGCGCTGCTCGCCGGGCTGCTGCTGCGCGCCCTGCTGCACCGACGCTGAGCTGCACCGTCGCCGCGCGGGGTCAGAGCGGGTACGGCCCGAAGCGCGACCAGGCGAGCACCACGGAGGCGATCGCGAGCACGATCGCGGGCAGCGCCGCGGCGATGCCGTCCCCGCGGCGCACGTGCACCATGGCGGCGAAGACCATGGTGATCGCGAGACCGGCCGCCGCGGCGGAGACCAGCAGCGGCGCCACCCCGGTCACGGCGGGGAGGATCAGACCGACGGCGCCGAGCACCTCGAGCGCCCCGATCCCGCGGATCCAGCTCTGCGGGAAGTCCCCGACATAGGGGGTGCGGCGGATCTGCTGCTCGCGGGGCGTGAGGATCTTCATCAGGCCGCTGCCCAGGAAGGCGGCGGCCAGCACGATGGCCAGGATCCACAGGAACACGTTCATGGCGCACACTCCTCGGTCACCCGGGCGGGTGGTCGATTCTCCTCCCCGAGGGAGGTTCTGTCACGCGGACTCGCTGGTGGAGCCGCCGTAGTGCGCGACGACGGCGCGCACCAGGGACCCCAGGCGCATCCGCTCGGGCTGCAGGCTCGGCAGCTCGCGCTCCTCGAGCGGGGCGGCGGTGACGGGGCCGACGGCGGCGAGCAGCAGCTCCCCCGCCCGGGCCCGCTCCCGGATCGCGGGCAGCATCCCGGCGGCCTCGGCGTCCTCGAGCCAGGCCTGCGCACCGGGGGCGGAGGTGAAGACGACCGCGTCGGCCGTTCCGGAGCCGGCGTGCTCGACCGATGCGCGCAGCGCCGCGGCGTCCTTCGTCGGCCCCCAGCGATAGACGGTCAGGCTCACCACCTCGGCGCCCGCCTCCGTGAACAGGGCGTCGAGCCCGTCGGACCCCGAGCCGTGGTGCTGGACGGCGATCCGCGCCCCCGCGAGATCGTCCGCGAGCAGGTGGCCTGCGACCTCGGCGGCGACCTCGCCCTCCGCGGTCCAGGAGACGGGCAGGCCCGCCTGCTGCACGGCGCCGCGCGCCTTCGGGCCGCGGGCGACGATGCGGGCGCCGGCGAGCGCGGTGCGCAGCCCCTCGCCGATGCCGGCCGCGTCGGCCGCCTCCATCCACCCGCGGAAGCCGATCCCGGTAAGGGCGACGAGGATCTGCGGCGGCGCGGCCATCAGCTCACGGCTGCGCTCGAGCAGCGCCGCATCGTCGATGTGCGGGATGGTCGACATGGGCGGGGCGTGCTCGATCTCGGCGCCGTGGCGGCGCAGCGCCGTGGAGAGCTCCTCGGCCTTGCGGTCCACGGCCACGACGATGCGGCGGCCGGAGAGGGCGGTCGAGAGCAGCGGCGCGGGGCCGTCGGCGGCGAGGTGGGTGTGCTGGTCGGCCATCGGATCAGTCCTTCGCGCGGACGAGGCGCTCGTGCCCCGTCTCCTCGAGCACGGCGATGTCGGCGTTGGCCTTGAGGAAGTCGGAGAAGCTGCGGTGGCCGAGGGCCTTCTCGCTGAAGCTCGGGTCCATGCGGCGCATGTGGGTCTTCACGGCGGAGGAGTGCAGCCACTCCCCGTCACCGCGGTCGCCGAGCTCGAGGGCGCGCTCGAGGAGGGCGGCGGCGACGGCATGGGGATCGTCCTCGGCCGGCTCCTCCGCCGGGGCCGTGGCGTCCTCGCTGGTCCGGGGGCTCGCGGCGGGCTCGGGCGTCGCGCGGCGACGCCGACGGGAGGGGCCGGAGCGCTCGGTGCCGGTGAGCTGGACCCCGGGCAGGTTGTCGTAGGACTCGAACTCGTCGCAGGCGGCGGCGAGGGACTTCGCGGTCGAGCCGGCCACGCCCATGGCGACCACGTAGCGGCCGAGGCGTCGGCAGCGCTGGGCGAGGGGGACGTAGTCGGAGTCGCCCGCGACGATGACCACGTGGGTGAGGTCGGGGGTGCGGAACATGTCCTCGACGGTGTCGACGGCGAGGCGGATGTCGGCGCCGTTCTTCGCGTAGGCGGCGGCGGGGAAGAGCTGGACCAGGTCGACGGCGCGGGAGACCAGCTGGTCGCGGTACTCGGCGTTGACCGGGGAGGACCAGTCGGCGTAGGCGCGGGTGAGCATGACGGTGCCGTAGGAGGCGGCGAAGTCGATGATCGCGCCGACATCGACGGTCGCGGCGGCGAGCCGCTCGGCGATCTCGGGGGCGGTGGGGTCCTCGGCGATCCTCTGTCGGTCGCGGCTGTACGCGTTGCGTCCGTGGACCCGGTCGTACCAGGACATGACGATGTTGTCGAAGTCGAGGTAGACGGCGATGCGGGGGTCGTGGATCTCTGCCATGGGGTCAGTCTGCCCCAGGTGCGGGCAGGTCCTCGCGCCGACCGATGCGCAGCGCCTGCCGGCGGCGGTGCACGGTGAGGTACTCAAGGCCGTCGGCCCCGGCCCGGAACCCGCGGCGGGTGCGGCGCGACAGCAGCGCGAGGTCGCCGGGGGCGAGCGGCTCCTCGCCGTCCTCGGTGACGAGCACGCCGGAGCCCCGGACGACGTGGATCAAGGTGTCGACCTCCGCGCCGAGGTGGACGGGGATCTCGTCCCCGGCGGGCAGGCGGATGAGATTGGCGTCGAGCTCCCGCTCGTGGCCGTCGAGGGACCAGACGGCGCCGCGGCGGGGCAGCTCGGGCTGCTGGGAGGTGCGGGTGAGGATCGGCATGTCAGCTCTTCTGGGCAGGCGGCGAGGTGGCGACGTCGAGGAGGTCGGCGGCCGGGCCGCTGAGGCGGCGCGGTCCCTTCCACACGGCGGTCAGGGGGCGGCGCAGGCGGGCACCGCCGACGGGCACGCGGTGGAGCTGCCCGGAGCCGAGGGCGTCGCGGACGGCGAGCATCGAGAGCACAGCGGGTCCGGCGCCGGAGGCGACGGCGATGCGCACCGCGGCGTTGCTGCCGAGCTCCTGGACGGGGTCGGTGCGGGCAGCGGCGGGGACCAGCTCCTCGAAGGCGTCGCGGGTGCCGGAGCCGCCCTCGCGCACCACCAGCGGTGTGGCGGCCAGCTCCGCGAGCGCCAGCGGCTCCTCGCGGGCGGCCCAGGGGTGATCGGGCGCGACGACCACCACCAGCTCGTCCTCGCGCAGCATGAGCGCGTGCACGGTGCGGGGCACGTGCGGGGTCTCGACGAATCCGATCTGCAGGTGGCCGTCATGGATGCCGGCGAGGACCCCGGTGGAGTTCAGCACCTCGAGGTCGACCCGCACCCGAGGGCTGCGGCGCCGCAGCTCGGCGAGCCAGGCGGGCAGGAGGTGCTCGGCGATGGTCATGCTGACGCCCACCTGCAGCTCCCGGGACTCCTCGTCGCGGCTGTGCCGCAGCCAGGCCGAGAACTCGTCCGCCGCCGCGATCAGTTCCCGGGCGTGGGCGGCGTAGAGCAGTCCGGCGGAGGTGGGGCGGGAGCCGCGGGGGTCGCGCTCGAGGAGCGCGGTGCCGGCCTCGGCCTCGAGCTGGGCGATGACCCGGCTGGCATTGGGCTGGTGGAGGCCGAGGCGCCGAGCACCCGCCCCAAGGCCGCCCTCGTCGACCACGGCGAGGAAGAGCTGCAGGGAGGCGAGGTTCGGAAGTCGGGAGGGCACCTCAGGCATATCAGAATCATATGCCCCGCTCGCGAACTGCTCTCTACCGGGGGCGTTCTCCCGCCGACACAGTGGGACACATGCCCGAGACCCTCTCCCCCGCCGCCCCGGCCGCCGACACCCGGGAGCAACGCCCGTCCCGTGCCGCGGGGGATCTGCGGAGGATCACCCCCGGTCTGCTGCTCGCCCTGGGCGTCGCGGGAGGGTCGATGCTGCTCGCCCCGCTGCTGCCCGGGGTGAGCGCGCTGGTGGTCGCGATCGTCGTCGGCATCGTGCTGGCCAACGCCACCTCCCTCCCGGAGACCCTCGCGCCCGGTCTCTCCTTCGCCGCGAAGCACCTGCTGCGGGTCGGGATCGTGCTGCTCGGGCTGCAGGTCGCCCTCGGCGACCTCCTCGCCCTCGGCGCCCCGATGCTGCTGGTGGTCCTCGCTGTCGTAACCGTGGGGATCCTCGGCACGGTGGGGCTCGGCCGGCTGCTCGGCGTGGAGCGCGGGCTGACGCTGCTGATCGCCTGCGGCTTCTCGATCTGCGGGGCCGCCGCCGTGGCCGCGGCCGCCGGGGTGACCGATCCCGAGGACGAGCACGAGGAGCGCACGATCACCGCGATCGCGCTCGTGGTGCTGTGCGGGACGGTGATGATCGCGGCGGTGCCGGCCCTCGCCGCGCTCCTGCATCTGGCACCCGGCACGGCGGGTCGCTGGGCCGGGGCCTCGATCCACGAGGTGGCCCAGGTGGTCGCCGCGGGCGGCGCCCTCGGCGGCGGCGCGCTCGCCGTGGCGGTCGTGGTCAAGCTCGCCCGGGTGGTGATGCTCGCCCCGGTGATGGCGGTGCTCAGCCTCCAGCAGCGCCGTGCGGGGCGGGCCGACGGGACGCGGCCTCCGCTGGTTCCGCTGTTCGTGCTCGGCTTCCTGGCGATGGTGGCGCTGCGCTCGATCGTCCCGCTGCCGTCGGTCGCACTCGAGGCCGGCTCGTTCCTGCAGACCCTGCTGCTGGCCGCGGCGATGTTCGCCCTTGGGACCGGGGTGCGATGGCGGCGGCTGCTGCAGGTGGGCGGCCGGCCCGTCGCCCTCGCCGCCCTCTCGACGCTGCTGGTCGCCGGTATCGGCCTCGCGGGCGTGCTGCTGGCCGGCTGATCCGCCGGATCACCGCACCGCTCACGGTCCGCACCGTTCGCGCCGCGGGGAATCCCACCGCGCCTCGAGGACCGTCGGCCCGTGGTTCGCCGCACCTGCGGGCCTATACTGCCCTTCATGACGCAATTGCGGGTACGCGAGGCGGCCACCTTCCTCGGAATCAGCGAGGACACGCTGCGCCGTTGGATCGAGAAGGGCACGATCGCGGCGGGCAGCGACGCCGCCGGGCGCCGGGTGCTCGAGGGCACGGAGGTCGCGCGGCTCGCCCGGGAGATGGCCGTGACCCCCGAGCTGCACGGGCAGACCGCGTCCTCGGCGCGCAACCGCTTCACCGGCCTCGTCACCCGCGTCGTCCTGGACACCGTGATGGCCCAGGTGGAGCTGCAGTGCGGACCCTTCCGGGTGGTCTCGCTGATGAGCAGCGAGGCCGCCCGGGAGCTGGGACTCGAGCCCGGCCGGGTCGCGAGCGCCGTCGTCAAGGCCACCCAGGTCGTCATCGAGACCGACCCCGTGCCGGTTCGCCCGGCCCCCGCCGTCGAGGAAGGGATCGCATGAGATCCCCCGTCCGCCTGATCGCGGCCGCTGCCGCCCTGCTCCTGCTCGCGACCGGCTGTACGAGCGGCGCGACGGACAGCTCCGGCTCGGACGGCGGCGGCACGGCCGGGGACCCGGTCACCCTGCAGGTCTTCGCCGCCGCCTCGCTGCAGGCGCCCTTCGAGGAGCTCGGGGAGCGGTTCGAGGCCGAGCACGAGGGGGTCACGGTCGAGTTCAACTTTGCCGGCTCGTCGACCCTCGTCGAGCAGATCCAGCAGGGCGCCCCGGCGGACGTCTTCGCCTCCGCCGACGAACGGAACATGGCCAAGCTCACCGACGCCGGGCTCGAGGCCGCCGATCCCGTCGACTTCACGACGAACACCCTGATGATCGCCGTCCCGGCCGGGAACCCCGGGGGCGTCACCGATCTGACCTCCCTCACCGAGGAGGGGCTGAACCTCGTGGTGTGCGCGCCGGAGGTGCCGTGCGGCGCCGCGACCGAGACGGTCGAGCAGGCGGCCGGTCTCGCGTTCGCCCCCGTGAGCGAGGAGCAGTCCGTCACCGACGTCCTGAACAAGGTCACGAGCGGCGAGGCGGATGCGGGCCTGGTCTACGTGACCGACGTCCAGAAGGCCGGGGACGCGGTGGAGGGCATCGCCTTCCCGGAGGCTTCGGAGGCGGTGAACGTCTACCCGATCACCGCCGTGAAGGACGCGGCGCATGCCGAGCTGGGCCAGGAGTTCATCGACCTCGTGACCGGTGAGGCGGGGCAGTCGGTCCTCGCCGAGTACGGCTTCGGCGGCGCATGAGCTCCCTCCCCCGCTGGGTCCTGATTCCCGCTGTCCTCGGCGGGCTGTTCGTGCTCGTGCCGCTCCTCGCGCTCGCGAGCCGGGTGGAGTGGACCGGGTACTGGGCGCTGATCACCTCGGAGTCCTCGCTCGCGGCGCTGCGGCTGAGCCTGCAGACCTCGCTCACCACCGCGGTGCTGTGCGTGCTGCTGGGGGTGCCGATGGCTCTGCTGCTGGCCCGGTCGAGATTCCGCGGGCTGTCGCTGCTGCGCTCGCTCGTGCTGATCCCACTGGTGCTCCCGCCCGTGGTGGGCGGCATCGCGCTGCTCTACACCGTCGGCCGGCAGGGTCTGCTGGGCCGGCACCTCGAGGTGCTGGGGGTGCAGATCGCCTTCTCCACCACCGCCGTGGTGCTCGCCCAGACCTTCGTGGCGCTGCCCTTCCTGGTGCTGAGCCTCGAGGGGGCGCTGCGCACGGCGGGGACCCGTTACGAGCAGGCCGCCGCGTCTCTCGGCGCGCGGCCCACGCGCGTCCTCACCCACATCACGCTGCCGCTCGTGCTGCCCGCCCTCGGCTCCGGGACCGTGCTGTCCTTCGCCCGGGCGCTCGGCGAATTCGGGGCGACGATCACGGTGGCCGGCTCGCTGCAGGGCACCACCCGGACCCTGCCGCTCGAGATCTACCTCCAGCGCGAGAGCGACCCCGCGGCGGCCGTCGCGCTGTCCTTCCTGCTGATCCTGGTCGCGATCGTGGTCATCGCCCTCGCACACCGACGGAGTGCGGCATGAGCCTGTCGCTGCGCGCCGCGGTCGCCGAGCGCAGGGTGGACCTGGAGATCGAGGTCGCCGCCGGGGAGACCGTCGCGCTGATCGGTCCGAACGGGGCGGGGAAGTCGACGGCTCTCGCCCTCGTCGCGGGCACCCTCCGCCCGTCCTCCGGCGAGGTAGCGCTCGACGGACGGATCCTCTCGGGGCCCCGCGCGTGGGTCCCGCCGCACCGACGCCGGGTGACGACCCTCGGACAGGACCCGGTGCTCTTCCCGCATCTCACCGCGGCGGGCAACATCCGCTTCGCCCTGCGCTCCCAGGGGATGGCGCGGTCGCGGGCGCGGCAGGAATCCCATCGCTGGCTGGACGAACTGGGGATCGGTGCGCTCGCGGGGCGTCGGCCGACGCAGCTGTCCGGCGGGCAGGCGCAGCGGGTCGCGATCGCCCGCGCCCTCGCCGCGGATCCCCAGCTGCTGCTGCTGGACGAGCCGATGGCGGCGCTCGACGTCGATGTCGCGCCGACGCTCCGCGAGCAGCTGCGCGACTTCCTCGCCGAGCGGACCGCGCTGATCGTCAGCCACGACGTGCTCGACGTGCTCACCCTCGCCGACCGCGTCATCGTGCTGGATCAGGGCACGGTCCGGGAGCAGGGGCCGACGGTCGAGCTGCTCGCCCGCCCCCGTACGGCCTTCGCGGCCCGTTTCGCCGGGCTGAACCTGGTCAGCGGCACCTGGGACGGGAGTCGCGTGGCGCTCGAGGGCGGCGAGGGCCTCTCCGCCCGTTGTGGGTTCGTCCCGGGCACGCCGGTCCTCGCCGCCTTCCGCCCCGCCGCGGTGCGGCTCGTCGAGGACGGCGGACTGCCACGGACCGTACAGAGCCTCGCTCCGCGCGGGGACCTAGTGCGGGTGCAGACCGAGGACCTCGCCGCCGACCTCCCTCCCCAAGAGGCCGCCCGCCGTCATCTGGTGCCGGGCACCGCGGTGCGGCTGGCGATCGAGGCGGCGGACGTGACAGCCTACGAGGCGTGATCGACCTCCGGGACCTGCAGCGGGAGCTGCTCTTGCGCCACGGCCCGCAGGGCAGGTGGTGGCCCGGGGAGGATCCCTTCGAGATCGCGCTCGGCGCGGTGCTGGTCCAGCGCAGCCGCTGGGAGCAGGCCGCCACGGCGCTCTCCGCGCTCGCCGTCGCGGGTCTCCGGGATGCCGCCCCGCTCGCTGCGGCCGACGAGGAGACGGTGCGCGCGCTCGTGCGGCCCGCGGGCTTCCCGCGCACCAAGCCGCGGCGCGTCCAGGCGCTCGCCATTTGGTGGCACACCCGCGCCGACGAGGTCGATGTGCTGGACGACGCGGCGCTGCGCCGCGAGCTGCTGGGCGTCGAGGGCATCGGCGAGGAGACGGCCGACGCGATCTCGCTCTACTGCTTCCGTCGGCCCGCCTTCCTGTGCGACGAGTACGCCCGGCGCGTCCTCCGCGAGAGGGGCGCCGAAGTGCCCGCCTCGTACCGGGCGTTCGCCCGGGCGATCCGCCCCGCGCTCGCGGCGGCGGCCTTCACGGTGCCGGAGCTCGCGGAGCTGCACGGGCTGATCGTCGAGGAGGGGAAGCTCAGAGTGCGTCGAGGACCCGGAGCACCTCCCCCGTGAACCGCTCCGGCGCCTCGAGATTCGGGTAGTGCGCCGCCTCGGGGATCTCGACATGGCGGGAGCGGCAGACCCCGACAGCTACACCGGCACCGAGTGCTGCATATAGACCGGACTCTGAGGGCGGAAGCGGTTCGCAGGCAGCAGTCGGCGACTAGGCACGGCAGACCCCACTCCCGACACAACGCAAAAGGCCCGAACCTCGCATCAATCCCTCCCGAAGCACGGCCGAGGCGCCGGAGCACGGCAGACCCAGCCCCGGGCGCAACGCAAAAGGCCCGAACCTCGCTCCGCATGTTGCGGAGGTGGCTCGGGCCTTCGTCGTGGGTGGAGCTAAGGGGATTCGAACCCCTGACCTCTTCCATGCCATGGAAGCGCGCTACCAACTGCGCCATAGCCCCGTGCGGTGCTCTCGCACCACGTCGGTGCCGCCCCTCGAGGCGACTCGTCGATATTACATCGTCCCTGGACTTAGGTGAAATCGGGACTGAGGTTGTGTGACAGCAACCTCATCCGTTGCCCCTCGGGGTCCGCGGAGAGCGGCTCGAGCACCGAGCGGTGACAGTTCTCGAGGCCGGCGAGGCCGCGGAACTCGGAGGTGTGCAGGCCGAGCAGCTCGGTGATGCCGAGGGTGATCGCGGCGCCGTGGGCGACGATCAGGACGGTCCGCCCGGGGTTCTCCCCCACGAGTCTGCGGCAGCAGTCGGCGAAGCGCTCGGCGACCGCCTCACGGGTCTCGATGCCGAGCCCGTCGACGCGGCGGTGCTCGCGGTGGTCGGCGAGCTGCTGCGGCCAGCGGGCGCGGATCGCATCGCTGTGCAGGCCCTCCCACTGTCCGAAGCCGCGCTCGACGAGCGCCTGGTCGGTGCTCACCGGGAGTCCGCACGCCTCGCCGATGGTCCGCGCCGTCTCGAGCGCGCGGCCGAGCGGGGACGCGAGGATCAGATCGGGCGGGTTCTGGGCGACGGCGCGTGCGACCGCTCGTGCCTGCGTGCGACCGGTCTCGTTCAGGGGGATGTCGACCTGCCCCTGCAGGCGGCCGTCGCGGTTGTAGTCCGTCTGGCCGTGCCGCACCAGCACCAGCCGCGTCGGGGCGGCGGAGCTCATTCCCCGCGATCCGCGTCGATCTGCAGATCGATCACGGGGGCGTCGCGCCACAGCCGCTCGAGAGCGTAGAAGGCGCGGTCCTCCGCGTGCTGGACGTGCACGACGATGTCGCCGTAGTCGAGCAGCACCCAGCGGGCGTCGCGCTCCCCCTCGCGGCGCAGGGGCTTGCGGCGGCGCTGCTTCAGCAGCTCCTCCTCGACGCCGTCGACGATCGCGGAGACCTGCCGCTCGGAGTCGCCGCTGCACACCAGGAAGACGTCGGTGATCACGACCTGCTCGGAGACGTCGAGGCCGATCACCTCCGCCGCGAGCTTGTCGGCGGCGGCCTGGCCGGCCACGCGGGCGAGATCGAGGGACTCTTCGGGGGCGCTCACGCGGATGCTTCCTCCAGGAGGGGCGGGACGAGGGACGGGTCGATCGGATGCACGGGCAGCAGCCCGGCGAGGGCCTGCGCCTGGGCGGGCCCGATGATGCCGGTCAGCAGCAGGACCACGAGGGCCACCAGGGCCAGGGCGATGAGGATCCACACCAGCCACAGCAGCGGGCGACCGCCCGAGCGTTCGGGGCGGTGCAGCACCTGCCCCTCGAAGCGGGGCGCGGGGCGCGGATCGGGCGCCTCGGAGACGGAGAGCTCGCCGAGCTCCACGCCGTCCTTGTCGCGGTCGATGACGACGGTCGTCCTCGTCGACTCAGCACCCGCCGTCTGCCCCGACCCGGAGTCATCCGCCGCGGACCCCTCGACGGGCGCGCTCGGCGCGGGCTCGGTCGCCTCGCTCAGCTCGATGATGCGGGCGCGGCGGCCGAACTTGCGCAGGGTCGGCAGGGGGGCGTCGGCCGTCGGCGCGGCGACCGCTCCCCGGATCCCCGGGGCGGCCGTCACAGCGACGGGGCCGGTGATCTCCTCGGGCGGCAGCGCGCGGGCGCGCCGGCCGTGGCGCGGTGCGCTCTCAGTCGTCTCCGACTCGGTCATCGCGGTCACCTCCTGTGTAGAGGGCGTACTTGTTGATGTACTGCACCACCCCGTCGGGCACGAGGTACCAGACGGGCGCACCGGCGGCGACCCGCTCGCGGCACGCGGTCGAGCTGATCGCCATCGCCGGCACCTCGATGAGGGTCACCCCGTCGGCCGGCAGCCCCTCGGTGTCCAGCTCGTGGCCAGGCCGGGTCACGCCGACGAAATGCGCGAGGGAGAAGATCTCCTCGGAGTCCTTCCAGGTGAGGATGGACTGCAGCGCGTCGGCGCCGGTGATGAAGAAGAGGTCCGCGTCGGTATGCTGGCGGCGCAGGTCGTGCAGGGTGTCGATGGTGTACGTGGAGCCGGGCCGGTCGATGTCGACCCGGGAGACCGTGAACACGGGGTTCGCGGCCGTCGCGACGACGGTCATCAGGTAACGGTGCTCGGGATCGGAGATGTCCCGATCCGCCTTCTGCCAAGGACGACCGGTGGGGACGAAGACCACCTCATCGAGGCCGAAGACGCTCTGCACCTCGCTGGCCGCGACCAGGTGCCCGTGATGGATCGGATCGAAGGTCCCACCCATCACGCCGATGCGTCGGCGCTGCAGCTCCACGCGCTCAGTGATCGCCGGAGTGGTCGTTCTCCCCGGACCGCTTGCGCTGGTTGAGACCGCCGGTCAGCAGGGTCACGCCGAGCAGGATCATCAGGGAGACGAACATGCCCAGGCCGATCACGGCCGGGGGAAGACCGCCCTCGGCGGAATGCGAGCCGGCTTCGGCGAGGATCAGGAGCTGGTCGATCATTGTGAACGGGGCCTTTCCATGGTGGACCGGGCCATCATCCCACAACCGCCAGGCCTCACGGGCGCACGTGCCCCTGTCCCACGACGATCCACTTCCCGGTCGTGAGCTCCGTCAACCCCATCGGCCCGCGGGCGTGGAGCTTCTGGGTGGAGATGCCGATCTCGGCGCCGAACCCGAACTCCCCGCCATCGGCGAAGCGGGTCGAGGCGTTCGCCATCACCACGGCGGAGTCGACCTCGGCGAGGAAGCGCTGCTGGCTGGGCAGATCGCTGGTCAGGATCGACTCGGTGTGCCCGGTGGAGTGCTCGCGGATGTGCTCGAGAGCCGCGTCGAGGTCCTCCACCACCGCGACGGCGAGGTCGAGGGAGAGGTACTCGGTGTCCCAGTCCGCGGGCTCGGCCGGGGTGGACTCCACGCCCGCCGTGGCGAGGATCTCGCGGGCGGCGGGATCCGCGTGCAGGGTCACGCCGGCGCCGACGAGGGCGGTGCCGAGGCGGGGCAGAGCCTGCTCGGCGATCCCGCGGTGGACCAGCAGGGTCTCGAGCGCGTTGCACACGCCGATCCGCTGCGTCTTCGCGTTCAGCACGATCGCCTCGGCCTGGTCCAGGTCGGCGCTCGCGTCGACCAGCACGTGGGTGTTGCCGGTGCCGGTCTCGATGACGGGCACGAGGGAGTTCTCGACGACGCGACGGATCAGGCCCGCCCCGCCGCGCGGGATCAGCACGTCCACCAGGCCGCGGGCGCGCATCAGCACGTCCACCCCCTCGCGGCCGTGCTCGTCGATCCCGACGACCAGGTCCTCCGGCAGGCCGTGCTCGGCGAGCACCGAGCGCAGCACGGCGATCAGCGCCGTGTTGGAGTGGAGCGCGGCGGAGCCGCCGCGGAGCACGACGGCATTGCCGGACTTCAGGGCGAGGCCCGCGGCGTCGACGGTGACATTGGGCCGGGCCTCGTAGACCATGCCGACCACGCCGAGCGGGACCCGCACCTCGCGCAGCTCGAGCCCGTTGGCGAGCACGGAGCCCCGGATCACCTCCCCGACCGGATCGGGGAGGGCGGCGGCGTCGCGCAGCTGCTGGGCGATGCTCGCCACCCGCTGCGGATCCAGGGCGAGGCGGTCCCGCAGGCCCGCGGCCATCCCGGAGTCGTCGGCGGCCGCGAGGTCCAGCGCGTTGGCGGCGGTGATCTCGTCCGCGCGGGCGACCAGGGCGTCCGCCATGGCGAGCAGGACCGTGTCCTTGCGGTCCCGGTGCAGGCGCGCGAGCTGCGGCTGGGCGCGCTTCGCAGCACGGGCGGCGTCGGTCACGAGGGTCTCAGCGTCCATGCGGGGAGTCTACGAGGGTTCCCCCAGGTGGGGTCCGTAGCGTCTGGTCGATGGACTCCGTGATGCACCTGCTCGACGTGGTCATGGCGTCGCCATGGCTCTACCTCGTCGTGCTCACGGTGGTGGCGATCGACTCCGTGCTCCCGGTCATGCCGGGCGAGACCGTGGTGATCACGGCGGGGGCCTACGCCGTGGTGCAGTCCTCCCCCGAGGCCTGGTGGCTGCTGGCCGCGACGGTCGCGGGCGCCCTGATCGGCGATGTCACGGCGCACCACCTGGGTCGACGCGCCGGGCCCCTCGCCCAGCGCCTACGTCGGTTCCAGGCCGGGGAGAAGCTCTTCGCCTGGGCCGAGCGGGGCCTGCTCAGCCGAGGCGGCATGCTGATCGTCGGCGCCCGCTTCATCCCGGGCGGCCGCACCGCGACCTCGCTCGCCTCGGGCATGGTCCATTACCCGCGCTGGCGGTTCGTGGCCTGGGCGCTGCTAGCCGGTTCGGCCTGGGCGCTCTACAACGTCGGGATCGGCATGATCGGCGGGCTCGCCTTCCGCGACCAGCCGCTGCTGGGCGTGCTGCTCGGCGTCGGCTTCGCGCTGCTGGTGGGCCTGATCATCGAGCGGGTCCGCACGAGCCGAGCCGCCCGCGGGGACCGCTCCCCCGGCGTGGTCCTCCCCGAAGCCTGAACCTCAGGCGCTCGCGTCGGTGGGGCGCAACGGGGAGCCGAGGATGACCATCGCATCGCGATGCACCACGGAGCGGCCGTAGTTCTCCCCGAGCCGCTCCCGCAGCTCCGCGGTGGTCAGCCCGGCCATGACCCGCAGGTCCTCGCTCCCGTAGGCGACGAGGCCGCGAGCGATCACGGTGCCGTCGGGCGCGGCGAGGTCGACCGGCACCCCGGCGGAGAAGGCGCCGGCCACGGCGGTGATCCCCACTGCGAGGAGCGAGCGTCGGCGCGAGCTGATCGCGGCGGCCGCGCCCTCGTCCAGGCGCAGGGTGCCCGCACCGCGGGTCGCGTACCGCAGCCACACCAGGCGCGAGCGGCGCCGGCCGGTCTGCGCCGGGAAGAAGGTGCCGACGTCCTTCCCGCTGACCGCTTCGCCGAAGCGGGAGGCGCGGGTGAGCACGGTGGCGGTGCCGGTCGTCGCGGCGTGGTGGGCGGCGTCGAGCTTGGTGACCATCCCGCCCGTGCCGACCTTCGAGCCGACCGAGCCGACCTTGACATCCACGAGGGCGGCGAAGTCGTCGACCACGCTGATCCGCTCGGCATCGGGGTCGGCGGGGTTCTTGGTGTACAGCCCGTCGACGTCGGTGAGCAGCACCAGCAGGTCCGCGCCGAGCAGCTGGGCGACGAGCGCGGCCAGGCGGTCGTTGTCGCCGAAGCGGATCTCGTGGGTGGCCGTGGTGTCGTTCTCGTTGATCACCGGGATGACGCCCATGGCGAGCATCGCCTCGAGGGCCGAGCGCACGTTGCGATAGGTGTCGGGGCGGATCACGTCGGCCTCGGTGAGCAGCAGCTGTCCCGAACGGCGGCCATGGGCACCGAAGGCCGCCGCCCAGGCGGTCGCGAGCAGGGTCTGGCCGACTGCCGCGCAGGCCTGCTGGGTGGGCACGTCCCGGGGACGCGTCTCGAGTCCCAGCGGGCCGAGCGCCGCGGCGATCGCGCCGGAGGACACCAGCACCACGTCCCAGTCCCGGCGCAGGAGCTCGGCGACCTGGTCGGCGATGAGGCGCAGCGCCGTCTCGTCCAGGTGCCCGTCGGCGCGGGTGAGGCTCGAGGAGCCGATCTTGACCACCGCGCGGCGCGGTCCGGGGATGTCGGTGCGCGCGAGCAGACGCGCCGGCTGATGCGGCTCCGCGGGGACGGTGACCATGGTCAGTTCTCCTCGTCGTCGATCGTCGGATCGGCCCAGTGGCCGGCGCGGCGCTCCTCCTCCATCGCCGAGAGACGGGCCAGGCGGGAGGCGGTGCGCTCCTTCTGCTCCTCGCGCTTCTGATCGCGCGTGGGGCGGTGGTGGTCCTCCAGCCGGCGGTCCGAGCCGCGGGCGCCGAGCAGCTCGGCGCCGCCCACCATTGTGGGCTCCCAGTCGAAGACCACGGCGTCCTGTCCAGGACCGATGATCACGGCCGAGCCGGCGACCGCGCCGGCGGCGAAGAGCTTCTCCTCGACGCCGAGCTTCGCGAGGCGATCGGCGAGGAAGCCGACGGCCTCGTCGTTGGTGAAGTCGGTCTGGCGCACCCAGCGCTCAGGCTTGTCTCCGCGCACGCGGTAGGCGGTCGCGCCGTCGTACTGCTCGGTGACCACACGGAACTCCTCCGCGTCCACGGCCTCCGGGGTCAGCACGATCGGGGCCACCGGAGCGGCGGGCAGCGCCGCCCGTGCCTGCTCGACCAGATCGCCGAGCACGAAGGACAGCTCACGCAGGCCCTTGCGGGAGACGGCCGAGACCTCGAGCACCGGCACCCCGCGCTCGGCGAGGCGGTCACGGACCATCTCGCTCATGTCCTCGCCGTCGGGGAGGTCGGTCTTGTTCAGCACGATCACGGAGGGGCGGTCCATCAGCGGCAGCTCGGCGTCGTAGGCGCGCAGCTCCGCCTCGATGGTCTCGAGGTCGCCGACGGGGTCGCGGTCCGTCTCCATCGTCGCCGCGTCCAGGACGTGCACGATCACGTGGCAGCGCTCGATGTGGCGGAGGAAGTCCAGGCCCAGGCCCTTGCCCTCGCTCGCGCCGGGGATCAGCCCGGGCACATCGGCGATCGTGTAGCGGTGGTCCCCCGCCTCGACCACACCGAGGTTCGGGACCAGGGTGGTGAAGGGGTAGTCGGCGATCTTCGGCCGGGCCGCGCTCATCGCGGCGATGAGCGAGGACTTGCCGGCGCTCGGGAAGCCGACGAGGGCGACGTCCGCCACGGACTTCAGCTCGAGGGTGAGGGTGCGCTCCTGGCCGGGCTCGCCGAGCAGGGCGAAGCCCGGGGCCTTGCGCTGCTTCGAGGCGAGGGCCGCGTTGCCGAGGCCGCCGTTGCCGCCACGGGCGGCGATGAAGCGGGTGCCGATGCCGACCATGTCCGCGAGCACGCGGCCCTGGTCGTCGCTCACCACGGTGCCGTCGGGCACGGGGAGGATGAGGTCCTCGCCGCGGGCCCCGTGACGCAGGTCGCCCATGCCGAAGTGGCCGCCCGTCGCGCGCTGGTGGGGCTTGTGGTGGTAGCTCAGCAGGGTCGTGGTCGAGGCGTCGACCTCGAGGATCACGTCGCCGCCGCGGCCGCCGTTGGCGCCGTCGGGGCCCGCGAGGGGCTTGAACTTCTCACGCCGGATGGAGGCGGCGCCGTGGCCGCCGGACCCGGCGACGACCTGGAGGACGACGCGATCGACGAAGGTGGCCATGGGTGGGATCTCCCTGCTGCTGGGGTGGGATGCCGCGAGGGGCGGAGCACGGTCGGCTCCGCCCCTCGTGGGAACGCTGGGTGTCCCGGCGGGCCGGGACGGGTGAGTCAGGCGGTCTCGACGACGCTGACCACGCGACGGTCGCGCTTGCGACCGAACTGGACGGTGCCCGCGGTGAGCGCGAACAGGGTGTCGTCCTTGCCACGACCCACGCCGTCACCGGGGTGGATCGAGGTGCCGCGCTGGCGGATGAGGATCTCGCCGGCGCCGACGACCTGGCCTCCGAAGCGCTTCACGCCGAGGCGCTGGGCGTTCGAGTCGCGACCGTTCTTGGAGGAGCTTGCGCCCTTCTTATGTGCCATGAGGGATGACCTTCTCTCGAGTCTTCAGACGTCTCTGGGGGTGATCAGGCGATGCCGGTGATCTTGAGGCGCGTGAGCTCCTGGCGGTGGCCCTGGCGCTTCTTGTAGCCCGTCTTGTTCTTGTACTTGAGGATGCGGATCTTCGGGCCGCGGAGATCCTCGACCTTCTCGGCGGAGACCGTCACCTTGGCCAGATCGGCCTGGGCGGAGGTCACCTTGTCGCCGTCGACCAGCAGCACGGGAGCGAGCTCGATGCTGTCGCCCGTCTCGCCGGCCACGCGGTTGATCACGATGGTGTCGCCGACCGACACCTTCTCCTGACGACCGCCTGCGCGGACGATTGCGTACACCACGTCACTGCTCCATCTTGTGAGTTCTGCTCATGAGTCATGCGCCCCGCTCGGAGCGAACCGCGGACCTGCGACCGTCGACCGCCCGAGAGCGGGAGATGCGGTCGCGCGGTGCACACCGGGGACACGACTGCGACGCGTTTGCGCCAGGGATCAGCTTACGATCCCGTGAACGGCCGGTCAACCACTGGGAGCCTGCGACCTGCGAGAACGCGGTCACACCCGGTGTGGAACGGGTCACTCCCCCGCGGATCCGGTCTCCGGCGACGCCTGGGACTCGCCGTCGGACTCCGCCTCGGGCACATCGCCCGACGCGGGAGCCGCGTCCTGCGCGACCGCCACGACCTCGCCGTCCACGGTGACCTCGGGGGCGGCATGCCCCGCGGAGGCCGCCGCGATCGAGGCGATGGTCGCGCGGGCGAGGGCGCGGGAGTCGGCGTCGCCGGCGAGGCGGTGGACCTCGCCGTCGAGCTCCTCGTGCGAGGTCGACTCCTCCTTCGCCCCGCCGCGGGAGCGCCGGCTGCGCCGCTTGGAGGACTTCGAGGAGCCCTCCTCGCCGGATCCGCCGCCGCTGCCGCCCGAGGCGTTGCCTCCGCCGGAGTGCTGGTGCTCGCCGTCGAGGTCGACGACGAGACCCCGGCCGTGGCAGTGCTCGCAGGTGGTGGAGAAGGTCTCGACGAGGCCCTGGCCCACGCGCTTGCGGGTCATCTGCACCAGGCCGAGCGAGGTGACCTCGGCGACCTGGTGCTTGGTGCGATCCCGGCCGAGGCACTCGACGAGGCGACGCAGCACGAGGTCCCGGTTGGACTCGAGCACCATGTCGATGAAGTCGATGACGATGATGCCGCCGATGTCGCGCAGCCGCAGCTGGCGCACGATCTCCTCGGCCGCCTCGAGGTTGTTCTTGGTGACGGTCTCCTCGAGGGAGCCGCCGGAGCCGGTGAACTTGCCGGTGTTGACGTCGACCACGGTCATGGCCTCGGTGCGGTCGATCACGAGCGAACCGCCGGAGGGCAGGTAGACCTTGCGGTCCATGGCCTTCAGCAGCTGCTCGTCGATGCGGTGCTTGGCGAAGACGTCCTTCTCCCCCACGTGGCGGGTGACCCGCTCGAGCAGATCCGGGGCGACGTCGGAGACGTATTCGTGGACGTCGTCGTGGACCTGGGCGCCCTCGACGATGAGCGAGGTGAAGTCCTCGTTGAAGACATCGCGCACGACCTTGATGGCGATGTCCGGCTCCTGGGAGAGGGCCACCGGCGCGGACTTCGACTTCTGCGCCTTGGTGATCTTCTCCCACTGGGCGCGGAGGCGCTCGACGTCGTGGGTCAGCTCCTCCTCGCTCGCGCCCTCGGCGGCGGTGCGCACGATGACGCCCGCGTCCTCGGGGATCAGCTGGCGCATGAGCTTCTTCAGGCGCGCCCGCTCGGTGTCGGGCAGCTTGCGGGAGATGCCGGTCATGGAGCCGCCGGGCACGAAGACGACATAGCGCCCGGGCAGGGAGATCTGGCTGGTCAGACGCGCGCCCTTGTGGCCGATCGGGTCCTTGGTGACCTGGACCAGCACCGAGTCGCCGCTCTTCAGGGCGAGCTCGATGCGGCGCGGCTGCCCCTCGAGGCCCACGGCATCCCAGTTCACCTCGCCCGCGTAGAGCACGGCGTTGCGGCCCTTGCCGATGTCGACGAAGGCGGCCTCCATCGACGGCAGCACGTTCTGCACCTTGCCGAGGTAGACGTTGCCGACCATCGAGGTCTGGGCCTTCTGCGCGACGTAGTGCTCGACGAGCACGTCGTCCTCGAGCACCGCGATCTGGGTGCGGCCCGGACGCTCGCGCACGACCATCGAGCGCTTGACCGACTCGCGGCGGGCCAGGAACTCCGCCTCGGTGATCACGTTGCGGCGGCGGCCCGCGTCGCGGCCCTCGCGGCGGCGTTGGCGCTTGGCCTCCAGACGGGTCGAGCCCTTGACGGCCTTGACCTCGTCCCGGGCCTCGCGGACCTTGACCACCGTGTTCGGCGGGTCATCGGGCGAGGTGGAGTCGTCGGAGGAGCTGCCCGAGCGGCGGCGGCGACGCCGACGGCGGGAGCTGGTGGAACCCGAACCCGAGCCGCCGTCCTCGCCGCTCTCGTCCTCGGAGTCCCCGGTCTCGGAGGTGTCCGTGGCGTCGGCGGAGTCGCCGCGCTCCGCGGAGCGCTCGGTGTCCGCGGCGGAGCCGGAGTCCTCGCTGCCCTCGGTGGAGTCCTCGTCCTCGCCGCGGCCGTCCTCGCCCCTGCCCCGGCCGCGACGTCCGCGGCCGCCGCGGCGACGGCGACGACGGGACCCGCCGGACGAGCTCTGCTGCTCGTCGGAGGAGTCCTCGGTCGAGCCGTCGCGGTCCTCGCCGTCGGAGGAGTCGCTCTCGTCCCGGTCGTCCCGGTCGTTGCGGTCGCGGCGGGAAGCCCGATCAGCCCGGTCAGACCGTTCCTGCACGTCGTCGTCCTCGTCCTCGGCGCCGCGGCGCGAGTCCTCGGCGGAGCGCTCGACGGCGGGGCGCGGGGTGGGTGCCTGGAAGAGCAGGGACGCGAAGTCGAGCTGCACCTGCTCGCGGCGGCGGGCGCGGTCCTCGTCCTCGTCGGCGTTCTCCTCGGAGCGCGAGGAGGCCAGGGCCCGGAGGTCCTCGACCACGGAGTCGGGGCGCGGCTCGGTCTCCGTCGTCTCCTGCGCCTCGCTGGTCTCGCTCGACTCGTCGACCTCGTCAGACGCGTTGATCTCGTCGGCCCGGTCGACCGCCTCGGCCACACGGCTCGACGCGGCCGACGGCTCCGGTGCGGCGACCGGCTCGGGGGCACCGGCGGGTGCGCCGGCCCGACGACGGGTGCGCTTGGGGGCGATGATCGTCGGCTCCGCGGGCTCCTCGCTCTGCGCGGCGACGACGGTGCGGGGCGCGCTCGGCGCGGCCTCCTCGACGACGACCGGGGCGGGAGCGCCAGCGGGGGCGCCTGCAGCGCGGCGGCGACGCCGCGCGGGGGCCGGGGCCTGGGGGTCCTGTCCCATCTGCTCGGGATCAGGGGTGGTGGTGCTGTCAGCCATGGGGGCCGTCTCCTTCTGGCGGGTCCAGCGCACCCTGGTCCCGGATGATCATCGTCCCTGCGGACGGAAGTCTGAGGCCCTCGCCGTCGCGCAGCTCCCTGGGAGGGAGCGCAGCGATGCCGGTCGCGGGAGCACAGCGGTCGCGAGGTTCGCGTGGCCGGTGCACCGACGGGTCCGACGCCGGGAGGTTCCTCCACCCGGTGCGGGGCGGAGGAGCGCCGTGGTCAGTATGGCACAGCGGGGGGCTCCCGCCCCGGTGCGTCGGGTCTCCGGTCCGGGCGCGCACCGCTGGCCCTCGCGGGCACGGGAGAGGACCATGGTCCCCGAGGTCCCGCGACCTGCGCCGTAGGTTTCGTGACAGCGTGTCGTACTCCCGGGAGGATCCCTATGGAAGCCCTCGATCTCGCACGGTGGCAGTTCGGCATCACCACCGTGTACCACTTCATCTTCGTGCCGCTGACCATCGGGCTCTCGCTCATGGTCGCCCTGCTGCAGACCTTCGCGGTCCGGGCGAAGGACCCCGTCCGGAAGGACGCCTGGACCCGCGTGACGAAGTTCTTCGGCTCGATGCTGATCGTCAACTTCGGCATCGGCGTCGCGACCGGCATCGTGCAGGAGTTCCAGTTCGGCATGAACTGGTCCGAGTACGCACGCTACGTCGGCGACGTCTTCGGCGCGCCGCTCGCCCTCGAGGGCCTCGCCGCCTTCTTCCTCGAGTCCGTCTTCCTGGGACTGTGGATCTTCGGCTGGGGCAAGCTGCCCGAGAAGATCCACCTGCTGACGATCTGGGCGGTCGCGATCGGCACCATGCTCTCGGCGTACTTCATCATCGCCGCGAACTCCTTCATGCAGCACCCCGTCGGCGCGATGCTCAACCCCGAGACCGGGCGGGCCGAGCTCGACCCCTCCCAGGGCTCGCTGTGGGCGGTGCTCACCAACATCACCGCCCTCGCCGCCTTCCCGCACGTCATCTCCGGGGCGTGGCTCGTGGCGGGCGCGTTCGTCACCGGCATCGCCGCCTGGCACATGGTCAAGCATCATCGGAAGGCCGACGAGCTGGGCCGCGAGACCGCTGAGGGGCGCGATCACCATCTCGCCGCGCGGGACCTCTTCCGCCCCACTCTCCGCTTCGGCGTCGTCATGATGTTCATCTCCGCCGTGGTGCTCGTGATCTCGGGCGACTTCCAGGCCCAGATCATGTTCAAGCAGCAGCCGATGAAGATGGCGTCGGCCGAGGCGCTGTGCGTGACCGAGACCGGGGCGAGCTTCTCGATCCTCACCGTCGGCGGCCCCGACGCCTTCTCCGAGCAGTGCGAGGACGTGACCCACCTCATCGAGGTGCCCTACGTGACCTCCTTCCTCGCGACCCACACGTTCGACGCCACGCTCATGGGCGTCGAGGACCTCAACGAGCTCTACCAGGAGGAGTTCGGCGCCACCGCGATCGACGTGCACGGGAACGAGGTCGAGGTCGACTACCGCCCGAACCTCTTCGTCACCTACTGGTCGTTCCGCCTGATGATGGGGCTCGCCGCGTTCAGCGGGATCCTCGCGCTCTGGGCCCTGTGGGCCACGCGCGGCAAGGGCGAGGGCGCGCGAACCACGGGGTCGAAGGCGTTCCGGTGGTTCGCGGTGCTCGCGATCCCGATGCCCTTCCTCGCCAACGCCGCGGGCTGGGTGTTCACGGAGATCGGTCGTCAGCCCTGGGTGGTCCACCCCAATCCGGACGATCCGACGGTGCGCCTCATGACCCTGCAGGGAGTCTCCGGTCATCCCGCGTGGATGGTCGTGACCTCGCTCGTCGCCTTCACCCTGGTGTACGGCGTGCTCGCGGTGATCTGGTTCCGGATGATGCAGCAGGCCGCCCTGAAGGGCGTGCCGCTGCCGCAGCGGGATCCGGACACGGACGAGCTGGACACCCCCACCCTCGCCTTCGACTACTGAGAAGGGACCCGACGATGCTCGATCCGACTCTCCTGCAGACCGCCTGGTTCGCGATCATCGCGTTCTTCTTCGCCGGCTACTTCGTCCTCGAGGGCTTCGACTTCGGCGTGCAGATGAACGTGGCCGCCTCCTGGCGGCGCGGCTCCGGTGCGCGCGGCACGATCCTGAAGACCATCGGCCCCGTCTGGGACGGCAACCAGGTGTGGGTCATCACCGGCGGCGCGCTCCTCTTCGCGGCCTTCCCCGAGTGGTACGCGACGCTCTTCTCCGGGTTCTATTTGGCCCTGCTGCTGCTCCTGCTGGTGCTGATCGTGCGGGTCTGCGCCTTCAAGTGGCGGGACAAGGTCGACTCCGAGCGCTGGCGCACCTCCTGGGACGTGGTCCACGTGATCGGCGGCTTCGCTCCCGCGCTGCTGTGGGGCGTCGCCTTCGGCAACATCGTCGCCGGCGTCGCGATCGACCACAACCACTGGGTGACCACCTCCCTGCTGGGCCTGCTCAACCCCTTCGCCCTGCTCGGCGGCGTCGTGTTCGTCCTCCTCTTCTGGCTGCACGGCACCGTGTACCTGACCCTGAAGCTCGAGGGGCCGCTGCGCGAGGACATGCACCGCCGCGCCGCGGTGCTGGTCTGGCCCACGATCGTGGCCGGCGCCGCCTTCCTGCTGTGGTTCCAGCTCGCCCACTCCCGCTCGGGCCTGACCTGGATCCCGCTGCTGCTCGCCGCCCTGGCCCTGGTCGCGGTCGTGCCGCTGACCCGGATGCGGCGCGAGGGGCTCACCTTCGGCGCGACCGCCACCGCGATCATCGCGGCCGCGATCACCCTGTTCGGCGGACTGTTCCCGTACGTCCTGCCGGCCACGAACGATCCGGCGAACTCGCTCACCGTCGTGAACGCCTCCTCGACCCCGCACACCCTCACCCTGATGCTGGTGGCGCTCGCGGTCCTGCTCCCGATCGTCCTGGCGTACACGATCTGGACCTACCGGGTGTTCCGCCATCGGATCGGCGAGGACTCCGGCCCCGCGTCCGGCTCCCCGCTGATGCAGCGGGCCCGCGGCGCCTACCGTCGGGCGTTCGAGCAGTCCTGACCCCGTGAGCAGCTCCTCCCCGGCGCGCCGGGCGCCCCTGGACCCCCGCCTCGTGCGGGAGGTACGGGCCGCCCGGCGCCACGTCACGCTCACCGTCGTCCTGGGGCTGGTGCAGGCCGCGGCGGTGATCGCGACGGCCCTGCTGATCGCCCGCCTCGGCGCGGCGCTGCTCGTCGACCACCGCCTGCCCGCGGACTCCCCCGCCCTGCTCCTCGGGCTCCTCGGAGCGCTCGCGGTCCGTGCGGCGGCCGTGCTCGTCGAGCAGCGGACCGCGCACCGGGCCGCGACCGACGCGATCGGCGAGCTGCGCCGCCGGGTCGTCGCGCATGCGGCCGAGCTCGGCCCGCGCGCCGGCGCAGGTCGCGGCGCCGACCTCGCGGCGCTGGCCACCACGGGCCTGGAGAAGCTGCGCCCCTACCTCGTGGGGTACGTCCCGCAGCTGCTGCTCGCCCTCACCGTGACCCCGCTGTGCCTGCTCACGATCGGCCTGCTGGACCCCCTGAGCGCCGTCATCGCGGTGGTGACGCTGCCGCTCGTGCCGCTGTTCATGATCCTGGTCGGGAAGCTGACCGTCGGCCGCTCCGAGGCGCTGATCGCCGACATGCGCGCGCTGTGGGCCCAGCTGCTGGACCTCGTCGACGGGCTGCCGACGCTGCGGGCCCTCGGCCGCGAGCGCGGGCCCGAGCGGACCGTGCGCACCCTCGGCGACCGCCACCGGGCCTCCGCGATGGGCTCGCTGCGCTATGCCTTCCTCTCCTCGATGGTGCTCGAGCTGCTCGCCACCCTGTGCGTCGCGCTCATCGCCGTGAGCATCGGCATGCGCCTGGTCTACGGCGAGATGGACCTCGCCCCCGCCCTCGCCGTGCTGGTCCTCGCCCCGGAGCTGTACCTGCCGCTGCGCAACGTCGGCGCCCAGTACCACTCCTCGACCGACGGCCTCGCCGCGGTGCACGCCGCGTTCGACGTGCTCGAGGAGCCGATCCCGGAGGACGGCACCCTTCCCGCTCCGGACCTGCGCGGCGCGACCCTCGCGCTGCGCGGGGTGTCGGTCCGCTCGCGGGACGGCCTCGCCCCCGAGGGGGCGGATCTCGAGCTGCGCCCCGGCCTCGTCCACGCCCTCACCGGTCCCTCCGGGAGCGGCAAGACCACCGCCGTGCAGGTGCTCCTGGGCCTGCTCGCGCCCGAGGCCGGCCGGGCCGAGGTGATCGCCGCCGACGGCACTGTCCATGACGTGCGCGAGCTCGAGCGCCGCAGCCTCTGGGACCAGATCGCCCATCTCCCGCAACGTCCCGTGCTGCCGCCGGGCACCCTCGGGGAGGTGCTCCGCTCCGCGCGCCCCGACGCCACCGAGGCCGAGCTCGCCGCGGCCGCGTCTGCCACGGGCCTGGACCGGGTGATCGCCGCCCGCGGCCGGGACGCCGTGCTCGGTCGCGCAGGGCACGGGCTCTCCCTCGGGGAGCGGCAGCGGCTCGCGCTCGCGCGGGCGCTCCTCTCCCCCGCACCGCTCGTCGTCCTCGACGAGCCCACCGCCCACCTCGACGGGGCGTCCGAGGAGGTCGTCCTCGACCTGATCGACACCCTCCGCGCGCAGGGGCGGACCGTCCTGGTGATCGCGCACCGATCGGCCCTGGTCGCCCGAGCCGACGTCGAGACCGCGGTGGCGCGGGCCGACGTCGAGGAGGCCCTGGCATGATCCGCTCCCTCGAGATCCCCGTCGGTCGGCTGGCCGCGGCCGTGCTCGCCGCCTGTGCGACCCTCGGTGCCGCCTTCGCACTCGCCGCCGTCTCCGCCTACCTGGTGACCCGCGCCTGGACCATGCCGCCCGTGCTCGACCTGACCGTCGCCGTCGTCGGCGTGCGCGCGCTCGGCGTCTCCCGCGGCGTCTTCCGTTGGCTGGACCGCCTTCTCACCCACGACGTGGCGCTGCGCGGCGTGGTCTCGCTGCGCACGAACCTCTTCACCGCCCTCGCGACCCGGCCCGGGGATGTCCTGACCCGGCTGCGCCGCGGCGACCTCCTCGCCCGGCTCGGCGACGACGCCCAGGAGCTCGGCGACCACGTCATCAAGGCGGTCGTGCCCGCCCTCGTGGCCGCGGTGATGGCGGTGGTGGTGCTCGCGACTTTCGCGCCGCTGTCCCTCGCGGCGACCGCGGCGATGCTCCTCTCCCTCGCCGCGGCGAGCCTCATCGCCCCCCTCGCCGCGTACCGGGCCGCGCGCCTCTCCGAGGAGGCGGTGCTCAGGAGCCGTTCCGGGGTGACCGCCGCGGCGCTCGAGGTGCTCGACGACGCGACCGCGCTGCGCCTCGACGGTCGGCTCGAGGAGGCGCTCGCCGAGCTCGCCGCCCGCCAGGAGGGCCATGACCGGGCCGTGGACCGGGCCGCCCTGCCCGCTGCCATCGCCGCCGCCGCGGTGCCCGCCGCGATGGTCCTCGCGGTCTTCGGCTCGCTGCTCGCCGCGGGCGCGGCCTGGGAGGCGGGAGCGCTCTCCGCGGGGCAGATCGGCATCCTGCTGCTGCTCCCGCTGTCCTCCTTCGAGGCCTCCACGGCCCTGCCCGCGGCGGCCTCGCAGCTCGCGCGCACCCGGGCGGCGGAGCGGAGGCTCACCGCGATGCTCGGCCCCGAGGGCGAGAGCGAGCCGGCCGTCCCCGCCGATCGCCCCGAGCGCGCGCGGCTCACGGCACGCGGCCTCACCGCGGGCTGGAGCGCCGACGCGCCGCGGGTGCAGGATCTCGACCTGGACCTGGTGCCCGGGGCGCGCCTGGCGATCACGGGCGGCTCGGGCGTCGGCAAGTCGACACTGCTGGCGACCCTCGCGGGGCTCCTCTCCCCGCTCGACGGCACGGTCACCACCGACGCCGGCTCGCTGCGCGAGGCCGTCACCTTCTTCGCCGAGGACCAGCACGTCTTCGCGACCACGCTGCGCGAGAACCTCAAGGTGGTGCGCGGCGACGTGACGGACGAGGAGGCGCTCGCGGCCCTCACCGCCGTCGGCCTCGAGGACTGGGCGAGCCTCGAGACGATGCTCGGGCCGGACGGAACCACCGTCTCCGGCGGCGAGCGGCGCCGACTGCTGCTCGCCCGCGCCCTGCTCCGCCGCGGCCCCGTGCTGCTGCTCGACGAGCCGACCGAGCATCTCGACCCCGAGCGGGGCGACGCCCTGCTCCGGTCGCTGCTCACCCCCGGTGATGAGAGCCTGGTCCCCGCGGCGTCGACGATCGTGGTGGTCACCCATCGCACCGAGGCGATCCCCGCCTCCACCCCCGTCCTTCACCTCGAGGAGAGCAGATGAGCCCGACCGTGCCCCCGGCGCGCGCCGACCGCCCGCGCATCCAGGATCTCGCGGGTGCCGTCCTCGCGGGTGGGGACACCGAGGACCTGCTCACGCTCCTGGTGGGCTCGGCCCGCACCGACCTCGCGGCGACGAGCGCCCTGCTGGTGCTCCCCCTCGAGGAGGGCCGATGGTCGGTCGAGATCGTCGACGGCGCCGACCAGGAGAAGCTGCTCGGGCAGGACATCGGCCCCGGCGGATCCCTCGGGCGGGCCCTGCTCGAGGCGGATGCGGAGCGCATCGAGGCGATCGGCGAGCTGCTCGGGACGACCGCGCTGTGCGCGGTGATCGACGGCGCCGATCAGGGACTGGGAGCGCTCGCGGCGATCCGCGGAGAGGACGCCGCCCCGTTCACCGCCGCGGACCGGGAGCGGCTCGACGCCCTCGCCGGCCTCATCGCGCTCGCCCTGCGCGTGCCGTCCCTGCGCTCGTCCGCGGAGCTCGACGACGAACGCTCGCGGATCGCCCGCGACCTCCACGATCTCGCGATCCAGGAGCTGTTCGCCGTCGGCATGGAGCTCGAGGGGCTCACCGATGCGCTCTCCGACAAGGGCGAGCCGCCCTCGAACACGCGCCTGCGCGCCTCGATCAGCTCCTCCGTGCAGGGGGTCGAGAACGCGGTCGCCCAGATCCGTCAGATCGTGCAGTCGCTGCGCCGAGAGCGGGCGGAGGCGACCCTCACCGAGCAGCTGCGGCACGAGGTGGGACTGGCGACCTCCGGGCTCGGCTTCGTGCCGGCGCTGCGACTGCCCCCGCATCCGGCCGAGATGGACGCCGAACTGCCGCCCGAGATCGCCGAGGACGTCGTCGCGGTGGTGCGCGAGTGCCTCGCCAACGCCGCCCGCCACGCGCACGCCACGGCCGTCGCCGTCTCGATCAGCGTCTTCTCCGAGGGGGTGGACCGGGTCGTGCAGGTCAACGTCTCCGACAACGGCCGCGGCATCGATCCGACGGTGCGGCGCCGCTCGGGCCTCGCGAACATGTCCAGCCGGGCCCGCCGTCACTCCGGCTGGGTCGATGCGATCAGCCTCGAGCCCGGCACGATGATCTCGTGGCGGGTCACGCTCCCGACGGGCTGAGGTGCGTGCCGCTCACCGGCGGCGCGGGGTCACTTCCAGCCGGCGCGCCGACGGGCCGCGACCATCGCCGCGACCTGGGTGCGGCGCTGCATCCCGAGGGTCTGCAGGATGACGGTGACGCGGTTCTTCACGGTCTTCTCGGCGATGCCGAGCTGATCGGCGATCTCGCGATTGGAATGGCCGTCGCCGATCAGGTCGACGATCCGCTGGTCCGAGGGGGACAGTTCCGGGGTGCCCTCGTCCTGATCGGCGGGCCACAGGGTGCGGCCCGCGCGGACGGCCCGGATCGCCTCGACGATCTCCTGCGAGCGCGCGGACTTCAGGATCAGGCCGCGGGCGCCGACGGCCTGCGACTCGTGCAGCGCGGCGTCGTCGTCGAAGCTCGTCAGCACCAGCATCTGCTGCTCGGGGTCGAGCTCGCGAGCGGTGCGCATGACGTCGATGCCGGTGCCGTCGGGCAGCTGCAGGTCGACGACGAGCACATCGGGACGGATCGCGGGCAGTCGACGACGGGCCTCGGCCACCGAGGACGCCTCCCCCACCACCTTGAGAGACGCGGACGCCTCGATCGCCATGACGATGCCGCGGCGGACCACCTCGTGGTCATCGACCAGCATCACGCGGATCGGGGCCTGCTCGTCGGTCGCGCTCACTCGGCGTCCTTCCTGGTCACGCCCGTGCTGCGCTGACAGCGGGGGCAATAATGGCTGCTTCGGCCCTGGGAGATGGCCCGCTCGATGAATCTACCGCACCGTCGGCACGGCTCCCCCTCGCGTCCGTAGGCGGCGAGGCTGCGGGCGAAGTACCCCGGCTCCCCCTGCGCGTTGACGTAGAGGGCGTCGAAGCTCGTCCCGCCCACGTCGAGGGCCCGCTCCATCACGGCCCGGGCGGCGCGCAGCAGCGCGAGCGCCGTGCGCTGGGAGAGGGCGGAGCCGGGGGTGTCGTAGCGGACCCGGGCGGCCCACAGCGCCTCATCGGCGTAGATGTTCCCGATCCCGGAGACGATCCCCTGGTCCAGCAGCAGCGACTTCACCGCGCGGCGACGGCCACGCAGAGTCCGCGCGACCTCCGCGAGGTCGAGAGCGGGATCGAGCAGGTCGCGGGCGATGTGCGCGGCGTCGACGGGGAGCAGGGCATCGGGGCTGCCGAGCGCCGCGAGGCGCCCGTCGGCCGCCTCGACCAGATCGCTGCTCCAGAGCCCGCCGAAGAGCCGCTGGTCGATGAAGTCCACCCGCGCCCCGTCGTCGAGGGTGAGGCTCACCCGGCGATGGCGCTGCGGATCCGGGCCGCCGGGGGTGACCAGTCGCAGCTGGCCGCTCATGCCGAGGTGGGCGAGGAGAGCCTCGCCGGACTCGGCGCCGTCGGCCTCGGCGAGCCGCCACCACAGGAACTTGCCGCGGCGCGCGGCCGCGGTCATCGAGCGCCCGACGAGCAGGGCGCGCAACCGGTCCTCACCCCCGTCCTGGCGGCGCAGGGACCGGGCATCGAGGACCTCGAGCGCGGTGATGGTCCGACCGACGGTGCGGGGCGCGAGACCGCGCCTCACCACCTCGACCTCGGGCAGTTCGGGCACGCTCAGCCCCGCGGGATGAGGGACTCGCCGCGCTCGGCGAGGACGGCGCGGACCGCCTGCTGGGCGGCGGCGAGCTCGGCGTCCTTCTTCGAGGCGCCCTCGCCGCTCGCGGTGACCACCCCGGCGACGGTCACCGTCGCGGTGAACACCTTCTGGTGCTCGGGCCCGCCCTCGGTAAGCACGTAGGACGGGGACTGCCCGGCGGCGGCCGCGATCTCCTGCAGGCGGGACTTGAAGTCGTAGCTGGTCTCGAGGAACTCGTCGGAGCTCAGCAGCGGCTCCATCAGCTCGAGCACGAAGCGCCGCGAGACGGACTGACCGAGCGCGAGATGGACCGCGCCGATCACGGCCTCGGTGGTGTCGGCGAGGATCGAGGCCTTCGCCCGGCCGCCGGTGAGGTCCTCCCCGCGGCCCAGCTTCACGTACGCGCCGAGGTCCAGGCGGGAGGCGATCACGGCGAGCGCGCGCGTGGAGACGGTGCCGGCGCGGCGCCGGGCGAGGTCGCCCTCCGGGAGGGTCGGGTGGTCGGCGTAGAGCTTCTCGGTGATCGCGAGCTGCAGCACGGCGTCGCCGAGGAACTCGAGGCGCTCGTTGTGGGGCACCTCGTCGTTCTCGTAGGACCACGAGCGGTGCGTCAGGGCGAGGTCGAGCAGTCCCGAGGCGCGCAGATCCGCGGACTGCGCACCGTCGAGCGGCAGACGATCCAGCAGCCCCGCCGGGTCGGCGGCTTCGGTGGCGCGGCGCCTGCGCGCCATCAGCGCTCCTCGCCGGCGTCGAAGAAGCCCTCGAGCGCCGCGAAGCGCGGATCGGTCACGTCGTGGCCGTGCTCCGGGTCGTCCTCCATGCGGAACCCGCACTGGGGGCAGAGGCCGGGACAGTCCTCGCGGCACAGGGGGCGCTCCTCGGTCTCCATCGCGAGGCCGTCGCGCACCAGCGGACCGAGGTCGACCTCGTCGCCGTCGAGCAGCACCGAGTCCTCGCGGTCGGCGGCCTTGACCTTCTCCGGGTACAGGAACAGCTCGTCGAGGCGGGCGACGACGTCCTGCTCGACGGGGTCGAGGCAGCGGGAGCACTCGCCCTGGAGGCGTGCGGTCACGGTGCCGTGGGCGTAGATGCCCTCGACCACGGACTCGAGCTCGGCCTCGACGACCAGCTCGCCGCCCTCGGGGACGGTCATGGCGACGGCATCGCTCTCGGGGGCACCGGCGGCGACGGTGCGCTCGACGTGGCGGTGGGATCCGGTGCGGCCGATCAGGTCGACGGCATCGAAGCGGAGGTCGGACGCGACGCTCATGGGAGGGGTCCTCTCGGGAGTCGGATCAGGAGGCGGCGCGGAGCGCGGCCAGGGCGGGGTCGGGGAGCATGTCGGAGACGTCGCCGCCGAGGGCATGGACCTCGCGCACGAGGCTCGAGGAGATGTGGGCGAGGGTCGGGTCGGTCAGCAGCAGCACGGTGTCGACCCCGGCGAGGTGGTGGTTCATCCGCGCCATCGGCTCCTCGTAGGCGAGGTCGAGCTGGGAGCGCAGGCCACGGATGACGGCGCCCGCCCCGACCTCGCGGCAGAAGTCCACCAGCAGGCCCGCGGGGAGGGTGCGGACCTCCGCGGAGGTGTCCAGGTGCTCGGCCGCGAGCGTCTCGGAGATGACCCGGCGGCGCGCATCGAGGTCCAGCAGACCCTGCTTCGCGGGGTTGTGGGAGACGGCGACGATCACGTGCAGGTCCAGGGCGGCCGCGCGGCGGATCAGGTCCACGTGTCCCAGGGTCAGGGGGTCGAAGGACCCGGGCAGGACGACGGTGCGCATGCCGACACTGTAGTGCGGTCAGCCGAGGGTGATGCTCACCGTGTGCACGCCGGCGTCGTCGATCTCGCCGATCTCGAGGGTGCCTGTGAGGCCCGCGAGCTCTCCCGTGCCGGAGCCGGGTGCGAACGCGTAGCGCAGCTCGGGCTCGCCCTCGGCCATGGTGCCGAGCTGGAGGAGGGTCACGGCGCCGCGGCGGCCGCCGATCGTGCCCTCGAAGCGCTCGAGGGCGACGTAGCCGGCGCTGCCGGTCGCGGGATCACCGGCGGTGAGCATGAGGCCGCGGCTGGTGCCGTCGAGATCCCCGGTCCAGGTCTTCTCGAGGTCGAGGCGGGCCTCGGCGGGGTGGAGTCGGTCGCCGGGGGTCATCGCGATGGTGAACGTGGCCGTGAGCGTCGTCATGGGGCCATCCTGCCCCCTCCGGTGCGCTGCTCCCAGTACTCCTCGGCGAGGACGGCGTAGGAGGCGCCGTCGAGCCACTGCCCGCTGCGGTGCAGGGAGTCCTGGCGGCTGTGCGCCTCCTGGCGCATGCCGATCTTCTCCATGACGCGGCGCGAGGCGACGTTGTCGGCGAAGCACTCGGCGGTCACGCGGCGCAGTCCGAGGTCCTCCACGGCGATCTGCAGCAGGGCGGCGGCGAGCTCGGTGCCGAGGCCCTCGCCCTGGTGTCCGGGGTCGAGGGTCCAGCCGAGCTCGGCCACGGTGCCACGGGCCCGCTCGACCATGTCGGCCTGGCTCCAGGCGTCGCCGACCTTGATCATGCCGGTGCCGACGATCTCCTCGCCGCGCAGGGCGACCAGGGTCGATCCGAGCCGGTCCGGTTCGGTCCACCAGGCCTCGAGAGCGGAGAGGTCCTCGGGCAGGGTGGTGGTCCACTCCTGCACCTCCGGCCGTCCGTACCAGGGCCAGATGCGCGCGGCGTCGGCAGCCTCGGCGGGGCGCAGCGCGAGGCGGTCGGTGCGCCTCGGCCAGGTCAGCTCGTGCAGGGTGCGGGTCACACGCTCAGGCTTGTCCTCCGCGTGCGCCGTGCGGTCGACGCGCACATCGGGCCCGCCGAACTGCAGCACCGTCTCGCCGTAGGTCTTCGTGCCGTCGTCGGTCCAGCCGGCGGGCCAGGTGATCGGCGAGGTGCGGCTCGAGCGCTCGATCACCACGAGCGCCTCGTCGGAGAGGGCCGGACGGAGGACCTCCAGCAGTTCCTCGAGGGCGGAGGTGGGCACGTCGTAGGGAGGGTCCAGGAAGAGCAGGTCCCAGTCCGCGCCGGGGGCCAGCTGTGCGGCGACCGTCTCGGCGCGTCCGGCCCGGACCTCCGCGCGGCCGCGCAGGCCGAGCTCCTCGAGCGTGCGCCGCAGTTGCTTCGCGGTCGGCGGATGCAGCTCGACCAGCAGCGCGTGCGCCGCGCCACGGGAGAGGGCCTCGAGCGCGAGCGCGCCGGTGCCGGCGTAGAGGTCCAGGACGCGCGCGCCGCGCAGCGCGTCCCAGCCGTCGAGGCGGGAGAAGAGCGCCTCCCGCACCCGTTCGGAGGTGGGGCGGGTCCCCTTCCCGGGCGGTCCGGGGATGGTGCGTCCGCCGAGGTCTCCGCTGATCAGCCGCGGCATCTCAGCTCCTTTCCACGTCGGGGTCGGCATGGCGCAGGCGGTCCGCGATGGCGGCCGCGAGCGCCGGGTGGTCGGTCAGCTCGGGGTCCTGCTCGAGCAGGGCGAAGGCGTCCTCGCGGGCCTGCTCGACGAGCTCGGCGTCGCGCCGCAGGTCGAGATGGCGCAGGGTCCGCTGCAGCCCGGACTGCTCCTCCCCCACGAGGTCGCCGGCGCCGCGGTGGGCGAGGTCCTTCTCGGCGAGCTCGAAGCCGTCGGTCGCCCCGGCGATGGTCTCCAGGCGCCGGGACGCCTCGGAGCCGGGCACGGCGCGGGTGTCGAGGAAGGCGAGGCCGGGGTGTTCGCCGCGGCCGACGCGGCCGCGCAGCTGGTGCAGCTGGGAGACGCCGAAGAGCTCCGCGTCCAGGACGATCATCACCGATGCGTTCGGCACGTCGACCCCGACCTCGATGACGGTGGTCGCCACCAGCACATCGAGGCGACCGTCGAGGACGCGCGCCATGGTCTCCTGCTTCTCCTCGGCGCTCATCCGGCCGTGGAGGACGCCGATCCGGGCGCCGCCGAGCTCGGGCCGACGGGCGAGCCGCTCGGCGGTCGCGAGCACGCCGCGGGCAGGCTCCTCCCCCTCGGGGGCCTCTTCGTCCTCGTCGATCCGGGGGCAGACCACGAACACCTGGCGGCCTTCGCGGATCTCCTCCCCGGCCCGCTCCCACATGCGCCGCTCCCACGCGGGGAGGGACTCGTGCACCGCGAAGCTGGTCACGCCGCGGCGGTGCCCGGGGCTCTCCCGCAGGGAGAGGACGTCGAGATCGCCGACGGTCGCGAGCGCCGCCGTGCGCGGGATCGGCGTCGCCGTCATCACCACGACGTGGGGACTGCGCCCCTCGGGCCCCTTGGCGCGCAGGCGCCGGCGGTGATCGACGCCGAAGCGGTGCTGCTCGTCGATGACCACCAGGCCCAGGGCCGCGAACTCGACGGTCTCGGTGAGCAGCGCGTGGGTACCGATCACGATGCCGGCGGCACCGCTGATGACGTCGAGCAGCGTCTCGCGGCGGTCGGCGGTGCGCTGGGAGCCGGTGAGCAGGCGCACCCGGGTCGCGTCGGCGTGGCCGTCGAGACGCCCGGCCCCGGCGAGATCGCCGAGGAGCGCCGTGATCGTGCGGTGATGCTGCTCCGCGAGCACCTCCGTGGGAGCGAGCAGCACCGCCTGGTGACCCGAGTCGACGGCGCGGAGCATGGCCCGCAGCGCGACGACGGTCTTTCCGGAGCCGACGTCCCCCTGGAGCAGCACGGAGGTGGGGTGCTCGCGGGCGATGCGCGCGGCGATCTCCTCGCCGACCGTGATCTGGCCGGCGGTCAGGGCGAAGGGGAGCCGGGCGTCGAACTCGCCCTGCAGCGGACCGTCCGCCCGCAGCGCCGGGGCCGGGGTGCGCTCGTCACGGGCGCGGCGCTCGGCGAAGATCGCCTGCAGCACGAAGGCCTCCTCGAAGGCGAGGACGCCGCGGCCGCGCCGCGCCTCGTCGAGATCGGCGGGATCGTGGAGCAGGCGCACCGCGTCCTCGAGTGCGGGCAGCCCCCGGGCGTCGAGCACCTCCGGAGGCACCGGGCGGCGCAGCAGCTGCGCGTTCTCGAGCCCGGTGGCGGTCGCCGAGCGCATGGTGGCCTGCGCGATGTTCTTCTTCAGCGGGTAGACGGGCCGGGGCCGCAGCGCCTGGGCCCGCGCGGCCGGGGTGTCGTCGACGGGCTCGTACTCCGGGTGGGCGATCTGGAAGCGGTCCCGCCGCGGATCGCGGTGCGCGGTACCGCGCACGAGGATCGTGCCGCCCTCCCCCATCCGGGCGCGGTGCCACTCGGCCTGGCCCGCATGGCTGAGGAAGAAGACCAGCTCGAGGGTGTCGCTGCCGTCGGAGACCTCGACCTCGAGCAGGTGGCCGCGGCGCGAGCGCATGCTGCGGTCCCGGATCGAGCCGACGGTGACGATCGCCGAGACCTCCTCGCCGTCCTGCACCTCGCGCAGGGAGCGGAGCGGCGCGGGGGTGACGTAGCGGCGCGGCGGGAAACGCAGCATCTCGTCGAGGTCGCGCACCGCGAAGGACGCCATCGCACGGGACTCCTTGGAGATCAGCAGCTCGGAGAGCGGCATCGATCCCGAGGTGGTCCGGGGCGTTCTGACCATCCGCTTCCTCCGTCCGACGTGCGATGATGTGCCCATCGTGCCACCTGGCCGTCAGGCTGTGTCGGAGTCCACAGGCCGTCGGACCCCCTCTCCCCTTCAGTCGGGAGGCGGGGATGGGCTACGATGCCGTGGTTGCCCTGACCTCCGAGGTCGCCGACTCTGCACCCCAGAGATGGTCGGGCACCTCGATCAGCATTCGACTTTCAGGAGACGACAGTGGCTTCCACGTGTGACATCTGCGCCAAGGGCCCGAGCTTCGGCAAGAGCGTGTCCCACTCGCACCGCCGCACCTCGCGTCGCTGGAACCCGAACATCCAGTCCGTCCGGACCGTGATCAACGGCACCAGCAAGAAGGTGAACGTCTGCACCTCCTGCCTCAAGGCGGGCAAGGTCAGCACCCTCGGCGCCTGAGCGAGACCGCCAGGACCTTTTCGCAGGAGCCCCCACCCGATCGGGTGGGGGCTCCTGTGCGTCGTGGGTGTGCGTTCCGGGACCGCCTTCCGGAACCGTGGTCCGGGAGGTGTCCGGTCCGGCGCGGCCCGGCTGCCACCTCCGGCGCGAGATCCGCGGGCACGGCCCCCTGCGGCTCATTCCGCTGTTCTTCCGCTGTTCGCAGCAGAACAGCCGCAGGGGGCTGTGTCTGGGGATCACTCCGCGGCGGCACCCGCGAAGGTGGAGGTGTCGATGACGGCGCGGAAGAACACCTCGCCGGCGACCACGCGGTCATAGACGGCATCGACCTCGTCCACGCCGACGACCTCGATCTCGGCGCCGAAGCCGTGCTCGGCGCAGAAGTCGAGCATCTCCTGGGTCTCGGCGATGCCGCCGATGTTCGAGCCGGCGAGCACGCGGCCGCCGCCGATCAGCGCCCCGAAGGAGAGCTGCTGCGGGGTGGGCGGCAGGCCCACGACCGCCATCACGCCGCGGGGCACGAGCAGGCTCAGGTAGCCGTTCACGTCGATGTCGGCGCTGATCGTGTTGAGGATCAGGTCGAACTCACCGCGGTGCGCCGAGAAGAAGTCGTCCTCGGAGGTCGAGAGCATGCGCTGGGCGCCCAGGTCGAGGGCGAGCTGCTCCTTCTTGCGGGAGCGGGACAGCACGGTCACCTCGGCGCCCATGGCGGCGGCGATGCGCACGCCCATGTGTCCGAGGCCGCCCATGCCGAGCACCGCGACCTTCTTCGGCGAGCCGTCGGCTCGCTTCTCCGCGGCGCCCCAGCGGGCCAGCGGCGAGTAGCTGGTGATGCCGGCGCAGAGCAGCGGCGCGGCGACGTCGAAGTCCAGGGCGTCGGGGATGCGCAGCACGAAGCGCTGGTCGACCACGACCTTCTCGGCGTAGCCGCCCTGGGTGATCGTGCCGTCGACGTCCTTCGCGTTGTAGGTGCCGACGTTCCCCTCGAGGCACGCCTGCTCCTCGCCCGCGAGGCACTGCGCGCACTCGCCGCAGGAGTCGACCATGCAGCCGACACCCACGCGGTCGCCGACCGACCAGTCGGTGACCTCGGCGCCGACCGCGGACACGACGCCCGCGATCTCGTGGCCGACGGTGAGGGGGAAGTGCGCCTCGCCCCATTCGTTGCGGATGGTGTGGATGTCGCTGTGGCAGATGCCTGCGGCCTTGATGTCGATGACGACGTCGGTCGGGCGCGGATCGCGGCGCTCGATGGTGGTGACGCGGAACGGCTGCTCCGGGCCGGTCTTCTGCAGGGCCTTCACGGTGATCGGCATGGATGTCTCCTTCGGGGGAACGGACCGCCGTCCAGCCTACGACTCGTCGGCGAAGTGGTCGAAACCACCTCCGGGGATGCGGTCACCGCCGAGCAGGATCGCCGGCTCCTCCCCCGCCGCCGGGGAGCGCACCGCGCCGAGCACCCGGAAGCCCGCGGGGACCGCGCCCGGCGGGAAGGTCGCGAGCATCGCATGCTCCTCGCCCCCGTGCAGCACCCAGGCGCGCGCCTCGGCCTCGTCCTGAGCCGGGGGCCGGAGCGCCGCGATGTCGGGGGCGAGGGCATCGGGGTCGAGGTCGATCACGACCTGGGAGGCGGCGGCGATCCGCCCGCCGTCGCGCACCAGACCGTCGGAGAGGTCGAGCATCGCGCTCGCCGCGCGCCCGACGGTCCAGCCGAGGCGGAGGTCCACCTCCGGGGCGTGGTGGAAGGCCACCAGCTCGGCGGGCTCGTCGCGGCCGGCGAGAACGGCAGCGAGTCCGGCAGCGGAGCGGCCCAATCGCTCGGTGCCGACGGCGAGCAGATCCCCGGGTCGGGCACCGGAGCGCAGCACGGGCACCTCCCCCTCGGCGAGGGTGCCGAGCGCCGTGACGGTCACGGAGAGCAGGTCGCCTCGACCCAGGTCTCCGCCGACGACGTGGGCGCCGTCGGTCTCCGCGCGGGCGGCGAGGGCGGCGGCGATCTCCTCGAAGACGCCCCCGTCGGTCCCCGCAGGGGCCGTGACCGAGACGACGAGGGCGTGGGGACGGGCACCCATCGCAGCGATGTCGGCGAGGTTCTGGACCGCCGCGCGGCGACCGAGCTGGATCGGGGTGATCACCCCGGGCAGGAAGTCCTCGCCCTCGGTGAGGGTGTCGGTCGAGACGACCAGGCGCGGACTGGGCAAGCGGAGCACCGCCGCATCGTCGCCCGGACCGACCTCGGCGAGCGGTGAGGGGCTCAGGTGCGGGAGCATGCGGGCGAGCAGGCCCGCCTCCCCGGAGGGCGGCGTCGAGGTCATGGGGCCAGTGTGCCGTAGGCTCGATGAGTGCTCGTCCCCCGCCGCTCCCTCGCCCTGGCCGTCGCCGGCGTGCTCGCCGCGACCCTGACCGCCTGCGGCACCGTGACGGTGCCGGCGGGAGAGTTCGCCGCGGACCCCACCTGCGCCGACGTGGTGATCGGGGCGCCGCAGGAGGTGCTGGGCCTGCCGCGCACGGAGACCTCCAGCCAGGGCACCGCCGCCTGGGGATCCGGCGAGGACACCGTGGTGATGCGCTGCGGGGTGACCCCGCCCGGACCCACCACGGACCGGTGCACGACCCTCGAGGACGGGGACGGGGTCCGGATCGACTGGATCGTCACGGAGATCGACGGCGGCTTCCTCTACACCACCTACGGCCGGGAGCCCGCGATCGACGTGTCGGTGCCGAGCTCGGCCGCCCCGGACCAGCCCTCGGCGGCGGCGCTCGACCTCTCCCGGGTGGTCAGCGCGAACACGGTCGCCTCCACCTACTGCATCGGTCCGGGCGACGCCGCCTGAGCCCGACCGCTCCTGAGCCCCGCGGCACCTGGACCCGCGGCACTCTGCCCCCACGGGCCTCGCCGCTCCCCTGCTCGACGGGGGCCGCGCCCCCGGCTCAGCGGGGGCCGAGCCGCCGTGCCGCGGCCTGCTCGACCAGGTCCGCGATCAGCTCCGCGTAGGACAGTCCCATGTTCTTCCAGAGCACGGGGAACATCGAGTACGGCGTGAAGCCGGGCATCGTGTTGACCTCGTTGATCACCACGCGGGCGTCCTCCGTGACGAACACGTCCACCCGGCCGAGACCCTCCAGCCCCAGGGCGGTGAAGGCGCGGGAGGCGACCTCGCGCACCGTCTCCAAAACCGCATCGGGCAGGGCGGCCGGCACGTCGATGGAGACGGTGCCCTTCCCGAAGTACTTCGACTCGTAGTCGTAGAACTCGAGGTCGTCGCCCACGGTGACCTCGCCGGGGATGGTGGTGCGCGCCTCGCCGCCGTCGCGTCCCTGCAGCACCCCGCACTCGACCTCGCGGCCGACGATGCCCTGTTCGACGAGCACCTTCGGATCCTCCGCGAAGGCCGTCTTCATCGCGGCGCCGAGGTCCTCGGGGCGGGTGACGCGGGAGACGCCGAGGCTCGAGCCGGCGCGGGCGGGCTTGACGAACCAGGGCAGCGGGTGGTGCTCCCGCAGGTGGGCGAGGACGCTGTCCTCCTCCCGGGCCCAGTGGTCCTCGTGCACGACGATGCCGGGGGCGCACTCGAGGCCCGCGGTGCGCAGCAGGGTCTTCGTCGCCACCTTGTCCATGCTCGCCGCGGAGGCCAGCACGCCCGAGCCGACGTAGGGGATGTCGAGCATCTCGAGCTGGCCCTGGACGGTGCCGTCCTCGCCGTAGGCGCCGTGCAGCAGCGGCCAGACCACGTCGACCTCCGCCAGGTCGCGGACCACGCCGTCCTCGAGCGCGCGCAGCACGATCGGCTCACCCGCCCGGTGGCGGACGGCGGGCAGCAGCACCTCAACCCCGGTGTCGTGGACCTCGGGAGCGCGGCCGTCGACGAGGGCCCAGTCCGAGGGGTCTGCGGAGGCCTGCACCCAGCGACCCGCCCGGGTGATACCGATCGCGAGCACGTCGAAGCGCTCTCGGTCGATCGCGGAGAGGATGCCGCCGGCGGTCACGCACGAGATGCCGTGCTCGCCGCTGCGGCCGCCGAACAGGAGGGCGACGGTGGTTCTCATGCTGGTCAGGGTAGTCACTCGGGGCGGATCGACCGCGACAGCAGGGCCGTGGTGACGTCCTCGATGCGTGCGCCGTGATCGACGACATCCACGACCGCGCGGGTGATCGGCATGTCGACGCCGAGCCGCGCCGCGAGGTCGCCCACCGCCCGGGCCGTGGCGACCCCCTCGGCGGTCTGGCCGACCTCCCGCGCGGCGGAGGCCACGTCGAGCCCGCGCCCGAGGGCGAGGCCGAGGCGGTGGTTCCGGGAGAGCGGGGAGGAGCAGGTCGCGACCAGGTCGCCCATCCCCGCGAGGCCCGCGAAGGTCTCGGGGCGTCCGCCGAGGGCGACGCCCAGCCGGGTGATCTCGGCGAGGCCCCGGGTGATCAGGGAGGCGGTGGTGTTGTGGCCGTGCCCCAGCCCGGTCGCGGCGCCGACGGCGATCGCGATCACGTTCTTGACGGCCCCGGCGATCTCGACCCCGATCACGTCGGTGGAGGTGTAGGCCCGCAGGTAGGGCGTCTGGCACCACGGGGCGAGCGTCTCCGCGAGGGCCTGGTCGGGAGCCGCGACGACGCTGCCGCAGGGCTGGCGGCGAGCGATCTCCCCGGAGAGGTTCGGGCCGGAGAGCACCCCGATCCGGGCCGGGTCCGTGCGACCGGCCTCGGCGATCACCTCGCTGATCCGCGCGTCGGTGCCGCGCTCGATGCCCTTGATCAGCGACAGCACCGGAACGTCCGGGAGCGCCGGCCAAGCCGCGAGGGTCGCGCGCAACGACTGGGCGGGGACGGCGAGGACGATCCCGTCGGCCCCCTCGAGCGCTTCCGCGATCCGGGAGGTGGCCTCGACCGCTTCCGGGAGCCGGTGCTCGCCGAGATAGGCGCTGTTGCGATGCCCGGTCCGGATCTCCGCGGCGACCTCCTCGCGGCGCGCCCAGAGCGTCACGTCGGAGCCGCCGTCGGCGAGCACCTGGGCGAAGGTCGTCCCCCAGCTGCCCGCGCCGAGCACCGCGAGGCGCCTCATGACCGCTGCCTCGGAGGTCGGAAGCTCGGATCGGTGCGGCCTATCTCGGGGCGGTGCGTATCACCGCGCGGATCATGCAGGGCCGCCGGCGGCTCCTCGCCGCGGATCTCGCCGAGCAGGGCGGTGATGCGCCGCATGAGGTCCTCGGTGATCCGCAGCGCCGCCTGCTGCTCGGTCTCCTCCGCGCGGCGGGAGACGGCGTACGCCTCCCCCACGCGCACGGTGAGACGCCGGCCCGGGCCGGGGTGCGGGATCGGGGAACCGACGGGCCACAGGCGCCGACCGCCCCAGCTGGCGATCGGCAGCAGCTGCGACCCGGTCTCGAGCGCCAGACGCGCCGCCCCGGTGCGGCCCTGCATGGGCCAGAGCTCGGGGTCGCGGGTGTAGGTGCCCTCGGGGAAGACCATCAGCATCTCCCCGCGGCCCAGGGCGCGCTTGGCGGCGGCGAGGGCGTCGGCCCCGCGGCCCGTGCCGCGCGAGACGGGGATCTGCTGGGCGCCGCGCAGCAGCGCGCCGAGCACGGGCACCTGGAACATCGCCTCCTTGGCCAGGAACCGCGGGGCGATGCCGCCGGCCTGCAGCAGATGGCCGTAGGAGAGCGCGTCGAGGGCGCTGAGATGGTTGCCGCACGCGATGACCGCCCCGGTGGGAGGGAGGTTCTCCACCCCGATCCAGCGGGGCCGGGTCAGCAGCGCGAGGAGCGGGCGCAGCGGGATCTGGGCGACGGCGATGACCCATCCGGCCCGGCGGCTGACATCGCGCCGCGGCATGTCAGTCCTCCGTGGCGGTGGAGCGGCCGAGGGCCTTGCGGGTCGCCTGACCGGTGAGGTGGCGGACCGTCGAGGTCGACGTGACCGTCCGGCGGCGCAGCGTCGTCGGCGCCCGACGGGCGAGGGTGTTGACCGCCGCGGCATGCATCAACCGACGCGGGGCGAAGGCGATGCGGCCCCGCACCGAGCGATACTTCACGGCGGTCGTGACCTGGAGCAGGTCCCCGCCGGGCAGCAGGGCGATCCCGATGCGGACCTGCAGGTTCGCGTCGTCGTCCTTGATCAGCGCCTCCGAGCCCACCACCTCGTCGGCCACGAAGTCCTTCTCCGGCGGCGGCACCATGTCGAAAAGGCGGATCGCCTCGTCGCGCAGCGCGAGCATCCCCCGCTTCGACAGCGGGGTGTTCTCGTGGGAGAAGATCGCCTCGGCCCACACCCGCGGATCCGACTCCTCGACCCCGCGGGTGGGGACGATCACCACATCGCAGTAGTCGGGGATCGGGATGTCGCGCAGGGCCAGCGAGCCCGCCGCGCCACGGGAGCCGTCGAGGGTCATCAGGTCACTTCTCCCAGAACTCGGCGCCGAGCGCCGTCAGCTTGTCGCGGAAGGACTCGTAGCCGCGGTCGATCAGGTCGATGCCGTGGATGGTGGAGACGCCCTCGGCCCCGAGGGCGGCGATCAGGTACGAGAACCCGCCGCGGAGGTCGGGCACGGTGATCTCCGCTCCGCGCAGCGGCTTGGGGCCGGAGATCACGGCGGAGTGGTTGAAGTTGCGGCGGCCGAAGCGGCAGGAGGACCCGCCGAGGCACTCGCGGTACACCTGGATGTGGGCGCCCATGTCGTTGAGCGCCGAGGTGAAGCCGAGCCGGTTCTCGTAGACCGTCTCGTGGATGATCGAGATGCCGTCGGCCTGGGTCAGCGCGACCACGAGCGGCTGCTGCCAGTCGGTCATCAGGCCGGGGTGGACGTCGGTCTCGACCGCGATCGCCCGCAGCGGGGTGCCGGGGTGGAAGAAGTGGATGCCGGCCTCGGTGATGTCGAGGCCGCCACCGATCTTCCGGAAGGTGTTCAGGAAGGTAGACATCGGCTTCTGCTGCGCCCCGCGCACGAACACCGACCCCTTGGTGACCAGGGCCGCGCAGGCCCACGAGGCCGCCTCGATGCGATCCGGGAGGGCGACGTGCTCGTAGCCGCCGAGGTGGGAGACTCCCTCGATGGTGATGGTGCGGTCGGTCTGCAGGGTGATGAGCGCGCCCATCTTCTGCAGCACCGAGATGAGGTCCTCGATCTCGGGCTCGACCGCGGCGTTGGTGAGGACGGTGATGCCCTCGGCGCGGACCGCGGTCAGCAGCACCTGCTCGGTCGCCCCGACGCTCGGGTACTCGAGGTTGATGGTCGTGCCGTGCAGGCCGTTCGGGGCGGTGATGTAGATGCCCAGCTCGCGCTTGTCGACCTCGGCGCCGAAGCTGCGCAGCACGTCGAGGTGGTAGTTGATGGGCCGGTCGCCGATGCGGCAGCCGCCGAGGTCGGGGATGATCGCCTCGCCGAGACGGTGCAGGAGCGGGCCGCAAAAGAGGATCGGGATGCGGGAGCTGCCCGCGTGGGCGTCGATCTCCGCGGCGTGGGCGCGCTCCACGTTGGACGGGTCCATGCGCAGGACCCCGCCCTCGACGTCGCGCTCGACCTTCACCCCGTGGATCGAGAGCAGCTGGGAGACGATCTGGACGTCACGGATGTCCGGGACCGAGCGCAGCATGCTCGGGGCCTCGCCGAGCAGCGCCGCCACCATCGCCTTGGAGACGAGGTTCTTCGCGCCGCGGACGGTGATCTCGCCGTCGAGCGGCCGTCCGCCGCGCACATGGAAAGTCGAGCTCATGGTGTCCTGTCCTCGGAGGTCGGGTGCCCAGGCATCCGGGTCTGACCGGCACACCATACCGGAGCGCCCTGCCCCGCCCCCGACCCCCGGGAGAGGATCACTCCGTGTCGGCGGTCCGGGCCGGGAGCGTCTTCGGCATCCACGAGGGGCGCTTCGCCTCGAACGCGGTGATGTCCTCCTCGTGGCGGAGGGTGAGTCCGATGTCGTCCAGCCCCTCCATCAGGCGCCACCGGGTGTAGTCGTCGATCTCGAAGCGGAAGACCGCATCTCCGGCGCGCGCCTGGCGCGCCTCGAGGTCCACGGTCACCTCGGTGCCCGGGGCCTCCTCGAGGATCTTCCACAGCTGCTCGATGTCGTCCTGGGCGAGGACTCCCGCGACCAGGCCCTGCTTGCCCGAGTTGCCGCGGAAGATGTCCGCGAAGCGGCTCGAGAGGACGGCCTTGAAGCCGTAGTCGCGCAGCGCCCAGACGGCGTGCTCGCGGGAGGAGCCGGTCCCGAAGTCAGGGCCCGCCACGAGCACGGAGCCCCGCGAGTAGGGCTCGCGGTTCAGCACGAAGTCGGGATCGTTGCTCCGCCAGGCGTTGAAGAGGCCGTCGTCGAAGCCGGTCTTCGTGACCCGCTTGAGATAGACGGCGGGGATGATCTGGTCGGTGTCGACATTGCTGCGGCGCAGCGGGACGCCGATGCCGGTATGGGTGATGAAGGCTTCCATGGCGGGCTCCTCAGGCGTTGGTCAGCAGGTCGGACGGCGAGGACAGGGTGCCGCGCACGGCGGTCGCGGCGGCGACCACCGGGGACACCAGGTGCGTGCGACCGCCCTTGCCCTGCCGGCCCTCGAAGTTGCGGTTGGAGGTCGAGGCGGCCCGCTCACCGGGCTTGAGCTGGTCGGGGTTCATGCCCAGGCACATGGAGCAGCCGGCCTGACGCCACTCGGCGCCGAAGTCGAGGAACACCCGGTCCAGCCCCTCCTGCTCGGCCTGGATCCGCACGCGGGCGGAGCCGGGGACGACCAGCACGCGCACCTCGGGGTGCTTGGTCCGCCCCTTGATCGTCTCGGCGAAGGCGCGGAGATCCTCGATGCGGCCGTTGGTGCACGAGCCCATGAACACGGTGTCGACCCGGATGTCCTTCAGCGGGGTGCCGGGGACCAGATCCATGTAGGTCAGCGCGTTCTCGGCCGCGGTGCGCGAGGTGTCGTCGGTGAAGTCCTCGGGGGCGGGAACGGTCGCGGAGAGCGGCAGGCCCTGGCCTGGGTTCGTGCCCCAGGTGACGAAGGGCTCGAGCTCGTCGGCGTCGATGATCACCTCGGTGTCGAAGACGGCGTCGTCGTCGCTGCGCAGGGTCCGCCAGTAGGCGACGGCCTCGTCCCAGTCCGCGCCACGGGGGGCGTGCGGTCGGCCCTTCACGTACTCGAAGGTGGTCTCGTCGGGGGCGATCATGCCCGCGCGGGCGCCGGCCTCGATGGACATGTTGCAGATGGTCATGCGGCCCTCCATGGAGAGAGCGCGGATGGCGTCGCCGCGGTACTCGAGCACGTAGCCCGCGCCGCCGCCGGTGCCGATCTTCGCGATGACGGCGAGGATGATGTCCTTCGCGGTCACGCCGGGGCGCAGCGCACCGTTGACGGTGACGGCCATGGTGCGGAAGGGCTTCAGCGGCAGGGTCTGCGTGGCGAGCACGTGCTCGACCTCGGAGGTGCCGATGCCGAAGGCGAGAGCCCCGAAGGCGCCGTGGGTCGAGGTGTGGGAGTCGCCGCACACGACGGTGATGCCGGGCATGGTCAGACCCAGCTGCGGTCCCACGACGTGGACGATGCCCTGGTCCTTGTCGCCGAGGGAGTGGATGCGCACGCCGAACTCCTCGGCGTTGCGGCGCAGGGTGTCGATCTGCGTGCGCGAGGTGAGGTCCGCGATCGGCTTGTCGATGTCGATCGTGGGGGTGTTGTGGTCCTCGGTCGCGAGCTGCTGGTCGAGACGACGGGGGCTGCGCCCCTCCTGCCGCAGGCCGTCGAAGGCCTGGGGGCTGGTCACCTCGTGCAGGAGCTGGAGGTCGATGTAGAGCAGGTCCGGCTCTCCGTTGTCTCCGCGACGGACCACGTGATCCGCCCAGACCTTCTCCGCGAGAGTCCCCGCCATGTCGATCCTTCCCTGCCCCCGGGGTCGGGGACGTGTCCGCCTGCTGGAACGCGCTCGGGGTGCGAGCGCCCGACCATCGTCATCCGACGGGGAGGCCCCTGCACTTGCGTCTCAGGGAATAAGACGGCAATATCGGAGCATGGACAACACCCCGGAGGAGAACGGCAGTGGCGTGGGCGTGCTCGACAAGGCCGCCGTCGTGCTCGGCGCCCTCGAGGCGGGCCCCGCGACCCTGGCCCAGCTCGTGCAGTCGACCGGTCTCGCGCGCCCCACGGCCCATCGCCTCGCCGTCGCCCTCGAGTTCCACCATCTGGTCGCCCGCGACATGCAGGGCCGTTTCATCCTCGGCCCGCGCCTCGGCGAGCTCGCCGCGGCCGCCGGCGAGGACCGTCTGCTCGCGGCCGCCGGCCCCGTACTGGCGGCGCTCCGGGACCATACCGGGGAGTCCGCCCAGCTCTATCGGCGCCAGGGCGACCACCGCATCTGCGTAGCTGCGGCCGAGCGCCCCATCGGCCTGCGGGACTCCGTCCCCATGGGGTCGACCCTCACCATGAAGGCGGGCTCCGCCGCGCAGATCCTGCTCGCCTGGGAGGAGCCGGACCGGCTCCACCGCGGGCTGCTCGGCGCGCGCTTCACCGCCACGCAGCTGTCCGCCGTGCGCCGGCGCGGCTGGGCGCAGTCCATCGGGGAGCGCGAGCCGGGCGTCGGCTCCGTCTCCGCCCCGGTGCGCGGCCCGAACGGCCGGGTCGTCGCCGCGCTGAGCATCTCGGGGCCGATCGAGCGCCTCACGCGGCAACCGGGGCGCCTGCACGCCGCCTCGGTGATGAGCTCCGCCAACAACCTCACCGAGCTGCTGCGCCGCGCGGGCGGCTGATCGCCGCCGCGAGGTGACGGCGCATCGTGCGAGCGTCCCGGTATCGGGTCAGGCTCGCTCGATCCACACCGGTGCGTGCGCATAACGCAGCACCGTCACGAGGCGGCGCGGCGCGGAGATCGGCCCATCGGGTCCCTTGGCGCGCTCTCCCGCGACGACGATGAGCGCCGCATCCTCACTGGCCCGGATCAGCTCCTTCGCGCTCTCGGTCGCGGCGACGGTGACCCCGCGCACGAACACGCCGGGATGGCTCAGCGCGAGGCGCTCGGCGACCTCGACCCTGATCGACTCGGCGGCATCGGCGGCGGTGTCCGCCCGCAGGATCAGGTGGAGGTCCCGGTCGTAGGCGGCGGCGAGATCCGCGGCGCGTTCGAGGGCGACGGCGGTGGTGCCGTCGTGGACCACGCCGATCGGCCCCTCCTCCCCCAGACGTCCGCGGACGACCACGACGGGGCAGTGCGCGCGGGCAGCGAGCGCAAGGCTCTTCGAGCCGACGACGAGGGTCATGAGCCGTCCCATGCCCCGGCCGCCCACGACCATGACCTCGGAGCCCGTGCTGCCGGCCACGAGGACGGGCACGGCGTTGCCATCGACCACCTCGGAGGTGATCTCGAGATCGGGCGCCTCGGCGCGGGCGATCGCGACGGCTTCCTTCACGAGGGTCTGGGCGGCCTGGCGGATGCCGGAGCCGACCATCCCGGGGATCGGGTCGGTGTCGACGTCGAGCTCGGTCCACATGAAGGCGTGGAGGAGGTGGAGGGTGCCTCCGATGCGCTGTGCGTGCCGGGCCGCCCAGCGGACGGCGTGGTCGGACTCCTCGGCATCGGCGAGGCCCACGGTCACTCTCGGCGGTGAGGTGTTCGTCATGTCCCGACGATACTCCGGATGACCTGCGCAGGGAACGCGGTTCGGGAAGGACGCGCAGGGGAACTGCGGGAACCATGAGCACTGAACGATCACGGCGAACGGCGCGATCACGACGAGCAGCGCCGGCAAACAGAGCAACGAGAAAGGAGCCGATGCCAGTGGCATCGACTCCTTGTCCGTACCCCGTACCGGATTTGAACCGGTGTTACCGCCGTGAGAGGGCGACGTCCTAGGCCGCTAGACGAACGGGGCGCGGACTGTCCATCTCCCGGAGGAGACGTTCAGCGCTGGGGTACCAGGACTCGAACCTAGAATGACGGTACCAGAAACCGTTGTGTTGCCAATTACACCATACCCCATGGTGAGAGCACGATTCCGAGGTGCTTCCCGAACCCTCGGGCCCCTCTGGAGCCCTCCGGTCCGCGATCTCCCGCGGTGCCGTACCGAGGTACAACATTAGCGGCTCGCGGCCGGAGGGGCAAAGCGAGAGGGGCCTTTCGGGCTGTGAGGCTCGGCACCCCCTCGCGTCACCGTCGGTTCACTCCGGAGACACCGCGCTCAGCCGGTCGCGCAGCGCCCGCAGACGCGTGAGGCTCGAGGGCTTGCCGAGCAGCTCCATCGACTCGAACAGGGGCGGCGAGATGCGACGGCCGGAGATCGCGCTGCGCAGCGGTCCGAAGGCGAGGCGCGGCTTGATGCCCATGTCCTCGACGATGGCCTGGCGCAGGGCCGGCTCGAGCAGCTCGGCGGTGAAGGAGTCCGCCGGCACGGCCTCGATCTCGGCGATGGCCCGCTCGAGCACCGCGACGGGGTCGTCGCCGATCTTCGCGAGGGCCTCGTCCTGGACCTCGAGGTCCTCATCGGCGGCGAAGAGGAAGCGAAGCAGGTCCGGCGCCTCGCCGAGCAGGTTCATCCGGGTCTGCACGAGCGGCGCGGCCGCGACCAGCAGGGCCTGCTGCTCGGGCGTGACGACCTCGCCGAGGACTCCGCCGGCCTGGAGGTAGGGCACGAGGCGCTCGACGAACTCGGCCTCGGGAAGGAGGCGGATGTGGTCGGCGTTGATGGCTGTCGCCTTCTTGCGGTCCACGCGCGCGGGGTTGGGGTTGACGTCGGAGGCGTCGAACCGCTCGACGAACTGCTCGCGGGAGAAGATGTCCTGGTCCGCGCTGTAGCCCCAGCCGAGCAGGGCCAGGTAGTTGACCATGCCCTCGGGGGTGAAGCCCTGGTCCCGGTAGAGGAACAGGTTGGACTCCGGGTCCCGCTTGGACAGCTTCTTGTTGCCCTCCCCCATCACGTAGGGCAGGTGACCGAACTGCGGGATGCGATCGGCGACGCCGACGTCCATGAGGGCCCGGTAGAGCGCGATCTGGCGCGGCGTCGAGGAGAGCAGGTCCTCCCCGCGCAGGACATGGGTGATGCGCATGAGGGCGTCGTCGACGGGGTTGACGAGGGTGTAGAGCGGCTGCCCGTTGGCGCGCACCACGACGTAGTCGGGGGTGGAGCCGGCCTTGAAGGTGATCTCGCCGCGCACCAGGTCCACGAAGCTGAGGTCCTCGTCGGGCATGCGCAGGCGCCAGGTGGGCTCGCGGCCCTCGGCGCGGAAGGCGGCCTTCTGCTCCTCGGTGAGCTCGCGGTCGTAGCCGTCGTAGCCGAGCTGCGGGTCGCGGCCGGCGGCGCGGTGCCGATCGGCGATCTCCTCGGCGGTCGAGAACGACTCGTAGATGTGCCCGGCGTCCTTGAGCTTCGCGATGACGTCCTGGTAGATCTCGCCGCGCTGGGACTGGCGGTAGGGGCCGTCGGGTCCGCCCACCTCGACCCCCTCGTCCCAGTCGATGCCGAGCCAGCGCATGGCCTCGAGCAGCTGGTGGTAGGACTCCTCGCTGTCGCGGGCGGCGTCGGTGTCCTCGATGCGGAAGATCAGCTTGCCGCCGTGGTGGCGGGCGTGCGCCCAGTTGAACAGGGCCGTGCGCACGAGGCCGACGTGGGGGGTGCCGGTCGGGCTCGGGCAGAACCGGACGCGGACCTCGTCGGAGGGCGCGGTGGAAGGGACGACGGGGGCGGTGGTCACGCGGGACGCTCCTGGGGTGTGCGGTGGGCGCCGTTCAGCGGCGCACGAGGGGGTTGCTGAGGGTGCCGATGCCCTCGATGGTCACGTCGATGACGGCGCCCGGTTCGACCGTGCGCACCCCGGCGGGGGTGCCCGTGAGCACGAGGTCGCCCGGCAGCAGGGTGACGACGGAGGAGATCTCGGCGACGAGCTCGGTGACGGAGCGGATCATGTCCGCCGTGCTGCCCTGCTGGGCGGTCTCGCCGTCGACGGCCGAGGAGATGGAGAGGCCTCCGGGGTCGGTGATGTCGAGATCGGTCTCGATCCAGGGACCGATCGGGCAGGAGGTGTCGAACGCCTTCGCGCGGAACCACTGCTTCTCTCCACGCTGCGCATCGCGGGCGGTGAGGTCGTTGGCGCAGGTGTAGCCGAGCACGTGATCGGCGACCTGCTCCGGCGCGAGATCCTTCGCCATGCGCTTGATGACCACGGCGAGCTCCGCCTCGAGGCTCACCTCCTGGCTGTAGGAGGGCACGACCACCGGGTCTCCGGGGCCTACGACGGCGGTGTTGGGCTTGAGGAAGAACAGAGCCTGGTCGGGCACCTCGTTGCCGAGCTCGGCGGCATGGGCGGCGTAGTTGCGGCCCACGCACACCACCTTCGAGCGCGGGATCACGGGGGCGAGCAGGCGCACGTCCTCGAGGGGCGTGATGGTGCCGGTGGGGCGGATCTCGGTGTACAGGGGGTCGCCGGTGATGCCGTAGACCATGTCCCGGCCGTCCTTATCCTGGACGATCCCGTACATGGGGTCCTCACCGGTGGTGAATCGGGCGATGCGCATGCTCGCCAGTCTAGGTCCCGGTCCCCGGCGGGCCGACGCTGGGCCTGTCCCTCCGGGGCCCGATGCCATATGCTTCAACTATCAACTACCTCTCGTCGGGCCCTGACCCGGGACGGAGCGACATGAGCACCACCGACCGCACGAGCAGCAGCGACAGCACCGCTCCCGCCGACCGCGCCCCGCTCGATCCCGCGCGCATCACCTTCGGCCTGGACACCTTCGGCGACGTGACCGTCGATCTCGACGGGAACCCGGTCGCCCCCGCCCAGGTGATCCGCGACATCGTCGCCCAGGGCGAGCTCGCCGACCGCGTCGGCATCGACCACTTCTCGATCGGCGAGCACCACCGCCCTGACTTCGCCGTGAGCGCCCCGGACACCGTCCTCGCCGGTCTCGCGACCCGCACCGAGCGCATCTCGCTCGGCACCGCCGTGACCGTGCTCTCCTCCGACGACCCGATCCGCGTGTTCGAACGCTTCTCGACGCTGGACGCCCTCTCCGAGGGACGCGCCGAGATCACCGTCGGCCGCGGCTCGTTCACCGAGTCCTTCCCCCTGTTCGGCTACTCGATGCAGGACTACGAGATGCTCTTCGAGGAGAAGCTCGAGCTGTTCGCGGCGCTCCTCCCCCAGGAGCCCGTCACCTGGTCCGGCACCCACCGGCCCGGACTGAAGGACCAGCTGGTGCACCCGCGCATGGAGCGGACGCTGCCCACCTGGGTGGCCGTCGGCGGCAGCCCCAACTCGGTGATCCGCACCGCCCGTCACGGTCTGCCGCTGATGCTCGCGATCATCGGTGGTCCGGCCGAGCGCTTCACTCCCTTCGTCGACCTGTTCCACGATGCGGTCGCCCAGTTCGGACACGATCGTCTGCCCGTGGGGGTCCACTCCCCCGGCCACGTCGCCGAGGACGATGCCACCGCCCGGGAGCAGCTCGCCCCGCACTGGATCCGCAATCGCACCGAGATCGGCCGCGAGCGCGGCTGGCCGCCGGCGGGGATGGCGGAGTTCGACCAGGAGATGCATCACGGGGCGCTCGTGGCCGGCGGCGTCGAGACCGTCGCCCGGAAGATCGCGGGGACGATCCGCACCCTCGGCATCGATCGCTTCGACCTCAAGTACGCGAGCGGACCGATGCCGCACGAGCAGCTCATGCGCTCGATCGAGCTCTACGGCACCGAGGTCATCCCGCGCGTGCGGGAGCTGCTCGCCTCGTGACGGCCGCGGCGAGAGGGGCGAGCCCGCGCCCCTCCCTCAGGCCGCGAGGTCCGTCAGCGCCAGGGAGCGCACCCGCAGCTCCGCCTCCCGGAGGCTGATCCCGTCGCGCAGGTCGCGGTCGAGCGAATGCTCCGAGAGCGGGTCGGGCACGATGGTCGTCGCCTCCCCCTGCTCCCGAGCGATCAGACGCACCGGCTGCCCGAGGCTGTCCGGGTAGTCGGGAAGGGCCGTCGCGAGCACGCCGTCGAACTCGGAGAGCACCGGATGGCGTCGCCGCGCGCTCCGGCGGCCGCGGCGACGCTCCGCCTCCCGGAGGGCCGCCATGTGCTCGAGCAGATCCTCGGGGGCGACGCGCGCCCACGGCGCGTAGTGCAGCGCACGTCCCGGTTCCCCGATGACGGGAAGCGTCAGCAGCACCTGCACGTAGCATTCGATGCCCTCGGGTCCGGCGACAAGGCAGAGGCCGCCCTCGAGGAACAGGGACATCATCTCCAGCGGCCCGAGCTCGGCGAGCACATCCGGCCCCAGGTAGTCGTGCACGGGCCACGGGGCGTGCTCGGTCCCGTCGGCCCCATGATGCGTGCTCCGGCACTCGTAGCAGTAGAAGTCCATGGCTGTCCCCTCGTGATCGGTCGGCCGAGGCGGCGGGCCCCGGTCCGTCCGGGAACCGTAGGTCGCCGTGCGCTCCCGTCACCGGGCGCGGGGCGGCGGTGTGGACAGCAGGGTCCTGGGGAGGAACGGTCCCCGGGGACCGGGTCCGTAGGATGTCCCCGCCCAGCGACCGGAAAGAGGAGGAACCGTCATGTCTCCCGTCCTCCCCCGCCCGGCCGTCGTGCTCGACGCCGCGGCGGCCCGCGCTGCCCGCCAGGCCCACGAGGAGCGCACGGACGCCCTGACGGCGGCGCATCGCGCTCGGAAGGCCCGCGGGGAGAAGCATCCCGTCGAGGACTTCCTGTTCACCTACTACCCCGTCTCCGCCGCGCGGCTGCGGCGCTGGCATCCCGGCTGGGGCACCGCGTACGAGGTCGCCGCGGATCGCGGCGCCGACGGCACCCCCACGATCGCGGATGTCGACGAGCAGGGCCGGCGCTCCTGGTACGTCGACCTGCCCGGCGAGCCGCAGCGCCGCCGGGCCGACGTCGGCCGCTTCCTGACCGAGCGGGCGGATGCCCTGGGCTTCATGACCCGCCTCCTGCGCGTGTCCTCGCTGACGAACCGGCGCCCCGAGTTCGGATGCTTCGGCCTGCACGAGTGGGCGATGGTGCACGGCCTCCGCCCCGGCGGGCAGCGCCATGAGGACCTCCCTTTGCGGCTCGGCCAGGCGGAGACCGATGCCGTGGTCGAGCGGGAGAACCTGATCTGCTCCCACCTCGACGCTTTCCGCTTCTTCACCTCCACGGCGGCGCCCCGGAACGCTCTCCGACCGACCCGCGCGCGGCAGGTCGAGCTCGACAACCCCGCGTGCCTGCACGTTGGGATGGACCTCTACAAGTGGGCCGCGAAGCTGACCCCGCTGGTCCCTTCCGACCTGGTGCTGGACTGTTTCGAGCACGCGCGCGCGACCCGGGTGCTCGACATGGAGGCGAGCCCCTATGACGTCCGCCCCCTCGGCTACGGGGTGGTGCCGATCGAGACCCCGGCCGGCAAGGCCGAGTACGTCCGGCGACAGCGGGATCTCGCAGTGGCGGCCGACGCCCTGCGCGGGAGGATCCTCGCGGCGCTGGAGGGCCTGCCCTCCCCCGCGGGCTGATCGCGTCGGTCACCGGGACGCCGACGGACCGGCAGCACACGGCTGCCGGCCCGTCGAGGTCGGGGGTGGTCGCTCAAGCGGCCGCCTCCTCATAGGCGGCCTGCGCCTGGGACCCGAAGTACGGGCCGTACATCACGTTCTTCCGGGTGGTGTAGTGGAAGCTGTTCACGGAGTTCTGGGCCCCGTCGTCGAGGAACCAAGGACCGCCGGAGGAGCCGCCGGTCATGTCGCAGGAGATGCCCTGGGAGAGGGTGCCGCCGAGGGTGTCGTCGCTCGCGGTGCCCACGCAGCTCTCGAGGGACTCGCCGTCGAAGGGGGAAGCGGCCGGGTAGCCGAAGGACGTGTAGTGGGCGCCGCGCTCGCGGTGGAAGGCGATCGAGGTGGTGCCGACGGTCGACTCGAGGGTCGCGGTGCCGCTCTCCGGCTCGACGGTCGCGAAGGCGACGTCGTAGCTGATGTCCTCGTCCGAGACCCATTCGTCGGTCGAGACGAGGTCGGTCGCGGCCCAGGTGCCGTGGGGGGCGGCGCCGTGGTCGTAGCCGGGCACGAACACCCAGTTGGTGGCCCAGGTGCCGGCGTCGTTGACGCAGTGGCCGGTGGTCGCCACGGTCGAGCCGCCCGGGGAGGCGACGGCGTTGCCGGAGCACACGTAGTCCTGGCAGCCCTGGGTGAAGAAGACCTTGCCGACGGTGTCCTGCGCGGCGGGCCGCGTCGTCCCAGTGCTCGCGCACTGCCTACGCGGCCTCCCCAGCGGGAACCGCGGATCCTCGGGGCGTCTGGCCGGCATGGCGTTCCTTCCGTCGGCGGGTGCTCGAGCGTAGCGGCAGAATGGAGGAATGCCCGTCAGCGCCGCCCGTCCCGACCCTGCGGATCGCGGAAAGGTCCTCTACACCGCGCAGTTCCTCCTCGTGCTGCGCGTGATGCAGCTCCTCGGCGCCGGCCTGGCGAGCCTGATCCTGCTGGGCGTCGTCGCCGTCGTCGTCTACCTGCTCACGGCCGACACGCCCCCCGCGCTCCTGGCGATGCTCGTCGCTCTCGGCGTGGTGCTCCTGCTGTCGTGGGGAGCCCTGCTCCTCCTGAGCTGGCGTCAGGCGCGGACGGCGCTCGTGGTGCGCACCGCCGGCATCGAGGTGCGCGGGGTCCTGCGCGACCACTGGATCCCCTGGGAGCGCGTCGCGCTGGTCGAGACCGCGGACCACTGGTACTGGCGCCGCGCCACGCAGATCGTCACCGTGGACGGGGAACGGATCATCGCGATCGTCACCGCCTTCCAGAACATCGTCCTGCGGGGCGAAGGACGGGATCCCGCCTACCGGGACCGACGCGTCCCTCAGCTGCCCACCCGGCAGGCGATCGACGCGCATCGCCGCTGGCTGTCCGGCCAGGGGCAGCGCTGACTGGCAGACTGGCCCCATGGCGACCCTGACCCCGTTCCTCCCCCCGAGCTCCCCCGCGAACGGACAGGACGCGATCGTCGACGGCTTCGTCGCCGCCCAGGAGGCGGTGGGCCGCACCCTCTATCCCCATCAGGAGGAGGCGCTGCTCGCCATCGCGGCGGGCGACCACGTCATCGCCGCGACGCCCACCGGCTCGGGCAAGACCACGATCGCCTACTCCGCGATCTTCGCCGCGATGGCGCGGGGTGAGCGCTCGTACTACACCGCCCCGATCAAGGCTCTCGTGAGCGAGAAGTTCTTCGATCTCGTCGCGCAGTTCGGCGCCGAGAACGTGGGCATGATGACCGGTGACTCGAGCGTCAACCACGACGCCCCGATCATCGTGTGCACCGCGGAGATCTTCGCGAACCACGCCCTGCGCGACGGCCCCACCTCCGATGTCGGCCTCGCCGTGATGGACGAGTTCCACTACTACGGCGACCCCCAGCGCGGCTGGGCCTGGCAGGTGCCGCTGATCGAACTGCCCGCCTGCCAGTTCGTGCTGATGAGCGCCACCCTCGGGGACGTCACCGCGCTGGTCGACGACCTCCGGGCGCGCACCTCCCGCGAGGTGAGCGTCATCGCCGACGCACCGCGGCCCGTGCCCCTGGACTTCCGCTGGGCGCTCACCCCGCTCCCGGACACGATCGCCGAGATCCTCCAGGACCGTGACGCGCCCGTCTACATCGTGCACTTCACCCAGAAAGAGGCGCTCGAGCAGGCCCAGGCGCTGCTGGGCCAGAAGGTGCTCACGCCGGCGGAGAAGGAGCAGGTGCGCGAGATCATCGGCGATTTCCGCTTCGCCAAGGGCTTCGGCCAGGTGCTCTCCAAGCTCGTGCGCGAGGGCATCGGCGTGCACCACGCGGGCATGCTGCCCAAGTACCGCCGGCTCGTCGAGAAACTCGCCCAATCCGGGCTGCTGAAGCTGATCTGCGGCACGGACACCCTCGGCGTCGGCATCAACGTGCCGATCCGCACCGTGCTCCTCACCGGGCTCGCGAAGTTCGACGGCAACCGGATGCGGCTGCTGAACGCCCGCGAGTTCCATCAGATCGCCGGCCGCGCGGGCCGCGCCGGCTACGACACCATCGGCCACGTCGTGGTGCAGGCGCCGCCGTGGACCGTCGAGTTCGAGCGGCAGCTCGCCAGACAGCGCGCACGCGAGGAGTCCGGCACCGCCCCGAACTCCGCCAAGAAGCGGAAGAAGGAGCCGAAGCCGAAGGTGCCCGAGGGCGCCGTCTCCTGGTCCGAGCAGAACCTCACCAAGCTCGTCGAGAACGCGCCGGAGCCGCTGCGGCCGCACCTGAAGATCACCCCTGGCATGGCACTCGCCCTGATCGCCCGCCCCGGGGACGCGATCGCCGCCGGGCGGCACCTGATCCGCGCGAGCCACCAGACCCGCGCCCAGAAGCAGCGCCTGCAGCGGGAGGCACTGACGATCCTGCGCGGCCTCCTCGACGCCGAGATCGTCGAGCGGCTCCCCGATCCGGACCACCTGGGACGGCGCCTCGCCCTCACCGAGGACCTCCAGCTGGACTTCACCATGAACCAGCCCCTCGCCCCGTTCGCGATCGCGATGATCGACTCGCTCGACGAGGAGTCCGAGAGCCTCACCCTCGACACCGTCTCGATCATCGAGGCGATCCTGGAGGATCCCCGCCAGATCCTGCTCGCCCAGCAGAACGCCGCCAAGGGAGAGCTGCTCGCGGAGCTCAAGGCCGACGGGGTCGAGTACACCGAGCGGATGGCGCAGCTGGACGAAGTGACCTGGCCGAAGCCTCTCGCGGAGGATCTCGAGGCGGCCCTCGCGATCTATGCCCGCACCCGGCCGTGGGTGCGCGAGGACGACCTCTCCCCCAAGTCGATCGTGCGCGAGATCCACGAGACCGGACAGACCTTCTCCGAGTTCGTGCAGCGGTACGGGCTGCAGCGCTCCGAGGGCATCATGCTGCGCTATCTCTCCGACGCCTACCAGGCGCTGCGCCGCACCATCCCCCAGGACCTGCGCACCGAGGAGCTCGAGGACCTCATCGAATGGCTCGGCGTGCTGGTGCGCGGCATCGACTCCTCGCTGCTGGACGAGTGGGAGGCGCTGAGCCATCCCGAGGACGGACCCGCCGCCGAGGAGGAGGTGCGCCCCAGCACCCCGCGCGGCCTCTCCGCGCAGACCAAGGTGCTGCGCACGATGGTCCGGGCCGCCATGTGGCAGCGCGTGGAGCACTTCGCCTTCGAGCGGGAGCAGCGCCTCGCGGAGCTCGACGGCGCCTCCGGCTGGGACCGGGCCGCGTGGGCCGAGGCGATGGACGCCTACTACGACACCTACGACCACGTCGGCATCGATGCGCCCGCCCGCTCCCCCAAGCTGTTGCAGATCGCCGAGGAGTCGCGGCGCTGGGAGATCCGGCAGGTGCTCGACGACCCGGACGGCAACCACGACTGGGCGATCGAGGCGGAGCTCGACCTCGAGGCGACCGACGAGGCCGGGGAACCGGTCCTCGCGATCACCCACGTCGGCGACATCGCGGACCGCTGAGGTGGAGGCGAGACGAAGGGCGGACTCAGGACGCGTCCGCCGCACCGCGAGCGCGGGTGAGCTCCTCGACCGCGGCACAGGCCTCCTCGAGGCCGGCACCCCGGGCGACCGCCGCCCCGACGAGGAACGCCGAGATCGGTGCCATCGAACGCTGCACGCCCTCGGCGACCACGCCCGTCATCCGGTGCACCCGGTCCACGTCCAGGTCCACGCCGCCGACTTCCAGGAGCGCGGAGGTCTCCCGCAGCCAGGGCAGGAGCTCGGTCTCCCAGTCGCGCTGCAGCGTCACGGGGGGCCTCGTCGCCATCAGAAGTCCACCTTCTCCCACCCGCGGCGCTCGGACTCCCGTCGCGGATCCTTGCTCCGGTAGACGATGTAGGGCCGGGTCAGATAGCCGATCGGTGCCGCGAAGACGTGCACGAGACGGGTGAAGGGCCAGGTGGCGAAGAGCAGCAGCGCACTGAGCACGTGGAGCTGGAAGAAGATCGGTGCCCGGCTCATCAGCTCGGTCGAGGGCTGGAGGGTCCAGAACTGCCGGAACCAGATCGAGACGCCCTCGCGATAGTCGTAGTCCCCGAAGGTCGTGTGCACGATCGTGGCCAGCACCCCGAAGACGATCACGAGCGAGAGCAGCAGGTACATGATCTTGTCGCCGACGGTGGTCGCGCCGAAGACGCGGGTGTTGGTGCGCCGGCGGTACAGCAGGATCAGCAGCCCGCCCACGCAGGCGACCGCGGCGGCGAGTCCGATCGTGACCGCCATGAGGTGGTAGACGTGGTCGGAGATGCCGAGGAAGCGGGTCCAGGTCTTGGGGATCCCGAGTCCCACCACGTGCCCGAAGAAGATCCCGATGATCCCGAAGTGGAACATCGGCGAGCCGATCGAGAGCAGCCGGGACTCGTAGATCTGGCTCGAGCGGGTGGTCCAGCCGAACCGATCGGCGCGGAAGCGCCACACGTGCCCGAGCACGAAGACCGCGAGCACCATGTAGGGCAGCACCACCCACAGCAGCACGTCGAGCGTCGAGGCGTCGTTCATGAGGGTCGTCCTCTCAACAGGTCCACAGGGACGGGGCCGGGAGCGGCGGCCCGGGACTCGCAGCCACTCGCGGCGAAGGTCTGACCGGCGAGCGCCCCCGCATCGTCGTCGAGGCCGTAGCCGTCCAGACCGACGGTCTCCTCCTCGGGCCCCTCCCCCGCCAGGCGGAGCACGGCGGCGCGGTCCTCGGCATCCAGGGGCGGGAGCGTGGCGCACAGCGCCACCAGCGCGCCGTGCCACGGCGAATCGATCTCCGCCAGGTGGAGGCGCAGCAGCTCGACGCCGGGGCGGTTGGCCCGCAGGATCTTCGCGCCCCGCTCCGAGTCGTGGCCGGCGGCGAACTCGAGGACGAGCGGCAGGTGGTCGGGCAGCTCCTGGTCCCCGACCTCGACACCCGCGGCGCGGTAGTCCTGCTTGATGCGCAGCAGCGCCATGCCGCGGCGGCGGGTGTCCCCGTGGCTGAAGTAGGTCAGGTGCAGGCAACCTCGACGCCGGGTGTCGAAGGTTTCCACGTACTGCTCCTGGACGGCGACGGAATCCCTCACCGTCAGGGCGCGCAGAGTGAGCTCGAGCGGCTCCCGGACGCGGTCCGGGAGATCCTGGACCAGCGTGCGGAGGTCGCCGAACCGGGAGCGGACGTCCTGGTCGGGATAACTCATCAGCCACGAGACCGCGAGCCAGGTGATGCGCAGCTCCTCGGTGGACAGACCCGCGGCATGCAGCAGGTCTTGCGGCGAGCGACCGCGGGTCCGGGGCGGGGTCACGGTGGCGGTGCCGGTCCCGCCGCCGCCTGGGGAGCCGTCCTCGGCCGTGCGCCGGCCGAGCAGGCGAGCGAGCGCACCCATCAGGCACCCCCTGCGGCGGGACTCGGGAAGAGCCCGTCGGGGCGGCCGCGGCCGTCCCAGTTCAGCAGGTTGATGCGCACGCCCTCGGGGCGCTCGGGCCCGTTCTGCTGGCGCTTGGTGGCGTATCCGGGGCCGGACATGCCCAGCGACTCCTCCGGCAGGGACATGCTCATGCCCGGTCCGCCGGGGGCGTTCAGCGGGCAGTCGGTGCCCACGCCCTCCAGGTCGTGCGCGGACTCGTGGTGGCCGACAGGGATGACGTAGCGGTCCTCGTACTTCGCGATCGCGAGCAGGCGGTACATCTCCTGCATCGTAACGCCGTCCATCCCGACGGCGTTCGCGATCCCCTCCCGGGGCTCGCGTCCGAGATTGATGTCGCGCATGTAGGAGCGCATCGCCGCCATCCGGTACAGCACCCGCTCGACGGTGGGGACGTCCCCGGCGGTGAAGAGGTTCGCGAGGTACTCCACCGGGATGCGCAGCGCGTCGATCGCGGCGAAGAGGTTCTCGGCGTCCTCCGCGTCGTAGCCGGTGTCCCGCACCACGTCCACCACCGGCGACAGCGGCGGGATGTACCAGACCATCGGCATCGTGCGGTACTCGGGATGCAGCGGGAGCGCGACCTCGTAGTCCTTGATGAGCCGATAGGTCGGCGACTTCTGCGCGGCGAGGATCCAGTCGTGTGGGATCCCGGAGGCCTTCGCGCCCGTGATCACCTCGGGGTCGCTCGGATCCAGGATCAGGTCGCGCTGGGCGCGGTAGAGGTCCTTCTCGTCCCTCGTCGACGCGGCCTCGGTGACGCGGTCGGCGTCGTACAGGACCAGACCGATGTAGCGCAGCCGTCCCACGCAGGTCTCGGCGCACACCGTCGGCTCCCCCTGCTCGATGCGGGGGTAGCAGAAGGTGCACTTCTCGGCTTTGCCGGTGCGGTGGTTGAAGTAGATCTTCTTGTAGGGGCAGCCGGTGATGCACATGCGCCAGCCGCGGCAGCCGTCCTGGTCCACCAGCACGATGCCGTCCTCCTCGCGCTTGTAGATCGCGCCGGAGGGGCAGGAGGCGACGCACGTCGGGTTCAGGCAGTGCTCGCAGATGCGGGGCAGGTAGAACATGAACGTCTGGTCGAACTCGAACTGCACCTTGTCCTCGATGCCCTTGAGCATCGGGTCCTTGTCCTTGTGGAGATAAGTGCCGCCGAGGTCGTCGTCCCAGTTGCCCGACCATTGGATCTGGGTGCGTTCCCCGGTGATCAGCGACTTCGGGGGCGCGGTGGGGATGTTCTCCTGCTGGGCGGGAGCGTTGAGGAGCTTGTCGTACTCGTAGGTCCACGGCTCGTAGTAGTCCTCGATTCCGGGGAGGCGCGGGTTCGAGAAGAGCTGGAGGAGCTTCTTCAGGCGACCTCCCGCCTTCGGCGTGAGCCGACCGGAGCGGGTCAGCTCCCAGCCGCCCTGCCACGTCGATTGATCCTCGTACCCGCGCGGATAGCCCTGCCCGGGACGGGTCTCGACGTTGTTGAACCAGATGTACTCCGTGCCGGAGCGGTTGGTCCAGGCCTGCTTGCAGGTGACCGAGCAGGTGTGGCAGCCGATGCATTTGTCGAGGTTCATCACCATCGACATCTGGGCCATGACTCTCATGTCGTCTCTCCTCGTGCTCTCGGAGCTCAGTACTCGACGGGGGCGGTGCGCCGACGGATCATCGTGACCTCGTCGCGCTGGTTCCCCGTGGGGCCGTAGTAGTTGAAGGCGTACGACAGCTGGCCGTATCCGCCGATGAGGTGTGAGGGCTTGAGCATGATCCGGGTCAGGGAGTTGTGGATGCCGCCGCGCATGCCGTCCCGCTCGGTCAGCGGCACGTTCACGGTGCGGTCCTGGGCGTGGTGCATGAAGGCGGTGCCCTTCGGCATGCGGTGCGAGACCACCGCCCGGGCGGCGACCACACCGTTGCGGTTGGTGGCCTCGATCCAGTCGTTGTCGGTGATGCCGACGGCCTCCGCGTCCTCGACGCTCATCCAGATCGTCTGGCCGCCGCGGGAGAGGTTCATCATGAAGAAGTTCTCCATGTACATCGAATGGATCGCCCACTTGTTGTGCGGGGTCAGGTAGCGCACCGAGATCGATGTCCCGGCCTCGTCCGTGGTGCCCAGCGCGCGCTCGCCGAACAAGGCGGTCATGTCGAGCGGAGGCCGGAAGACCGGCAGCGCCTCGCCCATCTCGAGCATCCAGTCGTGGTCGAGGTAGAAGTGCTGGCGGCCGGTGAGGGTGTGCCAGGGCTTCTTGCGCTCGACGTTGATGGTGAAGGGGCTGTACCGGCGCCCGCCGGACTCCGAGCCGGACCATTCGGGGCTCGTGATCACCGGGACCGGGGCGGCCTTGGTGTCGGCGAAATGGATCCGCTTGCCCTCGTTCTCGGCGGCGAGGTCGTGCAGGGCCATGCCGGTGCGCTTCTCGAGGGTCTTGAAGCCCTCGGTAGCCATGTGGCCGTTGGTGGTGCCGGACAAGCCCAGGATGAACTCGCAGGCCTGCAGGTCGGTCTCGAGCCTCGGCCGCCCGGCGGCGGAGCCGTGGCGGTGGACGCCGTTGAGGCGGCCGAGCTCGGCGACGTAGTCCTTCACGTCGTAAGTAATGCCCTTGGTGGTCATCCCGAGCGTCTCCAGCAGCGGGCCGATCGAGGTGAACTTCGCGTGGATCTGCGTGTAGTCCCGCTCGACCTCGACGAGGGTGGGCATCGTCAAGCCCGGGATCGGCTCACACTCGCCCTTCTTCCAGTCGCGCACGCGCCCGTGCGGGGTCGCCAGCTCACCGGGGGTGTCGTGCTGGAGCGGGAAGGCAACAACGTCGGTGCGGGTGCCGAGATGGGTCTCGGCGAGCTCGCTGAAGCGCCGCGCGATCCCGGCCCAGGTCTCCCAGTCGGTGCGCGACTCCCAGGGGTTGGAGATCGCCGGGTTGAAGGAGTGCACGAAGGGATGCATGTCCGTCGTGGACAGGTCGTGCTTCTCGTACCAGGTCGCCGCCGGCAGCACGACGTCCGAGTGGAGGGTGTGGCTGGTCATGCGGAAGTCGAGGGTGAGCATCAGATCGACCTTGCCGATAGGCGCCTCGTCCCGCCAGCGCACGTCCCGGGGCCGGAGGTGCTCCGGGGTCTCCTCCTCGGTGGCGGCGGAGTCGACCCCGAGCAGGTGGCGGAAGAAGTACTGATCGCCCTTGGCGGAGGAGCCCAGGGTGTTCGCCCGCCAGATCGACCAAATCTTCGGATGGTTCTGCGGGGCGTCCGGGTCCTCGGCGGCGAAGCTGATGCCGCCGCTCCGAAGCTGGTCGACGAGGTACGGGATCGTCTCTCGGCCCGCCTCGGCGGCACGGTCGGCGACGTCGAGCGAGGAGATGTCGAACTGGGGGTAGAAGGGCTGCCAGCCCAGGCGCTGGGACAGGGCGACGGCATCGGCCGTGGTGGTGCCCGCAAAGCGGCCCGCGCCCGTCGTCGCAGCGAGGGTGTCGGCGCCGAAGCGGTCGTAGCGCCACTGGTCCGTGTGCATGTACCAATACGTCGTCTGGGTCATCTGACGTGGCGGCCGGCTCCAGTCCAGCGCGTTGGCGAGGTGGAGCCAGCCGGTGATCGGGCGGACCTTCTCCTGGCCGACGTAGTGGGCCCAGCCGCCGCCGTTCACGCCCTGGGTCCCGCAGAGGTTCGTGAGGGTCAGGAAGGAGCGGTAGATGGTGTCCGAGTGGAACCAGTGGTTGGTGCCAGCGCCCATGATGATCATCGAGCGGCCGCCGGAGTCGATGGCGTTCTGGGCGAACTCGCGGGCGATGCGCGCCGCGGCCGCACCCGGCACGCCGGTGATGGCCTCCTGCCAGGCGGGGGTGTAGAGCGCGTCCGCGTCGTCGAGACCCGTGGCCCACTGCCCGGGCAGCGACTCGCGGCCCACCCCGTACTCGGCCAGCAGCAGGTCGAAGACGGTGGTCACGATGCGCCCGTCGATCGCGCGCACGGGCACGCCGCGCACGACATCGCCGCGTCCGCCCTGACCTGCCGTGTCGAAGCGGGGCAACAGCACCTCGGCCACGTCCTCGTGATGGCCCAGCAAGGTGAGCGCCGGGTCGAGCTCGCCGAGCTCGAGGTTCCAGCGACCCTCCCCGTCAGCGCTGTATCGGTGGCCGAGCGTGCCGTTCGGGACGACGACCCGGCCGGTCGCGCGGTCGAACATCATCGGCTTGAAGTCGGCGTGCTCGGTCGAGGCCTCGGCGGTGCGGTGCTCCCCCGCCTCGCTCGCGACGAGGAACTTTCCTGGCACGAGGGCACCGTCCTCGCGCCGCTCGAGCTGCACGAGGAAGGGCAGGTCGGTGTACTGCCGGGAGTACTCCTCGAAGTACGGCACCTGCCGCTCGACATAGAACTCACGCAGGATGGTGTGGCCCATCGCCATCGCGAGCGCCGCATCGGTGCCGGGATGCGGGGCGAGCCACTCGTCGGCGAACTTGACGCTCTCGGCATAGTCGGGGGCGACGGAGATGACCTTCTGGCCGCGGTAGCGCGCCTCGGCCATCCAATGGGCGTCGGGGGTCCGGGTCAGGGGCACGTTCGAGCCCCACATGATGAGGTAGGAGGCGTCCCACCAGTCCCCTGACTCGGGCACGTCGGTCTGGTCGCCGAAGACCTGCGGCGAGGCAGGCGGGAGGTCCGCGTACCAGTCGTAGAAGGACAGCATCGAGCCGCCGATGAGCTGGTGGAAGCGGGCGCCGGAGGAGAAGGACACCTGGCTCATCGCCGGGATCGGCGAGAAACCGGTGGCGCGGTCCGGGCCGAACTCCTTGACGGTGTGGACGTAGGCGGCGGCGACGAGCTCCTCCGCCTCCTCCCAGCTCGCCCGCACGAGACCGCCCTTGCCGCGGACGCGCTTGTAGCGCCTCGCCTTCTCGGGGTCGGAGACGATCGCCTTCCACGCCTCGACCGGGTCGTTCCCCGGGGCCTTCGCCTTCTCCTCCCGGAACATGCGCAGCAGCTCGGAGCGGATGTAGGGATAGCGCACCCGGGTGGGCGAGTAGGTGTACCAGGAGAAGGAGGCGCCGCGGGGGCAGCCGCGCGGCTCGTACTCGGGCCGGTCGGGGCCCGCGGAGGGGTAGTCGGTCTCCTGCGACTCCCAGGTGATCACCCCGTCCTTGACGTACACCTTCCAGGAGCAGGAGCCGGTGCAGTTGACGCCGTGGGTGGAGCGGACCACCTTGTCGTGGCTCCAGCGCTCGCGGTAGAAGGAGTCGCCGCCGCGGCCGCCCACACGATGGGTCTCGCGGTTGTCCTCGCTGATCCGCTCGGAACGGCTGAACATGCGCCGGGCGCCGATCAGCGCGTCGAACAGCGGCGAGTCCATCCCTCCGCCGGCAGTGGTGCGGTCCTGGATGCTCATGGGTGCTCCTCCTCGGACGGGACGGGGTCAGGTGGCGGGGGCGTCAGAGCGAGCGGCGGAGCGGGCGCCGCGCGCGACGAAGAGGGTGACGACGATCGCTCCGAGCGTGGCGAGCAGCAGCAGGACGATGCCGAGGGAGTAGCTGCCGCTGCCGGCGTGGATCGCGGCCATCACCAGCGGCGGGACGAATCCGCCCAGGCCGCCCGCGGCGCCGACGAAGCCGGTCACGGAGCCGACCACGGAGGGCTCGGAGGTCTGCGCGACCAGGGCGAAGACGGCGCCGGAGCCGAGTCCGAGCCCGGCGGCCATGACGATGAAGGCGATCGTGCCCAGCGGCATCAGCGCGGGCTGGAAGGCCAGAAGCAGCGCGGCGAGAGCGACAGCGGTGTAGGAGATCAGCAGGGTGCGCACCGCGCCGAGGCGGTCCGAGAGGGTCCCGCCGAGCGGGCGCATGATCACGGCGACGATGACGAATCCGGCCATCCGGAAGGAGGCGTCGGCGGTCTCCAGCCCGTACCAGTTCTTCAGCATCGTGGGCAGGAAGACAGAGAAGGCGACGTAGCCGCCGAAGGACAAGGCGTAGAGATAGCAAGCCTGCCAGGTCACCGTCAGCTTCATCACCGCGAGGGATTGGGCGATGATGCTCCGCTTCGACGGCGTCCAGGTAGGGGCGTCGTGCATGAACAGCCAGCCGACCACGGCGTAGGCCACGAGCGCGATCGCGGTGAGCACGAAGGGGGCGACGTCCCCGACCGCATCGACCAGCGGCACGGTGGTGAAGGCGCTGATGGCGGTGCCGCCCATGCCCACGCCGTAGAGGCCGGTGGCCATGCCGCGCTTCGCGGGCGGGAACCAGGAGTTCACGTAGGGCACGCCGATGGCGAAGGTGGTGCCGGCGATGCCCAGGAAGAATCCTCCGAGCAGCAGCGTGGAATACGAGTACTGGCCGACGAGACCGAGGAACAGGACCGGGATGACGGTCAGCAGCGACACGAGCGGGAACATGACGTGCCCACCGAAGCGGTCGGACAGCCCGCCCATGAGGATCCGGCCCAGGGAGCCGACGAGGACGGGCAGCGCCACGATCAACGAGGCGTCCTGGGCGAGGCCCTGCTCGACGTAGACGGGGCCGAGCGGGCTCAGCAGCGCCCACGCCCAGAAGTTCACCCCGAAGCCCAGCGTGACCAGCAGAAGGGCTCGCCAGGCCCCGGGCGGGACGGTCGACGGGTAGGCGGTCGAGGTGACGGCGGAGGACGGGGACCCAGACATCGAGGCGCTCCTCGGACGAGTGCGGACGCGCGGGTCGACCAGATCTCGACGACGCACCACAGGGGGGACTCTGTGCGCCTCCAGCATCTTCGGCCCGTGCGGCCACCATAGGGGACTTCAGTCCCGATCGAGCCCCTTCTCGAAGAATTCTTCCGTCACTCGTCGGAAAGCAGAGAATTATGCGATCCGGAGATCATCGAATTCGTCCTCCTCGCGCTCTCGACCCCTCATTCCGGGGCGTCGAGCTCCAGGTCGACCATGAGCTCGGCGGCGATCTGCTCGAGCGCCTCTCGCACCGCCGCGTCCGAGCCGCCCGCGGGCAGGCGCACCTCGGCCTCCGCCTCGAAGAGCACGCCGTCGCCCTCGGGGGCGTCCCGAGTCCAGCTGCGCAGACCGTCGATGGTGGCCCCCTGCGCGGTGAGCGCCGAGGTCACCTCGCGCACCATGCCGGTGCGGTCCTGGCCGAGCAGGTGGAGTCGGAAGGACTCCCCACCCTGCGCCGCCGCGCCGGTCCCGCTCGCTGCCTCGACCTGCAGACCCACCTCTCCCGCGAGGGCGGGGAGGGCGTCGAGGAACGCCTCGGTCCGCTCGGCCGGGACCTCGACCTGCACGATCCCGGCGAAGTGGCCGGCGAGCAGGGCGAGCTGGCTGTCGACCCAGCTGCCTCCGTGCTCGTCGACGACGGAGGCGAGGGCAGAGACGAGGCCGGGGCGGTCCTCGCCGATGGCGGTCAGCACGAAAGTGGTCATGGCCACAGCGTAGTGGCTCGAGGCCTCAGACGCCCGACTTGTGCAGGCCGTAGGTGTAGGCGTCGAGGACGGCCTCCCACGAGGCCTCGATGACGTTCGGGCCGACGCCCACGGTCTGGAACTCGAGACCGCGCCCGGAGGTCCGCACGAGCACCCGGGTGGTCGCATCGGTGCCGTGCTGCGCGTCGAGGATGCGCACCTTGAAGTCCTGCAGCTCGAAGTCGTCGATCTCGGGGTAGTGCTCGCGTAGGGCGGAGCGCAGCGCGAGGTCCAGCGCGTTGACCGGGCCGTTGCCCTCGGCGATCGCGACCCGCCGCTCTGCGTCCTCGCCCGTCCCGGCGAGCAGGCGCACCGTCGCCTCGGACTCGAGGGTGCCGTCGCGCAGCTGCTGGGAGGTGGCGCGCCACGATTCGACCGTCGCGTAGGACGGCACCTGCCCGAGCTCGTCCAGGACGAGGAGCTCGAAGGAGGCATCGGCCGCCTCGTAGGAGTAGCCCTCCGCCTCGCGTTGCTTGACGGTCGCCGCGAGCCGCGAGAGCAGCTCCTGATCCCCCGCGAGGTCGAAGCCGAGCTCGCGGCCCTTGAGCTCGATCGAGGCGCGGCCGGCCATGTCCGAGATGATCATGCGCATGTCGTTGCCGATCCCGCGCGGATCCATGTGCTGGTAGAGATCCGGGTCCACCCGGATCGCGCTGGCGTGCAGGCCGGCTTTGTGCGCGAAAGCGCTCGCCCCCACATAGGGCGCGCGGGAGGTGACCGGCATGTTCACGATCTCCCCGATCGCGTGGGCGATGCGCGTCGTCTCGGCGAGGGTCTCCGGGGAGACGAGCTCGAGGCCCATCTTCAGCTGGAGGTCGGCGAGGAGCGTGACGAGGTCCGCGTTGCCGGTGCGCTCCCCGTAGCCGTTGACGCATCCCTGCACGTGGGTGATGCCCGCACGCACGGCGGTGAGGGCGTTCGCGACCGCGCAGCCGGAGTCGTTGTGGGTGTGTGCGCCGAGGCGCGCGCCGGCGAGCCCGGCGGCGTCGAGTCGGCCGCGGAGGTCCTCGACGATCTCGGTCACGTGGTGCGGGAGCATCCCGCCGTTGGTGTCGCACAGCACCACCGCCGCCGCACCGGCCTCGTAGGCGGCGATCACCACGGAGGCGGTGTAGTCGGCATCGTGCAGGTAGCCGTCGAAGAAGTGCTCGGCGTCGACGAACACCTCGCGATCCAGGCCCCGCAGATGCTCGACGGTGTCCCGGACCATCGCCAGGTTCTCCTCGGCCGTGGTGCGCAGGGCGCCGAGAACATGGCGCAGATCCGACTTGGCCACGAGCGTGATGGTCGGTGCCCCCGAGACCACGAGCGCCGCGACCTGCGGATCCTCCGTCACGGAGGCGCCGGCCTTGCGGGTCGCGCCGAAAGCGGCGAGACGGGCGGTGCGCAGCTCGAGCTCGGTCGCCGCGCGGGCGAAGAACTCGGTGTCGCGCGGGACCGCGCCCGGCCAGCCGCCCTCGATGTAGGTCACGCCCAGCTCGTCGAGCAAGCGCGCGACGGCGAGCTTGTCCGCGACGGAGAGCGTCAGGCCCTCCTGCTGGGAGCCGTCGCGGAGGGTCGTGTCGTAGAGGTGGAAGCCGTCCACGGCGCTGAGTGTGGGGCGGGCGGTGCTCGTCATCTCACACCAGCCGGGAGAGCCAGCCGTGGCGGTCGGGCACCCGTCCGTACTGGATGTCCGTGAGCTCCTGGCGCAGGGCGAGGGTGGTCTCGCCGGAGCCGCCGTCGCCGACGGCCTGCGCGCCGCCCGGATGGCAGAACTCCCCGATCGGCGTGATCACGGCGGCCGTGCCGCAGGCGAACATCTCGGTGATCTCGCCATTCGCGAGCTGCGCGAGCACCTCGTCCATCACCAGGCGCTGCTCGACGGGCTCGAGACCGCGATCCGCGGCGAGGGTGAGGATGGAGGAACGGGTGACGCCCTCGAGGATCGACCCGCTGAGGGACGGCGTGAGGATCCTGCCGTCGGCCGTGATCGCGAAGACGTTCATGCCCGAGAGCTCGTCGATCGAGGTGTGCGTCTCGGAGTCGAGGAAGAGCACCTCGTCGGCCCCGTGCTCGGCCGCCTGCGCCTTGCCCAGGAGGGAGGACGCGTAGTTGCCGCCGCACTTCGCGGCGCCGGTGCCCCCGGCGCCGGCGCGGGCGAACTCGTCCGTGATCCACACGACGAGAGGCTGCACCCCGCGCGGGAAGTAGGCGCCCGCCGGGCAGGCGATGACGTAGTAGTCGACCACGTGGGAGGCCCGGACCCCGAGGAACTCCTCGTTGGCGATCATGAAGGGACGCAGGTACAGCGACTGCTCGCCGGTCGGCTCCGGCACCCACGGCTCGTCGGCCGCGACCTGCGCGCGCAGCGAGGCGAGGAAGTCCTCGACCGGCAGCTCGGGCAGGGCGAGGCGACGGGCGGAGGCCGCGAGCCGCTCCCCGTTGCGCTCGGGACGGAAGGTCCACACCGAGCCGTCGGCGTGGCGGAACGCCTTGAGCCCCTCGAAGATCTCCTGGCCGTAGTGCAGCACGGCCGAGGCCGGGGAGAGCTGCAGCGGTCCGAACGGGATGACCTCTCCCCCGGCCCAGCCGCCCTCGACGGTCCACCGGGCATGGGTCATGAAGTCGGTGAAGTGCTGGCCGAAGCCGGGGGCGGCGAGGATGCGGGCGCGCTCGTCGTCGCCGATGCGACGGGTGGTGTCGGACTGGGGGTAGGCGAGCGCGCTCACGGGTGGCTCCTCCTCGAGGATCGGGCGGGTGGGGTCAGTGTGGCAGGTGCGGGCTCAGCGCCCGGAGATCGCGGCGACGAGCGCGTCGCCGATCGCGACGGTCCCGCGGGCAGCGAGCGAGGGGTCCTCGGCCCGGGCGGCGAGGTCGTTCTCGACCGCGGCGCGCACGGCGGCGGCCGGCTCGACGTGCCCCAGGTGGTCCAGCATCAGCGCGACCGAGAGCACCGTGGCGGTGGGATCGGCCTTGTCCTGGCCGGCGATGTCCGGTGCCGATCCGTGCACGGGCTCGAACATCGACGGGAAGGCCCCGGTGGGGTTCACGTTGCCGCTCGCCGCCAGGCCGATGCCGCCCCCGATGGCGCCCGCGAGATCGGTGACGATGTCGCCGAAGAGGTTGTCGGTGACGATCACGTCGAAGCGCGCGGGGTCCTGCACGAGGTAGATCATCATCGCGTCGACATGGGCGTAGTCGACGGTGACCGCCGGGTACTCGGCCCCGACCTGCTCGACGATCCGCCGCCACAGGTGCCCGGCGTGGACCAGCACGTTGTGCTTGTGCACCAGGGTGAGCTTCCCCCGGCGGGCCGCGGCCTGCTCGAAGGCGTAGCGGACCACCCGCTCGACGCCGACGGCGGTGTTGAGGGACACCTCGGTGGCGACCTCCAGCTCGGTGCCGGTGCGCATCGAGCCGCCGTTGCCGACGTACGGGCCCTCGGTGCCCTCGCGCACCACCAGGAAGTCGATCTCGCCGGGCTCTGCGAGCGGTGTCGCCACGCCCGGGAAGAGCCGGGTGGGACGCAGGTTCACGTAGTGGTCGAAGCCGAAGCGGAGCTTCAGCAGCAGGCCGCGCTCGAGGACGCCCGAGGGGACCCCGGGATCGCCGACCGCGCCGAGCAGGATCGCGTCGTGCTCGGCGAGGCGGGCCATGTCATCGTCGGTGAGCGTCTCGCCGGTGCGGTGCCAGCGGCCCGCCCCGAGGTCGAAGTCGGTGGTCTCGACCGTGACGCCGGCCGGCTCGAGGGCCGCCCGGAGGGCTCGCAGGCCCTGCGGGACGACCTCCTGGCCGATGCCGTCTCCCTCGATGACGGCGAGGCGCAGGGTGGTGGACGCGGAGGTCGTGCTCATGGTGGTGCTCCTTCGGTGACGCTCGGTCGCGAGGGTCGGGGTCAGTAGACGAGGTCGACGGCGTGGATCGAGTGGGCGCCGATGTCCTCGCCGATGCGCTCGGCGAGCTCGCGGTCCACGGAGGAGTCCAGGTCGAGGACCACGAGGGCTTCGGCGCCGGGGCCCTTGCCCGCGCGGGATACCTGCATGCCGGCGATGTTCACGCCCGCCTCGCCGAGACGGGCGCCGTACTGGCCGATCAGGCCCGGTCCGTCCTCGTAGCGGATCAGCAGCAGGTGGTCGCTGAGGGGGACCTCGAGCGCGTGGCCGCCCACCTCGACGAGCTTGTGGGCCTGCTCGACGCCGCTGAGGGTGCCGGAGACGGAGACGACCTCGCCGCTGCGGAGCGTGCCGCGCAGCGAGATCACGTTGCGGAACCGCTCGGAGGCCTCCTCGGTCTGCAGCTGCACGGTGATGCCGCGCTCCTCGGCCATGACGGGGGCGTTGACGTAGCTGACCTGGTCGGTGACCACGCCGCGGAACAGTCCGCGGAGGGCGGAGAGCTTGAGCGCGGTGACGTCGTGGGTGGCGATCTCGCCGCGCACGACGATCTCGAGCAGCTCGGGCGACTCGGCCGCGAGCGCGGTGAAGAGCTGGCCGAGGCGGTCGGCGAGTGCCACGCCCGGGCGGACCAGGTCGTCGATCGCGCCGCCGGCGACGTTCACGGCGTCGGGGACGAGCTCGCCCGCGAGAGCGAGGCGCACGGACTTGGCGACGGCCACGCCGGCCTTCTCCTGCGCCTCGGCCGTCGAGGCGCCGAGGTGCGGGGTGAGGGTGACGTTGTCGAGCTCGAGCAGGCGCGCTGCGGTCTCGCTCGTGGCGGGCGGCTCGGAGGTGTAGACGTCCAGGCCGGCGCCGGCGATCTGCCCGGTGGTCAGCGCCGTGTACAGCGCCTCCTCGTCGATCAGCCCGCCGCGGGCGGCGTTGACGATGTGCAGGGTGGGCTTGGCGAGCGCGAACTGCTCGGCGCCGATCAGCCCGGTGGTCTCCGGGGTCTTGGGCATGTGCACGGTGACGATGTCGGAGGCGCGCATGAGCTCGTCGAGCTCGACCACGCGCGCACCGAGCTCGGCGGCCCGGGTGTGGTTCACGTAGGGGTCGTAGGCGAGCAGCTCGACGCCGAACCCGGCCAGGCGCTCGGCCACGAGCTGTCCGATGCGGCCGAAGCCGACGACGCCGACCGTCTTCCCGAGCAGCTCGACGCCGGTGAGCTGCTTCCGCTCCCACTTGCCGGCCTTCACCGAGGCATCGGCGCGGGCCAGGTGGCGCAGCGAAGAGAGGATCAGGGTCACGGCGAGCTCCGCCGCCGAGACGATGTTCGAGGTGGGAGCGTTGATGACCATCGCCCCGGCGGTCGTGGCGGAGGCGACGTCGACGTTGTCCAGGCCCACGCCGGCGCGGGCGACGACCTTGAGCCGTCCCGCGGCGGCGAAGACCTCCGCGTCGACCTGGGTGGCGGAGCGGACCAGCAGGGCATCGGCCTCGGCCACGGCGGCGAGCAGCGCCGGGCGGTCGGTGCCGTCCACGCTGCGCACCTCGACGTCGGGGCCGAGGACCTCGACGGTGGCGGGCGACAGTTCCTCAGCGATGAGCACGACAGGACGCGTCACGGAATCTCCTCCGGTGCGGATGGTGGTCGTCGCACTCATCCTCGGGGGCGACGGGTTTCAGGGCCTTCGGGACCAGAGTAGTCCGGTGTCCGCCATGCGGGAACGGGGGTCACGATGCGAGACCCGCCGGGGCGCGGCGGCGCGGGGACGACGACGGCGGGGCACCCTCCGGTGCACCCGCCGTCGGCCGTGGGACGCGAGGGGTCAGCGCGCGGCGCTGCCCTCGGTGTAGTCGTCGTCGAGGCCCGAGGTGGACCAGGAGAACATCTTGCGCAGGTCCCGGCCGACCTTCTCGATCTCATGCTCGGCCTCCTTCGCGCGCAGCTCCTGGAACTCCTTCGCACCGTTGTCCTGGTCCTCGATGAACCGCTTCGCGAAGGCGCCGGACTGGATGTCGGCGAGGATCGCCTTCATGTCGGCCTTGGTCTGGTCGGTGACGACGCGGGGGCCGGAGACGTAGTCGCCGAACTCGGCGGTGTCGGAGATCGACCAGCGCTGCTTGGCGATGCCGCCCTCCCACATCAGGTCGACGATGAGCTTGAGTTCGTGGAGGACCTCGAAGTAGGCGATCTCCGGCTGGTAGCCCGCCTCGGAGAGGGTCTCGAAGCCGGCCTGGACCAGGTGGCTCATGCCGCCGCAGAGCACGGCCTGCTCGCCGAAGAGGTCGGTCTCGGTCTCCTCGGTGAAGGTGGTCTTGATGACGCCGGCGCGGGTGCCGCCGATGCCCTTGGCGTAGGACAGCGCGAGGTCCCAGGCGGAGCCGGTGGCGTCCTGCTCGACGGCGACGATGTCCGGGATGCCGCGGCCGGCGACGAACTCGCGACGCACGGTGTGGCCGGGGGCCTTGGGGGCGATGAGCAGGACGTCCACGCCGGCGGGGACCTCGATGTAGCCGAAGCGGATGTTGAAGCCGTGCGCGAAGGCGAGCGCCTTGCCCTCTGTGAGGTGCGGCTGGATGGATTCGGCGAAGACCTTCCGCTGGTCCTGGTCCGGCGTGAGGATCATGATCAGGTCGGCCCACTCGGAGACCTCGGCGACGGTGCCGGTGCCCAGGCCCTCCTCCTGCGCCTTCGCGGCGGACTTCGAGCCCTCGCGGAGGCCCACGCGGACCTCGACGCCGCTGTCGCGCAGGTTCAGGGCGTGGGCGTGGCCCTGCGAGCCGAAGCCGATCACCGCGACCTTCTTGCCCTGGATGATCGAGAGGTCAGCGTTGTCGTCGTAGAAGATCTCCGCCACGATGTGCTCCTTGTTCTGTGGGTCGGGGTCCGCGCCGCCCGCGATGCGGTGCAGCGGCGCCGGCGTCAGGTCGATCCTAGCGCCGGAAGTCTTGCATGATGAGAGGATGTCTCCGGATGTGAGACCGCGCGAGCGGCTCGCGCTCAGCCGAGTAGCGAGCGGTCCGTGATCGCCCGGGCGCCGCGACCGATGGCCACCTCGCCGGACTTCACGATCTCGCGGATGCCGAACTCCTCGAGCATCCCCAGCAGCGCCGAGAGCTTGTCCTGGGTGCCTGTCGCCTCGATGGTGACCGAGTCGGTCGCCGCGTCGACCACCTTCGCCCGGAACATCTGGACGATCTCGAGCACCGAGGTGCGGCTCGAGGAGTCCGCGGTGACCTTGATCAGGATCAGCTCGCGCTGGACGGTCTGGCGCGGCTCGAGCTGGACGATCTTGAGCACGTTGACGAGCTTGTTGAGCTGCTTGGTGATCTGCTCGAGACGACGCTGGTCGACGTCGACCACCACGGTGATGCGGGAGATCTCCGGGTGCTCGGTGGGGCCGACGGCGAGGGACGAGATGTTGTAGCCGCGGCGCGAGAACAGGGCGGCGACGCGCGTGAGCACGCCGGGCTTGTTCTCCACCAGGACGGACAGGGTCTGGCTGTGGGGGGTCATCACGTACTCCGAGGTGGACGGGGCGGAAGCGGCGTTCATGATCAGATGTCCCTCTCCCACTCGGGGCTCATGCCCTGGGCGATCTGGATCTCGTCGTTGGAGACGCCGGCGGGGACCATCGGCCACACCATCGCGTCGGCGCTCACCGTGAAGTCGACGACCACGGGGCGGTCGTTGATCTCGAGCGCCTGGCGGATGGTGTCGTCGATGTCCTCGTCGCGCTCGCAGCGCAGGCCCGCGGCGCCGTAGGCGTCGGCGAGCTTCACGAAGTCGGGGATGCGGCGGCTGCCGTGACCGGTGTTGAGTTCGGTGTTGGAGTAGCGCTGGTCGTAGAAGAGGTTCTGCCACTGGCGCACCATGCCGAGGCTCGAGTTGTTGATGACCGCGACCTTGATCGGGATGTCGTTGATGACGCAGGTGGCGAGCTCCTGATTGGTCATCTGGAAGCACCCGTCTCCGTCGATCGACCAGACCACGCGGTCCGGCTGCCCGACCTTGGCACCCATGGCCGCGGGCACCGAGTAGCCCATGGTCCCGAGGCCCCCCGAGTTGATCCAGGTGAGCGGGTTCTCGTACTGGACGAACTGCGCGGACCACATCTGGTGCTGTCCGACGCCGGCGACCATGATCGCCTCCGGTCCGGAGAGCGCGCCGAGACGGGAGATGACCTTCTGCGGGGCGGTCAGGCCGTCCTCCGTCTCGGTCCAGCCCAGCGGGTAGTTGTCGCGCAGGAGGTCCAGCGCGCTCCACCAGGCGTCGTAGTCGCGGGGGTCGCTCTCCGCCGCGTCCAGCCGGCTGCGCAGCTCGGCGGTGAGGGCCCGGGCGACATCGGCGGCCTGGCCCACGATCGGCACGTCGGTCTCGATGTTCTTGGAGATCTCTGCGGGGTCGACGTCGGCATGGACGATCGCCGCGTTCGGGGCGAAGGAGTCCAGGCGACCGGTGACGCGGTCATCGAAGCGGGCACCGATGTTCACGATCAGGTCGGCCCGCTGCAGGGCCGAGACCGCCGCGACAGTCCCGTGCATGCCGGGCATGCCGAGGTGGCTGGGGTGCGAGTCCGGGAGGGCGCCGCGGGCCATGAGAGTGGTGACGAAGGGGGCGCCGGAGACGTCCACGAGCTCGCCGACCTCCTGCCAGGCGCGGCCGCGCAGCACGCCGCCGCCGAGGAGGAAGACGGGCCGCTTGGCCTCGAGCAGGAGGGTCGCCGCCTCACGGATCTGCTTGCTGTGCGGGCGCGACTCGGGGCGGTAGCCCGGCAGGTCGAGGGTCTCGGGCCAGACGAACTCGGTCATCGCCTGCTGCGCGTCCTTGGTGACGTCCACCAGCACGGCGCCGGGCCGACCGGTCGAGGCGATGTGGAAGGCCTGCTTGATGACCTTGGGGATCTCGTCGGCATCGGAGACCAGGAAGTTGTGCTTGGTCACGGGCATGGTCATGCCCACGATGTCGGCCTCCTGGAAGGCGTCTGTCCCGATGAAGGACGAGCCGACCTGGCCGGTGATCGCGACGAGCGGGATCGAGTCCATCTGCGCGTCGGCGATCGCCGTGATCAGGTTGGTCGCCCCGGGGCCCGAGGTCGCGAGGCACACGCCGACCTTGCCGGTGGCGTGGGCGTAGCCGCTCGCCGCGTGGCCGGCGCCCTGCTCGTGGCGGACCAGCACGTGGCGCAGCGTCTTCGCGTCCATCAGCGGGTCGTAGGTGGGCAGGATCGCCCCGCCGGGGAGGCCGAAGACGACCTCGGCCCCGGCATGCTCGAGGGACTCGACCAGCGCCTGGGCGCCCGTCATCTGCTGTCCGGTCATCGGAACTCCTTCGTCGTCTCGGACGGTGGTCGTGGCGGGGACTGCGGCCGTTCCCCTCCCGAGGGATCGCACCCGACCGGGGGCACGAAAAAGCCCCTCCGCCTGGGGCTCAGGGAGGGGCGCGGTGACGTGCTCGAAGGACGAACGGGCGTCAGCCGCGCTCGGGAACTACGAGGATGTCGAGATGCATGGCGACAGCATAGGCCCTCACCTCCGCCGAGCCACCCCGGTCCGGGATGCGAGACGTCCGATGCCCACGCATGACGCGGGAGTGCCGTGCATGACACCGGATGACCAAAGCGTTTGTAATCGCCTCCATAACTCGTCATTCTGTGAGCATGGAGTCCACCGATCTCAGCACCCGTCCGCCCGCCGACGGAGCTCCCGCGCACGCCGCTCCGTCGCGGGTGCGCCCCTCCCGCTCGGGCAAGCCGCAGGGGCAGTGGAAGGTCGACGGCACGGCGCCGCTGAACCCCAACGAGGAGTTCAAGGCCGCGGACAACGGGCTCAACGTCCGCGCCCGCATCGAGCAGACCTATGCCCGCGAGGGCTTCGACGCGATCCCCTGTGACGATCTCCACGGCCGCTTCCGCTGGTGGGGCCTGTACACCCAGCGCAAGCCCGGGATCGACGGCGGCCGCACGGCGCAGCTCGAGCCGCACGAGCTCGAGGACCGCTACTTCATGCTCCGCGTGCGCACCGACGGTGCCGCCCTCTCCCCCGCCGCCTTGCGCGTGCTCGGCTCGATCTCCACCGACTTCGCCCGCGGCGCGACCGACCTCACCGATCGCCAGAACGTCCAGTACCACTGGATCGAGATCGAGGACGTCCCCGAGATCTGGCGCCGCCTGGACACCGTCGGCCTCGAGACCACCACGGCCTGCGGCGACACCCCGCGCGGCTTCCTCGGCAGCCCCGTCGCCGGCATCGCCGCCGACGAGATCATCGACCCCACCCCGGTGATCGCCGAGATCAAGCGCCGCTACATCGGCGACCCCGAGCTCGCGAACCTGCCGCGCAAGTTCAAGACCGCGATCACCGGGCACCCCAGCCTCGACGTCGCCCACGAGATCAACGACATCTCACTCGTGGGCGTGGTCCACCCCGAGCTCGGCCCCGGCTACGACCTCTGGGTGGGCGGCGCGCTCTCCACCGCCCCGCGGCTCGGCGAGCGCCTGGGCGTCTTCGTCACCGAGGAGCAGGCACCCGACGTGTGGCACGGCGTGGTGCGGATCTTCCGCGACTACGGCTTCCGCCGCCTGCGCAACAAGGCGCGGCTGAAGTTCCTGCTCGCCGACTGGGGCACGGAGCGGTTCCGCGAGGTGCTCGAGTCCGAGTACCTCGGCTACGCCCTCCCGGACGGCCCGGCGCCCGCCCCGGCCACCGGGCCGGGCGACCACGTCGGCGTGCATCTCCAGAAGGACGGCCGCTCGTACATCGGCGCCGCCCCCACCGTCGGCCGGATCCGCGGCGACCTCCTGACCCGCCTCGCCGATCTGGTGGAGGAGGTCGGCGCCGAGTCCGTGCGCCTGACCGCCTTCCAGAAGCTCGTGGTGCTGGGCGTCCCCGCCGACCGCGTCCAGGACGCGGTGGAGGGCCTCGAGGCCCTCGGGCTGCGCACCCGGCCCAGCGCCCTGCGCCGCTCGACGATGGCCTGCACCGGCCTCGAGTTCTGCAAGCTCGCGATCGTGGACACCAAGGACACCGCGACGGCGGCGGTCGACGAGCTCGAGCGCCGCCTCGCAGACGTCGAGCCGCGTCTCGGACAGCCGATCAGCCTGCACCTGAACGGCTGCCCCAACTCCTGCGCCCGCATCCAGACGGCCGACATCGGGCTCAAGGGACAGATCATCACGACCGAGGACGGCGAGCAGGTCCCCGGGTTCCAGGTCCATCTGGGAGGATCGCTCTCAGCACCCGGTCTCGAGGGGCCCCAGCTGGGGCGCACGCTGCGCCAGCACAAGGTCGCGGCCACGGAGCTGGCGGACTACGTCGAGCGCGTCGTCCGCCGCTTCGCGGACGGTCGCACCGATGGGGAGACCTTCGCGGCCTGGGCGCACCGTGCCGAGGAGGAGGAGCTGCGATGACCACGACCGATCCCGCCCACGAGACGCCGGGCGCCCTCGAGACCCCCGACGAGCGGATCGCCCGCCTGCGCGCCCTCGCGGCGGAGGGTGCCGAGCGCTTCGCCGCCCTCGAGACGGAGCTCGGCCCCGAGGAGCTCGCCGAGGCCGCGGCTCGGTGGGCCGCGGAGACCTTCAGAGACTCGCTCACGGTGGCCTGCTCGATGGCCGATGCGGTGCTCCCCCACGTCGTCGCCGCTTATCGCCCCGGTGTGGACGTGCTCTTCCTCGACACCGGCTACCACTTCCCCGAAACCCTCGCGACCCGCGACCGCGTCGCCCGCGAGCTCGACGTGACGGTGGTCGACGTACTGCCCGAGCGCACCGTCGCGGAGCAGGACGCCGAGCACGGCGCGAAGCTCCACGACCGCGATCCCGCGTCCTGCTGCGGCATGCGGAAGGTCGCTCCCCTGAAGAAGGCGCTCGGCGGCTACGACGCCTGGGTCACCGGGGTGCGCCGCGACGAGGGACCGACCCGTGCGGGCTCCCCCGTGGTGACCTTCGACGAGGCCTTCGGGCTCGTCAAGATCAACCCGCTCGTCAGCTGGTCGTACGATCGGCTCATGGCGTACTCGCGCGAGCACTCCCTGCCGGAGAACCCGCTGCTGCACCAGGGCTACCCCAGCATCGGCTGCGCCCCCTGCACCCGACCGGTCGCCCCCGGTGAGGACCCCCGCGCCGGCCGCTGGGCCGGCACGCAGAAGACCGAATGCGGGCTCCACCCAGGCGACGGCGGTACCGAGGCGGGCACCGCCGCGGGATCGTCGGCCGACCCCGCCCCGGCGATCCGCACCGCCCCCGTCCTGATCTCGCTCAGCCCCACCCAGGAGGACCGATGACCGCCCTCGCCCCCGCTCCGCGCGTGGACGCCCCGGCCGGCCTGCTCGACGCCCTCGAGGCCGAGGCCATCCACATCATCCGCGAGACCGTCGCCGAGCTCGAGCGTCCCGTCATGCTCTTCTCCGGCGGCAAGGACTCGGTGGTGATGCTGCACCTCGCGGCGAAGGCCCTGTGGCCCGCGCCGATCCCCTTCCCGGTGCTGCACGTGGACACCGGCCACAACTTCCCTGAGGTGATCGAGTTCCGCGACCGGACGGTCGCCGAGATGGGCGTCGAGCTCCTCGTCGCCTCGGTGCAGGACTACCTCGACGACGGCCGGCTCGAGGAGCGGGCCGACGGCACGCGCAACCCGCTGCAGACCATGCCGCTGCTCGACGCGATCGAGGAGCACCGGTTCACGGCGGTCTTCGGCGGCGGCCGCCGCGACGAGGACAAGGCTCGCGCCAAGGAGCGCATCATGAGCCTGCGCTCCGCCTTCGGGCAGTGGGACCCCAAGAACCAGCGACCCGAGCTGTGGCACCTCTACAACACCCGCCACCGCCCCGGCGAGCACGTCCGCGTCTTCCCGCTGTCGAACTGGACCGAGCTGGACGTATGGCGCTACATCGCCCGCGAGCAGATCGAGCTGCCCTCCCTGTACTACGCGCACGAGCGCGACGTCGTCGAGCGCGACGGCATGCTGCTCTGCCCCGGCGACTGGGGCGGACTGCGCGAGGGCGAGGAGACCACCCGGCGCACGGTCCGGTACCGCACCGTCGGCGACATGTCCTGCACGGGGGCCGTGCTCTCCGAGGCCTTCGACGTGCAGGCCGTCCTCGCCGAGGTCGCCGCGAGCACCATCACCGAGCGCGGGGCCACCCGGGCGGACGACCGGATCTCCGAGGCCGCCATGGAGGACCGCAAGAAGGAGGGCTACTTCTGATGACCACCGCCGATCTGCTCCTGGCCCCCGAGGGCACGGCCGAGGGTCATCGCGGCCCGACCCTGCTGCGCCTGGCCACCGCCGGCAGCGTGGACGACGGCAAGTCGACCCTCATCGGTCGCCTGCTGCACGACACGAAGTCCGTCTTCGCCGACCAGCTGGCCTCCGTCGAGGCGGCCAGCCGCCAGCGGGGTTGGAAGGGCGAGCTCGCCGATCTCGCGCTGCTCACGGACGGCCTGCGCGCCGAGCGCGAGCAGGGCATCACGATCGACGTCGCCTACCGCTACTTCGCGACGGCCGAGCGCTCCTACGTGCTCGCCGACACGCCCGGGCACGTGCAGTACACCCGCAACACGGTCACGGGCGCCTCGACCGCCGATGTCGTCGTCGTGCTCGTCGATGCCCGCAACGGCGTGGTCGAGCAGACCCGTCGCCACCTCGCGATCGCCGCGCTCCTGCGGGTTCCGCACGTGCTCGTCGCGCTGAACAAGATCGACCTGGTCGAGGACCCGCAGGCCGTCCACGCCGCGGTCGCCGCGGAGCTGGGCCGCGTCGCCGACTCCCTCGCCCTGCGGGACGTGCACGTGGTCCCGGTCTCGGCCCTGCACGGCGACAACGTCGTGACCCGCTCGGAGCGCACCGCCTGGTACGAGGGGCCGACGCTGCTCGCGCTGCTCGAGACCCTCCCCCCGGGCGCCGATCAGCGCGAAGGGGATCTGCGCCTGCCCGTGCAGCTGGTGATCCGTCCGCAGCACGGCGCGGTGGATCCCGCGCACGTGGACTACCGGGGCTACGCGGGCCTGATCACCTCCGGCACCGTCGCGCTCGGCGATCCCGTCACGGTGGCCGGCTCGGGCCGCTCCACGACCGTGACCGCGATCGACGTCGCCGGCTCCCCCGTCGAGCGGGCGGCCGCCGGGCTCTCGGTCACCCTGAGCCTCGCCGACGAGCTGGACATCTCCCGCGGGGACGTCCTCGCCGGGGGGACCGTCCCGGTGCCCACGGACAGCACCGCGGCGGTGCTCTGCTGGCTCTCGGAGACCCCGCTGCGCGAGCGGGCCCGGGTGCTCGTCAAGCACGGCACCCGCACCGTGCAGGCCCGGGTCCAGGGGATCTCCGAGCGGCTGGACATCGAGTCCCTCGAGACCGTCCCCACGGACACGGCCGAGCTCAACGACCTCGTACAGGTCCAGCTGCAGCTGGCGGAGCCGCTGCCGCTCGAGCCCTACGCCGCCACGCGGGACGGAGGCTCCTTCCTCGTGATCGATCCGCAATCGGGCACCACGCTCGCCGCGGGCATGGTCCAGGCGGACCTGCGCGCCTGATCTCCGCGCCCGTGCCGGGGACCTGCTCCCCCGGCACGGGCCGCACCCGGCCCCGGAGCCGCCCGGGACCACTCCCGGCCTAGCGGACGCGCGAGGGCCGCCCAGCTGACGGAAGTCCCTGCGCAGGGACTCGCACCGCGCCTACCGTTGCTCCTGTCGACCCCCTTCGGAGAGAGGCACGTGAGCCGACCATGAGCACCCCTGGACACTCCCCCCTCGCCCCCGCCCCGGAGCAGCACCCGCTGGCCGGGGAGCGGCTCGTCGTCGTCGGCGGCGGCATGACCGGGCACCGCTTCGCGGCGCGCCTGCGCGCGGCGGATCCCGACGGCGACTGGACCCTCACAGTGATCGGCGAGGAGCCGCAGCGCCCCTACGACCGCGTGCACCTCTCGGACTGGTTCGACCACCGCCGCGAGGACCTCCTCTCCCTCGACACCGGGGTATGGGAGGACCCGCGCATCACCCTGGTCACAGGAGACGCCGCGGAGGCCGTGGACCGCTCCGCGCACACCGTCACCTGCGCCTCCGGCACCGTCCACGACTACGACCGGCTCGTGCTCGCCACCGGCTCCTGGGCCTGGGCGCCCCGCGCCGAGGGCAAGGACCTGCCGGGCTCCTTCAGCTATCGCACGGTCGAGGACGTCGAGAACCTCGCCGCCTGGGTCGCCGAGCGCGGCGAGGCCCTGGGCCGGCAGGTGCGCGGCGTCGTCGTCGGCGGCGGCGTGCTCGGCCTCGAGGCCGCGGCCGCGCTGCAGGGACTCGGCGCGCACTCGACCGTGGTCGAGTTCGCCGACCGGCTGATGGCCGTCCAGCTCGACGACGGCGGCGGCGAGATGCTGCGCCTGCTCATCCAGGACAAGGGCATCGAGGTGCGCACCGGTGTGGGCGCCACCGCCTTCCGTCCTGCCCCGGACGGAGCGATGGGCACCGCGGAGCTCACCGACGGCGGCGAATTGCCCGCGGACGTCGTGGTCTTCTCCACCGGCATCCGTCCCCGGGACCGCATCGGCCGCGAGGCCGGGCTCGCGATCGGCGAGCGCGGGGGCGTGGTCGTCGGCGAGAGCTGCCAGACCTCCGACCCGGACATCTGGGCGATCGGCGAGTGCGCGTCCTTCGACGGGGTGTGCGCGGGCCTGATCGCCCCCGGCAATGACATGGCCGACGTGGTCGTGGACCGCTTCCTCGGCGGGACCCGCACGCACACCCGGGCCGAGGACGGCACGAAGCTCAAGGGCGTGGGCGTGGACGCCGCTGCCTTCGGCGACGTCAACGCCACCACCCCGGACGCGCTCGAGGTCTCCTTCGTCGACCCGGTCCACCGTCAGTACCGCAAGCTGGTGCTCTCCGACGACGCGACGACCCTGCTCGGCGGGGTCTTCGTCGGCGACATCTCCCTCTACTCGCAGCTGCGGCCGCTGACCGGGCGTCCCCTCGGAGCGGACCCGTCGGCCGTGATCGCCCCCGAGGGCGGCGGCGACGCGCTCGCGGGCGCCGAGCTGCCGGACGATGCGGTGGTCTGCTCGTGCAACAACATCGCCGCCGGCGCCGTGCGTCATGCGGTGAACGAGCAGGGTTGCCACACCGTCGGCGCGATCAAAGAGTGCACCACCGCCGGCACCGTGTGCGGCTCCTGCGTCCCCACCCTCACGAAGATCCTGAACCAGGAGCTGGCCAAGAGCGGCGTCGAGGTGTCCCGCGCCCTGTGCGAGCACTTCGACCACTCCCGCGCCGAGCTGTACCAGCTCGTCGAGGAGGGCGGGCAGGAGACCTTCACCGAGGTGGTCGCCGCGCACGGCTCCGGCGCGGGGCGCGGCTGCGCGGTGTGCCGCCCGACGGTCGCCTCGATCCTCTCCTCGCTCGGGGCGCTCAGCGGCCGCCGCCACAACCCGGTGGGACGTCAGCTGGGTTCGCTGCAGGACACCAACGACCACGTCATGGCGAACATCCAGAAGGACGGCACCTACTCGGTGATCCCCGCCATGCCCGCCGGCGAGGTCACCCCCGAGAAGCTGCTCGCCTTCGCGCAGGTCGCGAAGGACTACGGCCTGTACGTGAAGGTCAACGGCGCCCAGCGCATCGGCATGTTCGGGGCCCGTCTCGAGCAGCTCCCGGAGATCTGGGAGCGGCTGGTCGCGGCCGGGTTCCAGTCCGGTCACGCCTACGGCAAGTCCCTCCGGATGGTGAAGTCGTGCCTGGGCACGAACTGGTGCCGCTTCGGCGTGGGCGACTCGACGGCGATGGCGGCCCGTCTCGAGGCCCGCTACCGCGGCCTGCGCTCCCCGCACAAGCTGAAGATCGGCGTCTCCGGTTGTGCCCGCGAGTGCGCGGAGGCCCAGGCCAAGGACGTCGGAGTGATCGCGACCCATCGCGGCTGGAACCTGTACGTCGGCGGGAACGGCGGCGCCCAGCCCGCCCATGCCCAGCTGCTCGTCGAGGACCTCGACGACGACACGCTGCAGCGCTGCATCGACCGCTTCCTGATCCTGTACATCCGCCAGGCGGACAAGCTCCAGCGCACCGCGCGCTGGGTCGAGGAGTACCCGGGCGGGATCGCGGAACTGCGGCGCGTGGTGGTCGAGGATTCCCTCGGCATCGGCGAGGAGCTCGAGGCCGCCATGCAGCGCCATGCCGACTCCTACGTCGACGAGTGGGCGGAGGCGGTGCAGGATCCCGAGCGCCGCGCGAAGTTCGTGTCCTTCCTCAACGCCCCCGACCAGCACGATCCGAGCCTGCGCTACGTGGTCGAGCGCGAGCAGATCCGCCCGGCCCGACCGGAGGACGACCCGGCCACCACCTTCCCGACGCCGCTCGCGGCGAAGGAGCACGCCCTCGCCGGCGCCGCACACATCTCCCAGGAGGACCAGTGATGACCGCCCCCACCGGCGCTCTCGTGCCGATCTGCGCGCTCGAGGCCCTGACCCCCGAGCGGGGCGCGGCAGCGCTCCTGCCCGATGGCACCCAGATCGGGGTGTTCCTGCTGGATGACGGCAGCGTCCATGCCGTCCAGCAGCTCGACCCCTACTCGGGCACGCACATCCTCTCCCGCGGCCTCGTCGGGACCCACCGGCTCACGGTCGAGGGCGAGTCGGAGGAGAGGCTGGTCCCCACCCTCTCCTCCCCCATGTACAAGCAGACCTGGGACCTCGACACGGGCGCCGTGATCGACGCCGGTGGCGGCGCCGCACACCCGATTGCGGTCTTCGACGTCGAGATCCGAGGCGGCCAGGTCCACGTATCCACCGCCCCGCGCCCGGGAACCGGGCCGCAGGACGGCGAGGCGTGAGCGGGCTGCCCGAGCTCGGGCCGTCCGAGACCGGGCCGTCCGCGAACGGCCTGGTCGAGGCCCTTCTCGAACCCGGCACCGTCGCCCTCGTGGGCGGCGGCCCCGGCGCCTGGGACCTGATCACGGTGCGCGGACTGGGGCTGCTGCGCCAGGCCGACGTGGTCGTGGCCGACCGGCTCGGCCCCCGCTCGCTGCTCGGCGAGCTCGCGGACGGGGTCGAGGTGATCGATGTCGGCAAGCGCCCCGGGGCGCATGCGCTGCCGCAGGAGGAGATCGGGGCACTTCTGGTGCGGACCGCGCAGGCCGGGCATCGCGTGGTGCGTCTCAAGGGCGGGGACCCCTTCGTGCTCGGACGCGGCGGCGAAGAGGTCCTCGCCTGCCGTGCCGCCGGCGTCCCCGTGCAGGTGGTGCCCGGGGTGACCTCGGCGCTCGCAGGACCCGCGGCGGGAGATGTGCCGGTCACCCAGCGCGGCACCGCCGTCGCGGTGCACATCGTCAATGCCCACGGCGACCTGGGCCCCGCGGACCTCGCGGCCCTCGCCGACCCCGGCACCACCACGGTGCTGATGATGGGCGTCGGCTGGCTGCCGCGACTGGTCGCCCAGGCCCGGCTGAACGGCATCGACCCCGAGACCCCGGTCGCGGTGGTGCAGGAGGCGACCCTCCCGGGACAGCGCGAGGTGCGCGGCACCCTCGCCGACATCGAGCGGGTGGTCGCCGAGGCCGGCATCGGACATCCGGCGGTGATCGTGGTGGGGCGCACCGCCGCCCCGGGCTTCCTGCACCCGCACGACGGAACTGCCGCGGCGGCCGCCCCGGCGCACGGCGCGGGCCGGGAGTCGCTCGCGGACGGCACCGAGGTCGGGGAACTGCACCCGGCCGACGGTGTCCCGGCACCGGTCCCGCCCGGCACGGCGCCGGTGCTGATCGGCTGCTCCCACGGCACCCGCTCACGGGAGGGCCGCGACGTGCTGCGCGCCCTGCTGACCCGGATCGCCGCGCAGGCGCCGGGTCCCGTGCGCGAGGCTTTCGTGGACGTCCAGGCCCCGGATGTCGCGGCCGTGGTCGCCGCTCATGCGGAGCTCGCCGAGATGCGCACCCGCGAGGCGGATGCGGTGCAGGCGGTGGTCGTGCCGCTGCTCCTCTCGGTCGGCTATCACGTCAAGGACGACATCGGCGGGGCGGTCGCGGGCCGTGCCGCGACGGCCGCCGGACCGCTCGGCCCCGATCCGCGCCTGGCCGAGGTGATGGCGCAGCGCCTCGACGACGCAGGGCTGCGGGACGGCGACGCCGTGGTCATGGCGGGATCGGGCACCCGCGATCCGGAGGGCGTCGCCCAGGTCGAGGAGATGGCGCGGCAGCTCGCCGCGCGACTCGGGCGGGAGGTCACCGTCGGCTTCGCCTATGCGGCGACACCGTCGGTCACGGAGGCCGTCGCCGCGGCGCGCACGGGGCTGGCCGACGGTGCGCGGGTGGTCGTCGCGAGCTATGTGCTCGCCCCCGGGCACTTCCACGACCTGGTGTCGGGTGCCGGGGCCGATGCGGTCGCCGCCCCCCTCGGTGACCACGAGCTCGTCGCCGAGATCGCACTCGAGCGCTACGAGGCCGCACTGGGGGCCTGAACCGGCGGCGCACCCACCCTGACGTGACGGCGGGGGACCTACGAGCCCCCTCCGGGCCTCGCGGGTCCCCCGCCGTCATCGCGTCCGAAAGCGACCGCTGGATTCGCGCCTCGCGCCCCGTGCTCAGTCCAGCGGGCGGCGGGTCGCGCCGTAGGTCGCCGAGCGGACCAGGTGCGCGTAGACCTTGAGCGCCTGCGACACCTGGCGCTCGCGGTGCTCGGGACGCCACGGCAACGGGCCCTTCCTCTCGCGACGGCGGGCGATCTCCTCGCCTGGCACGTCGAGCTCGAGCAGGCGCTTGTCGACGTCGATGATGATCTTGTCGCCGTCCTCGATGAGCCCGATCAGACCACCTTCGGCCGCCTCCGGGGAGATGTGGCCGATGGAGACGCCGCTGGTGCCGCCGGAGAAGCGGCCGTCGGTGATCAGCGCGCAGGTCTTGCCGAGGCCCCGCCCCTTGAGGAAGGAGGTGGGGTAGAGCATCTCCTGCATGCCGGGACCGCCCTGCGGGCCCTCGTAGCGGATGACCACCACGTCGCCGGCCTTCACGGTCTTGTCCAGGATCTTCTGGACCGCCTCCTCCTGGGAGTCGCAGACCACGGCTGTGCCCTCGAAGTGGAAGAGGTCCTCGGTGACGCCCGCGGTCTTGAACACGGCACCCTCGCGGGCGAGGTTGCCCTTGAGCACCGCGAGGCCGCCGTCCTTCGTGTACGCGTGCGGGACGGAGCGGACCACGCCGTTCTCGGCGTCGAGGTCGAGCTCGTCCCAGGTGTTCGTGGTGGAGAACGCCTGGGTGGTGCGCACCCCGCCCGGAGCGGCGTGGAACAGCGCCTCGGCCTTCTTCGAGGCCTTCCCGCCGCGCACGTCCCACTCGTCGAGCCAGCTCTGCAGATCCGGGGAGTGGACGGTGTGGACGGCGTGGTCCAGCAGCCCGGCCCGGTCGAGCTCGCCGAGGATCGCGGGGATGCCTCCGGCGCGGTGGACGTCCTCGACGTGCGCAGTGCCGTTGGGCGCGACCTTGGACAGGGTCGGCACGGACCGGGAGATGCGGTCGATGTCGTCGAGGCCGAAGTCGACCCCGCCCTCGATCGCGACGGCGAGGATGTGCAGGATCGTGTTGGTGGATCCGCCCATCGCCACGTCCATCGCCATGGCATTGGAGAACGCGGCCTTGGTGGCGATCGAGCGGGGCAGGACCGACTCGTCGTCCTCCTCGTAGTAGCGCTTGGTGAGCTCGACGATCTTCCGTCCCGCCTCGAGGAAGAGCTCCTTGCGGAAGGCGTGGGTGGCGAGCGTGGTGCCGTTGCCGGGGAGGGAGAGCCCGAGCACCTCGGTCAGGCAGTTCATGGAGTTCGCGGTGAACATGCCCGAGCACGAACCGCAGGTCGGGCAGGCGTTCTCTTCGACCTCGGCGAGCTGCGCATCGGTGATCGAGTCGTCCGCCGACAGCGACATGGCGTCGACCAGGTCCAGGCGGTGTTCGGTGACGCCCTCGACGGGCTTGCCGGACTCGGACGGCCCACCGGAGACGAAGATGACCGGGATGTTCAGGCGCATCGCGGCCATGAGGTGCCCGGGCGTGATCTTGTCGCAGTTCGAGATGCACACCAGGGCGTCCGCGGTGTGCGCGTTGACCATGTACTCGATCGAGTCGGCGATGACGTCGCGGCTCGGCAGCGAGTAGAGCATGCCGCCGTGGCCCATCGCGATGCCGTCGTCGACCGCGATGGTGTTGAACTCCTTGGAGATGCCGCCGGCCTCCGCGATCGAGCTCGCGACGAGATCGCCCAGGTTCTTGAGGTGGACGTGGCCGGGCACGAACTGGGTGTACGAGTTCGCGATCGCGATGATCGGCTTGCCGAAGTCGCCGCTCGTCATACCGGTGGCGCGCCAAAGGGCGCGGGCGCCGGCCATGTTGCGGCCGTGGGTCGAGGTGCGGGAACGGAGCTGAGGCATGGGGCGAGTCTACTCTCCGAGATGCGAGATGGGGATATCAGCATCCGGACGTGGACAGCATGACCGCGAACCTCGCCTCGTCCCGTCGGACTCAGGTGCCGGCGGGCGCAGGAGTGCGGTTCCCGCTCTCCGGTTCCGGCTCGCCGCTCCAGCCCTCGTCATCCGTCTCCCCCATCGGGCAGGCGAGGTCGTCGTCGTGGTGATCGGCGCGGACGGGGAATTCCCGGTCCTCCGCGAGCTGGCGGTGCAGCTCGGCCAGGCGCAGTTCCTCGGTGAGGGTGCGGCGCTCCTCGGCGGCGATCTGTTCCGCGGTGGGCTCGTGGTCGCCCATGCCGACCTGCAGCGCGGGCTCGACCTCGGTCAGTGCGCCGACGCTGACGCGGTACTTGTGACGGAGGATCTCCAGGCGCAGGGTCCGGGCGAGGAAGTAGTGGCCGAGCAGGTTCGGGATCGACATCAGGAAGAAGATCGCGTCGGAGAAGGCGATGACGGAGTCCAGGGAGATCGCGGCGCCGACCACGACGGCGAGCACCCAGGCGATGCGGAACCCGTTCTGCACCAGCGCCGAGCTGCCGACGAGGTACTTCGCGCTGGGCTCGCGGTAGTAGGCGTACGCGAGGATGGTCGAGAAGCCGAACAGCACCACCGCGATGGTGAGCAGCACCGGGAACCAGTCCGCGACGGTCGCGAAGGCGCTCGCGGACCTTCTGTTGACCTTTCAGGTGGCGTACCTCAGAGCCGGGTGGGCCGGGCGCCGGGCCGACGGCCCGGACACGCCAGACGCCCCGGACACGCCAGGAGCGCCGCACCCCGTGACGGGATGCGGCGCTCCTGGCTGCCGCCTCCGGAGCCCGGCTCAGCTCACGCCGAGCTTCTCCATGATGATCTCGCGGACGCGGCCGGCGTCGGCCTGGCCGCGGGTCGCCTTCATGATCGGACCGATGAGCGCCCCGATCGCCTGAACCTTGCCGCCCTGGATCTTGGCGACGACGTCGGGGTTGTCGGCGATCGCCTGATCCACGGCGCCGGTGAGCACGGAGTCGTCGGAGACCACGGCGAGACCCTCGGCCTCGACGATCGCGGCGGGGTCGCCCTCACCCTCGAGGACCTTCGCGAGCACCTGCTTGGCGATCTTGTCGTTGATCTTCTTCTCATCGACGAGGCCCTGCAGCTCGGCGACCTGCGCGGGGGTGACCGCGAGGGCCTCCAGCTCGGTCTCCTGCTCGCGGGCGGTCCGGGCCAGCTCGCCCATCCACCACTTGCGGGCGGCCTGGGCGGAGGATCCGGCGAGGACCGTCTGCTCGATGAGGTCGAGGGCGCCGGCGTTGATCACGTCGCGCATCTCGAGGTCGCTGAAGCCCCACTCCCCCAGCAGGCGACGTCGCCGCGCAGCCGGCAGCTCGGGCAGGCCCGCCCGGATCTCCTCGACCCATTCGCGGCTCGGCGCGACGGGGACGAGGTCCGGCTCGGGGAAGTAGCGGTAGTCCTCGGCGTCGGACTTGGGGCGACCCGAGGAGGTCTCGCCGGTGTCCTCGTGGAAGTGGCGGGTCTCCTGCACGATGCTGCCGCCGTCGTCGAGGATGCCCGCCTGGCGGGAGATCTCGAAGCGCACGGTCCGCTCGATCGACCGGAACGAGTTGACGTTCTTGGTCTCGGTGCGGGTGCCGAGCGGGGACTCGGCGTCCGCGCGCAGGGAGACGTTGATGTCGGCGCGGACGTTGCCGCGCTCCATCCGCGCCTCGGAGACGTCGAGGGCCCGGAAGATGTCCCGCAGGGTGCGGACGTAGGCGGCCGCGACCTCCGGGGCGCGCCCCTTGGTGTTCGGGATCGGCCGGGTGACGATCTCGACCAGCGGCACGCCGGCGCGGTTGTAGTCCACCTGCGAGTGGGTCGCCCCGTGGATGCGGCCGGAGGCGCCGCCGACGTGCGTGTTCTTGCCGGCGTCCTCCTCCATGTGGGCGCGCTCGATCTCGACCCGGACGATCTCGCCGTCCTCGAGCTCGACGTCGACCCAGCCGTCGTGGGCGATCGGCTCGTCGTACTGGGAGGTCTGGAAGTTCTTCGTCAGATCCGGGTAGAAGTACTGCTTGCGCGCGAAACGGCAGGTCTCGGCGATCTGGCAGTTCAGGGCCAGGCCGATGCGGATCGCGTACTCGACCGCCTTGCCGTTGACGACGGGCAGCGAGCCGGGCAGGCCCAGGGACACCGGGGTGATCGCGGTGTTCGGCTCGGCGGCGAAGATGTTCGGCGCGCCGTCGAACATTTTGGTGGCGGTGCCGAGCTCGACGTGGACCTCGATGCCGAGCACCGGGTCGTAGCGGTCGATCGCGTCGTCGTAGTCGACGAGGTCGGAGACGTTGGCGGACATCAGAGCGCACCTCCGGTGAGATCGGGGGCCTGGGCCAGCAGCGGCCCGCCCCAGGAGTCCTCGAGCAGCGCCTCGAGGGCGCCGCCCACCTGGTACAGCCGCTCGTCCCCGCGGGCGGGGGCGAGGAACTGGATGCCGGCCGGCAGACCGTCCTCGGCGAGGCCGCTGGGCAGCGAGATCCCCGGCACGCCGGCGAGGTTGGCGGGGATGGTGGCGATGTCGTTGGCGTACATCGCCAGCGGGTCGTCGACCTTCTCGCCGAGACGGAAGGCGACGGTCGGGGAGGTCGGCGAGGCGAGGACGTCGACCTGCTCGAAGGCCGCGGCGAAGTCCTGCTGCACCAGGGTGCGGACCTTCTGCGCACTGCCGTAGTAGGCGTCGTAGTAGCCGGCGGAGAGGGCGTAGGTGCCCAGCAGGATGCGGCGCTTGACCTCGTCGCCGAAGCCGGCTCCGCGGGTCGCCTTCATGACCGACTCCGCGGTGGGGCTCTCCTCGGGGACGACCCGCAGCCCGAAGCGCATGCCGTCGAACTTCGCGAGGTTAGAGGACGCCTCCGACGGCATGATCAGGTAGTAGGCGCCGAGCGCGTAGCCGAAGTTCGGGCAGGAGACCCGCACGATCTCGGCCCCCGCCTGCTCGAGCAGGGCCAGGGACTCGGTGAAGCGCTGGCCGACGAGCGGGGCGAAGCCCTCGCCCTCGAGCTCGGCGATGACGCCGATGCGCAGGCCCTGGACGTCGCGGCGGCCCGCGGCGGCCGCGTAGGCGCCGACGGGATCCGGCAGGGAGGTCGAGTCGCGCGCGTCGTGCCCGGCGATCAGCTCGTGCAGCAGGGCGGCATCGGCCACGGTGCGGGTGACGGGACCGGCCTGGTCCAGGGAGCTGGCCATGGCGATCAGGCCGTAGCGGGAGATCGAGCCGTAGGTGGGCTTGACGCCCACGGTTCCGGTGACCGATGCGGGCTGGCGGATCGAGCCGCCGGTGTCGGTGCCGATCGCGAGGGGTGCCTCGAAGGCGCCGACGGCCGCGGCGCTGCCGCCGCCCGAACCGCCCGGGATGCGCTCGCGGTCCCAGGGGTTGCGGGTCGGGCCGAAGGCGCTGGACTCCGTGGAGGAGCCCATGGCGAACTCGTCCATGTTGGTCTTGCCGAGGATCGGCAGGCGCGCCGCGCGCAGCTTCTCGACGAGGGTCGCGTCGTAGGGCGGGATCCACCCCTCGAGGATCTTGGAGGCGGCGGTGGTCGGGATCCCCTCGGTGACCACCACGTCCTTCACGGCGATGGGCACGCCGGCGAGAGGGTGCAGCTCCTCGCCCGCAGCGCGGAGGGAGTCGACCTCGCGCGCGGTGGCGAGCGCCTCGTCCCGGCTGACGTGCAGGAAGGCGTTCAGGTCGCCGTCGACGGCGTCGATGCGGTCCAGGTGCGCGGCGGTCAGCTCGCTCGAGGAGATCTCCCCGGTCCCGAGCGCGGCGGCCTGCTCGGCCGCGGAGCGGCGCAGGATGTCGGTGCTGGTCATATCACTCCTCCCCCAGGATCTGCGGCACGGCGAAGCGGCCGTCCTGCGCCTCGGGGGCCCCGGAGAGGGCCTGCTCCTGGCTCAGGGTGTCGGTGACGACGTCTTCGCGGAAGACGTTGTTCATCGGGATGGGGTGGCTGGTCGCCGGAACGTCCTCGGTGGCGACCTCGGAGACGGAGGCGACAGCGTCCATGATGGAGTCGAACTCGCCGGCGAAGCGGGCGATCTCCTCCTCGGTGAGCTGGATCCGTGCGAGGTCGGCGAGGCGTGCGACGTCATCTCGTCCGATCGAAGGCATGCCGACAGTCTAGGCGTGCTCCGCCGGGGCGGCTCCCACCCGGTAGTGGTAGCCGCCGACCTCACGGGAGCCCAGGCCGCGATAGAGCGCGCGGGCGGCGGGGTTGTCCTCCTCGACCTCGAGCAGGGCACGGACCGCGCCCTGCCCCGAGGCGACCGCGAGGAGCGTGCTCGACACGTCCCGGCCCAGGCCCTGGCGGCGGTGCGCGGGGTCGACAGCGATCTGGTTCAGCACGGCGGTGCGCTCTCGACCCGTCTGCACCAGAGCCGCCCGGCCGACGGCCACCGGCGCCTCCCCGGGGGCGGGACGGAGCAGGACCTGCACCGCGGGGGTGCCCGCGAGGATGTCGTGCAGGGTGCGGCGCGCCTCCTCGCCCGGACGCGGTGCGAGGCGCCAGGCGGCCTCGAACCATTCCTCGTCGAGTCCGCCGACGTGGATCTCCGCGGCGGGCACCGGCGCGGGCGCGCGGTCCACAGCGAGTTCCTGGACGGCGCTTCGACCCTCGACGGTGTACCCGCGCTCGGCGAGCAGCGCGTCCAGGGGCGCCGGACCGTGGAGGTCGAGGATGCGGAAGGTGGCCGGCTCCCCCGCCGCGGCGCACAGCCCCTCGATGCGCTCGACGGCGCGGAGCAGGGCCGACGGGGAGTCGGGGGCGTCGTGCGCGACGGCGCTGTGGGCGCGCCGCGTCACGCCGCGGGAGCGCAGCAGCGCGAAGCCGTCGACATCGAGTCGTGCCAGGGGTCGCCAACCGCCGATCAGCGCCTCGACGAGCGGGCGTCCGGTCAGGGGGCGGGGTGCTCTGCTCACCTGGGCATCGTAGGGGTCGGCGGTAGACTCCGTGCCTCCACGACCTGCAGGCAACGCCGGAGGAGACCGTCATGTCCGTCGACCCCCACATCGATTACGCCTCGCACGACCCCGAGGACGGGGAGGGGATCTCCGAGGATCCCGCGATCCGCGAGGCCCAGGAGCTCGAGGCCCGTATGCGTCGCGCCCTCGCGACGAAGGAGGACCCGCTGCGCGATGACGAGTCCACCGTCGAGCGCCTGCGCCGGCTCGCCGCGCAGGACTCCGACGCCGATGACGCAGATGCCGCGGACGCCGCACGTGCCGAGGGCACCGGGCAGGACGCCGAGTCTCAGGACTGATCCCCGGCGGTGCCGGCGCCGTACCTGCCGGCACCGCCCCTTGGACCGTGTTGCGCCTCAGCGATCGCGCTCCGGTCTCGGCATCAGCAGCAGCGGCAGGTACATCACCCCGGACAGGTTGTACGGGAACGTGATCCGCATGATCACCTTGATGCCCCAGTGCATCGCGAAGGCGCCGACGGCGAACACCCTCCCGAGGCGGCGGTCCACCAGCGCGAGCGGTGCGCCCAGTTCGAGGACCAGGGACATGACCGCCATGCCGGTGAACATCCAGGCGTGCGGGTACAGCGCGCGACCGACCGGTGACGGCTCCTCCCCCAGCATCGTCTTGCGCAGTGCGTCGAAGGCCACCTGACCGCGCATCTGCTCCCCGTCGGCCCAGCGCACGCCCTCGCCGCGCACGAGCTTCGCGACGCCGGCGAGCAGGTAGGTCATGGCCACGGCGGCGTTCATCACCATCGGCGTCGCCCCGTACATCCAGGACCTGCGCGGCGGCAGCAGCTGTCCGTCCCGCACCAGCGCGTCGACGCTGAGGGCATCCGCGGCAGGGGCCACACCGAGCACCACGGTGTGCAGCACGAGCGCGTTCTCGTGGTGGTACACCATCGACCACGAGTTGCGGTAGGTGAAGTTCCAGGTCTGCAGCGCGGCGTGCAGCGGTCCGATCACGCGATGCGCGACGCCCGCCGTGACCAGCGCTCCGGTCACGAGGGACGCATCCACCAGTCGGTCGGCGACCACCGGGGGCAGAGGTCGCTTCAGCACGCGCACGACTCCCACCGGGGCGAAGCTCTCCTGGTCCGTGCGGTGCACGCCCCGATACAGCCGACGACGGCTGCCGACGTGCCAGAGGTGGTACGCGCCGACGGCGAGACGGAGCACGGCGGGGGTGGCGGCACCGCTGCGAGGGGCGAGGCGGCGTCCGACCTCGGCGGTGGGGCCCGGGACGGAGCGGAGCAGGCTGCGGAGACTCATGCCGACTCCTCTGCTGTCTTTGGCACGTCCGTCGAGGACGTCCCGCGGCCGGGCACGTCGGCACTGCCGCGCACATCGAGCTTGGAGGTGAAGGTGTCGCGGTCCGCGCCGTCCATGAAGGGAGCGACGAGGTAGCGACCGCGGACCACGTGCACGCGGACGACATCACGGTCCTGCACTCGGTCCCGGGAGGCGATGCGAGCGGCGACCCGGTCGGCGATGACCTGGCCGTCACCCTCGGCGACGCGGCGGCGGACCTGGCGGCGTACGGCGTTCAGCCCGCCCGTGCCGAGGTAGGAGTAGTGGAGCGGGGCGACGGTGCCGTCCTGCCGCACCCCGAGGAGGTGCGTGACCCAGTAGTGGGACTTCCGCGTCGCGGAGAACATCGGGTAGTGGCTGAAGGGGAAGCTGTCCCGGACCTCGTCCTCGGGGCGGGCGTAGCGGCGGATCGGCAGGGAGACGGCGCCGAGCAGTGCGGCGGCGAGGGCTCCCGCGAGGACCCGGGTGAGGGGACCGTCGGGGATCGAGGCGGCGGGCGGTGCGTGCGGTGGGAGGAGAGCGTCTGCGGACATGCCGGCACCGTAATCGGGAGTGATGAGACGCACCCCGGCTCCGAGTGAGAAGTGCATGAGAGCCTTCTCAGCGATCGCGATCCGGCCGGCATCGCCGCAGGACAACCGGAGGAACGATCTCTCCTCCCCACGGCGCCGTCATCCACAGCGTCTCTCGCCGGGCCCCATCGGTCGGGGCGGACGGGGAGACTGGGGGCATGGATGACACCGCGCTCGGCGCCCCGACCGACCCGCTGCACGACGAGGCGCTCCTCGCCCTGCGCGCCCTCACCGGCCGCGAGGACGCCGCCTTCCGCGACGGCCAGTACGAGGCGATCCGCGCGCTGGTGCACGACCGCCGACGGGTCCTCGTCGTGCAGCGCACCGGCTGGGGGAAGTCGGCCGTGTACTTCCTCGCCGCGCATCTGCAGCGCGCCCGCGGGGCGGGGCCCGCCCTGATCGTCTCCCCGCTGATCGCCCTGATGCGCGACCAGGTCTCCGCCGCGGCCCGTGCCGGTGTCCGGGCGGCGGCGATCAGCTCCGCGAACGCGGTGGAGTGGGAGGACATCGAGTCCTCGCTCGCCCGCGACGAGATCGACGTGCTGTTGGTCTCCCCCGAGCGCCTGGTCAACCCCCGTTTCCGGGAGGAGCAGCTGCCGCGGCTGATCGCCCGCTGCGGCCTGCTCGTGATCGACGAGGCGCACTGCATCTCCGACTGGGGGCATGACTTCCGGCCGGACTACCGGCGTTTGCGGGACCTCGTCGCGCAGATGGGTCCGGAGGTTCCGGTGCTCGCCACGACGGCGACCGCGAACTCCCGCGTGGTGGCCGATGTCGCCGAGCAGCTGGGGATCGGTGCCCGCGCGGCCGACGGCGACTCGGGGGTGCTGACGCTGCGCGGACCGCTCACTCGGCAGTCGCTCCGACTCGGCTCGCTGTCCCTGTCAGATGATCGCGCCCGGCTCGACTACCTGGTGCGGCACCTCGACGCCTTCGAGGGGTCCGGGATCCTGTACACCCTCACCGTCGCCGCGGCGGAGGACCTCGCGGCGCTGCTGGATCGACCCGGCCGGCGGGTGCGCGCCTATACGGGCCGCACCGACGCCGAGGAGCGGGCCGAGCTCGAGCAGGCGCTCAAGCGCAACGAGGTCAAGGCCCTCGCCGCGACGAGCGCCCTGGGCATGGGCTTCGACAAGCCGGATCTCGGCTTCGTGATCCACCTCGGGGCACCGAGCTCCCCCGTCGCCTATTACCAGCAGGTCGGTCGTGCCGGTCGCGCCACGGACCGGGCGGACGTGCTCCTCCTCCCCGGCAAGGAGGACCGGGCGATCTGGGAGTACTTCGCGACGGCCTCGATGCCCTCGCAGGAGTCCGCCGCGCAGGTCCTCGGGGTGCTCGGCCAGTCCGGCTCGCCCCTCAGCACCCCCGCGCTCGAGGCCCGGGTCGATGTGCGGCGCGGCGCCCTCGAGCTGCTGCTCAAGGTGCTCGCTGTCGACGGGGCGGTGCAGGCGGTCAAGGGCGGCTGGATCGCGACCGGTGCACCGTGGCACTACGACGCCGAGCGCTACGAGACCGTCGCCCGGGCCCGCCGCGACGAGCAGCAGGCGATGCTCGCCTACGAGCAGCTCGCGGGCGGCCCGGAGCAGTGCCGGATGATGTTCCTCGCCCGGCAGCTCGACGACACCACCGCCGTGCCCTGCGGCCGCTGCGATGTGTGCGCTGGTGCCTGGTACCCCGCTCCCGGCGCAGCGGCCAGCACCGCCGCTCGCGGCGGCTCTGAGGGCGACCCCACGACGGGCACCGCCCCCGCCGAGGGTTCGGACCGGGACGCGGCAGAGGCGCGCGTGGCGGCGCTGCTCGACCGCGTCGGCGTCCCCGTGGAACCGCGCGCCAGCTGGCCTTCGGGCCTGGACCGGTTGCTCGGCGCGGAGGCGCCGAAGGGCCGGATCCCCGAAGGCGAGCGCGCTGCGGAGGGCCGGGTCATCGCCCGCATGTCGGACCTGGGATGGGCGGTGCCGCTGCGGGAGCTGCTGCGCACCGACGAGGACGGCCGCCCGGTCGACGCCGTCGTGCCGGAGCGGATCGGCGGGCGGATCGTCGAGGTGCTGAAGGACTGGGACTGGGAGGAGCGCCCTGCGGCGGTCCTCGCCGTCCCCTCGACCACCCGGCCGCAGCTCGTGACCTCCCTCGCCTCCGGCATCGCCTCCATCGGACAGCTCGAGGACCTCGGCTCGCTCGATCTCGCCGCCGACGCCGCCCCGCTCCGCGGCGCCCGCAACAGCGCCTTCAGCGTGGCCGCCCTCTGGGACCGCTTCGACGTGGGTCCCGCTCTGCAGGCTCGTCTCGAGGAGCTCGACGGCGCCCCGATCCTGCTGGTCGACGACCGAATCGACACCCGCTGGACCATGGCGATCGCCGCCCGTCTGCTCCGCCGGGCCGGGTCCGGTCCCGTGCTGCCGCTCGCGCTCGCGCAGGAGGCGTGAGGTCGCGGACAGCGCCGGAACCTCAGCTCATCCCTCGAGCGCGGCGAGCACCTCGGCGACCCGTTCCTGCTGCGCCGCGTCGATGGGGCGCAGCGGCCGGGGAAGGACCCGCCCGCCCACGAGGCCCAACTGCTGCGCAACGGCGGCCACGACGCGGAGGCTGCCGCCGCACTCGACGAACAGCTCCCACAGCCCGTCGAGACGGGCGGAGAGCTCCTGCGCCTCCCCGGCCCGCCCCTCGATCGCAGCCCTGGTGATCGCGATCAGCGGTCCCGGCAGCGTGCCGGCGAGGGCGGAGAACCACAGGTCGCACCCGGCGAGCAGTCCGGTCGCCCCGACCGCGTCGCCGGAGACGCCGATCCGCATTCGCTCCGGCAGAGCCTCCCGCACCGCGGCGACGCGCTCCCGGGCCGCCGCGGGACCCGCGGGCACGGGAGGGATCTTCACCGCGGCGACCTGCGGCAGCGCTGCGACCCGGGCATAGGTCTCGAGCGACAGCTCCACATGCGTCGTCGCCGGGTTGTCGTAGACCACCAGGGGGACGGACAGCTCGCGGGCGACGTCCTCGTACAGCCCCACCACCTCGTCGTCGGTGAGCCGCTGGTAGGAGACGGGGGCGAGCAGCACGGCGTCGGCTCCGGCGCGCTGGGCGTCCTCGGCGAGGGCGAGCACCTCGTCCGTCGCGCAGTGGCCGATGCCCGCGAGCACCGGCAGGTCCCCGCTGCGACCGACCGCGATCTCGACCACACGGCGCCGCTGCTCCCGGGTCAGGTAGGTGTACGCGCCGGTGGAGCCGAGCACGCCGATCGAGTCGACGGAGGCCTCCACGAGCCGGTCGAGGAGTCCCTCGAGCGCCGCCTCATCCACACCTCCGTCTCGCAGCGGGGTGAGCGGGAAGGCACTGAGTCCGCGCATCCACGTGGTCACTCCTCGGGCTCCTCAGCGGTCTCGCCGCTCTCCCCCGCCGCTTCCTCCTCCGGCAGGGCCACGGCGTCCAGGCCACCCTCGAGCAGCGCCACGAAGCCGGCCTCGTCGAGGATGCGCAGCCCCAGGTCGCGCGCCTTGGTCTCCTTCGAGCCGGCATTCTCGCCGACCACCACGAAATCGGTCTTCTTCGAGACGGATCCGGAGGCCTTGCCGCCGCGGGAGATGATCGCCTCCTTCGCGCCGTCGCGGGAGAAGCCCTCGAGCCCGCCGGTCACGACGACCGTCAGGCCCTCGAGGGTCTTCACGAAGCCCTCCTCGACCTCGTCGGCCATGCGCACCCCGGAGGCCGCCCAGCCGTCGACGATCTCCCGATGCCAGTCCACCGCGAACCACTCCACGAGCGCCTCGGCGATGATCTGCCCGACGCCGTCGGTCTCCGCCAGCTGCTCGACGCTCGCCGCACGGATCGCGTCCATCGTGCCGTAGGCCGTCGCGAGGGAACGCGCCGCGGCGGGGCCGACATGGCGGATCGAGAGGGCGACCAGGACTCGCCACAGCGGCTGTGCCTTCGCCTTCTCCAGCTCGGCGATCAGCTCCTCGGTGGGCTTCAGCGCGGCGGGCGCCTTGACCTCCCGCCACTCCCCGTCCCGCTTGTAGTGACGGAACTGGGGCCGGGTCCAGAAGGCGGGCTGGATGCGCCAGTCCCCGGTCGGCTCGCCGTCGCGGCGCTCCGGCTGCCAGACGAACACCTCGGAGAGCGCCTCGGCCGTGAGGTCGAAGAGGTCGGCACCGGTGTCGATCACGGGCCGCTGCGGGGCGGGGAGGAGCGGGTCGTCGACGTCCGTGATCCGCAGCAGCGGCACCCCGTCGGTGCCCTGGACGACCTGGCCGTTCTTCACGACCACGAAAGCGTCCAGCTCGGTGTCTGCCACCTCCCGGATCGGCAGGTACACCGCGTGCCCCTCGGCGAGCGCTGCCAGGGCCTCGCCGCGTCGCTTGTCCGGATCGGTCAGCGCGATCGCGCTCTCCTCGCCTAGGGACTCGATGTCGAAGGCGCCGCGGGAGCCGGCGTGCTCCACGCGCCCGGTCACCTGGGCGGGGCAGGTGCGGCGGTTGGGGCAGCGCCAGTCCTTGTCCCCCTCCTTCTCGGGCCGGATCTCGGTGCCGCAGGCGGGGCACTCGGTCGGCATGACGAAGGGCCGCTCGGAGCCGTCGCGCAGGGACTCGACGGGGCCGAGGATCTCCGGGATGACGTCCCCCGCCTTCCGCAGCACGATGGTGTCGCCGATCAGCACGCCCTTCCGCTCGACGTCGAACTGGTTGTGCAGCGTCGCCTTCTCGACGGTCGACCCGGCCACGAGCACCGGTTCCATCAACCCGAAGGGAGTCACGCGCCCGGTCCGCCCCACCTGCACCTGGATGTCCAGGAGCTTGGTGGTGACCTCCTCGGGCGGGAACTTCACCGCGATCGCCCAGCGCGGGGCGCGGGAGGTGGAGCCGAGGGCCCGTTGCTGGGCGAAGGCGTCGACCTTCACCACGATCCCGTCGATCTCGTGCTCGAGGTCGTGCCGGTGCTCCCCGTGGTGCTCGACGTAGGCGATGACCTGCTCGACGGTCTCGGCCACGCCGAGGTGGGCGCTCGTGGGCAGGCCCCAGGAGGCGAGCAGCTCGTACACCTCGCTCTGGGAGTCCACCGGCGGATCCGGCCAGGCGCCGAGCCCGTGCACGGTCAGGCGCAGTCCCGCGAGGCGGGCCTCGCCCGCCTCCCGCTCGAGGCCGTCCTTCTTGTCGAGCTGCTGACGCAGGCCGCCCGCGGCCGTGTTGCGGGGATTCGCGAAGGTGGGGAAGCGACGGGTCGCGACGAGCTCCTCACGGGCCTCGTCGAACTCCCGTCGACCGCTCGCGGCGCGGGACTCCCAGCGGGTGCGGGCCTCCTCGACGGCGCGCTCGCGCAGCTCGACCTGCAGCGCGTTCAAGCGCTCGAAGGCCTCGGTGGGCATGAACACCTCACCCCGCACCTCCACCAGCGGCGGGTGTCCCTCGCCCTCGAGTCGCTCGGGGATGCCTTCGATGCGGAGGGCGTTCGCGGTGACGTCCTCGCCGGTGCGGCCGTCGCCGCGGGTCGCGGCGGTGACCAGCACCCCATCCTCGTAACGGAGGTTGATCGCGAGGCCGTCGATCTTCAGCTCGGTGAGGAAGCGGGGCGCGCCCCCGAGCTCGGTCGCGGCGTGCTCGCACCACTCCCGCAGCTCCTCGACCGAGAAGACGTTGTCCAGGGACTGCATCCGCTCGGCGTGCACGACGGTGGGCAGCCCGCTCGCGGCCGCACCGCCGACGGTGCGGGTGGGCGAGTCCTCGGAGGCCAGCTGGGGGTGCTCCGCCTCGAGGGCGCGCAGCTCCTTCTCGAGGGCGTCGTACTCCCCGTCGGTCATCGTCGGGGCGTCGCGCTCGTAGTAGTCCGCGCGGGCCTGCTCGATCTGCGCGGTCAGGGCGGCGATGCGCTGCTGGGCGTCCTCGGTCCCGCGATGCACGGTCGAGGACGTCGAGGACGTCGAGGACGTCGAGGAGGTCGAGGAGGTCTGGGAGTTCGGGGAGGGCGAGTCCGGGGCGGCGTCGTTCACCGGACCATTGTCGCGCACGCCCCCGACGACCGGGTCGGGGCCGGAGTGCCCGCCGCCCCGCACGGGAAACGGGGCGCTCCGCTCAGGAGGCCAGGCGCTCCGCCCAGGTGGGGGCGATCCGCAGCATCGCCTCGAGCGCCGCCTCGTCCAGCAGCGTCGAGACGGCCGGCTGGGCCGAGGGGTCGACCTGCCCGGTGTGCAGGCCGTGGGAGGCGCCGGTGTGGGCGATGACGGTGACGCCGGCGGCATCGGCCTCCGCATGGCCGAGGCGGCGCCAGGTCTCGAGCATCATCTCCACCTCGGGGCCGAGACGCCCACCCGGCCGCGGATCGACCACGATCTCGAAAGCGCAGCCGTCGTCGGCCGCCTCCGCGATGCCCTCCCAGAGCGCGCGGCCGACGGGGGTGGACAGCGGGGGCAGGCGCCGCGGGGCGATCGCCATCCGGCGCGCGCCGGCTTCGCGGGCCGCACGGAGCAGGCGCAGGTCCGCCCCGACACCCAGGGTGACGGAGCGGGCATCGAGCCCGTAGTCGCCCAGGGCGACGAACAGGGACCGCCACAGCGCCCCGATCTCCGGCGCGGGGACGGCCGGGTAGCGGCTGCGGCCCGAGGGCGTGGAGATGCGCCCCTCATGGATCGCGGCGACGGCGTCCTCGCGCAGCAGCACGCGCTGAGCAGCGCCCGGGACCCGCTCCCGCAGGGCGGTGAGATGGTCGACCAGGCCCTCCGCGAGCAGCATCGGCAGGTCACGCACGGCGCCCGGGTCGCCGAGCGTCCGCTCCCCGGACTGCAGGAAGGTCGCCCCGGCCAGGGTCGCGGGGCCGAGCGCCGTCACCATCAGCGGACCCTCGTAGCCGAGCAGCGCGATGCGCGCGGCGTCGAGCATCCGCTCGCGCAGCTCCCGCGCGTGGAGCCAGGCGCGACCGCTGCCGGGCCCGAGGCGCCAGCCGTAGCTGACCAGGTCGCCGGTGGTCTCGGCGAGCAGAGCGAGGCTCGCGGGCAGCAGGTGGTCGGTCTCGTCGAGGCCGAGCGCCGAGGGCAGGTAGAGACGGGTCCCGATCTGTTCCTCGAGGTCGTCGCCGAGCAGCGCGCGCAGGCGCACCAGCGCGGCGAGGTGCGGGTCCTCGGGCAGGCCGAGCCGCTGCGCCTCCTCGGCGGTGGGTGCTCGGAAGGTGCCGTCCCCGGTGAGGGTGACGAGTCTGCTCATGCGCGGTGCTCCAGGGTGGCGGCGGCGAGCACGCGGTCGCCGTCATAGAGGACGAGAGTCTGGCCGGGGGCGACGCCACGGATCGGCCGCTCGAGGGCGACGCGCACCCGCCGCCCGTCGCACTCGAGGACGGTGGCGGGCGTGGCCTCGCCGTGGGCCCGGATCTGGGCGCGGACGGAGCGGCCCACGGGCAGCTCCTCGAAGGAGATCAGGTCCGCGGCCTCGAGCTCGCGGGTCGACAGCAGCTCGGCGGCGCCCACCACGACGCGGCGGGAGGCGGGGTCGAGGTCGACGACGTAGCGCGGGGCACCGTCGGCGGCGGGGCGCTCGAGACCGAGGCCCTTGCGCTGGCCGATGGTGAAGCCGTGGGTGCCGCGATGGGTGCCGAGCACCGACCCGTCGGCGTCGACGACCTCCCCGGGCACCTCCCCGAGGCTGCGCTCGAGGAAGCCGCGGGTGTCGCCGTCCGCGATGAAGCAGATGTCGTAGCTGTCGGGCTTGGTCGAGACGCCCAGGCCGCGGGCGCGCGCCTCCTCCCGGACCTCGTCCTTGGTCTCGTACTCGCCGAGGGGGAAGAGCGAGCGGCCGACCGCGTCCGGTCCCATCACCGCGAGCACGTAGGACTGGTCCTTCGCCTGGTTGCGGGAGCGGTGGAGGGAGGGCGCCCCGCCGGGGCCGTCCGTGCGGATCGAGGCATAGTGCCCCGTGCACACGGCGTCGAAGCCGAGCAGGGTGGCGCGCTCGAGGAGCGAGGCGAACTTGATCCGCTCGTTGCAGCGCACGCAGGGATTCGGGGTGCGTCCGGCCGCGTACTCGGAGAGGAAGTCCTCCACGACCAGGTCATGGAAGTCGTCGGAGAGGTCCCAGACGTAGTACGGGATGCCGATCCTGTCCGCCGCGCGGCGCGCATCGGAGGCGTCCTCGACGGTGCAGCAGCCGCGCGAGCCGGTGCGGGTCTGGTCGCGGCTCTTGGACAGCGCCATGTGCACGCCGACGACCTCGTGGCCGGCCTCGGCGGCGCGTGCGGCCGCCACGGCGGAGTCGACTCCCCCGCTCATCGCTGCGAGCACCTTCATCGGGGTGCCACCTCCTCGCTGTGCACCCGATCGAGTGTACGGAGGCGAGGGCCCGCCGACAGGCTCGCGGGGCGTGAGATGCGTCCGGTACGGACGGTCACCGTCCCCGCGCGCTCAGCCGAAGAGGGAGCCGACGGCGCGGGCCCGGGCGAGCGCCTCGGGCAGCGCCGCGAGCGCGCGCTCGACATCGTCCCCGGTGGTGGTCCAGCCGAGGGAGAGCCGCAGCGCGCCGCGCGCGTCGGCGCCCTCGAAGCCCATCGCCGCGAGGACGGGGCTCGCCTGGGTCACGCCCGCCGAGCAGGCCGAGCCGGCGGAGCAGTCCACGCCGCGTTCGTCCAGCAGGAACATCAGGGAGTCGGAGTCCGCGCCGGGGAAGACCACGTGCACGATGTGGCCCGATTGCGGGGAGTCCTCCGGCAGGGTGAACCGTGCCCCGGGGTCGAGCTCCCGGATCCCGGCACGCAGGCGCCGGGCGAGAGCCCGGACGCGCGCGGTCTCCTCGGCCTTCTCCCGCAGCGTCTCCTCGAGGGCCGCGGCGAAGGCGGCGGCCTGGGCGGCATCGAGGGTGCCGGAGCGGACCCCGCGCTGCTGCCCGCCGCCGGTGCTGATCGCCGCGAACGGGACCTCGGGGCGCGCCACGAGCACGCCCACGCCGACGGGGGCCCCGATCTTGTGCCCCGACAGCGACATCAGGTCGATGTCCGCGAGATCGGGCAGCGGTGCGGTGCCGAGCCCCTGGACGGCGTCGGTGTGCACGAGCGTCCCGTGGGGGCGGGCGGCCGCGGCGAGCGCGGCGAGGTCCTGCAGGGCGCCGGTCTCGTTGTTCACGAGGGCGGCGCTGACCAGGGAGACGGTGCCGTCGGCGAGGGCCTCGCGCACCGCCTCGTCCCGGAGCAGCCCGGAGGAGTCGACGGGGAGGAACCGCGCGGTGAGCGAGGGGGAGCCGTCCTGGAGGGAGCGGGCGGTGGCCAGCACGGCCGGATGATCGGTCGCGGCGACCGCGACGGCGGTGCGCCGGGGATCCCGGGCCACGACGGCGCGGGGCACGGCGCGGAGGGCGAGGTTGTCCGCCTCGGTGCCCCCCGAGGTCATGATCAGCCAGCTGCGCGGGACGCCCAGCAGCCCGCCGATCCGCTCGAGCGCCTCGTCGAGCACGGCTCGGGCGCGTCGGCCCGCGGCGTGCACCGAGGAGGGGTTGCCGTGCACGGCCGACGCCGCGAGGAAGGCCTCGCGGGCGGCGGGCCGCAGCACGGTGGTCGCGGCGTGGTCGAGATAGGCGCGCTGCGCGGGGTGGGTGTCCGCCGCGGTCACCACGGCTTGCTCGGATCCTGCGGCGCGCCGCCGTCGCCCTCGCCGTCGCCGCCCTCCTCCTGCGCGTCCCGGTTGCGCTGCTCGAGCTCCTCGTCCTTCTGCTGCTGCTCGGGGTCGCCCTCGGTGGGCTTCTCCTCGTCCGGGCCGTCGCCCTCGGGATCCTCGCGCACCGGCTCGCCCGGGTCCATCGGCGTGGTGCCGCCGTCATCCCCCTGCTCCTCGCCGCCGCGGGCGTCGGGATCGTTGCCGGCCTCCTCGTCGGCGTCGCGGCGCTTCTCCTCCACGCGCTCGCCGTTCCCCTCGGTGGTCTCTTCGTCCTCGTTGCCGCTGCCGGAGCCGCCCTGGCCCTGGCCCTCGCCCTCGCCGCCGCCTCCGCCGCCGCGGCAGGGCTGGAGGATCTCCTCGGCCTCGAAGAGCCGGTCGGCGCGCTGCTGCGGGTCCTCGAGCAGGTCCGCCTGGCGCTCGATGGAGATCGCGAGGTTGTTGGCGATCTTGCACTGCGCGTGCAGCGGGGCGTTGAGGTCGGTGCGCGACTCCCACTCGGACATCGCCACGCGCAGCTCCGCCTCGGCGGCGGCGTCCTCGCCCTGCTGCAGCAGGGCGGTGCCGCGATCCAGATGGGGCATGTACGGCTCGAACCAGTTCAGCCTGTCCAGCGGCCCGAGCCGCTCGATGGCCTCCGGGTAGTCGCCGTCCTCGTAGGCGGCCAGATGATGCGCCTGCGCGATCGGCATGGACACGAAACGGACGGTCAGACCGGCGAGCGCCAGGATCGGCAGGGCCAGGATCGCGAAGACGATCGCCCGGGTGATCCGCAGCCGGCGCACGTTCAGCCCGTAGTCGCGCCGCGCCCCCGAGGGGCGACGGTCGCGCCCGGCGGCGGACTCGTCCCGGGTCGGGGTCTCCGGGGCGGGCTCCGGGCGCTGCTCGAGGGAGGTGCTCATCGCTGTGCTCCTGACACGTCGTAGCGGTCCAGCTTCCGCGGCAGTCGGTAGGTCATCTCGCCCAGCTCCCAGATCAGCAGGGCGGTCAGCGGGATCGACGCCACCCAGTACCAGTCCTCGAAGCTGGTCACGTCGCGGGAGTCCTCCGAGGGGATGGGCCGCAGCGTGATGCCCTCCATCGTGCCCTCGATCGGCTCCTCGGGGTCGGTGCGGTGGAGATAGGGCACCCCGAGCTCGCCCGCGATCGTCTCCAGCTGCGCGCTGTCGATCATGGAGATGCCCTGCTGACCGGAGGAGTCGGTGATGTACTCGCCGTCGGTCGCTCCGCCCTGCGCCTTCATCGGGCCGCCCTCGGGCGTGCCGTAGCCGAGCACGGCCCCGCCGTCGACGTAGCCCTGGGCGGCGGAGAAGGACTCGGACTCCCGCTCGTCGGTGTTCTCCCCGTCGGAGAGGAAGTAGACCAGGACGTGGGAGTCGGGGTCCTCCTCGCGCACGGTGGTGATCTCGGACAGGAGGGTGGCCAGGGGCCGGTCCACGTTCGAGCCCTGCGAATAGGCGGTCGGCTCGGTCTCGAGGGTGTCGATCCAGGCGGCCGCCGCCCCCGCATCGGTGGTCAACGGCAGCTGCGAGGTGGCCGAGGAGTCGAAGGCGATGATCGAGTAGCGCGCACCCTCGGTCATGCCCATGATCCGCTGCATGTCCGCCTTCACCCCCTCGAGGCGGGGCTGCCCCTCGGCGTAGTCCTCGGCGTTCATCGATCCGGTGCGGTCGACGACGAAGAAGACGTTGGCGTTCATCCGCTCGGTCTGCTCGGCGTCGATCGGGGTGACCGGTCGCAGCGCGACGACGGCGAGCAGCAGCACCATGAGCAGGCGCCGCAGCCAGGCCCTCCGCTGGCGGGGACGCCGCACCAGCAGCACCACGCACAGGGTCAGCATGGCGCCGAAGAGCGGGATCGTGGCCCAGAGGGGCATCAGGAACTCGAGCCGCATCAGCGCGCCCTCCAGCCCAGGGCCAGGATCGCCACGAGGGAGAGGAAGGTGAGCACGAAGCCGGTCCCCGGATGATCCGTGCGGATCACGGTGGGGCTGGCCCCGAGCACCTCGGCCTGGGTCTTCTGGATCTCGTTGATGATCGACGGGATCGCCTCGGGGTCCGAGGACTCGTAGAGCTCGCCGTCCTGGTCCTCGGTGGCCTCCTGCAGCTCCTCGAAGCAGCCGGGCCCGCACTCGTACGCGCCGGGGTAGAAGGTGTAGAGGTCGATGCCCCGCGACGCGACAGACTCCGTGGCCTCCTGCAGGGTGAAGATCGGCTCGCCGTTGACCTCGTTGTCGGTCGCGAAGATGATCGACCGCGAGCGGTCCTCCTCGGCCTGGTCGAAGACCTGCGCGCAGGAGGCGAGCCCGTCGGGCACCACCGAGGCCTCGTCGGGGATGCCCTGGGTGCCCTCGATGAACTCGACGTACTGGCGCACCTTCTCCTGCGAGTAGTCGCGGCTGCCCACGCGATAGCCGAACTCGTCGAAGTCGATCGCCTCGGCCCCCTCCTCGAGCTCGCGCTTGATCAGGTCGTAGTCGTTGGTCAGCGGGAACACGGTGCGGCTGGTCGAGTTGAAGATCGACAGCGCCACCCGCTCGCCCTCGAAGCCGTCCACGAGCTCGGCGAAGGTCGCGAGGATCTCCGCGTCGTACTGGTACATGGAGCTCGAGACGTCCAGGCACAGCACGATGTCTCGGGAGGCGAACTCGGGGGTCTCGATCCGCTCGGAGGCGATGCGGCCCGAGAGGATGCTCGCGGCGATCACGCCGAGCACCGCGATGCCCACCTGCAGCACGCGCACCACCCGGGCCGTGCGCTGGGCGCGCACGAAGCTCGGCACCCGGTCGAGGAAGCGGGAGTTCGCGACCAGCACGGGCGACTTCCGCATCGCCCGCCGGTTCACGAAGGTGATCGCCCAGACGACGATCGCGGCGATCAGGAGCAGGGCGGTGACCCACCAGAAGATCATGACCATGCGCGGATCACTTCCCTCGCGCGGCGCACCGAATCGCGCAGCTCGGCGTCCGAGGCGCGGGCGAAGTCGGGCTCGTAGAGGTCGCTGATCAGCTCCCCGACTGCGCGGGTCCGCTCATCGGCGACGAGGGTCGCGATGTCCTGGCTGGTCACGTCGTGTCCGGTGGTGCGGCGCACGAAGCGGCGCATCACCCCGGTCAGCTCGTGGTGACCGGCCCGCGCTTCGATCCCGCCCGCCTCGTGGCGATCGGCGATGTCGTTCACGGCACGGAGGAACTCGGCCTTGAGTCCCTCCACCTCGTCGGGCCGCGAGCGGTAGGCGATGCGCTTCTCGATCGCGCGGGTGATCTTCAGGGTGCCCACGATCAGCGCGGCGATCACCAGCACGCAGAGCGCTGCGAGGATCAGCCATGCGATCGAGTACTGGGGCGGGTCGATGATCTCGGGCTCGGGGGCGGCGAGCAGCGCGCCGAGCCGGGCGGTCGCGTCAGGGACGGGCATGGCGGTACTCCCTCGAGCGCAGCATGGCGACCATGTCGTCGACCACGGTCGTCTCCCCCTGCGCGAGCACGTGGGTGATGTGGAGGCGGTCGAGCATCTCGGTGATGCCCTCGCTGCGCGCCCGCCGATAGGCCGCGACGTCCCGGGCGACCCGTGCCGAGGTGCGGGCGAGGGAGGCCACCTCGCGCGGGTTCTCGACGTCGACGACCTCGTGGTCGAGGTCCCCGGCGAGCAACGGGTCGGCATCCGCGATGCGCACCACGAGCAGGTCGTGCCGTGTGGTGAGGCGACGGAGCAGGGAGAAGTCCTCGACCGAGGGGTGGGCCTCGTCGGTGATGATCGTCATCAGGGTGGGGCGCGCGGTGACGCGGAAGGCCCGCTCGAGCAGCCAGGCGCTGTCCGGCGACGGCGCCGCGGCGGTGGTCGACTGCTGGATGGTGCGCAGCAGCATCTCCAGGTGGCCGTCGCTCGAGCGCGAGGGCAGCTGGATAGGCCGGTTCTCGCCGCCGGCGACGAGTCCGACGAGATCACCCGACTGCTGGGCGAGGAAGCAGACCATGCCGGCCGCGAGGATCATCGCATCGCGCTTCGAGGAGCCGTCGGCCGCGGTCGCGGCCATCGCGCTCGAGGTGTCCGCGACGATCGACAGGTGCCGCACCCGCTCCTCGTTGAACTGGCGGATCAGCGGCTCGCCGGAGCGGGCCGTGGCCTTCCAGTCGATGTCGGAGATCTTGTCCCCGGGCTGGTAGTACTTCAGGTCGTCGAAGTCCTCGCCGCTGCCCTTGAAGAGCGAGCGGCCGCGCCCCTGGATCAGTCCGCGCGCCCGCTTCGAGGTGTGCAGATCGACCCGGGCCTTCACCCGGGTCATCAGCGAGACCGCCATGCGCCCTGCCCCCTGCTCGGATCCGGTCAGGGCATCGGCACGGCGTGGAAGACCGCGTCGATGATCTGTTCGGGCTTAATGCCGCTGGCGAGGGCGTCGAAGGTGAGGACGAGACGGTGACGGAGCACGCCGTAGCGCATCGCCCGCACGTCGTCCGGGGTCACGTAGTCGCGCCCGTGCAGCAGCGCATGCGCCTGACCGACCTTCATCAGGGCGAGGGAGCCGCGGGGGCTCGCCCCGACCCGCACGGACTGGGTCAGGTTCGGGACCGGTCGCGGGCCCGAGCCGCGCGTGGTGAAGACCAGATCGATGATGTACCGCTTCACGGCGGGATCGACGTAGACCGCGTCGACCATCTCCTGGAGGAAGCGGACGTCCTCGAGGGAGACCGTGGCGACGGCCTCGCGCTGCCCGGTGAGGCTCCCGGAGGTCGAGCGGTCGAGGATCTCGTGCTCCTCCGCGGGACGCGGATACGTCAGGATCTCCTTCATGAGGAAGCGGTCCATCTGCGCCTCGGGGAGGACGTAGGTGCCCTCCTCCTCGATCGGGTTCTGGGTCGCGAGCACCATGAACGGCTCGGGGAGGCGGTGCACCTCGCCGCCGATCGAGGTCTGCCGCTCCTGCATCGCCTCGAGCATCGCCGATTGCGTCTTGGCGCTCGAGCGGTTGATCTCGTCGAGCAGCACGACGTTCGCGTGCACCGGCCCCAGCTGCGTGGTGAAGGTGCCCGAGCCGTAGTTGAAGATCTGGGTGCCGATGATGTCGTTCGGCATCAGGTCGGGGGTGCACTGGATGCGTGCGAAGGAGCCGGTGATCGAGGACGCCAGCGCGCTCGCCGCGGTGGTCTTGGCCAGACCGGGCACCGACTCCAGCAGCACGTGACCGCCCGCGGCGAGCGCCGCGAGCAGCGTCAGGCGCAGGTTCTCCTGGCCGACCACGCGGGACTGGAAGACCCGGGTGATGGTCGAGACGATCGCGCCGCTGCGCTCGAGGTCGCGCGGCGTGATCGCCGCGGACGAGGGCGCGAACTGCCCCGGGGGCCGTCCCCCTCCCGTCGACGGAGGCCGACCCGGCCCTCCGGCCGGGCTCGGTGCGGGCCCGGCCGGGCGGGCGGGCGGCTGGCTGGGTGGAATGCTCATGTGCTGCGGCTCCCCCGTCGTGCGGTTCTCGTGCGGTCAACGTGCAGTGGTCATGCGCGGCATGATCCCGGCGCGGGCCCCTCCCCCGACGCCGACGGGCGGGCAGGCCCGTGATCCGGGCCACCTGCGCCGGGTCGATCCTAGCGCCCTCCCCCTGCCACGTCCTCCCAGCGCCCCGGCGTGGTGCGCGCCCGATGCGAGAATGCGCTCGTGCAAGCAGATCGTTTCGACCGCGCCACGCCCCCGGTCGCCCCCACGTCGCCGGGACTCTCGGTGGACGAGCAGGGTCGGGGCACCTTCGCCGTCGCCGCGCCGCGGGCCCGGGCGGTGGACCTGTGCATCCGGCAGGGGGCGGCCGAGCGCCGGCAGCGTCTGCGCCACTTCGACGGCGGTCTGCGCTGGGACCACGTGACCGGGATGGTCCCGGGTACCGAGTACGGCTTGCGGGTCGACGGTCCGTGGGATCCCGCCCGGGGCCTGTTCTCGAACCCGCACAAGCTGCTGCTGGACCCGTGGGCGCGTGGCATCTCGCACTCCGCACCGCTGCTGAGCAGTTTCTTCCCCTTCGAGGTCGACTCGATGCTGGATCGCGTGGGCGAGGGGCACGATCTCTCGAGGACCGACTCGGCGGACAGCGCCGTGTGGTCGGTCGTGGTCTCCGACGACTTCGACTGGCAGGACGACCTGCGCCCCCTCGTCGACTGGGACGCTACGGTGCTGTACGAGCTGCACGTCAAGGGTTTCACCCGGCTGCAGGAGGATCTGCCGCACGAGCAGCGCGGCACCTATGCGGGGCTCGGGCATCCCGCGGTGACGGGGTACCTGCGCAGCCTGGGCGTGACCACGGTCGAGCTGCTGCCGATCCACGCGGCGATGGACGAGCCGCACCTGACGCGGCTGGGGCTGACCAACTACTGGGGCTACTCGACCCTGTCGTACTTCGCCCCGGATCCCTCGCTCGCCACGACGGCCGCGCAGCAGGCCGGCGCCCAGGCGGTGCTCGACGAGGTCAAGACCATGGTGCGCAACCTCCATGCGGAGGGGCTCGAGGTCGTCCTCGACGTCGTCTACAACCACACCGCCGAGGGCGGCGCCGACGGGCCCTCGCTGTCCCTGCGGGGCCTCGACAACCTCGAGTACTACTGGACCGACGGCGGCACCTTCCAGGACGTGACCGGCACCGGCGGCACCCTGGATCCGCGCTCGGTCCACGTCATGGACCTCATCCTCTCCTCGCTGCGCTACTGGGTCACCGAGGTGCACGTGGACGGTTTCCGCTTCGACCTCGCCGCGACCCTGGGCCGCGACGACCGCGGATTCCGCCCCGACCACCCGCTGCTGCGGGCGATCGCGACGGACCCCGTGCTCCGCACCGTCAAGCTGATCGCCGAGCCCTGGGACGTGGGCACGGGCGGCTGGCAGACCGGCTCTTTCCCCGTGCCCTTCGCCGAGTGGAACGACGCCTTCCGTGACGACGTGCGCTCCTTCTGGCTCGCCGATCGCGGGCACCGGGCACGCACCGGCGAGATGGGGGTGGGCGGGGTCCGCGACCTCGCGACCCGCCTCGCCGGCTCCTCCGACCTGTTCTCCGCGCAGGACCCGCCCGAGCTGCCGGAGGGCAGGAGCCTGCGCTCCCCGTGGGCGTCGATCAACTACGTCACCGCCCACGACGGCTTCACGCTGCGGGACCTCACGGTGTACGAGACCAAGCGCAACGAGGCCAACGGCGAGGACAACCGCGACGGCACCTCCAACAACCGCTCCTACCACCACGGCCACGAGGGCGAGGTCGATGCCACGCAGGAGGGCGCCGCGGAGATCGAGGCGGCACGACGGCGCAGCGCGCGGAGCCTGCTGGCGACACTGCTGCTCGCCTCGGGGACCCCGATGCTCACCGCGGGCGATGAGATCGGCCGCACCCAGCGGGGCAACAACAACGCCTACTGCCAGGACAACGAGATCTCCTGGATCGACTGGCGCCTCGAGGGCCGGGCCACGGCGCTGCGCGAGACGGTCGTGGAGCTGCTGCGCCTGCGGGGGGAGCATCCGCAGCTGCGCTCCCCGCACTTCCTGCGACCGGCAGATCCGACGGCGCTGGACGCCGGGCAGATCGCCTGGTTCGGGGCCGACGGGGAGGAGATGGACCACCGGAGCTGGATGGACCCCTCCCGTCATCTGCTCACCATGCTCCGCCCCGCGGTGCAGGGCCGCGAGGGCGCCGAGCACCTGCTGGTGATCCTCTCCTCCGAGGAGGGCCCGACGACGGTCCGCCTGCCGCGCGCACCCTGGCCGCAGGGCACCGCACGGGTGCTGCTCGACACGGCGGCGGAGCGTCCGCGGGACCGCTCGCTCACCCCGATCGTCGACGGTTCGCTCGAGGTCGCCGGGGGCTCGGTGGTGGTGCTCGGACTCCCGGCCCGCGGTCCGCAGGAGCCTGCTCAGACGCTATCGTGAGGCGTGTCACCGTGACCGTCGCAGGCACCCTGCGGTGCCAGGCAGGAGAGGCCATGACCGAGACCACCGACCCCACCGCGTCGAGCGGGACTCCGGCCCCCCAGACCGCGTCGGCCGCGGCGGACCCGACAACCCCGTCGGCCCCGTCGGCGCTGTCTGTCTCGTCAGCCGCGACGGAGCCGATCGCGCCCGCCCCCGCCGCATCGCGCGGTCCGGGCGGGCCGGACGGTCTCGACGCCGGCGTGGGCCGGATCCCGATCATGGACGTGCAGCCCGTCGTCGACGGCGGCCGCTTCCCCGCCTCCTGCGTCGAGGGCGAGACGGTCACCGTGCGGGCGAACGCCTTCCGCGAGGGCCACGATGCGATGGGTGTTCAGGTGGTGCTCACCGCCCCGGACGGCTCCGAGACCGTCACCCCCATGCGTTCGACGAACCCTGGCCTGGACCTCTGGGAGGCGCCGGTGCGCCCGGACGCCACCGGCCACTGGTCCTTCCGCGTCGAGGCCTTCTCGGCGCCGTATGCGACCTGGGCCCATGTCGCCGAGGTGAAGATCCCTGCGGGCCTCGACGTCGAGCTGGTCTGCGCCGACGGCGCCGTCGTGCTCGAGGCGATCCTCGCGGAGATCACCGCGGGCACCCGCCCCGAGGCCGACGGGCCCGTGGTCCGCGCGGCCCTCGCCTCGCTGCGCAGCTCCTCCCTCTCCCCCGCCGCCCGCGTCGCCCCGGCGCTCGCCGAGGACCTCCGCGGGCTGATGACGGTCCGGCCGCTGCGCGAGGGCGTGACCGTCTCCGGTCCCCATCGTCTGATCGTGCATCGCCGCCGGGCGCTCTACGGCTCGTGGTACGAGTTCTTCCCCCGCTCCGAAGGCGCGCGCTTCGAGGAGGGAGTCGGCTGGACCTCCGGGACCTTCGCCACCGCGACCCGGTCCCTCGACCGGATCGCCGAGATGGGCTTCGACGTCGCCTACCTCACCCCGATCCATCCGATCGGGTCGACCTTCCGCAAGGGCCGCAACAACACGCTCGAGCCGCAGCCCGGCGATCCCGGCTCGCCGTACGCGATCGGCTCCGCGGACGGCGGGCACGACGCGATCCACCCCGATCTCGGGACGCTCGCGGACTTCGACGCCTTCGTCGCCCGGGCGCAGGAGCTCGGGCTCGAAGTGGCCCTGGACATCGCCCTGCAGTGCTCCCCCGACCATCCCTGGGTCGCCGAGCATCCGGAGTGGTTCGTGGTCCGCTCCGACGGCAGCATCGCCTACGCCGAGAACCCGCCGAAGAAGTACCAGGACATCTACCCCCTCAGCTTCGACACGGACTACGAGGGCCTCTACGCGGCGATCCGGGACATGCTCGAGCACTGGGTCGACCACGGGGTCACCCTCTTCCGCATCGACAACCCGCACACCAAGCCGGTGCGCTTCTGGGAGGAGCTGCTCGCGGAGTTCGACGCGAAGCACCCCGAGGTGATCTTCCTGGCGGAGGCCTTCACCCGGCCCACGATGATGCATGCCCTGGGCAAGGTCGGCTATCACCAGAGCTACACCTACTTCACCTGGCGCCACACCCCCGAGGAGCTGCGCGAGTATCTCGAGGAACTCGTCGCGGCCGCGCCGTACATGCGCCCCAGCTTCTGGCCCACGACGCACGACATCCTCACCCCGTTCATGAGCGGCGGCGGGCGAGCGGCCTTCGCGCTGCGCGCGATCCTCGCCGCGACCCTGGTGCCCACCTGGGGCATCTACGCCGGGTACGAGCTCGTCGAGGACGTCCCCCGGCCGGGGGCGCAGGAGCAGATCGACAACGAGAAGTACGAGTACAAGCCCCGCGACCACGCCGGGGCGCTCGCCCGCGGGGAGAGCCTGCAGCCGCTGCTCACCGCGCTGAACCGGATCCGGCGCGAGCACCCGGCTCTGCAGTCGCTCACCGCGATCTCCTTCCACGAGGCCGAGGACCCGCAGGTTCTGGTCTTCTCCAAGCACCTCGACGCGGCGTCCTCCGGGACCGGCGCGCCGGACACGGTGCTGGTCGTGTCCCTCACCGAGCACGACCGCGACGCCTGGACGACCCTGCGCCTGGACCTCGGTTCGCTGGGCCTGGAGCCCGGTGCCACGGCCTTCGAGGTCGAGGATCTGCTGACCGGGGAGCGGTTCCGCTGGGATGCGGCGCCCTATGTGATCCTCCGCGCCGCCGACCGGCCGGCGCACGTCCTGCGCATCATCCATCCCGAGGAGAGCTGACATGGCATCGACCACCCAGGGCACCGACGGACTTCCGGGCCCCGCACCGCGCATGCCGCTCGGGGAGCATGAGCTCGGGGCGGCCGCCACCGGCAGCTACCACGACCCGCACTCCGTGCTCGGCGCGCACGAGTACGAGGGCGCCGTCACCGTGCGGACCCTCAAGCCCCTCGCGCACGAGGTCGCGGTGCTCCTGCCCGACGGCACCACCGCGGCGATGGAGCATGAGTACGACGGCATCTGGACCGCGGTCCTGCCGCAGCCCCACCTGCCCTCCTACCTGGTGCGGGTGACGTGGTCCGAGGGCGCGGACCCGGTGGACCTCGAGGAGCCCTACCGCTTCGTGCCCACGATCGGCGAGCTCGACCTGCACCTCATCCGCGAGGGCCGCCACGAGGAGCTGTGGCGGGCGCTCGGCGCGCACGTGCGCACGCTCGACGGGGTCGCGGGCACCTCCTTCACGGTGTGGGCCCCCAACGCCCGCGCCGTGCAGGTCGTCGGCGGCTTCAACGGCTGGCGCGGACGCGGCCACGCGCTGCGCAGCCTCGGAGCCTCGGGCGTGTGGGAGATCTTCGTGCCCGGCGTCGGCGTCGGCGAGGTGTACAAGTTCCGGATCCTCGGCGCCGACTCGACCTGGCGCGACAAGGCCGACCCCATGGCCCGACGCACCGAGGTGCCGCCGGCGACCGGATCGATCGTGACCGACTCGGACTTCGAGTGGAGCGATGACGCCTGGCTCGCCGAGCGCGCCGACCACGATCCGCTCGCCACCCGGATGTCCGTCTACGAGGTCCATCTCGCGAGCTGGCGCCCCGGGCTCGGCTACCGCGAGCTGGCCGTCGAGCTGGTGGACTACGTGCGCGAGATGGGCTTCAGCCATGTCGAGTTCATGCCCGTCGCGGAGCATCCCTTCGGCGGCTCGTGGGGCTACCAGGTCACCGGCTACTACGCCCCGACCTCCCGGCTGGGAACCCCCGACGAGCTGCGCCATCTGATCAACGCCCTGCACGAGGCCGGGATCGGCGTCATCCTGGACTGGGTCCCCGCCCACTTCCCGAAGGACGAGTGGGCGCTCGCGCGCTTCGACGGCACCCCGCTGTACGAGCATGCCGACCCGCGCCGCGGCGAGCATCCGGACTGGGGCACGTACGTCTTCGACACCGGCCGGCACGAGGTGCGCAACTTCCTCGTGGCCAACGCCTGCTACTGGCTCGAGGAGTTCCACGTGGACGGCCTGCGGGTCGACGCGGTGGCGTCGATGCTGTACCTCGACTACTCGCGCGCCGAGGGGCAGTGGATCCCCAACCGACATGGCGGACGCGAGGACCTGGAGAACATCGGCTTCCTGCAGGAGGCCACGGCGACCGCCGCCAAACGGGCCCCCGGCATCGTGATGATCGCCGAGGAGTCCACGTCCTTCCCCGGCGTCACCCGGCCCACCTCCGAGGGCGGGCTCGGCTTCCACTTCAAGTGGAACATGGGCTGGATGCACGACACCCTCGCCTACGTGGGTCAGGACCCGATCAACCGCCAGTACCACCACGGCGAGATGACCTTCGCAATGGTGTACCAATACTCCGAGAACTTCGTGCTGCCCATCAGCCACGACGAGGTCGTGCACGGCAAGGGCTCCCTGCTGCGCAAGGCTCCGGGGGACGACTGGCAGCAGGCGGCCACGCTGCGGACGACTCTCGCCCTGCAGTGGACGCATCCCGGCAAGCAGCTGCTGTTCATGGGCACCGAGTTCGCCCAGGGCACCGAATGGTCGGAGCAGGCGGGCCTGCCCTGGTGGCTGCTCGAGTACCCGGTGCATCGCGGCACCCACCAGCTGGTCAAGGACCTCAATGCCCTCCAGCGGGAGCTGCCCGCGCTCTACCAGCGGGATCAGGATCCGGGCGGTTTCGAGTGGCTGCTGGGCGACGACGCAGTCCACAACGTCTTCGCCTACCTGCGCCGGGACCAGGCGGGCGACCCCGTGGTCGTGGTGCTGAACTACTCGGCGCAGGCCTGGCACGAGCACCGGATCCCGCTGCCCGAGGGCGGGACCTGGCTCGAGGTGCTCAACTCCGACGCCCCGGTCTACGGCGGCAGCGGGGTCGGGAACCTCGGCCGGGTCCACGCCGAGCCGGTGGGGATGCACGGTCGCGAGCACTCCGTGCGGCTGTCGGTCCCGCCGCTCGGAGCGGTGGTGCTGATCCCCGAGCGGCTGCGCGCCGGCTGAGTCCCGCCCGCCGGCAGGCGCCTCAGAACAGGAGGTTCGCGAGGCGCTTGCGGGCGGGTCCGACGCGCGGATCCTCGGTGCCGGCGATCTCGAAGAGCTCGAGCAGGCGGGTGCGGACCGCGTCCTTCGTGTCCTGATCGGCGCCGCGCAGCAGGTCCAGCAGACGCCCGAAGGCATCGTCGACATGACCGCCCAGCATGTCCACATCGGCGGCGAGCATCTGGGCGGAGAGATCGCCGGGCTTCTCGGCGGCCGCCCGGCGCACCTCGTCGAGATCGACGCCCTGCGTGCGTCGCATGAGGGTGACGGTGGCGAGTCCGGTCCGCGCCTCGGCGTCGGCGGGGTTCTCGCGCAGATGCTTCTCGAAGGCGGCGACGGCACCGTCGAGGTCGCCCCGGTCGATCGCCTCGTAGGCCTCCGCGATGAGCGGCGGCAGCGGCTCGGCGGCAGGCTCCTCGGCGCCCTCGGACCCCTCGCCCGCGGGCACCTCGAGGCCCTGCTGGCGCGCGAGGTCGAGGACCTGCGTGAGCAGCGTGTCGATCTCGCCGTCGGGCAGCACCCCGGCGACGATCGGCTGGACCTGGCCGAGCAGGAGCAGCAGCAGGCTCGGCAGCTGTTGGACCTGGAGCGCCTGGGCGACGCGCGGCTGCGTGTCGGCGTCGACCACCGCGAGGCGGACCGCCCCGGCGTGGGCGTCCACGCCGCGGCGCAGGGAGGCGAGGAAGCCGGCGCCCTCGGGCACGCGGGAGCTCGTGACCAGGAGCAGGGTCGGGACCTGCTGCGAGTCCGCGACGATCTGCTGCAGCCCCTGCTCGGTGACCGTCACCTCGTGCGCGGAGGCCTCCCCCGCGGTGGCGCCGCCGTCGGCGGGCTGCTTGAGGGCGGCGAGATCGATGATGCCGTAGGGATCGGTCACGGAGAAGCTCCTTCGACGGGTTCAGGACCCTGACAGTCTAGGGAACTCTCCCCGGGTGCGTCGTCGCGCCCTCCGTCTCAGGAGCCGGTGGCGGTGAGCGCGGTGAGGGTGGCCCCGACGGGCTGGACCTGCCCGCCGGCCTCGGCCGAGGGGATGTACAGCGCGACGTGGGTGCCGAAGGTGCGCACGAACTCCTTCGTGAACTCGCGGGTGCCGACCACCTTGGTGTACGCGTTGTCCTCGGCGTAGCGCATGGTCGCGCCGTCCTTGATGGTGACCTTGCGGGTGGAGGTGAGGGTGCCCATGACGAGCGCCCCGCCGTCGTCCGTGCGCAGGCCCGCGAACTCGTCCTCGCGCACCGCGTAGGTCTCGCGGATGGTCGCGCCCTCGTCCCACTCGACCCCGGCGTTGAGCGCCTTGCGCTCCTCCTGGATCTCGCTGTGCCGCGAGGTGATGAAGGGGTCGACGGCCAGCTGGTCCTCGGGATCCTTCGCGTCGCCGTCGGTGAGCACCGTCGCGTAGAGGGCCAGCGCCTCCGCGGGGGTCATCACCAGGTCCGCGGCGTCGATCGCGACGGCCTCGGAGCCGACGGCGGCGTCCGCGACGGTGGGCATGGCCACGTCGACCGCCTGCTGGGCCCAGCCCCAGGTGGTGTACGGCGAGCGGGCGTCGGCCTGCTGCAGGGCGAGGAAGAAGGGCACGCCGTCAGCGGCCGAGTTCTCGACCAGGCCGATCGCGGTGCGCGGGAAGTCGGTGCCGGTCGTGGACATCGGCACCACGAGGGCGGCCCCGGGCACGGTGAGCTGTGCGGTCCACTCCTCGGCCTTGGCGATCAGCGCGTAGGCGGCGGTGCGGAACTCGACCGCGGAGCCGATGACGCGGGGTGCCAGCTGGGCGGGGTCGCGGGCCTCGTCGGCCGCGGTCACCGCGGTGCTGATCTCCGCGACGACGGCGTCGAGCTGCTCGGTGGTCTGCGCCGGGGTGGGCTCAGCGATCTCCGGTCCGGCGGGCGGGGCGGGCGGTGCCTCCGGCTCGGAGGCGCAGGCGGAGAGGACGCCGCCGACGAGGAGCGCACCGGAGCCCGCGAAGAGGCTGCGGCGGGCGAGCGGGCGAGAAGTCATCGTGAGGTCCTTCCTCAGGGGCGGGTGCGGAGCGGGCCGGGTCATCGGGGCTCCTGCCCCGGAGCGGGCTGCTCGTCGGACTCCGCGGACGGGTCGGACGGAGCAGACGGAGCGAGCTCGGTGGACGAGTCAGCATCGGACGACGCGTCGGCATCGGCGGAGCTATCGGAACCGGCGGTCAGCGAGGTCTCTGCGGTCTCTGCGGACTCGGCGTCTGCCGGGTCCTCGGCCTCGACGGGCGCGAGCACCGCGGTGTCCTCGCCGTCGGCGGAGGCGCGGTCAGCGGGCGCCCCGGCGACGGACCAGGCGTCGGCGTCCTCGGCCTCCGCCCGGTCGTCGGCATCGCCCGCGGCGCCGGCCGCCGCGGACCCGCCGACCACGATCGGAGCGGACGCACCCGGCTCCGCGCCCTCGAGGGCGTCGCTCTCCTCCGTCTCCTCGATCTCGTCCTCGTCGCGCCGCTCGCCGCGGCGTCCTCCGAGGGAGACCACGAGGAGCACCAAGCCGATCACGGCGACGGCCGCACCGCCGGCGTAGGCGAAGGGGACCCACTCGTTCTCGTCGTGCACGGGCCAGGTGATCGAGACCTGGTCCGCTCCGGGGGCGGTGCCGTCGGTGACGACGAGGATCGCGCGGTACACCTGCGCATTCTCTCCGTGCTCGCCGGCGTGGAAGTCGGCCACGTCGATCGTCGCGGGGCTCGGGGTGGTCTCCACGGAGCGCCACAGGTCCGAGGTGGTCGGATCGGTCAGCTCGGCGGACCCGTCGGGGTTGACCTCCTGCGTGCTCAGGGTGGTCCAGTCGCTCGCCCCGGTGATGCGGGTGTAGCGGGTGCCCTCGAGGTAGGCCTCGAGGTCGGCGTTGGAGGCGGTGATGATCGAGACGTCGCTCGCGCCCTCGATGGTCACGGTGCCCTCCTCGCCGCCGACGTAGAGCACGCCGGGATCGATGAGCACCGCGGGCCCCGGATCGGAGAGGGAGACGGTCGCGGTGGTCTCGGTGTCGGGGGCCCAGGTGGTCTCGCCGAGGCGGCCCAGCACCAGTCCGATCAGTCCGAGCAGGACCAGGAGGACGGCGAGGAGTCGTTGCACGTGGAAGCTCCGTATCAGGCGGCCCGGACCGGGCACGAGGTGGTGGACCCGTCCACGATAGGCGGACGAGCCCGCCGGGGATACCTCCACGTGAGGTCCTCCACCTGGGTAAAGACCCTCTCATGAGCGTCTCATCGGCGTCTCATAAGGTGGCCTGACGTACTCTGTCGGGGTGCGTCTCGTCGTTGCCCGCTGCTCCGTCGACTACACCGGTCGACTCACCGCCCACCTGCCCCTGGCTCCGCGCCTGCTGATCGTCAAGGCCGACGGCAGCGTGCTGGTCCACTCCGACGGGGGCAGTTACAAGCCCCTGAACTGGATGAGCCCGCCCGCGACGTTGCAGACCAGCACCCGCAGCGCCGAGGAGGCCGCGGCGGATCCCGAGGGCGACTGGCTCGAGCAGTGGGACGTGGTGCACGACAAGACCGGCGACCGCCTCCGGGTGCGCCTGCACGAGACCTACGAGGACTCCGCCCATGAGCTCGGCGTCGATCCGGGCCTGCAGAAGGACGGCGTCGAGGCGCACCTCCAGGCGCTGCTCGCGGACAACATCGAGACCCTCGGTAGCGGGTGGTCGCTCGTGCGCCGCGAGTACGGCACTGCGATCGGTCCGGTCGACATCCTCGCGCGCGATCCCGAGGGCCGCGCCGTCGCGATCGAGATCAAGCGCCGCGGGGAGATCGACGGCGTCGAGCAGCTGACCCGCTACCTCGAGCTGCTCAACCGCGATCCGCTGCTCGCCCCGGTGCGGGGGATCTTCGCCGCCCAGGCGATCAAGCCCCAGGCGCGCGTCCTCGCCGGGGACCGCGGCATCGACTGCGTGACCCTCGACTACGACGCCCTGCGCGGTATCGACGACGTCGAGTCCCGCCTGTTCTGACCCCTCCCCCCTCTCGCGTCCGGAGACCCATGAGCACGCTCGCCGATCGGTCCACGCCGCTGAGGGTCGACCTTGCCCTCCGCGGCACCGCCGTGCTCCCCCAGGGCCTCGTCCCCGACGCGCTCGTGCTCATCACCGGCGAGCACATCGTCTGGGCGGGCGCCGCGCCGGCGTCCCCCGAGCACACGGCTCTCGCCGAGCGGGCCCACGACGGACTGCTGCTGCCGGGGCTCGTCGACCTCCACTGCCACGGCGGCGGCGGAGCCTCCTTCCCCGATGCGGCCGATGCCGCGGAGATGCTCACCGCGGTGCGTGAGCATCGTCGCCACGGCACCACCTCGCTCGTCGCCTCCCTCGTCACCGCCGACGCCGACACGCTGCGCGCCCGGGTCGCGGACCTCGCCCGCCTCGCCGCCGACGACGAGATCGCCGGCATCCACCTCGAGGGCCCCTTCCTCTCCGTTGCCCGGTGCGGCGCCCAGAACCCCGAGCACATCGTCGCCGGGGACGCCGACCTCGTGCGGGAGCTCGCCCACATTGCCGGCGGCGCCCTCGCCACCATGACCGTGGCCCCCGAGGCAGAGCAGGCCGACGCCGTGATCGACGCCCTCGCCGAGGTGGGCGCGATCCCCTCGCTCGGGCACACCGACGGCTCGAGCGCGACGATGACGGAGGCCGTGGCGCGGTCCCGTCGGGAGCTGCGCCGCGAACAGGGTCGCTCCCCCCGCCCCACCGCGACCCACCTGTTCAACGGGATGCGGCCGATCCACCACCGCGATCCGGGGCCGGCCCTCGCCGCGCTCGACGCCGCCTCCCGCGGGGAGCTCGTGGTGGAGATGATCGCGGACGGCGTCCATCTCGACCACCGCACCGTCGCCCACGTCTTCGCCGTCGCCGCGGAGGGCGCGGTCGTCCTGGTGACCGATGCGATGGCCGCCGCCGGCATGCCCGACGGGAAGTACCGGCTGGGGTCGCTGGACGTCACGGTGGCGGAGGGCGTCGCGACCCTCACCGAGCAGGGGGCGATCGCGGGCGGCACCGCGCACCTCCTCGACGTGGTGCGCTGCGCCGTGCTCGAGGCCGGGGTGGACCTGGTCGACGCGGTCCGCGCGGCCTCCCTCGTGCCCGCGGAAGTGCTCGGGCAGCAGGACCGGATCGGCTCCCTCGCGGCAGGTCGTCGTGCCGACGCGGTCCTCGTCGACCGCGAGCTGCGGCCGCTGGAGGTCCTGCGCGGCGGAGTCCGGGTCGCCGACTGACCCGTCGGCGTCGTCGCCGACCGATCAGTCGGCGTCGCCGAGCACCATCCCGGTGGGAGCGGCCTCGAGCCAGGAAGTCATCGCCGCCCCGGAGTCCCGGTCGACGACGGCGCGGAGCCGGCGCTCCCCCAGGAGGGAGAACTCGAGCAGGCAGCGCTCGGGCTCCCCGTCGAGCTGCGGGGGCAGGAACTCCCGGCGGACGTCGAGGATCTCCTCCCGGCGGATCACCACCTCCGGGCCCAGTCGCAGCGAGAAGGCCCGGAACCAGCGGAGCCGGTCCGGGCCGAAGCGCATCATGCCGTGCTGCCAACTGGTCCCGCCCACCCAGGCGGACCGCCACAGGGTGCAGTCGAACGCGCCGCGCTGGCGGCTGAGCCCCACGTGCCGCAGCACGATCGCACCCGCCGCCAGAACGACGAGCATCCCGATCCCCAGCAGGAGGATCGGGATGCTCACATGGTTCATCGGAGTCGGTCGCGGATCAGCGCGCCTGGGCGTCGACCTGCTCGGCGTCGTCCACGCCGATGGTCACGACATCCGAGTCGACCGAGACGAAGCCGCCGTGGACCACGCGCTCGGTGGCGGTGCCGTCCTCGGCCAGGATGCGCACCGCGCCGTCGCCGAGAATGGCGAGGGTCGGCTGCATCTGCGGCAGGATGCCCATCGAGCCGTCGACGGCCGGGACCACGACCTGTGCGGCGCGGCCGCTCCAGACCGTGCGGTCCGCGGTGACGAAGGTGACCTCGAGAGCACTCACGCCCCGAGCTCCTTGTCGATGCGGTGCTGGTTCTCGAGCACCATGTCGATGCCGCCGACGTTGAAGAAGGCCGACTCGGTGATGTGGTCGAACTCGCCGTCGCAGATGCCCTTGAAGCCCTCGATGGTGTCCTTCAGCGGGACGTCCGAGCCGTCCACACCGGTGAACTGCTTCGCGAGGTGGGTGTTCTGCGAGAGGAACTGCTGGATGCGGCGAGCGCGCGAGACGATCACCTTGTCCTCCTCGGAGAGCTCGTCGACGCCGAGCATCGCGATGATGTCCTGGAGCTCCTTGTTGCGCTGCAGGATCTGCTTCACACGCACCGCGGTGTCGTAGTGGTCCTGGCCCACGTAGCGCGGGTCGAGGATGCGCGAGGTCGACGCCAGCGGGTCGATCGCCGGGTACAGACCGCGCGAGGCGATCTCGCGGGAGAGCTCGGTGGTCGCGTCCAGGTGGGCGAAGGTGGTCGCCGGGGCCGGGTCGGTGTAGTCGTCCGCCGGGACGTAGATCGCCTGCATCGAGGTGATCGAGTGGCCGCGGGTCGAGGTGATCCGCTCCTGGAGCACACCCATCTCGTCGGCCAGGTTGGGCTGATAGCCCACCGCGGAGGGCATGCGGCCCAGCAGGGTCGACACCTCGGAGCCCGCCTGGGTGAAGCGGAAGATGTTGTCGATGAACAGCAGCACGTCCTGGCTCTGCACATCGCGGAAGTACTCCGCCATGGTGAGAGCCGACAGCGCCACGCGCAGACGGGTGCCCGGCGGCTCGTCCATCTGGCCGAAGACCAGGGCGGTCTTGTCGATGACGCCCGACTCGGTCATCTCCTCGATGAGGTCCCAGCCCTCACGGGTGCGCTCGCCGACGCCGGCGAACACGGAGACGCCGTCGTGGTTGTTGGCCACGCGGTAGATCATCTCCTGGATGAGCACCGTCTTGCCCACGCCCGCGCCGCCGAACAGGCCGATCTTGCCGCCCTGCACGTACGGGGTGAGGAGGTCGATCGACTTGATGCCGGTCTCGAACATGGTGGTCTTCGACTCGAGCTGGTCGAAGTTCGGGGCCTTGCGGTGGATCGGCCAGCGCTCGGAGACCTGCAGCTCGGAGGCGGGCTTGTTCAGCGGGTTGCCGACCACGTCGAAGACGGTGCCGAGGGTCGCGTCGCCCACGGGCACGGAGATCGCGGCGCCGGTGTCGGTCACGGCCTGCCCGCGGACCACGCCGTCGGTCGGCTTCAGCGCGATGGCGCGGACCATGCCGTCGCCGAGGTGCTGGGCGGTCTCGAGGGTCAGGGTCGAGTCCTCGAGGCCGGAACCCTCGGCGTGGATCTCGATCTGCAGGGCGTTGTACAGATCGGGGATGTTGCCCGGGGGGAACTCGATGTCGATCACGGCGCCGGTGACGCGTGCGACGCGCCCGGTGGCGGTCTGGGTCGGCGAGGGGGCGGTGGTGGTCATGTGCGGTGTCTCCAATGGGTGCGTCGGCGGGGCGGGGCGATACCGCCCGGGTGTCTGCGGGGTCTCAGCGTTCCGCGCGGCCGGAGCCGGCGAGGGCGTCGGCACCGCCGACGATCTCCGTGATCTCCTGGGTGATCTCCGCCTGGCGCGCGGTGTTCGCCAGTCGGGTGAACTTCCTGATCTGGGTCTCGGCGTTGTCCGTGGCCGTCTTCATCGCCCGCTGGGTCGACGCGTGCTCGGACGCCATCGCCTGCAGCAGGATGTTGATGATGCGGGCCTCGACGTAGCGCGGGAGCAGCTCGGCGACGACGCTCTCGGCATCGGGGGCGAAGGCGTACAGCGGGTACACCGGACGCTCCTCGCTCTCCTCCGCGTCCACCAGGCCCATCGGGACCAGGCGGACGGAACGGGTCTCTTGCACGAAGCGGGAGCGGAAACGCGTGCCCACCACGTACAGCTCGTCGAGGTGGACCGAGGGATCCTCGTCGAGCAGGTCGGCCGTGACCGCCTGGGCGATCTCGCGACCGAGCTCGGGCAGCTCCGCCTCTTTGTAGGGGGTCCAGGCGCGGTGCGGCGGACGGTTGCGGAAGCGGTAGTAGGTGTCGCCCTTGCGGCCGACGACGTACATGACCGGCTCCTTGCCCTGGTCCCGCAGCAGGTTCGCCAGCTGCTCGGCGTCGCGGATCACGTTGTGCGAGTACGGCCCGGTCATACCGCGGTCCGCGGTGATCATCAGGATGCCGACCCGGCCCGAGGAAGCGCGGTCCGCCTGCAGGAAGGGGTGGGCGATCTCGTCGGAGTGCGTGGCCACCGAGCCGATGGCGCGGGTAAGCGCCTCGGCGTAGGGCGTGGTGGCGAGCACGCGCGCGTGCGCCTTGGCGATGCGCGATGCCGCGACCATCTCCTTGGCCTTGAAGATCTTCTTCATGCCCTGAGCGGACCGGATCCGCTGCTTGTAGACCCTCTGCTGGGCTCCCATGTCTCTCCTCGTGCGGGGTGGATGCGTCCGGGCGGTGCCGCCGCCCCGTCTCCGGGGCGGCGGCGCTCGCATCAGCCGCGGACGATCTGCTCCTGCTCGATCTGATCGGCGTCGGCGCGGGCGTGCACGTCGCTGCGTGCCGCATCCTCGCCGCGGCCGGCCAGGAAGTCCCGCTTGACCTCGTCGAGGATGCGCGAGAGCTCCTCCTCCGTGGAGGACTCGAACTTGCCGGTGGTGCGGATGGCGTCGAGCACGCCGCCGTTGTGGCGCAGGTGCTCGAGCAGCTGGGCCTCGAACTCGCGGACGTCCTCGACCTCGATCTCGTCGAGCTTGCCGGTGGTGCCCGCCCAGATCGAGACGACCTGCTCCTCGACCGGGAACGGCGAGTTCTGGGACTGCTTCAGCAGCTCCATCAGGCGGGCGCCACGGCTCAGCTGCTGCTTCGACGCGCCGTCGAGGTCCGAGGCGAACATGGCGAAGGCCTCCAGATCACGGAACTGCGCGAGCGAGATCTTCAGGGTGCCCGAGACCGCCTTCATGGCCTTGGTCTGCGCGGAGCCGCCGACGCGGGAGACCGAGATGCCGACGTCGACTGCCGGGCGCTGGTTCGCGTTGAACAGGTCCGACTGCAGGAAGCACTGGCCGTCGGTGATCGAAATGACGTTGGTCGGGATGTACGCCGAGACGTCGTTGGCCTTGGTCTCGATGATCGGCAGACCGGTCATCGAGCCGCCGCCCATCTCGTCGCTGAGCTTCGCGCAGCGCTCGAGAAGACGGGAGTGCAGGTAGAAGACGTCACCCGGGTAGGCCTCGCGGCCCGGCGGACGGCGCAGCAGCAGGGACACGGCGCGGTAGGCCTCGGCCTGCTTCGAGAGGTCGTCGAAGACGATGAGGACGTGCTTGCCCTCGTACATCCAGTGCTGGCCGATCGCGGAGCCGGTGTAGGGCGCGATGTACTTGAAGCCCGCCGGATCGGAGGCCGGAGCCGCCACGATGGTGGTGTACTCGAGCGCGCCGTTCTCCTCGAGGGTGGCGCGGACCGAGGCGATGGTGGAGCCCTTCTGGCCGACCGCGACGTAGATGCAGCGGACCTGCTTGTCGGGGTCGCCGGACTCCCAGTTCGCCTTCTGGTTGAGGATCGTGTCGATGCCGATCGTGGTCTTGCCGGTCTGGCGGTCACCGATGATCAGCTGACGCTGGCCGCGGCCGATCGGGGTCATCGCGTCGATGGCCTTGAGACCGGTCTGCATCGGCTCCTTGACCGCCTTGCGCTGCATGACGCCGGGGGCCTGGAGCTCGAGGGCGCGGCGGCCCACGGTCTCGATCTCGCCGAGACCGTCGATCGGGGCACCGGTGGGATCGACCACGCGGCCAAGGTAGCCGTCGCCGACGGGCACGGAGAGCACCTGACCGGTGCGGCGGACCTGCTGGCCCTCCTCGATGCCGCTGAACTCGCCGAGGACGACGACGCCGACCTCGCGGAGCTCGAGGTTCAGGGCGAGGCCGAGGGTGCCGTCCTCGAAGCTGACCAGCTCGTTGGCCATGACGTCGGGCAGACCCTCGACGCGCGCGATGCCGTCGGCGGCCTCGCTGACGCGACCGATCTCCTCGCGCACGGTGGCGCCGGCCTGGTAGGTGGACACCGCGGTGTCCAGGGCGTTCCGGATCTCCTCCGGGCTGATCGTGAGCTCAGCCATGTGCTGCTTCGCTTCCTCTCGGTCTCCCCGTCACCGGGGATGGTCTGGAAAATGCTGGGGACGCCGGGGCGTCGGTCGGGCCGTTCAGGCCACCAGCTGCCGGCGCGCCTGGGCGAGCCGGGCCAGTACGGTGGCGTCGTAGAGGTCGTCTCCGACCTGGATCCGCAGACCGCCCACGACATCCGGGTCGACCTGGAAGTTCATCTGCACCTGGCGGCCGTACAGGCCCGCCAGGATGCCGCTCAGGCGGCCCTGCTGGGCCTCGCTCAGCGGCACCGCGCTGGACACCGACGCGAGTGCCCGGCGGCGGCGCTCGGAGGCGAAGCTCGCGAGCTCCGCGACCCGCCGCGCCGGCTTGACGTCGGAGCGGCGGCCGGCGGCCCGGGCGGCCAGCGCCGCGGTCAGGCGGTGCGTGCGGCCCGAGAGCAGGGTGGAGAGGATCTGGGCGCGTCGCCCCGGGTTCTCGCGCTCCCCGTCGAGGGAACCGGTGAGTTCACCGCTGCCGTCGATGAGGCGCTTGACCTGGAACAGCTCCACCTCGACCTGCTCGAGCACTCCCTCGCTCTCCGCCTGCGCCAGCAGGGCGGAGACGCCGAGCAGCTCGAGGGCGTCGAGGATGTCCTCCTGCTCGGACCAGCGTCGACGGACGACCTCGAGAAGCAGCTCGAGAGCCTCGGCGCTGATCCTGCCGGCGAACAGCGAGCGGACGGCCTCCTCCTTCACCGCGGCCGGACGGCCGGGGTCGGAGAGCAGGCGCACGAGCTGGTTGCTGCCGTCGACGGCATCCGCCGTCGAGAACAGCTCCTCGGCGAGGGGCTCGAGCGGACCGGAGCCGGAGACCGTGCGGAACACGGTCTCGGCCTGCCGGAGCGCCTCGTCGAAGGAGGCGGAGGAGGTTCCTCGCATCACAGGTCCTTATCGGGTGGTGGTCTGGGTCGACTCGAGGTCGTCCAGGAACCGGTCGATCACACGGCGGGAGCGCTCGTCGTCGGAGAGGGACTCGCCGACGATCTTGGAGGCCAGGTCGCTCGCGAGCGAGCCCACCTCTCCGCGCAGCTGCGTGGAGGCGGCGATCCGCTCCGCGTGCAGCTGCTGACGGCCGGCGGTGAGCACGCGATCCGACTCGGCCTCGGCGCGTGCCTTGGCGTCGTCGACGATGGCCTGGCCGTCCTGGCGGGCCTTCTCGCGGATCGCGGCGGCCTCCTGACGGGCGGCGGCCAGCTCCTTCTCCTGCTCAGCGCGGAGGGAGTCGGCCTGCTCCTGGATCTTCTCGGCGTGGCGGATGCCGCCCTCGATCTTCTCGGCACGCTCGTCGAGCACGGCGTTCATGCGGGGGAGCACGAACTTCATGAAGACGATCGCGAAGATCAGCAGGAAGAGCGCCGACCAGAAGATCTCCTCGGGGAGCGGGATCAGCAGGCGCCAGCCGGGGACGGTGTCTGCTCCTTCAGCCAGAATCATGGGCTGGGGCTCAGACGAAGATGAGGCCGGTGACGATCGCCAGCAGCGCGAGGATCTCGGTGAAGGCGACACCGATCAGCATGGTGGTCTGCAGCTGCGAACGCATCTCGGGCTGACGGGCCTGCGCCTCGGCGGTCTTGCCGACGAGGATGCCGAGGCCGATGCCGGGGCCGATCGCGGCGAGGCCGTAGCCGATGGTGCCGATGTTTCCGGTCAGCTCGGCGAGGATCGTGGGCTCCATGGGGTGTTTCCTTTCATCGTGTCGCTGTGGCGCGACGATCAGGTCTGGGGTCGGGGGTGGTGCGGGATCCGCAGGCGGTGGCCCCTGGGCCTCCCGCCGGCGCGGAGGTCAGTGCTCGTCGCTCGTGGCGAGCTGGATGTAGACGGCGGTCAGCATCGTGAAGATGAAGGCCTGCAGCGCCGCGACGAAGATCTCGAAGCCGTAGATTCCGATCGCCATGGCACCCGCGAAGGGGCTGATCGCCATGAGCCAGTCGCCCGAGAACACGAGCGCATGGGTCATGCCGATGAACACGACGATCATCATGTGGCCGGCGACCATGTTGGCGAGCAGTCGGATGGTCAGCGAGGCCCAGCGGATCACGAGCACCTGCAGCAGCTCGATCGGGATCAGCAGGATGTAGATCGGCCACGGGATGCCGGGCGGCATGGTCTCGGACTTGAAGTAGCCGAGGAAGCCGTGCTTGCTGATGCCCGCGCCGACGTAGGTGACGAAGGTCCACAGGGCCATGAGCAGCGGCAGGCCGATCACGGAGGTGCCCGCGAGGTTCAGGCCGGGGATGACGCCCGCGAGGTTCATCGACAGGATGAAGAAGAACATCGTGATGAGCATCGGCGAGAACCGCTTGCCGTCCTTGAGACCCAGCGTGTTCGCGATGATCGTGTTGTTCACGAAGTCCATCAGCAGCTCGATCACGCTCTGCATCCGGCCGGGGACCAGCTTCGCGCGAGAGGCGATGATGCAGGTGAGCAGCAGCACCGCGACCAGGATGATCAGGCGCACCAGCTGCACGCGGTTGAACTCGAACGGAGTTCCCGCGAAGAGGATGGCGTCGGGAAAGAACTCCCCGAGCGTCGGGATGTGGAAGAACGATTCGCCCTCCGCGTACAGGGCGGGGCTGTGGTCTGCGGTGTCCAGCACGGTCTCCCAGGCGTTTCAGGCCTGACGCGCGGCGGCGTCGGCACAAGCTGTCACGTCGATCGAGTCCACTCCCAGTTGACGGCCACCGTGTGTGCGGCGATGGTCTGCGCCAGGGCGTACGGGGTGGTCGATCAGCGCTCCCACCTGCCCTGTCGGGTGTCCGCGAGCCGCGGTGTCGGCGCCTTGGGAAGCATAACAGAGAGTCAGGCCCCAGCCCGGTCGCGAGAGTCCCCCGTGGGGTCCTCCCGCGGGTCCACGTCGAGGGGCTGGCGAGAGCGAGCCATGAGCACGCCCTCGATCGTGATCGCCGGAACCGCTCCGACCAGCAGGGCGAGCCCGATCCAGAGCGACGAGGCCGCGGCCAGGTCCTTCACCAGGACCAGGACGAGGATCACAATCAGCATCTTCCCCGCCCAGCTCCCGAGCACGGTGGCTGCCATGGTCAACGGTGACATGCGCGCGCCGACGAGGGTGATCACCAGTGTCGGCACGATGATGACGAGAGTCAGTCCGGTGCCGATCAGGGCGCCGTTGACGGCGGGCCCCTCCCCTCGGACCACGGCGATTGCGAGCACGATCAGGTCGAGCACCAGGCCGACGATCAGGGCGATCCCGGTCGCGCGACGCATGGCGCGATCGCCGACGGCACGATGACGGCGGGAGCCGCCGGGACGGGGCGCGGCGGCGCGCTCCGCGCCGTGCGGGGTGGTCTCATCAGACGGAGCGGGCATCGGTGGGGTCCTTCCGGTGACGGGCATGTCGCCACCTGAGCGGGTCGAAGGTCAGCAGGAGGGCCAGCAGCACGCCGCCGGTCCAGAAGAGCACCACGCCGCGGGTGTCGAGCACGAGTGGCGCGAGCAGCCCGGTGGAGACTACGACGGTCCACAGGTACATGATCAGCACGGCCGTGCGCTTGGAGTGGCCGAGGCCCAGCAGGCGGTGATGGAGGTGGAGCTTGTCGGCGTGGAAGGGCGACCGGCCCGAGCCGATCCTGCGCACCACCGCGAGCGCGAAGTCGAGGAACGGGATCACCATGACGCCGATCGGCAGCAGGATCGGCAGGAACTGCCCGAAGAAGTCCGCCCCCGAGAGGCGGGCGGGGTCGACCTGACCGGTGACCGCGATGGTCGAGGCGGCGAGGAGCAGCCCGAGGAGCATCGACCCGGAGTCGCCCATGAAGATGCGCGCCCGGGTGAGGTTGTGCGGTAGGAAGCCGACGCACGCGCCGATCATCATCGCGGTGAGGAGGGCGGCCAGGGAGGAGTAGTCCGTCGCCGAGGCGCTGCGGGTGAGGAGGTAGGCGTAGGCGAAGAAGGCGCTGCCGCCGATCGCCATCACGCCGGCGGCGAGCCCGTCGAGGCCGTCGACGAAGTTGACGGCGTTCATGCTCACCACCACCACCAGCACGGTGAGGATCAGCGAGGCTCGGGGCGAGAGGAGCGTGACCCCGCCGATAGGCAGGGTCACCAGTTGCACGCCCTGCCAGGCCAGGAGCAGCGCGGCGAGGATCTGCCCGGCCAGTTTGGTCATCCAGTCCAGGTCCCACTTGTCGTCCGCCGCGCCGAGCAGGCACACCAGGGCCGCCGCCGCGAGGATGCCCCAGGCCTGGCGCGAGTCGCGGAAGAGCCCCTCGAGGAAGGGCACGTTCGACGCGATCAGCATCGCGGCCACCACCCCGGCCAGCATGGCCACCCCGCCCAGACGCGGGGTGACCGCGTCGTGGACGTCCCGGGAGCGCACCGCGGTCATCGCGCCCGCGCGCCGGGCCATCAGCCTCACGGCGGGCGTGGTCAGGAAGGTGACGGCCGCGGAGACGAGCAGGATGAACAGGTAGATCCTCACCCGGCGGGCTTCTCCTCGCCGGCCGCCGGATCCGTCGCGGGCTCGGCCGGGACGGGCTCGGCGCTCTCCGAGAGCCCGGCGAGCTCGGGCTCCGACGGGAGGTCGAGGGCCGGGGCGGGAGCGTCCTCGGGGCCCTCGCCGGCGGTCTCCCCCGTGACATCGACCGTGCTCGCCGGCGCCGCTGCGGGCTCGCCCTCGCCGGGCTCGACCGTCGCGGCAGCGGGCTCCTCGCCCGACTCCTCGCCAGGCTCCTCGCTGTGCGGCGCCGCGAAGATGTCGCCGACCGCCTCGATGATCTGCTCCTTGCTCAGCGACCCCTCGCGGACGATCTCCGCAGGGGTCACGGTCGTGTCGATGATGGTGGAGCTGGTGCCGATGCGAGCGGTGCCGCCGTCGAGGTACACCTCGACCGCGTCGCCGAGCTGGGTCGCTGCGTTCAGGACGGTCAGCGCCGCGGGCTTGCCGTGGCGGTTCGCGCTCGAGACGGCGAGCGGTCCGGTGCGGCGCAGCAGGTCCAGCGCCACCTCGTCATCGGGCATGCGCAGGGCGACAGTGCCCCGGGTCTCCCCCAGATCCCAGGTGAGCGAGGGCTGCGCCTGCAGGATCAGGGTCAGCGCGCCGGGCCAGAAGGCGTCGGCGAGGTCCTCGACGTACGGAGGGAGGTCGACCGCGAGGGCGAGCAGCACCGCGTGGTCGCCGATGAGCACCGGCGGCGGGGTGTCCCGACCGCGTCCCTTCGCCTCGAGGAGCGCCTCGACGGACTCCGGGGAGAAGGCGTCGGCGCCGATGCCGTAGACGGTGTCCGTCGGCAGGACGATGAGGCGGCCCTCTCGGACGGCCTCGACGGCGGCCGTCAGCGCCGACTCGCGGGACTCGGGGTTCTGGGTGTCATACACGCTCACCGGGTCAGTCTCTCACTTCCGTCTGCGGGCTCCGCCGTCGTCCGACGCGCGATCAGGAAGCGGTCCCGGCCGGTGAGGTCGGCGGCGGTGGAGATCTCGGAGAAGCCGCCGGTCTCGCGGGCGGCCGCGCGGGCCGAGGCGCCCTGCACGTCGGCGTGCTCCATCACCAGCAGTCCTCCGGGACGCAGCAGCCGCCGGGCCCAACCGATCACCGCGCGCGGCACCTCGAGGCCGTCCTCCCCGCCGCCGAAGAGGGCGCGATGCGGATCGTGCGCGAGCACCTCCGCCTCGCGCGGGACCGCCTCCGCAGGGATGTACGGCGGGTTCGAGAGGATCGCGTCGACGGGCCCCGCCGCCGCGAGACCGGCCGGTTCGCCGAGCAGGTCGCCCTCGAGCACGCTCCCCCGCCGCGGGTCGACCGCCGCGAGGTTCTCGCGAGCGAGCGCGGCGGCGAGCGGATCGACCTCGACGGCGAGGACCTCGAGGCCGGGCAGCTCGTCGAGCGCGGCCGCGGCGAGGGCTCCGCTCCCGGTGCACAGGTCGAGCAGCCTCTCGAGCGGACCCCGGTGGTGCTCGCGGAGCAGATCCAGGGCGAGCTCCGTCTCCGGCCGCGGGATGAACACCCCGGGGCGGACGATCAGGTCCAGGCGGCGGAAGGGGGCGCGGCCGAGGATCAGCTGGAGCGGCTCGCGGGCCTCGCGCCGGGCGGTGAGGCGCTCGAGCTCCGCGGCGAAGTCGGCCGGGAGGGCGTCGAGCAGGACCAGCGGACCGTCGGTGCGCGCGGCGGCGGCGAGCAGGGCGCGGGCGTCGACGCTCGGCGAGGGGACTCCGGCGCGGCCGAGGCGCTCGGTGGTCGCGGCGAGCGCGGCGCGCAGCACGTGCCGCGGCTCGGTCGCCGCAGCGGGCGGGAGCGTCATCCGGCGTCCTCCGCAGCGCCGTCCTGCTGCGCCTCGGCGAGGCGGGCATCGCGCTCGGCGGCGCGGGAGGAGGCGATGAGGTCCTCGAGATCGCCCGCGAGCACCTGGGCGAGGTTGCCGGCCTTGTATCCGGTGCGATGGTCGGCCACGCGGGACTCGGGGAAGTTGTAGGTGCGGATCCGCTCCGAGCGGTCGACCGTGCGCACCTGGGAGCGGCGCGCGGCGGAGGAGGCCTGGTCCTGCTCGGCGCGGCGCGCGTCCAGCAGCCGGGTGCGGAGGATCCGCAGTGCCTGCTCGCGGTTCTGCAGCTGGCTCTTCTGGTCCTGGCAGGAGACGACGAGCCCCGTCGGCAGATGGGTGATGCGCACCGCCGAGTCGGTGGTGTTCACGCTCTGCCCGCCGGGACCGGAGGAACGGAACACGTCGATGCGCAGGTTCGCCGGCGCCATCGCCTCGGCGAGCAGCTCGCTCTCGTCGGTCTCGTCGGCCTCGGGGAGCACCAGCACGCCCACGGCGGAGGTGTGGATGCGCCCGGCCGACTCGGTGACCGGGACGCGCTGGACCCGGTGCACGCCGGCCTCGTGCTTGAGATGCGCATAGACGCCGTCGGCCGGGGTCGCCGTGGAGCGGGCGGTGATCGCGGCGGTCACGTCGCGCAGCCCGCCGAGCTCGGAGTCCGCGCTCGTGAGCACCTCCAGCCGCCAGCCCTTCGACTCCGCGTACGAGCGGTACATGCGCAGCATCTCGGCGGCGAAGAGGGCGGACTCCTCTCCCCCGGCCCCCGCCTTGATCTCCAGGATCACGTCACGGGCATCGTCGGGGTCACGGGGCGCGAGCAGTTCCTCGAGCGCCGCACGGTCCTCCTCGAGACGGGCGGCGAGCGCCTCGGCCTCCGCCGCGACCTCCAGATCGTCCTCGCCGATCTCGGCGAGCTCCCGGGCGGTGGCGAGATCCGCAGCGGTCGCCTCGAGGCGATCGGCGACCTCGAGCACCGCGGTCAGCTCGGCGTAGCGCCGGCCGACGCGCCGGGCCCGGCCGGCGTCCTCATGCAGCGACGGATCGGCCATCTCCTGCTGGAGACGGCCGTGCTCGGCCCGCAGCGGGGCGAGCCGCTCGGTGTCGGATCCCTCGGTCGACCGCAAATCGACGCCCTCTCGTGCTCGGTGCGCCCCACGGGGCGGCGGGTCTCAGACGACGACGCCGGTGCACGCCCAGGGGCGTGCACCGGCGTCGGAGAAGACTCGGGACGTCAGCTCTTCTTGCCGTAGCGGGCCTGGAAGCGGGCCACGCGGCCGCCGGTGTCCAGGATCTTCTGCTTGCCGGTGTAGAACGGGTGGCACGCGGAGCAGACCTCGGCGCGGATCTCTCCGTCGGCCTTGGTCGAGCGCGTGGTGAACGTGTTGCCGCAGGTGCAGGTGACCTGGGTGACCACGTAGGTCGGGTGGATGTCAGCCTTCATGGGGTCTCCTTCGTCGTGGTCGCTGGGTCGGCGCGCCGGGCGGGCACCGTGAACCAGAACCGACGCACCAGTCTGCCACGCGGGGGCCTCCCGCCGCGAGGGGCCGGGGCTCCTGTGCGCAACATCGCACCTTCCGAGCTCACCCGCCGGTCGCCGCCGGACGGCTCAGGCGGTCTCGCGGACGATCAGGCGATACGGGACGCTGCGCCGCACCTGCTCCCCCGACATCGGCAGCCGGCCCTCGAACATGCCGTCCACGAGGTCCACGGCGTGCTGGGCGACCCGGTCGATGTCGACGCCGATACTGGTCAGCTCCGGGCTGAGAAGGGTGCCGAGCTCGAGGCCGTCGATACCGACCACTCGCATCCGCCCGGGCACGTCGATGTCCCGCAGTCGCAGGGCTTTGAGGGTCGCGAGCGCGTGCGCGTCGTTCCAGCCGATCAGCACGTCGGGTACGGGGTCCAGGGCGAGCGCTAGATCGACCTGGCGCGCGGCGCGGGCGGCGACGGTCGGCTCGTGCCCGAGCGGGAGGATGCTCGCGGCGATGGAGCCGTCGAGCGCCTCGAGCAGACGGTGGGCGCGCGCCGAGCCCTCGCCCTCGTGCTCCGAGTCGAGGACGGCGACGACCCGTACCCCGGTCGCGGCGAGATGCGCACCGAGCGCCGCAAAGCCCTCCTCGGTCGCATACAGCACCCCGGCGGCATCGCTCTCGGCCGGGACGTCGAGCCGGACCAGGGGCATGCGGTCGGGGACCTCGTTCCCGGCACGGTGCGGCAGCCCGTAGCCCACGAGCGCGTCGACCCGGTGCACGAGGTCGCGGCCGATCTCGGCCGGATCCCCCGTCGCGGTCTCGACCACCAGCACGTTCCAGCCGCGGGCAGTCGCCGCGCGCACCACGGCGCGGGCGATCTCGGGGAAGTAGGCGTTGGCGAGGTCGTCGACGAGCAGCCCCAGTGTGGGCGGCCCGGCGGAGACGAGCCCGCGCCCGAAGCGACTCGGCCGGTAGTTCAGCCGCTCGGCCGCCTCGAGGACCCGCTGCCGCGTGGCCCCGGAGATGCCCGGCATGTCGTTGATCGCCCGCGACACCGTCTGCCGGGAGACCCCGGCGAGCGCCGCGACGTCGATGATCGTCGCGCGGCGCCCGCCGCGGGTGGCCTGCTCGGTCATGGTCGGGAGTGTGTCACGCCGACGGGGAGTCGGCGCGCAGATCGAGCCAGGCGACCTGCTGCTCGGTGAGCTGCACGCCGAGGCCCGTCATCGACGAGCGCATCTCGGTGATCGAGCGCGGGCCGAACAGCGGGAAGGTCGGGAAGGGCTGCGCGAGGACGTACGCGAGCGCGATCGCCGTGGGCGGCACGTCGAACTCCCGGGCGAGAGCGCGCGCCCGCTCGAGTCGCTCGAAGTTGCCGTCGGAGTAGTAGCAGCGTACGAGCTCGGCATCCGACCGGTCCTCGGGGTGGGCGCGCCCGGTGAAGAAGCCGCGCGCCTGGGAGGACCAGGGGAACAGCGGGATCTTCCGCTCGGCGAGCCAGGCCTTCGAGTCGGGATCGGTCGCGTGCACGCAGCCGGCCCAGGGGACGTCGAGCGCCTCGGCGAGACCGAAGTGGTTGCTCAACAGGCTGAAACCCTGCTTGCCGTGGGCGGCGGCGTAGGCGTTGGCCTCGTCGACCCGGGCGGGGGTCCAGTTGGATCCGCCGAAGGCGCGGATGCGGCCGGCGCGCACGTGCTCGTCGAGGACGTCGACGAACTCCCCGACGGGGATGTCGAGGTTGTCGCGATGCATCATGTAGAGGTCCGCGTAGTCGGTGCCCTGGCGCTCGAGGGACTCGAGCAGCTGACGGGTGATCGACTCGGGGTCGCAGTGGGGGGTGTGGGCGCCCTTGGTGATCACCACGACGTCCTCGCGGATGCCGCGGTTGCGGACCCACTGCCCCAGGAGGACCTCGTGGTGGCCCCCGCCGTAGATGTAGGCGGAGTCGAAGGTGGTGCCGCCGGCTTCGAAGAAGGCGTCGAAGAGGGCCGAGGCGTGCGCGAGGTCGGGCTGGTTGTCGCAGCCCATGACCAGGCGGGAGATCTTCTTGTCGATGCCGGGCAGCTCGCCGTAGACCATCGGGGCGTCGTCCGCGACGCGCAGGGCGCGGCCGGACACGGTGGGGATCCGGGCGTCGTCTCGCTCGAAGGGGTAGCGCAGCCCGATCTGGGCGCGCCAGGAGTCGAGCAGGCGGGACTGCGCGAGGCTGAACTCGACTGGCAGCTCGGGCACCTCGCCGCTGCCGGCGGCGCGCGCGAGGGCATCCGCCTCGAGGGCGTAGGGATGAGCGGCCTCGACCTCGATCCGACGGGGCTCCTCCCCTACGACATCGAGCTCGATGACCTGCTCGGCGCCGAGGGCCCACGGGTCGGCGAGGCGGATCACGCCGCGGGTTCCGGTGATCGTGGCGGACTGCGGGTCGGAGAGGCGCACACCGGTGCGCAGCGAGGCGGTGGCACCGCCGGCGAAGGTGAGCTCGGCGGCGGCCCACTCGTCGACCCCGGTGGGGCCGAGGGTGCCGCGCCCGACGAGCGCGGTGGGCTCGGCGACGAGGGTGCCCGCCGCAGCACCCGCGACGAGGCGGGCGAAGGAGAGCGGGTAGCAGCCGACGTCGAGGATGCCGCCGCCGGCGATCTCCGGATCGAACAGGCGTCCCTCGCGGCGACCGGTGTCGAAGGAGAAGGAGGCGTCGACGTGGACCAGCTCGCCGATCGCGCCCTGGGCGACGAGGTCCAGGACCTGCAGGGTCTGCGGGTGGAAGCGGTACATGAAGGCCTCGAGCAGGGTCCCGCCGGTGCGGCGGGCGGCATCGGCCAGGGCCATGGCGGTGCCGTGGTTGGGTGCCAGCGGCTTCTCGCACAGCACGTGCTTGCCGGCCTCGAGCGCGGCGATGACGAGCTCGGCGTGGCCGGTGTGGACCGTGGCGACATAGACGGCGTCGACCTGGTCCGAGGCGAGGATCTCCTCGTAGGTGCCGATCAGGGCGTCCTTCACGCCGTGCTCGTCGGCGAAGACGCGGGCGCGGTCGGGGTCGCGGCTGCCGGCGCCGACCAGGACGCCGTGCTCGCTGTGCGGGAGCTGGCTCGCGAAACGGCGGGCGATGGAGCCGGGGCCGAGGACGGCCCAGCGGAACGGTGCGGATGCGGTGCTCATGGAGACGTCGTCGTCCTTCTCATCGGGTGACACGGTGCGTGAACGTTCACGCTGAGATCACGCTACACGTCCGTCGCAGCCGACGCCACCGCGTGCAGAAATGCCCTGAGACCCCACCTCCCGCCCGCTCCCCGTCGGGTCGTGACCCTTGACACACCCGGGCGCCGATGGGCATCCTCCTCCCACCGTGAACGCTCACGGTCCGTGCCGCTCGACGATGAGGACTGCGCATGACCCCGCCCACACGACGAACGATCCTGCAGGCCACAGCGCTCGCGACCCTCGGGTCCGGGGCGCTCGCAGCCTGCGGGTCCTCTCCTTCCATCTCCTCGGATCCCGAGGAACTCGTGCTCTGGTACTGGAACCGCTCGGCCAGTCCGGAGCTCCTCGCCGAAGCCGCCGAGTCCATCCCCGGGACCGACGTCCACGTGCGCGCCGACGTGATCGGCACGAACTTCGACACCAAGCTCCGCACCAGCCTCGCCGGCGGCGCCTACATCCCCGACATCACGTACATCAACTCCAACAACGCCCTCTACTTCCGCAACGAGAGCAAGTTCCTCGACATGAACGAGCTCGGCGCGGGGGAGGTCTCCTCGGAATTCTTCGAGTGGAAGTGGAACCTGGGCGTGACCCCGCAGCAGCGCTTCTGCTTCTTCCCGCTCGACATCGGACCCACCGGCTTCTACTTCCGCCAGGACGTCTTCGACGAGGCCGGCCTGCCCACGAATCCCGAGGAGGTCGCCTCCGCGGGCAGCACCTGGGAGGACTGGATCGCCCTGGGCACCGAGCTCCGGGCCGCGACCGGCTCCGCGATGGTCAACACCGCCCGCCACGTCTACGAGCAGTACCTCAACGCCAGCCCCGAGCGCTACCTCGACGCCGAGGACGCGCCGCTCTACCTCGAAGATGGCTCGGCCGTGCGCGAGGCGTGGCGCCTGGCGGTCGCGGCGATCGACGCCGACATCACCGCCGGGATCCCCGACTCACGGGGCACAGACCAGAACGCCGCCTGGTCCAGCGGGGCGACCGCCGGCCACATCCAGGCCGCTTGGTGGGCGCAGATCCTCCAGGAGTCGGCACCGGACACCGCTGGGCTGTGGCGCATCGCCGAGCAGCCGGTCCGCGCCGGGAACTCCGGCGGCTCCTTCGCGGCGATCCCCGAGACCTGCAAGGACCCCGAGGGCGCCTTCGCCTTCATCCAGTGGATCAACTCCGCCGAGAACCAGGCCCGCGCCTACAACGACGTGCAACTGATCCCCTCCACACCCGCCTCCTACGACGGAGACCTGATGCAGTACCAGGGCGAGTTCTTCGGCGACCAGGACCCGCTGGCCTTCTTCAAGACGGCGGCCGAGTCGGTGCCCAGCTCCTTCATCTCCACCTGGGAGTCGCTGGTCTCGGGCAGCTTCTCCTTCGAGCTCGACAACGTCGAGTTCTCGGGCAAGGACCCCGAGGTCGCGTGGGAGGACGCCGTCGCCTCCGCGGAGACGGTGCTGCGCAAGCGGGGGGTGATGGCATGAGCTCGATGACCGCTCCCCCGCCCGTGAGCGCCGGCCGGACCTCCGACGCCGCAGTGCCCCGCACGCGCACGAAGGGCTGGCGCGGCGTGCTCGCGCACTGGCCCCAGTACCTCGCGATCGCCCCGTTCTACGTGCTCTTCCTGATCTTCGGCCTGTTCCCGATCGTCTTCTCGATCGTGCTGTCCTTCACGAACTGGGACGGCATGGGCCAGATCGAGTTCGCCGGCCTCTCGCAGTACGCCTTCCTGATCCAGGACTCGCGGTTCTGGAACGCGGTGGGCAACACCTTCATCATCTGGTTCCTCTCGACGGTGCCGATGCTGTGCCTCGCCCTCGGGATCGCCTTCCTGCTCCACCAGAACATCCGCTTCCGCGGCGTGTACCGGGTGGCGTTCTTCCTGCCCAATGTCACCTCGATGGTCGCCATGGCCATCGTGTTCGGCTCGGTCTTCTCGGACACCTTCGGGCTCGTCAACTCGGCGCTCACCGCGATCGGGGTGGACACCGTCCCGTGGCTGTCGAGCAGCTGGGGCATCAAGATCACGATCGCCGTCATGGTGATCTGGCGCTTCACCGGCTACAACGCGATCATCTACCTCGCCGGGCTGCAGTCGATCCCCACCGACCTGTACGACGCGGCGAAGGTCGACGGCGCCTCGACCTGGCAGATCTTCACGAGGATCACGGTGCCGATGCTGCGCCCGGTCATCCTCTTCACCGTCATCACCTCGACCGTCGGCGGCCTGAGCCTCTTCACCGAACCGCAGGTGCTGCTCGGCGACTCGGGCGGCACCGGCGAGGCCGGCATGACGATCGTTCTCTACCAGTACAACCAGGCGTTCACCCAGTTCGACTTCGGGTACGGCTCCGCCATCGCCTGGGCGCTGTTCGTGCTCGCCTCGGTCTTCGCGATCATCAACTGGCGCCTGCTGAGCGATCGTGACCGTACTCCCCGTCGGCAGAAGCAGGAGGCCCGCCGATGAGCGCCGCCGATCCCACCACCGTGCCCACCACCTCCGCCGCGTCCGCCGCTCCCCCGCCCCATCGGGCGGCGCCCAGCGCGCGGGACCGGCGGGCGATCGCCGCCGGTCGCGTCGAGGCGGTCATCACGCACCTCCTGATCGTGATCGGGGTGCTGCTGTCGGTCTTCCCCTTCTACTGGCTGTTCGTCATGTCCACCTCGACGACCGGGGAGATCTTCGGCTACCCGCCCCGGCTGATCCCGTCGGACTCCTTCGCGACGAACCTGCAGAATCTCTTCGCGAGCGTCGACATCCTCGGCGCGCTCGTGAACACTCTGATCGTCTCGAGCGCCTGCGCGGTGCTGGTGATGTTCTTCGACTCGCTCGCGGCCTTCGCCTTCGCGAAGTTCGACTTCCCGGGCAAGAACGTGCTGTTCGTGCTGATGATCGCGACGTTCCTGATCCCGGGCAGCCTCTCCCTGGTGCCGAGCTTCATGCTCATGTCCTCGCTCGGCTGGGTGGGGACGTTGCAGGCGCTCATCGTCCCGGGCGCCGCGAACGCCTTCGGCATCTTCCTGCTGCGGCAGATGGCGTCGGGATCGATCCCCAACGAGCTCATCGAGTCGGCACGCATCGACGGCGCGGGGTTCTTCACCACCTACTGGCGGATCGGGGTGCCGATGATGCGCGGCGGTCTCGCGTTCCTGGGCATCTTCACCTTCATCACGGCCTGGAACGACTACGTCTGGCCGTTGATCGTGCTGGTGAACCCGCAGCGGCAGACGCTGCAGACCGCCCTGCAGAACCTCAACTCCCTGTACCTCACGGACTACGGGATGGTCATGGCGGGCGCGCTGGTCAGCGTGCTCCCGCTGATCGGGGTGTTCATCATCGGCTCGCGGCACTTCATCGCGAACATCGCCGCCGGAGCGCTCAAGGGCTGAGCGTCCTCGACACCCTTTCCCGCCCTGGACACACGACGGGCCGCCCTCCTGCCGGAGGGCGGCCCGTCGTGCGCGATGCGGGGAAATCAGCCGTCGGTGCGCTGGCCGACGCTCGGCGTGTTCTTCGCGACCGTCATCAGGAACTCGGTGTTGGACTGGGTCTTCTTGACCCGCTCCAGCAGGAGCTCGAGGGCCTGCTGCTGCTCGAGGGCGCCCAGGACGCGACGCAGCTTCCACATGATGGAGAGCTCCTCCTTGCCCATGAGCACCTCCTCGCGGCGGGTGCCGGACGCGTTGACGTCCACGGCGGGGAAGATCCGCTTGTCCGCGAGGTGACGGGACAGGCGCAGCTCCATGTTGCCGGTGCCCTTGAACTCCTCGAAGATCACCTCGTCCATCTTGGAGCCGGTCTCCACCAGTGCCGAGGCGAGGATGGTCAGCGAGCCGCCGTTCTCGATGTTGCGCGCCGCGCCGAAGAACCGCTTCGGCGGGTAGAGCGCCGAGGCGTCCACACCACCGGAGAGGATGCGCCCGGACGCCGGGGCCGCCAGGTTGTAGGCGCGGGAGAGGCGGGTGAGGGAATCGAGCAGCACGACCACGTCGCGGCCCATCTCCACCAGTCGCTTGGCCCGCTCGATCGCGAGCTCGGCGACGATCGTGTGGTCCGTCGCCGGACGGTCGAAGGTCGAGGCGATGACCTCGCCCTTCACCGTGCGCTGCATATCGGTGACCTCCTCGGGGCGCTCGTCGACGAGCACGACCATGAGGTGGACCTCGGGGTTGTTGGTGGTGATCGCGTTGGCGATCTGCTGCATGACGATGGTCTTGCCCGCCTTCGGGGGCGCGACGATCAGACCGCGCTGGCCCTTGCCGATGGGCGAGACCAGGTCGATGATGCGCGGGGCGACCGCGTTCGGGGCGGTCTCCAGGCGGAGGCTCTCGTCCGGGTACAGCGGGGTGAGCTTGCCGAAGTCGACGCGCTGGCGAGCGCGCTCGACGGGCAGGCCGTTGACGGTGTCGACCTGCACCAGCGCCGGGAAGTTGCCCTTGCCCTGGTTGCCCTTGCTGCGGCGGTTGCGGCCGCCGGAGTAGTGCTGCTGCTCGACCTGCGGCTGCTCCTCGCCGTCGCGGGGAGCCTTGACCTGTCCGGTGATCGCATCGCCCTTGCGCAGGCCGTAGCGCTTGACCTGGTTGGTGGTCACGAAGACGTCGCTCGGCCCGGGGAGGTACCCGGTCGTGCGCACATAAGCGTTGTTGTCGCGGATGTCGAGGATGCCGGCGACGGTCATCAGCTCGTCGCCCTCGCGGACCTCGGGATCGTCCTGCGAGCCCTGCTGCTGGCCGCCGCCCTGCTGCTGGCCGCCCTGCTGCGGGGCGCCCTCGCCGCCGCGACCGCGACGCTTGCGGTCGCGCGAGCGGTTGCGGCTGCGGGAGCGTCCGCGACGGTCGTCGTCCTCGCCGCCGGAACGGTCGTCCTCGCGCTCGCCCGAGCGATCGGGCAGCTCGATGTCCTCGAGGCGACGGCGCTGGCCACGGTCCTGCTGCTGGCCGCGGTCCTGCTGCTGGTCGCGGCGGCGATCGCCCTGGCCCGAGCGGTCCTGACCCTCGCGGCTCGGAGCGCCGTCCTGCGCCTCGCGATCCTGCTGCTCACGGCGGCGGTCGCGCTCCGGGCGGGACTCCGCGGAGTCCCGGCTGGAGGACTGGTCCTCGCCCTGCTGGTGGCGGTTCTGCTGATCGCGGTTCTGCCGGGAGCGGCCGGTGCGCTCGGTACCGCCCTGCTCCTCGCCGGAACGCGCGGGCAGATCGATCCCGAGATCGGGGGCGGGAGCGCCCTGCGGGGCGGAGGCCCCGCGGGAGCGGCTGCGGGTCGCGCGGCCGGTGGATTGGGTTTCCTGCGGTGCCTCGGCGGCGGAGTCCGCGGCGGCGGTGCGCCGCGCGGAGGCGGGGGCCGCAGACGCACTGCCGGCTGACGGAGCGGAGCTCGGCGCGGTGTCGGAGGACGCGGAGGCGGGTTGTGCGCCCTGGCCGCCGGAGCGGATCGCATCGATCAGCTCGCTCTTGCGCAGACGGCGCGCGCCCCTGATCCCGAGCGAGCCCGCGAGGGCCTGCAGCTCGGGGAGCTTCTTGGCGGCAAGGTCTGCACCGGAGGTGGTGTCGTTCACCCGGTTTCCTTCCTGTCGGACCGGTGATCCGGTCCTCATCTGGGCTGGGGGTGGCCGGTCGCTGCGGGGACCGGAGGTCCGAGGGCGCAGCGGCACGGTCGCGCAGGGCTCGTCCCGCGGTGCAGGGCACCGGTGATCGGCCTGCTGAGGTGCTTCGGGATGCGTCGGCCTCGCAGCACGCACCTGCTGAGCGCGCCATGCGCGGAGCGGAGGGTGAATGCGGGAGCCGTTCAGGGGTGCATCGGGCGCGGATCTCCACTCATCGATATGAGAGCGAGAGGCTGCACGGATCGATGCCGCCTGGACGCAGGGTCAACCTACCACAGGGCTCGAGGCGGTCTCCCGCAGCGGCACCTCAGCGATCCGCCAGGCGGCGGGATCGCTCACGAAGCGGCGCACGAGCGGCGCGACCTCGTCCCGCGCGGCGGCGAGGACGAGCACCGACGGGCCAGCCCCGGAGATCACCGCGGGGAACCCCTCGCGGCGCAGGACGCGCATCAGCTCGACGCTCTGCGGCATGCCCGGGGCGCGCTGCTCCTGGTGGAGGCGGTCCTCCGTCGCCTCGAGCAGGAGCTCGGGCGATCCGGCGAGGGCGTGCACCAGCAGCGCCGCGCGGGCGGCGTTGACCGCGGCATCGCGATGCGGGACCTCCGCGGGGAGCAGTCCGCGGGCGGCATGCGTCGAGAGGGTCGTGCGGGGCAGCAGCACGAGCGGCCGGAGCACGCCGGGCCCGAGGCGCAGCGGGGCGGCCCGGACCACGTCGCCGACGGTCCAGGAGAGCACCGCGCCGCCCAGCAGGGCCGGGGAGGCGTTGTCCGGATGCCCCTCGAACTCGCAGGCCAGATCGAGCACGGCCTGGTCATCCAGGGCCGCGGGGTCGGCGATCAGGCCGCGCGCGAGCAGCAGTCCCGCGACGGTCGCGGCGGCGCTCGAGCCGAGTCCCCGGCCGTGCGGGATGCGGTTCACGGTGCGCAGTCGCAGGCCGGTCTGCGGGGCGCCCGCGTGGTCGAGGCCCCGTCGAATCGCGCGCACCACGAGGTGCTCCTCCCCCGTCGGCACCTCGTCCGCCCCCTCGCCCTCGGCGTGGATCTCCACGCCGCCGGTGGTGGCCTCGATCAGGAGGTCGTCACAGAGGTCCAGGGCGAGGCCGAGGGCGTCGAAGCCCGGGCCGAGGTTCGCGGAGGTCGCCGGGACGCGCACCGACACCCGCTGGTTCTGGATCCTCACAGGCCGATGGCCTCCGCGGCCGCGACCAGATCCACCGGGATGACGGTGGGAGTCAGGTCGTGCTGGGTGAGGGCGGTGTCGGTGTCCTTGAGCCCGTTGCCGGTCACGGTGATCGCGATCCGCGCGCCGGCGGGCACCAGCCCGCGCTCGGCCTGCTGGAGCAGTCCCGCCACGCCCGCGGCCGAGGCCGGCTCGACGAAGATACCCACCTCGCCGGCGAGCAGCTTCTGCGCGTCGAGGATCTGCTGGTCGCTCACCGCGTCGATGAGGCCGCCGGAGCCGTCGCGCGCGGCGACGGCGAGATCCCAGGATGCGGGGGCGCCGATGCGGATCGCGGTGGCGATGGTCTCCGGATCGGTGATCGGGCGTCCGGCGACGAAGGGCGCGGCGCCCTCCGCCTGGAAGCCCCACATGGCGGGGAGCGACCGGGCGAGGCCCTTCTCGTGGTACTCGCGGTAGCCCATCCAGTAGGCCGAGATGTTGCCCGCGTTGCCCACCGGGAGGATGTGGATGTCCGGCGCCTCGCCGAGCGCGTCGACGATCTCGAAGGCACCCGTCTTTTGCCCCTGCAGCCGATAGGGGTTGACGGAGTTGACGAGCTCCACCGGATGCTCCGCGTCGAGCTTGCGGGCCAGCTCGAGGCAGTCGTCGAAGTTGCCGTCGACCTGGATCAGCTTCGCGCCGTGCACGACCGCCTGGGCGAGCTTGCCGGCGGCGATCTTGCCCTGCGGGAGCAGGACGGCGCAGGTGATCCCCGCGGCGGTCGCATAGGCGGCGGCGGAGGCCGAGGTGTTGCCGGTCGAGGCGCAGACGACCGCGGTCGCCCCGTCGGAGACAGCGCGGGACATGGCCGAGACCATGCCGCGGTCCTTGAAGGAGCCCGTCGGGTTCTGACCCTCGACCTTGATGTGCACGTCGGCGCCCACGCGCCGGGACAGTGCCGGGGCGGGGACCAGCGGGGTGCCGCCCTCGCCGAGGGTCAGCAGGGTGTCGCCGTCGGCGAAGGGCAGGTGCTCGCGGTATTCGGCGAGGACGCCGCGCCACTGGTGGGCCATGGGTCAGTCTCCTTCGATGCGCAGGACGGAGTCGATGCTGAGGACGGTCACCGTGGAGGAGAACTCGTCCAGCGCGGCGGTCATCGCAGACTCGAGCGCGCGGTGCGTGCTGATGCCGATGTGCGCCGTCGCGGGGCCGTCCGCGCTCCGGTCGCGGCCGAGCTCCTGGTGGATGGTCGAGATCGAGATGCCGCGTCCCGAGAGGGTGCCGGCGATCTCCGCGAGCACGCCCGGGCGGTCCTCGACCGTCAGCGACACGTAGAACGCGCTGCGCAGCTCCTCGAGCGGCGCCACCTCGAGGGCGGCGTAGCGCGACTCGCGCGGGCCCATGCCGCCGCGCACCCGCAGCCGCGCCGCGGAGACGACGTCGCCGAGAACGGCCGAGGCGGTCGGGGCGCCGCCCGCCCCCTGTCCGTAGAACATCAGCGAGCCCGCGGCGTCGGCCTCGATGAACACGGCGTTGTACGCCTCGGAGACGGAGGCCAGCGGGTGGCTGTCGGCGATCAGCGCCGGGTAGACGCGGGCGGAGATGCGCTCCCCGGACTCGTCCTCGACGCGCTCGACGATCGAGAGCAGCTTGATCGTGCGGCCCATGCGGGCGGCCGCGGCGATGTCCTGCGCGGAGACCTCGGTGATCCCCTCGCAGTAGACGTCCGCGAGCCGCACCCGGGAGTGGAAGGCCAGGGAGGCGAGGATCGACGCCTTCGCCGCGGCGTCGTGCCCCTGCACGTCGGCCGTCGGATCCGACTCGGCGTAACCGAGCTCCTGGGCGGAGGCGAGGGCGTCCCCGAAGTCCGCGCCGGAGCGGGTCATGGCGTCGAGGATGTAGTTCGTCGTGCCGTTGACGATGCCGAGCACGCGCTGGATGCGGTCGCCCGCGAGGGACTCGCGCACCGGGCGCACCAGCGGGATCGCCCCCGCGACGGCGGCCTCGAAGTAGAGGTCGACGTCGTGGCGGTCGGCGGCCTCGTACAGCTCCGCGCCCTCCTGGGCCAGCAGAGCCTTGTTCGCGGTGACGACGCTCGCGCCGCCCTCCATGGCCCGCAGCAGCAGGGTGCGCGCGGGCTCGATGCCGCCCATCACCTCGATGACGAGGTCGGCGTCGTCGACGAGCGCGCCGGCGTCCTCGGTGAGCAGGCCCGCGGGCACGAACTCGCCGCGGTCGCGGGTCAGGTCGCGGACGGCGACGCCGATCACCTCGAGGCGGGCCCCGATGCGGTGCGCGAGGTCCTCGCCCTGCTCGGCGATCAGCCGCAGCACCTCGGTGCCGACGGTCCCGGCTCCGAGGACGGCGACGCGGAGCACCGGCAGGTCGGTGCCGACAGGGGGGTTCTCAGTCATCTCCGGGGGTTTCCTTCCCTGGGCAGGGGCCGACGGGCGGGCCGTGAGGGCCCTCGCACTGTAGCCGAGGACGCTCGTGGTCGGTGACCGTCGATGAACGTGCGTGACGGATCCTCAGCCGAGGTCGAGGCCGAGGAGGTCCTCCTCCGTCTCGCGGCGCACGAGGGTGCGGATCTCGCCGTCCCGGACGGCGACCACCGGCGGGCGCGGGACGTGGTTGTAGTTGGAGGCCAACGAGTAGCAGTAGGCGCCGGTGACCGGCACCGAGACGAGGTCACCGCGCTGGACGTCGGCGGGGAGGTACTCGTCCTTGACCACGATGTCGCCGCTCTCGCAGTGCTTGCCGACCACGCGCACCACCTCGGGCCGCTCCCCCGAGATGCGCGAGGAGAGCAGGCAGGAGTAGTCGGCGTCGTAGAGGGCGGTGCGGATGTTGTCGCTCATGCCACCGTCAACGGAGACGTACACGCGGTGATGCGGTCCGCCCAGACGCACGTCCTTCACGGTGCCGACCGAGTAGAGGGTCTGCGTGGACGGGCCCGCGATCGCGCGGCCCGGCTCGAAGGAGACGTGCGGGACCTCGAGCTCGAGCTCGTGACACTGCTTCTCGACGATCCCGGCGATGCCCGCGGCGAGCGCCTCGGGGGTCGAGGGGGTGTGCTGCGTGTTGTACATGACGCCGAAGCCGCCGCCGAGGTCCAGCTGGGTAATCGTGTGTCCGAGCTCCTCGCGGACTCGGGCGACGAAGTCGAGCACCCGACGGGCGGCGACCTCGAAGCCGCCGGTGTCGAAGATCTGCGAGCCGATGTGGGAGTGCAGGCCGACGAGCTCGAGATGGCCGGCGCCGAGCACCTCCCGCACCCCCTCGAAGGCGGCGCCACCGGTGAGCGAGAGGCCGAACTTCTGGTCCTCGTGGGCGGTGGCGATGAACTCGTGGGTGTGCGCCTCGACGCCGGTGGTCACGCGCAGCATCACCGCGGCCCGCACCCCGGCGGCGGCGGCGAGCTGGTCGACCCGGCCGATCTCGTCGAGGGAGTCGACCACGATCCGGCCCACCCCGGCGTCGAGGGCGCGACGGATCTCGGCGTCGGACTTGTTGTTGCCATGCAGGGCGATGCGCTCCGCGGGGAACCCGGCGCGCAGGGCGACCGCGAGCTCTCCGCCGGTGCAGACGTCCAGTCCCAGACCGTCCTCCTCCATCCAGCGCGCGACGGCGCCGCACAGGAAGGCCTTACCGGCGTAGTAGACGTCGGCCCCGGCGTGGGGGCGGAAGGCCTCGGCGAAGGCGTCGCGGAAGGCGCGGGCGCGGGCACGGAAATCGGCCTCGTCGAGCACGAAGGCCGGGGTGCCCACCTCCTCGGCGATGCGGGCGACGCTCACGCCGCCCACCTCGACGGCGCCGTCGGCCCCGCGCACGGTCGTCTCGGACCACAGACCGGGGATGAGGGTGTTGACGTCGGCGGGGTACGGCAGCCAGGTGGGGGCCGCGTCGTTGCCGTGGAGTGCTCCGGCCTCGTGGGCGCGCATTCTGCTCCTCGATCGGGGGTGGAGGGTCGAGTCCCGAGAGTAGGGCGGGACGGGCGGTGCCGGCCGGGTCGTCCGGCCAGCGGTCCGGGACCCGACGCCGGGGCAGGTGCCGGGGAAGCCGGGGACCATTCTGCCCGGTCAGGCCGAGGACGGACGGCACGGCGTGGATCCGCGGCCGGCACCGGGTGACGGAGCCCACTTGATAGTCTCGGGCCGACCCCCAGACCTCGCAAGGAGCCGCCGCATGCCCACTCCCGCGCCCGTGACCCCGACCGGCCACGAACTCGTCGTCGTCGCGAACCGCCTCCCCGTCGACTCCCGCACCCTGCCCGATGGCGCCACCGAGTGGGTGACGAGCCCCGGTGGGCTGGTGACGGCGATGGAGTCGGTGATGCGCACCGTCGACTCGGGGGCGTGGGTCGGGTGGGCCGGGTCGCCCGGCGAGGCCCCGGAGCCCTTCGAGGCCGACGGGATGAGCCTCTTCCCCGTGGCCCTCTCCGCGGAGGACGTGGAGAAGTACTACGAGGGCTTCTCCAACGCGACGCTGTGGCCGCTCTACCACGACGTGATCGTCGACCCCGAGTTCCATCGCGGCTGGTGGGACTCGTACGTCGCCGCGAACCGCCGCTTCGCGCGCACCGCCGCCGAGGTGGCGGGTGTCCACGGCACGGTCTGGGTGCACGACTACCAGCTGCAGCTGGCCCCGCGCCTGATCCGCGAGCAGCGCGACGACCTGCGCATCGGCTTCTTCAACCACATCCCGTTCCCCTCGGTCGAGCTGTTCTCGCAGCTGCCCAAGCGGACCCAGATCCTCCGCGGCCTGCTGGGGGCGGACCTCGTGGGCTTCCAGCGGGAGAGCGACACCCAGAACTTCCTCACCAGCGTGCGGAAGCTGCTGGGGCATCACGTCGACGGGCAGACGGTGCACGTGCCCGGGATCGGCTCGGCCCCGGGCCGCCAGGTGCAGGCCCGCACCTTCCCCATCTCGATCGACTCCGCGGCCGTCTCCGAGCTCACCCAGCAGGAGGAGATCATCGAGCGCGCCGCGCAGCTGCGCCGGGAACTGGGCGAGCCGCGGCGGATCGTCCTCGGCGTGGACCGCCTGGACTACACCAAGGGAATCCGTCACCGCCTGAAGGCCTGGGGCGAGCTGCTGGACGAGGGGGTCATCGATCCGCAGGACACCGTGATGATCCAGGTCGCGACCCCCTCGCGGGAGCGGGTCGATGCCTACCGGCAGCTGCGCGACGAGGTCGAGCTGACCGTCGGCCGGATCAACGGCGACCACGCCCCGATCGGGCGCCCGGCCGTCTCCTACCAGCATCGTTCCTTCGACCGGCGCGACATGACCGCCCTGTACATGGCCGCGGACGTCATGCTGGTGACGGCGCTGCGCGACGGCATGAACCTCGTCGCCAAGGAGTACGTGGCCTCCTGCTCGGACCTCCGCGGCGTGCTCGTGCTGAGCGAGTTCGCTGGCGCCGCGGACGAGCTGCGCGCCGCGATCACCGTCAACCCGCACGACATCGACGCGCTCAAGGGCGCGATCCTGCGCGCGCTGGAGATGGCGCCGGAGGATCAGGAGGAGGCGATGACCTCGCTCCGCCACCAGGTGATGGAGCACGACGTGCAGGCCTGGGCGCACAGCTTCCTCGAGCAGCTCGAGCAGACCGGCTCCCCCGAGACCCGTCTGCCCCCGCGGATCCGCCTCAGCGGGGATGCGGTGAGCGAGCCCGCGGCGGTCGACGCGGCGCTCCAGGCCCTCGTGGAGCGGCCCCGCCTCCTCATCGCCTCCGACTTCGACGGGGTGCTCGCCCCGATCGTCGCGGACCGTGACGCGGTCGAGCCCGACCAGCGCTCTCTGGCGGTGCTGCGGGAGCTCGCCACCCTGCCCGGGGTGTCGGTGGCTCTGGTCTCGGGGCGGGCCCTGGCCGACCTCGACCAGCACACCTCGATGCCCAGCTCCGTGGTCCTGGTCGGCTCGCACGGAGCGGAGGTGGGCGCCCTGCCGGCGGAGATGCACGCCGAGGTGCTCGACTCGGCGGCGCTGACCATGACCCCGGAGCGCCGGGAGCTGCTGGACTCGATCACTCTCGCCCTGCAGCGGATCGCGCTGGCTCATCCAGGGGCGGAGGTCGAGACCAAGCCGGCCGCCGCGGTGCTCCACACCCGCAATGCCCGCCGTCGCGGCGGGGCGAATGCGACCGAGGAGGCGCTCGAGCTGGCCATGACCCTCCCGGACGTGACCGTGACCCCGGGCAAGGAGGTCGTGGAGTTCTCCGTGGTGCACACCTCCAAGGGCGCCGCGATGGAGGCCCTCAGCCGCGCGTGCGCGGCCGACGCCTGGCTCTACCTCGGGGACGACGTCACCGACGAGACCGTCTTCGGCCGTCTCGGCGAGGGGGACGTGGGGATCAAGGTCGGCGGCGGGGACACCGCGGCGTCGCTCCGCATCGCGGGCACCGACGAGGTGCGCGGCGTGCTCGAGGCGCTGCTGGCCGCCCGCCGCGACGGCGCCTGAGGCGGTTGACCCGCCCCGGGACCGCCACCCGTCACCGGGCGGGGCAGGTCAGGTCTCGAGGAGCAGCTCGGCCCGGCGCCAGCCGCGCACGGAGCTGAGCACCGCGATCTCCTCCGCGGTGCGCAGCTCCTCCGGGGTGAGGGGACGCTCCGCGATCCGACGGGCCTCGAGGGCGAGGCGCCGGCCCACGCCGGGCAGCAGCCCGTCCTCGAGAGGCGGTGTCCACCAGCGCCCGTCGCGGCGCACGGCGAGAGAAGCGATGCCGGTCTCGGTCACCCGACCGTCCCGCCCGCGCAGCACCACGTCCTGCACCCGCGGATCCCGTGTCCGGGCCCGCTCGAGGGCCGCGACGAGGTCGTCCCTGTCGGTGGTCTTGTGCCGCACCGCCGGGTCGTCGGGATCCCGGACACGATCGTCGAGGGCGAGGCGGACCGGCCCGTCGGCGGCCTCCGGGAGCGGTCGCTCGGTGATCCGGGCCATGCCGTCGAGGCCGAGCGCGAGCCGCAGCACGCGGTCGCCGCCCTCGGCGGCGCGAGTGCGCAGCAGCGCGGCGAGCCGGTCGCGCGCGGCGGGGATCGCGAAGTGGTCTGCGGAGGCGAGGATCCGGTCGAGGTGCTGCTCGAGGTGGACGGGGATCCCGCCGCGCACGGCGAGGGTCTCGAGCAGGGCGAAGTCCGCCGGGTCGGGGACGGTGACCCCGGCCCCGGCGGTGGACACGGCGGGCGCTCCCCGCCCGTCCCCCGACAGCGCATCGAGCACGCGGGCCTTGATCCGCAGCTCGGCGGCCTCGGCCCCGGGCTCGGAGGCCCACGTGATCCCGCCGCCCACCCCGTACTCGGCGGTGCCGTCGGCCCCGGGCGAGGTGTCGACGACGACCGTGCGGATCGCGACGGACAGACGCCAGGTGCCGCGGACCTCCCCGGATGCCGTGGCGCGACGCGGGGTGAGCAAGGCGATCGCGCCGCAGTAGACGCCGCGCGGCGAGTCCTCGAGCTCGCGGATCAGCCCCATGGTCGACGCCTTCGGGGCGCCCGTGATGGAACCGCAGGGGAAGGTCGCCCGGAGGGCGTCCGCGAGGTCGGTCCCCGGGCGCAGTCGCGCGGTGACCGTGCTGGTCAGCTGCCACAGGGTGGGATACGGCTCGGCGTCGAGCAGGGCGGGCACCTCCACGCCGCCGATCGTGGCGAGGCGGGCGAGGTCGTTGCGGAGCAAATCCGCGATCATGACGTTCTCCGCCCGCTCCTTCGGGCTCCGCAGGAGGCGCGCCCGCACCTCGGCGTCGGCGGCGGGGGTGCCGCCGCGCGCGGCGGTGCCCTTCATGGGTCGGGTGGTGAGGAGGTCCCCTTCGCGGGCGAGGAACAGCTCGGGGCTCGCGCTGAGCACCGTCCGGTCCCCCAGGTCGAGATAGGCGCCGTAGCGAGCCTGCTGGGCGTCGAGCAGGTCCAGGTGGCAGGCCAGGAGGTCGCCGGTGATCCGTCCGCGCAGGCGGGTGGTGAGGTTGACCTGGTAGGTGTCCCCCGCGGCGATCGCCTCGCGCACCCGCTGGATCTTGCGGGCGTGCTCGGCCTCGGAGGTCTCCGACCGCCAGCCCTCAACCTGGTAGGGGCCGACAGAGTCCGGCCGGCTGCCCGCGGGCATCTCCCGGACCTCGTCGGCGATCACGAAGCGCACCAGCGGCAGGGTGGGATCCGGGGCGCGGGTGGTGAGGACGGGGTCGAGGGCGGAGGCGGCCTCGTAGGCGATCATGCCCGCGGCGTACCTGCCGGCGTCGACGTGCTCCTGGACGGCGCGGAGGACGGGCAGCACCTCGTCCGGGGCGTGGGCGGCGAGGACCGCCCGCGCGGGGCCGAGCTCGAGGGCGCGACCGGTGGAGTGATCGTCGAAGCGCGCGACCGGAGGGCGCGAACTCGATCGCGGTCGGTCGGACGCCGCGGGCCCTGAGGGCTCTACGGGCTCTACGGTCAAAGTCTCCTCCTCCCACCCGGCGGAACCGCGAGGGCCCCGGTTGTGCAATACGCACGACCGGGGCCCTCGATGGTGCCCGCGACAGGATTCGAACCTACGACCTTCTGCTCCGGAGGCAGACGCTCTATCCACTGAGCTACGCGGGCGGACCCGGTGAGTCTAGCAACTGCTCACCGGCGATGGCGACGCGAGGGGTCCGCGTGACCGAGGAGGGAGACGGAGGTCACCGCGGCAGCGGCAGCTGGGCGCCGTGGAGCACGGCCGAGGGGTCCGCGGCGATGCCGAGGCCGCTGGGTGCGGCGCCGGAGCGGACCAGCAGGTCGCCGACGGCGGCGATCATCGCCCCGTTGTCGGTGCAGAGTCGGATCGGAGGGATGCGCAGCGCGATGCCCTCGGCGTCGCAGCGCTCCTGGGCGGCGGCGCGGAGCCGCGCGTTGGCGGCGACCCCGCCGACGATCACGAGGGTGTCCAGTCCGCGATCCTTTACGGCCCGGACCGCCTTGGTGACGAGCACGTCGACCACGGCCTGCTCGAAGGACGCCGCGACATCGGCCACGGGGACGGCGTCCCCGGCCCGCTCGAGGGTCTCGACGGTGCGGGCCACGGCGGTCTTCAGCCCGGAGAACGAGAAGGTATAGGGCGCATCGCCCGGCCGCAGCATCGCGCGGGGGAAGGCGAAGGCGGTGGGGTCGCCCTCGAGGGCGGCGCGGGAGATCGCGGGACCGCCCGGGTAGCCGAGGCCGAGGAGGCGGGCGACCTTGTCGAAGGCCTCGCCGGCGGCGTCGTCGAGGGTGTCGCCGAGGTGCTCGATGGGGTCGCGCACGAGGTCGCCCACGGCGAGGATCGAGGTGTGGCCGCCAGAGACGATCAGGATGATGCTGCGCTCCGGCAGGGGGCCGTGCTCGAGGGTGTCGGCGGCGGCGTGGCCGGCGAGGTGGTGGACGCCGTAGAGCGGGCGGTCGAGCGCCCAGGCGACGGACTTCGCGGCGGCGAGGCCCACATGCACGGCGGTGGCGAGTCCCGGTCCCGAGGTGACGGCTACATGGGTCACGTCACCGAGCTCGACGCCGGCGTCCTCGAGGGCGAGGTGGAGCATGGGGACGGCGGCCTCGAGGTGGGCGCGGGCGGCGATCTCGGGGACCACTCCCCCGAACTCGGCGTGCTGGCGGGCGCTCGAGGCGAGGCCCTGACCGAGCAGCACCCCCTCCGAGACGATCCCGAAGCCGGTCTCGTCGCAGGAGGATTCGACGCCCAGCACCACGGGCGCGCCGCGGCGGATCACCGCAGGATCGACATCGGGTTGGAGTAGTTCCCGGACTCGTCCATCTTCGCGAAGTGCAGGTGGCAACCGGTGGAGCGGCCGGTGGATCCGACGTAGCCGATGATGTCGCCCTGCTCGACGGTGGCGCCCTCGGAGGTGTTGAAGCCCTGGAGGTGGTAGTAGCCGGTGACGATGCCGTTGCCGTGGTCGATCTTGACCCGGTTGCCGGAGGCGCTGTTGTACTCGACGGCGATGACGGTGCCGGCGGCGGAGGCCTGCACGGGGGTGCCGCAGGCGTTGCCGAAGTCGACGCCGTTGTGACCCTTGAAGTAGCCCAGCACGGGGTGGATGCGGCCACCGAAGCCGGAGGTGACGGGGCCGTCGACGGGACGGATGAAGCCGCTCTCCGAGACCGGCCCGGTGGAGGCGACCTCGGGCTCGGGCTCGGGGACCTCGATCTCGATCCCGGTCGCGTCGGTCGCGGTCTCCTCGGTCGCCTCGTCGCTCTCCGCGTCCTCGGCGGGGGCGGTGCGCTCCTCGGAGCGGGTGGAGGCGTCATCGGCCTCGCGGGTCTCCGGTGCGGCGGTCACGGCCTGGGCGACCGGCAGGGCGACGGGGGCGGGGGCGGCGGTCTCGACGGGGGCGACCTCGGCGAGCTGCGCGGCGGTGTCGACGCTGTCGGCACCGGGCTCGTCGATGCCGGCCGCGGCGGCGGCGAGGGGGGCGGCGATGGTGGCGGTGGCGAGGACTCCGAGCACGCCGGCCTTCATCATCCCCGCGGGGAGGGCCGCGTCGCGGTGGGTGCCTCCGGTAGCCCGGAGCTTGCGCACCGTAGCGCGTCCTGCTGCGCGGTGATTCGCCACGTCTCGACCTGCTTCCTCAACGACCGTACTGATTCCGTGTTCTCGCGTCTGTCCCGGGACGCAGGACAGGGGAAGTACGCGTCGCCGAACAACCGCATCCACGCTACGGGGCATCCCGGGCGAGAGACGAGCACGTCAACCGGCTCATTGCCAAGTTTTTGCCGTCACGCCCCGAAGTGGGGAAAGTCTTGACGAGCCCGGTCGCGAGGAGCACGTCCCGTGACCTTCGCGCCCGGTTGCGGGGGACCCGGCTCACAGTGCAGGGCCGCTCCGCGGGTGCCTCCCGATTCCGAGGCGACGTGGAGGGCCCCGGTCTAGAGTGTCGGCATGTCGACCCCTGAGCAGGCCGCTCCCACCAGCAACTCCACCGCGTCCGCGCCGGTGCGCGTCGTCGTGATCGAGGACGAGCCGACCATCACCCGCGCCATCGCGGACCGACTCACCGCGGAGGGCTGGGAGGTCTCGACCGCCGGTGACGGCCCCTCAGGCGTGCGCGCGGTCGCGGAGATGCGGCCCGACGTGGTCGTGCTCGACGTGATGCTCCCCGGCTTCGACGGGCTCGAGGTCTGCCGTCGGATCCAGGCCGACGAGCCGGTCCCGGTGCTGATGCTCACCGCGCGCGACGACGAGACGGACATGCTCGTGGGCCTCGGGGTCGGCGCCGACGACTACATGACCAAGCCCTTCTCCATCCGGGAGCTGGTGGCCCGGCTGAAGGCGCTGCTGCGCCGGGTGCGGCGGACCGCCCCGGTCGCCCCGAGTGAGCAGGAGAAACAGGTCGCCCTGCAGATCGGCGATCTGGTGATCGACCGTGCGGGCCGACGGGTGATGCGCGCGGGCCTCCCGGCGCACCTGACCCCCACCGAGTTCGACCTGCTGCTGTGCCTCGCCAACGCTCCCGGCACGGTCCTGACCCGGGAGCAGCTGCTCGCGGACGTCTGGGACTGGGTCGACGCGACGGGCACCCGCACCGTCGACTCGCACGTCAAGGCATTGCGCCGGAAGCTCGGCGCGGATCTGGTGCGCACCGTGCACGGCGTCGGCTATGCGCTCGAGATCCCCGAGGAGGACGATCCCGAGCAGCCCGCCCCCGCCGGGGACGGCGCCTCCTCCCCCGCCGCCGGGGCGGACCCCCGCTCCACCTCATGACGCCCGCCGCATGAGCGGTCTCGCCGCGCCGGGGCCGGAGGCGCAGCCACCCGGCGCCCCGGTCCGCCCCGCCCGAGGCAATCGACGCCGCGTCCCGGACCGGCTCGACGTGCGGCCGCTGGACAGCGTCCGCTCCTTCAAGGTGAAGCTCGGGGTGCTCGTCGCCCTCGTGGTCACCCTCGCCGCGCTGCTCACCCAGGTATCGATCCGGGCCGGCATCGAGCCGTTGCTCGCCCTGCCGCTGGTCGTGCTCATCGCCCTGGTCTTCACCCAGGTCCTGGCCCGCGGCATGACCTCACCCCTGCGGGAGATGACCCGGGCGGCGCAGGCGATGGCCCGCGGCGACTACACGCAGAGCGTCCGCACCACGAGCCGGGACGAGGTCGGCCAGCTGGCCTCGGCCTTCTCCGCCATGGCCGCGGAGCTCGAACAGACCGACCGCATGCGCCGGGACCTGGTCGCGAACGTCTCCCACGAGCTGCGCACCCCGGTCGCCGGTCTGCGGGCCCAACTCGAGAACCTCGTCGACGGGGTCACCGAGCCCGACCCGGCCGCGCTCTCCGTCGCCCTGTCGGAGACCGAGCGGCTCTCCCTGCTCGTGGACCATCTGCTCGACCTCTCCCGGCTCGACGCCGGCGTGATCGACCTCGATCTCGAGGAGATCGAGCTGACCCCCTTCCTGCACGAGGTGGTCGATTCCGCCGCGCTCGCGTCCGGGGGACGCGATGTGCGCTGGACCGTCGAGGTGGAGCCGCCGGACCTGCGGGTCCTCGCCGATGCCGCCCGCGTGCACCAGGTGATCCACAACCTGCTGGAAAACGCCGCGCGGCACTCGCCCGCCGGGGGTCGGATCCGTGTCGGCGCCGCGCGCACCACTGCCGACGACGGCGTGCTGATCGACGTGCACGACGAAGGACCCGGCATCGCGCGCGAGGACCGCGACCGCGTGTTCGAGCGCTTCCAGCGCGGAGGGCGCTCGGACTCCTCCGGCGGGACCGGTCTGGGCCTCGCGATCGCCCGCTGGGCCGTGGGACTGCACGGCGGCACGATCGAGGTCCTCGACGACCCGCGCAGCGAGGCCGCGGAGGACGGCCGTTCCTCCCTGATCCGCGTCGTCCTGCCCGACGACCCGACGTGATCGCGCCCACGTGACGACCCCCACCCCGCAGCGCCTCGGCAGGCCCTCCGTGCGCACCACCTGGTTGCGCCCGCTCCGTTAGGCTGGACGCATCCGTACCGCTCGATTCGAGAAGGCTGGCGATCTTAGAGTGTCACAGCAGACACACGGCTCCGGAAGCCCGGAGTTCGGCCCCAATCAATGGCTCGTGGACGCACTGCGCGAGCAATGGGCGGAGGATCCCTCGAGCGTGGACCCCAGTTGGGCGGAGCACTTCGCCGCCACGGGTCCGTCGTCTCCCGTGAGCTCCTCCTCCACGGCATCGGCTCCTGCAGCGTCGCAGGAGCCGACCGGGACCGGCGCCGACGGCGCGGCCTCCTCCACCGCGACGTCCGCCGCTGCGTCCTCCGTCCCGGAGGATCACGACGCCGCGGCCCCCGGCGGGACGGCATCGGCCGACCCGCACCCCGCTGATTCACCTCCCGCCGACGCGACTCCCGCCGATCCGGCCCCGGCGACGCCCGCGCCGGCCACCTCCCCCACCGCGAAGGACCCCGCCCCCGTGAACGCCTCCCCCGCGACCCCGGCCGTCTCGACCACCTCGGACCGTCCCGCGAAGGTCCCCACGACCACCGCGCAGATCCCGGCCGTCGAGGTGCGCGAGCCCACCGCCGTGAAGCTGCGCGGCCCGGCGGCCGCCGTGGTGCGGAACATGGACGAGTCCCTCGCCGTGCCGACCGCGACCTCCGTGCGCGACGTGCCCGTCAAGCTGCTCTTCGACAACCGGATCGTCATCAACAACCACCTCAAGCGCAATCGCGCCGGGAAGGTGTCCTTCACCCACCTCATCGGCTGGGCGATGATCGAGTCGATCACCGAGATCACCGACATGAACAACGGCTTCTCGGTCGACGAGAAGGGCAAGCCGCTCCTCCTCCAGCGCGAGGACGTGAACTTCGGCCTGGCCATCGACATGCCTCGGCCGGACGGTTCCCGCGGGCTCGTGGTCCCCAACATCAAGGCCGCCCAGCGCTTCGACTTCCAGGGCTTCTGGAAGGCGTACGAGGAGGTCGTGCGCAAGGCCCGCGCCGGCAAGCTGACCATGGAGGACTTCACCGGGACGACGGTCTCGCTGACCAACCCCGGCGGCATCGGCACCGTCCACTCGATCCCGCGCCTCATGCAGGGCCAGGGCGTCATCGTCGGCGTCGGCGCGATGGACTACCCCGCGCAGTTCCAGGGCGCGAGCCCCGCAACGCTCGCCGAGCTCGCGGTCTCCAAGGTCATGACCCTGACCTCGACCTACGACCACCGCATCATCCAGGGCGCCGCCTCGGGCGAGTTCCTCAAGCGGATGAGCGACAAGCTGCTGGGCAAGGACGGCTTCTACGACCGGGTCTTCGCGTCGCTGCGCCTGCCCTACCAGCCCATCCGCTGGGTGCCGGACAACCCCTTCAAGGACTCGAAGTCCGAGCGCCTCGCCCGCGTCATGGACCTCATCCACTCCTTCCGCGTGCGCGGCCACCTCATGGCCGACACCGACCCGCTGCGCTACAAGGTCCGCAGCCATCCCGATCTCGAGGTCGAGACCTACGGGCTCACCCTCTGGGACCTCGACCGCACCTGGCCCACCCGCGGCCTCGGCGGCAAGGAGGAGATGACCCTTCGCGACATCCTCGGCGTGCTGCGCGACGCCTACTGCCGGTCCATCGGCGTGGAGTACATGCACATCTCCGATCCGGAGGAGCGGGCCTGGCTGCAGCGGGAGATGGAGACCCCGCGGCGCGCCTTCGACAAGGCCGAGCACACGCACATCATGGACCGCCTCAACGCCGCGGAGGCGTTCGAGACCTTCCTGCAGACCAAGTTCGTGGGCCAGAAGCGCTTCTCCCTCGAAGGCGGCGAGTCGGTCATCCCGATGCTCGATGCGGTCCTCCACGGCGCCGCGCACGAGGGCATCGACGAGGTGTGCATCGGCATGTCGCACCGCGGCCGCCTCAACGTGCTCTCGAACCTCGCCGGTAAGAGCTACGGCCAGATCTTCCAGGAGTTCGAGGGCAACTTCGGCCAGACCCTCGGCTCGGGCGACGTCAAGTACCACCTGGGCACGGAGGGGACCTACACCTCGCACGACGGCGAGACCACGAAGGTCTACCTCGCCGCGAACCCCTCGCACCTCGAGGCCGTCAACCCCGTGCTCGAGGGCATCGTGCGCGCCAAGCAGGACCGCCTCGAACGGCCGGAGGAGTTCCCGGTGCTGCCCGTGCTGGTCCACGGCGATGCGGCCTTCGCGGGCCAGGGCGTGGTCACCGAGACGCTGAACCTCTCGGAGCTGCGCGGCTACCGCACCGGCGGCACGATCCACGTGATCATCAACAACCAGATCGGGTTCACCACCCTGCCCGACTCGTCGCGCTCCTCGTACTACTCGACGGACGTCGCGAAGTCGACACAGCTGCCGATCTTCCACGTCAACGGTGATGACCCCGAGGCCTGCGTGCGGGTCGCCGAGATCGCCTTCCGGTACCGCCAGAAGTTCCACCGCGACGTGGTCATCGACATGGTCTGCTATCGCCGCCGCGGTCACAACGAGGGCGACGACCCCTCGATGACCCAGCCGGAGATGTACCGCCTGATCCAGGAGAAGCCCTCCACGCGCAAGCTGTACATGGAGGCCCTGATCGAGCGCGGCGATCTCACCGAGGAGGAGACCGAGGGCCTGGTCCGCAACTTCCAGCAGCACCTCGACGAGGCCTTCGCCGCGAACCGCAACAGCTCCGAGGCGAATCCCGCGACGAGCGTGCAGGGTCTGGACCTGCCCGCCTCGCAGCGCTCCTCGGGCCCGGCGGAGCCGGTCGAGACCGCGGTGGACTCCTCCGTCCTGCAGCGCATCGGACAGGCGCACGGCGAGGTCCCCGAGGGCTTCACGGTCCACCCGAAGCTCGCCACGGTGCTCTCGCGCCGCGAGCAGATGGCCGTCGAGGGCGGGGTGGACTGGGCCTTCGGCGAGCTGCTGGCCTTCGGCACCCTGCTCATGGAGGGCACCCGCGTGCGCCTGGCCGGCCAGGACTCCCGCCGCGGCACCTTCGTGCAGCGTCACAGCGTGCTCATCGACCACGAGAACGGCGACACCTGGACCCCCCTCACCTATCTCTCCGAGGACCAGGCACGGTTCAACGTCTACGACTCCTCCCTCTCGGAGTTCGCCGCGCTCGGTTTCGAGTACGGCTACTCGGTCGAGAACCCCGAGTCCCTCGTGCTCTGGGAGGCGCAGTTCGGCGACTTCGTCAACGGCGCGCAGACCATCATCGACGAGTTCCTGTCCTCCTCGGAGCAGAAGTGGGGCCAGAACTCCTCGGTCGTGCTGCTGCTCCCGCACGGCTACGAGGGCCAGGGTCCCGACCACTCCTCCGCGCGCATCGAGCGCTTCCTGCAGCTGTGCGCCGAGGACAACATGCGCGTGGCCCGTCCCTCGACCCCGGCGAGCTACTTCCACCTGCTGCGCAAGCAGGCCCGGACGGAGCCGAAGAAGCCGCTGATCGTCTTCACCCCGAAGTCGATGCTGCGCCTGAAGGCCGCGGTCAGCCCGATCGAGGACTTCACCACCGGTGCCTTCGAGCCGGTCCTGCCGGACACCACCGCGGATCCCGCCGCGGTGCGCCGTGTGCTGCTGGTCTCGGGCAAGCTCTACTGGGACCTGGTCGCGCGCCGCGAGCAGATCGGCGCCGAGGACACCGCCATCGTGCGGATCGAGCAGCTGTACCCGCTGCCCGCCGAGCAGCTCACCGCGATCCTCTCCGCCTACCCCGACGCGCAGCTGGTGTGGGTCCAGGACGAGCCGGAGAACCAGGGCGCCTGGGGGTTCATGGCCATGAACTTCGCGGTCTCCGTCGGTCGCACGCTGAAGGTCGTCGCCCGTCCCGCCTCGGCCTCGCCGGCCACCGGCTCCACCTCGACCCACAAGCTCGAGCAGGAGGAGCTGCTCGTGCGGGCCTTCGAGGCCTGAGCCGACGGCGGGCTGCGGCGAGGGTTCGCCCCTCTCCGCAGCCCGCCGATACAGTGGTCGTCCCCATCCCCACCCCTGGAGGTCTCGGTGCAGTCCGTGCCCACGCAGTCCGCTCCGTCCGCGGAGTCCCGGATCCGTCTGATCGCCCTCGGCGACGAGCTGCTCGCCGGCGTCGGGGACGCCCGCGTGCTCGGTTGGCTCGGTCGGGCCGTGGCCAGCGAGCAGGGGGCGGACAACCGGGTGGACGTCTTCACCGCGGCCCTGCCGGGCGAGACGTCCGCCGCGCTCGCGGAGCGGTGGGACGAGGAGGTACGGCTGCGCACCGACACCGAGGCACAGGCCGACGGCAGCATCGAGCACAAGGTGGTCCTGGCCCTCGGCCGTGCGGACGTCTCCTCCGGCCTGTCCCTGGCCCGCTCCCGACTGAACCTCGCCAAGGTCCTCGACGGCCTCGAGCGGCTGCGCGTCCCGGTGTTCGTGGTCGGCCCGCCGCCGAGCCGCGATGCGGGCACCACCGCGGGGGTCCGCGAGCTGTCCGCCGCCTTCGAGGACGTCTGCTCGCGCCGGCGGGTGCCCTACATCGACACGGTCGGCGGTCTCTCCGGCCACGACCAGTGGGAGTCGGATATCGCGCGCTCCGGCGGCGACCACCCCGGGCAGACGGGATACGGGCTGATGGCCTGGCTCGTGCTGCACGGCGGCTTCGGGAGCTGGCTGGGCACCTCCGCGTGAGGTGCGCCCCATCGCGGGGCCGGTGAGAGACGGACCCTCGGTGCTCCGACGGCACTGTGGCACAATCGTCGGGTTACCCGGGTGAGGAAGGAGATCGTGATGAGCAAGCGAGGCCGCAAGCGCAAGTCCCGTCGCAAGAGCGGCGCGAATCACGGCAAGCGCCCCAACGCCTGACCGTGATCGCGCCCTGCGCGAGAAGACCGGAGGCTCCTCCCCTTGGCGGGGAGGAGCCTCCGGTCTTCTGTTGCGGGGCAGCTCGGCTCAGCGACCCGTGATCTCCCGGCGCGTGGTGGTGATGCGCACGGAGGCGGCGGTGCCGTCCGCACGGCTGGTCACCGACACGGTGCGGCACTGGACGGCGATCCGCTCCCGCAGGGTGCTCGGGGCGCGGTCGACGCAGCTGCGGCGCACCAGCTCCTTGAGCCGGCGCAGGCGCTCGATCTCGTCATGGCACTCGACGCAGTCCGCGGCGTGGTCGAGCATGCGATCGACGGTCTCGCGCGGCAGCTCGCCGTCGAGCGCCTCGGCCAGGCGGTAGCGCGCCTCCCGCGCGGTCTCGGCGTCAGGCGTCGCCCCGGTGCGGTCCTCGCTCATCGTTCCTCCTCCCGATCGGCGCGGCCGGTCGTGGTCTCGTTCTCGCGCGCTGGGCGCAGGTAGCCGCTGGTCACCGCATAGTCCGTCAGCTTCTCGCGCAGTTGGCCGCGGCCGCGGTGGAGGCGGGACATGACGGTGCCGATGGGCGTGTCCATGATCTCCGCGATCTCCTTGTAGGCGAAGCCCTCGACGTCGGCGAGGTAGACCGCCATCCGGTAGTCGTCCCGCAGCTCGCCGAGCGCCTCCTTCACGGCGGAGTCGGGCAGGTGGTCCAGCGCCTCGTTCTCCGCCGAGCGCAGGCCCCGCGAGCTGTGCGACTCGACCTCGGCCAGCTGCCAGTCCTCGACCGTGTCGGTCCACGCCTCCTTGGGGCGGCGCTGCTGCTTGCGATAGGTCGAGATGTAGTTGTTGGTCATGATCCGGTACAGCCAGGCGCGCATGTTGGTGCCGGGGGTGAAGCGGTCCGCGGCGCGGAAGGCCTTCATGAAGGTCTCCTGGACGAGGTCCTCGGCGTCATGGGGATTGCGGGTCATCCGCAGCGCGCCGCCGTAGAGGGAGTCGACGTGGGAGAGCGCCTCGGCCTCGAAGTCGAAGGGCTCCGCGGTCTCGGAGTCCGCCGAGGGCTCGGGCACCTCGGCCCCTCGGGAGTCTGGAGTGCCCAGAGGTCCCTGAGTGTCCGGGGTGCCCTGAGGTCCGAGGGCATCGGAGGGGGCGGGTTCGGTCGCGTTCATCGCGTCCCAACCTACGTCAGGCAGGCCCGCTGAGCGGACGGCCGACGGCGCGTCGCGGCACGGGGAGGGCTGCGGGAGCACAGCTGCGATCATTCCTCGTCCTCTCTCGTCCTGTCTCGTCCGGTCTCGTCCGGTCTCGTCCTCCGTCTCAACGTCCGGGGTCGCGGGTGTGTTCCCGCTGTCCTGCGGATCACGCGTGCGCGGTAGTGTGGACCCGGCGACCGCCGACGCCGTCCGTCGGCCCTGCGGCCGCCTCCGCCCGAGAACGCCCAGAACGTGAGGACACCATGGCCCTGGTCCGCCGCATCGCCCGTCCCCTGCTCGCTGCACCCTTCATCCTCGAGGGTGTGCGCACCGCCCTGCGTCCGGAGCGGGAGATCGAGGTCTACCCGCCGGCGTTCGACGCGGCGGACGCAAGCCTCGCCAAGACCTCCCTGCCCTCCTTCGTCGACGCGCGCACCATCATCCGCGTCTCCGGAGTCGTCGCCGCCGGTGCCGGCGTGCTCTACGCGACCAACCGCAACCCGCGCCTCGCCGCGCTAGCGCTGCTCGCGACCACCTCGGTGGGCTGGGCCGGGCGCCGCAACGTGCTGCAGCTGCGCGGGGAGGAGCGGGTCACGGAGATCCAGTCGATCCTCACCGACGCGGGTCTGCTCGGCGGCCTGCTGCTCGCCGCCGTGGACCACGACGGACGTCCGTCCCTCGGTTACCAGGTGAACAAGTTCGTCGAGCGCAGCCAGAAGAAGGCCGCCGCCACGCAGAAGGGCCTCGAGAAGAAGGCCGGCAGGCTCGAGGCGCAGGCTCGCGACGCGGTGCAGACCGCGCAGAAGCAGCTCGCCGACCAGAAGCGCTGACCGTGGCCTCCGAGGTGCTCTGGCGGGCCCCCGTCGCCGACGGCCCCGTCGACGCCCTGGTGCGCGTTCCGGGCTCGAAGTCCCTCACCGCCCGGTGGATGGTGCTGGCCGCCGCCGCAGAGGGCCCGTCCGAACTGCGCGGAGCGCTGATCTCCCGTGACACCCGCCTGATGCGCGATGCCCTCGAGCGGCTCGGGGCGACCCTCGAGGTGGCCGGCGACTCGCTCCGGATCACCCCGATCCCCCCGGCCACGGCCGAGCCCGCGGAGCTGATCGATATCCATACCGGCCTCGCCGGGACGGTGATGCGCTTCGTGCCGCTGCTCGCCGCGCTCCATCACGGCGACGTGCGCTTCACCGGGGACGAGGCGGCGCTGGTCCGACCGATGCACGCGGTCATCGACGCGCTGCGCCAGCAGGGGGTCGAGGTCACCGAGCACGGCGTGCCCGGGCACCTGCCGATCACCGTCCACGGCACCGGTCGGCTCGCGGGCGGTCGGATCCTGCTGGACGCCTGCGCCTCGAGCCAGTTCGTCTCCAACGCCCTGCTCGTCGGAGCACGGGGCGAGGCGGATCTCGAGCTGGTGCACACCGGCGAGACGCTGCCCTCGCTGCCGCACATCGAGATGACCCTGGAGACCCTCCAGGCCGTCGGTATCGAGGCCGCCGCGCACCGCGACGAGCTGGGACGCCCGGTGTGGACCGTGAGCCGCGGCGCGGTGCACGCCCTCGACATCACCGTCGAGCCCGACCTCTCCAACGCGGGTCCCTTCCTCGCCGCGGCCCTCGTGACCGGCGGGACCATCTCGATCGACGAATGGCCCCGCTCGACCACCCAGCCCGGCGATGCCTACCGCGACCTGCTCACCCGCATGGGCGGCGAGGTGTTCCGCGAGGGCCGGGCGATGACGCTGCGCGGCAGCGGGGCGATCCACGGGCTCGAGACGGACATGTCGGCCGTCGGCGAGCTCGTGCCCACCATCGCGGCCCTCGCGGCCCTCGCCGACTCGCCCTCCCGGATCACCGGGGTCGCGCACCTGCGCGGTCACGAGACCGACCGGCTGCGGGCTCTCGCCACCGAGCTGACCAAGATCGGGGCGCACACCGTCGAGCTCGAGGACGGGCTGGAGATCACCCCGGGCTCGCTGCGCGGCGACGTCTTCGAGTCCTACGAGGACCACCGGATGGCGACCGCGGGAGCGATCATCGGGCTGCGCGTCCCGGACCTGCAGGTGGTCGACATCGCCACGACCCGCAAGACCCTCCCGGACTTCGAGGGGATGTGGCTGTCGATGCTGCACACCGAGATGCCGGCGAACGGGAACGCGTGAGCAGGTCGCGACGCGACTGGGACGAGTCCGACGTCCGCGTACGGCCGAGCCGGCGCGGCTCCCGCCCGCGGACCAAGGACCGTCCCGCCCACGCCGACGCGATCACCGCGCGGGTGGTGTCGGTGGACCGCGGCCGCTGGCGGACCGTGGTCGAGGACGGCCCCGACGGGCCGCGCGAGGTCACGGCCATGCGGGCGCGGGAGCTCGGCCGCTCCCCCGTCGTCCCCGGCGATCTGGTGGGGCTCGTCGGCGACACCTCCGGCCGGGACGGCAGCCTCGCCCGGATCGTGCGGGTCCAGGAGCGCTCCTCCTTCCTGCGCCGCTCCGCGGACGACGACGACCCCACCGAGCGGCCCCTGGTCGCGAACGTGGACCTGATGGTGATGGTGACCGCGCTGGCCGACCCCGAGCCGCGCGGCGGCATGATCGACCGCTGCCTCGTCGCCGCGTACGTCGCCGGGATCGATGCCCTGCTGGTGCTCACCAAGGCGGACCTGCGCTCGCCCGATGACTTCCTCACCACCTACGCCCCGCTCGGCCTCGAGCATGTGGTGACCGAGCGCACCGCCGCGGGCGGGATCGACGGGCTCGACGCGCTGCGCGAGCGGCTCGCGGGACGGGTCAGCGTGCTCATCGGCCATTCCGGGGTCGGCAAGTCGACGCTGCTGAACGCGCTCGTGCCCGGCACCGACCGGGCCACCGGCCACGTGAACGACGTGACCGGTCGTGGCCGGCACACCTCCTCCTCGGCGCTCGCCATGCCCCTGCCCGAGGGCGCCGGCGGCTGGGTGATCGACACCCCCGGGGTGCGCTCCTTCGGACTCGGCCACGTCGACCCCGACGAGCTGCTCGACGCCTTCGCGGACCTCGCGGACCTCGCGGAGTCCTGCCCTCGCGGCTGCACCCATCTCGAGGACGCCCCGGACTGCGCGCTCGACGAGCAGGTCGAGGCGGGCGCCGCGGGCAGCGCCGGCCCCGCCCGGCTGACCTCCTTCCGCCGGCTCGCCGTCGCGCTGCGGAAGAACGACCCCTGGGCGCTCTGAGCCGTCCGCCGTCGGCCGCTCGGAGCTCTCCCGCTCCCGCCCGGAGGACGCCGCGGCGCCGCCGCCCCCGCGTCGCTCCCGGTCACCGCCGGGTCCTCCCCCTAGGCTGACCCCCATGTCCAGCCGTTACGCCGATGACCTGCGCCTGGCCCACGTGCTCGCCGATGCCGTGGACCAGCTGACGATGTCCCGCTTCAAGGCGCAGGACCTCGAGGTCTCCACCAAGCCGGACCTCACCGAGGTCACCGATGCCGATCGCGCCGCCGAGCAGCTGGTGCGCGCCCAGCTCTCCCGTTCCCGCTCCCGCGACCAGGTGATCGGGGAGGAGTTCGGCTCGACCGGGTCCTCGCCCCGGCAGTGGGTGATCGACCCCATCGACGGGACCGCGAACTTCGTGCGCGGCGTGCCCGTCTGGGCGACGCTCATCGGGCTCATCGAGGAGGGCCGCCCCGTCGTGGGTCTGGTCTCCGCGCCGTCCCTCGGGCGCCGCTGGTGGGGCGGGACGGACGCCGGGGCCTGGACCGGCTCCCGGCTGAGCAGCGCGACGCGGCTGCAGGTCTCGGGCGTGGACCGCATCGAAGAGGCCTCGCTGTCCTACTCGTCGCTGCACGGCTGGGCCGAGCGCGAGCGGCTGCGGGAGATGCTGAACCTCATGCAGCGCTTCTGGCGCACCCGCGCCTACGGCGACTTCTGGTCCTACATGCTCGTCGCCGAGGGAGCCGTGGACGTCGCCTGCGAGCCCGAGCTGGCCCTGCACGACATGGCCGCGCTGGTGCCGATCGTGACCGAGGCGGGCGGCCGCTTCACCTCCCTCGAGGGCGAGCCGGGCTGCTTCGGCGGCAGCGCGGTCGCGAGCAACGGTCTGCTCCACGAAGACGTCCTCGCCGCGCTCACCGGCGAGGACTGAGCGCGCCGAGTCGCCCCGGGTCTGCTCCCGGACGCGCCCACTGAACGATCCGCCCCCCAACGCACAGCGTCCCGGACCCACGACGGGGACCGGGACGCTGCGTCGTTCCGCGGGAACTGCTCCCGCGGGCGGGATCAGCGGCGCAGACGGGCGCGGAGGGCGAGCGCGCCGCCGCCCAGCGCGGTCAGGCCGAGCGCCCCGGCGACCAGCGCCACGACGCCCTGGGCGCCGGTGCGGGCGAGAGCACCCGGACGGGAGCCGTCGGCCGACTGCTCGGATCCGGTGCCTCCAGTGCTGGAGCCGCCGGTGCCGCCAGCTGCATTGTCGTCGGAGCCGTCGGAGGTGGTGTCGATCGAGTCGGGCTGGCCGCCGAGCTCGATCGTGCGGATCATTTCAGGGTCTCGGCGTCGAGCACGGACACGCGACCCGAGGGGTCGGTGAACTCGCCGTCGGTGGTGTCCACGACGATGAGCACGTAGTCCTCGAGGGCGTACACCGAGGTGGGCTCGCCCTCGACGTCCACGCCGCCGAGGGCGCGCGGGTTCGATGGGTCGGAGATGTCGATGATGCCCACGCGGCCGCCGCCGGCGTCGGTCGAGTACACAGTCATCCCGTCGGGGCTGACCGACGAGATCTCGGCGACCGCCGACGCGGAGACGTCGGAGTTCGCGTACGCCGGCAGGGTCGCGACGCGGGTGGAGTACGGGGCCTCGCCGTGGGACTTCCCCGGGGCGGCGAGGGCGGGGAGCATGAGCGCACCGGTCAGACCGATCGCACCGCACGCGGCGAGGGCGCCGAGGCGGGCGATCACGGGACGGGCCGCACGGGAGGTGCGGGACATGGGCAGGCCTTTCTGCAGGGTCCACCGGCCCTCGCGCGAGCGCACTGGGGGCGAGAGGGGCGCGAGCGCGGACCGTCGGACGGCGAGGAGGAACGTCGAAACTTCATCAAGTCACTGTGACGAGAAGGCGAACGGCGTCCGTCGGGACCGGCGCGGCGACGTGTCCGGCGCGGCCTCGCTACGATGAGCGGACCCAGCGTCGCGAGGAGGTCGGGAGAAACCCCTGCCCTCTCGCGCGCCCGTTCCCGGACTCTCGGAGGATTCGCCTCATGACCGTCAAGCGCGTCGCACTGCTCACCGCCGGGGGCTACGCCCCGTGCCTGTCCTCCGCCGTCGGCGGCCTCATCGAGCGGTACAACGAGCTGGTGCCGGACGTCGAGATCATCGCCTACAAGCACGGCTACTGGGGCCTGCTCTCCGACGAGAAGATCGTCGTCGACGAGACGGTCCGCGCGAAGGCCGGCCTGCTGCACGACTTCGGCGGCTCCCCCATCGGCAACTCGCGCGTGAAGCTCACCAACACCGCGGACCTCGTGGGGCGCGGCCTGATCGCCGAGGGCGAGAACGCCCTCGAGGTCGCCGCGAAGAAGCTCCAGGCCGACGGGGTGGACGTGCTGCACACCATCGGCGGCGACGACACCAACACCACCGCCGCGGATCTCGCGAAGTACCTCGCGGACAACGACTACCCGCTCCAGGTCGTGGGCCTGCCCAAGACCATCGACAACGACATCGTGCCGATCCGTCAGTCCCTCGGTGCGATGTCCGCCGCGGAGCAGACGAGCATCTTCGCGCAGAACATCATCGCCGAGCACGGCTCGAACCCGCGCATGCTGATCGTCCACGAGATCATGGGCCGCGCCTGCGGCTATCTGACCGCCCAGGCCGCCGCCTACTACCAGGACTGGCACGCGAAGCAGGAGTGGCTGCCCGAGATCGGCCTCGCCCCGGAGAAGTGGGACGTGCACGCCGTGTTCCTGCCCGAGCTGGCGCTCGACATCGAGGCCGAGGCGGCGCGCCTGCGCACCGTCATGGACGAGGTGGGCAACGTGAACATCTTCCTGTCCGAGGGCGCGGGCATCCCCGAGATCGTCGCCGAGATGCAGGCCCGCGGCGAGGAGCCGGAGAAGGACCCCTTCGGCCACGTCAAGATCGACACCATCAACCCCGGCCAGTGGTTCGCGAAGCAGTTCGCCGAGAAGCTCGGCGCCGAGAAGGTCATGGTCCAGAAGTCCGGCTACTTCTCGCGGTCGGCGAAGGCCAACCCCGAGGACCTGCGCCTGATCAAGTCGATGACCGACCTGGCCGTGCAGGTCGCCCTCGAGGGCGGCTCGGGCCTCATCGGCCACGACGAGGAGCGCGGCAACGTGCTGCGCGCCGTCGAGTTCGAGCGGGTCGCCGGTCACAAGGCCTTCGACATCGAGCAGCCCTGGTTCGCGGACGTCATGGAGCGCACCGGCCAGACGATCACCCCCGCGGCCGCCCACTGACCCGCCCCGCGGGACGGGAGGAGGAGCCGATGAGCACCGAAGGATCGCCCCTCCCCCGTCCCCGCGTGCGGACCTGGCGCCGCAGCCTGCGCGCGCTCGCCCACACCGGGCGGGCGCGCGCTCTCGCATTCCAGGAGCGGGAGGAGCGGAGCACGGGGCTGGCGGATCCGCCGCCCGGCCCGCGCGCCGTCGGATGGCGGCGGGACAGCGGCCCGCTGGACTCCCCGCGGCCCCTCCGCCCCCAGCAGGGGCAGCTCGGCGACTGCTGGGTGATCGCCTCGATGCTCGCGATTCACGAGACCGCACCCGAGCGCCTCACGGACCTGCTCACGGTGCAGGAGGACGGCCGGGTCGCAGTGCGCCTGCCCGCCGTGGCCGAGCCGATCGTGGTGGATCGACGGATGCCGGTCGGCGCCGACGGCGCCTTTCTCTACGCACGCCGCGAAGGCGCGAACCCGGGTTGGGCCGGAGTGCTCGAGAAGGCCGTGGCGGTACACGTCGCAGGCGGGTACGGGATGCTGCAGCGCGGTTTCGCCCGCTTCGGCCTCGAGCTGCTGCTCGGGGAGCGGGTGCGCACGCAGCTGCGGCTCCCCTCGGCCGAGCAGATCCTCGCGTGGCGGGAGGAGGGCCGGGCGATCGCCGCGTCGACCCATCCGCTGAGTGCGCGGGTCGGGACCGCTCAGGGTCCGCTACCGCCCAGCCACGTCTTCGCCGTGGTCGGTGCCGACGCCACGACCGGCCACGTGCTGCTGCGCAATCCGGTGCGGCCCGGTCGGGTGCTGCGCATCGACGCGCGCACCTTCCGCCGGGGCTTCCTCTCCGTGGACGTCACCGGCCCGCTGCGTGGAGCAGCGGGCGGGTGAGCGTCAGCGCAAGCGGGCGAGGGTGTGGTCGACGGTGCGGAACACGTCCAGCCACGCATCCGCGAGCAGGCGGTGGCCCGCGATCGTCGGGTGCACGCCGTCCTCGGCGATGCTCGCCGGGGCGTGCCCGACGGTCCACGCCTCCTCGAGAACCGCCTCGAGATCCACGATCGCGGCCCCGAACTCCTTGCCGAGGGCGCGGATGATCGCGACCTTCTTGTCGAGTTCCCCGTGATACCCGGCCTTCTCCTCGTCGACATCGGCGACGAAGGGCACCACGAGCAGCACCGGGACCGCCGGACGGGTCGCCGACAGCTGGTCGAGCAGGAAGCGGTAGTCCCGCTCGAAGTCCGCGTCGCTGACGCCGTCGCCGCTGGTGAAGCCGTGCCACACGTCGTTGACGCCCACGTAGATCGTCACGACGTCCGGGTTCAGGTCGAGGCAGTCCCCGTCGAAGCGGGCCCGGAGGTCGCGGGCCTTGTTTCCGCTGATGCCGCGATTGATCACGGTGGCCGTCGGCTCATGGGCCGCGAAGTGCTCGGCGAGGAGGCGGACGTAGCCGAAGCCGAGACCCGCCGGGTCCTCGGCGCGCGCGCAGTCGGTGATGGAGTCCCCGATAAACAGGAGGGTGCGCGGCGTGGGCGCGGACGTCGTGGTCATGCGCACATCCTGCCATCGGAGGGACCCGACGGTGAGCGACCCGCCGACCCGCCGACCCGCCGACCCGCCGACCCGCCGACCCGCCGACCCGCCGAGGCGATGCTCCACCCCTGGCCCCGGGTCCCGTCGCGCTGTAGCGGCGCCTCAGGGAGCATCCCACGCCGAACTTGCTCCCTCAGACGCCGTGGAGCGGCTCCGGGGGCACAGCAAAAGACCCCTCCTCAGCATTTCTGCTGAGAAGGGGCCTTATTCGTAGCGGGGGCAGGATTTGAACCTACGACCTCCGGGTTATGAGCCCGGCGAGCTACCGAACTGCTCCACCCCGCGGCGACATCGACAACTCTAGGACGAGCCGGCCGCCGAGTCCAGGCGAGATCCCTCGGACGTGTGCCATCGCACGTTCACGGGGATTTCACGGGGCACCGGCATCACTGCGGACCGCTCCAGACCACGGCGGAACGGCCAGGACAGGACGGTTCCGACCCGGAGAGGTCCGGTCCGCTCCGGGCGGGGCTGTTCCGCCCCGGACACGACGGCGCCCGCCGACTCGACCGTGGTCGAGTCGGCGGGCGCCATGGGAGGGGTGCCCTCGCGAGGGATGAGCTCTCAGCCCTCTCCGCCGTCGGAGGCGCCTCCCCCGTTGATCTCCTGGTTGGCGGTGTTCGCGCGGTTGAGCGCGTCGGTCAGCCGGTCCTGGGCCTCGCCGTAGGCGGCCCAGTCCCCGGCGGCCATGGCCTCCTCGGCGTCGATCACCGCGGCGTCCATGTCCGCGAGGGCCTGGTCGAGGCGCTGCTGCGGCGTGCCCCCCTCCGTGGGGGCCTGCGTCGGCTCGGCGGTCTCACCGTCCGCCGGCGGCTCCGCCGGGGTGCTCTCGCCGCCCTCGGTGTCGACGGCGCCGGAGAGCGACTCCTCGTCACCGGCCGCGGGCTCGGTCGAGCCGGTCACCTCGGCGTCACCCGCGTCGGCGCCGGAATCGCCGCCGAACACCAGGTCCATCGCCTCGTCGAGGGTTGGCGCGAAGCCGACCTTGTCGCCGAAGGACACCAGCACCATCTGCAGCAGCGGGTACTGGGTACCGCCGCCGGCGGCCGAGGACTGCAGGTAGACGGGCTGGACGTACAGCAGGCCGCCGCCGACGGGCACCGTGAGCAGGTTGCCGTTGATCACCTCGGAGTTACCCTCGCGCAGCAGGTTCAGCGCCTGCGACACGGTCGGATCCGAGTTGAAGGTCGCCTGCACCTGTCCCGGGCCGTTGACCGGGTTCGAGGTGGGCAGGACCAGCAGGGTCATCTTGCCGTAGGTCTCGGCGGGATTGCCGCCGTCGCTGCCGGTCTCGGAGTCCACAGCGAGGAAGCCGGTGAGCACGCTCTGGCCGTCCGAGGGGATGAAGCTCGACGAGAGCATGAACCGCGGCGAGTCATCGCCCGGCATCTGCATGGTGAGGTACATCGGCGGCTGCGGCGGCTGGGTGCCCGCGCTCCCGTCGGGGTTGGTGGTGGGCTGCACCGTCGGGTCCGGGGAGACCTGCCAGAAGTCCTGCTGGGTGAAGAAGTCGTCCGCATCGGTGATGTGGTACGTCGAGATCAGCTGGCGCTGTGCCTTGAAGAGGTCTGCCGGGTAGCGCAGGTGCGACATCAGCTGGTCGCTGATCTCATCGGCGGGGCGCAGGGCTTCGGGGAACACCTCGGACCAGGCCTGGAGGATCGGATCCTCGGTGTCCCAGGTGTAGAGGGTGACCGAGCCGTCGAAGGCGCTGACGGTGGCCTTGACGGAGTTGCGCATGTAGTTCGCGCTGCGGGACCGGTTGCCGGCGCTGGCCCGCGGGTCGGTCTGCGAGTCGTTCACGACCGCGTCGAGGTCGACCTCCTGGGCGTACGGGTACTCGGTGGTGGTCGTGTAGCCGTCGATCACCCACACCATCTCGCCGTCGACGACCGCCGGGTACATCTGCGAGTCGAGCGAGAGGAAGGGGGCGACCTCGCGGACCCGCTGCGCCGGATCGCGGTCGTAGAGGATCTGCGACTCCTCGTTCACGTAGCCCGAGATCACGATGTTCGGGTCGCGGAACTTGATCGCGTAGAGCAGCTGGTTGACGAAGCTGCCCACCGAGGGGCCGCCGTCACCCTGGTAGGTGTTGTAGACCTGGTCGCCGCCCTCCTCGCTGTCGGTGCTGCCGCGCTGGTAGTCGAACTCCTCAGGGGTCGCACCCTCGGGGGCGCCGACGATCGAGTAGTCCGGCGAGTGGCGGCCGAAGTAGACGCGCTCCTCGTACTCCCCCAGCTCGCCGGTCCCCGGGACGCCGGACTGCAGGAAGCTCGGCTCGCCGTCGGAGCTGCGACGGTTGCCGTAGGCCGCGGCGAGCCCGTAGCCGTGGGTGTAGATGATGTGCTGATCGACCCAGGAGCGCTCGGCGAGGCCGAACTTGTCAGGGCGCAGCTCGCGCACGCCGACGACGGTGTCCTGCAGCTCCCCGCCGATCTCGTAACGGTCCACGGCGAGCACCTCGTCGAAGCCCCAGTACTGACGGTTCGCCTCGCGCTGGACGAACGTCGGGGAGACGACGTTGGGGTCCATCAGGCGGATCTGCGCCGTGGTGGCGGCATCGGCGCGCAGGGCACCGGGCTCCGCATCGGTCGCCGCCGTGTACGGCACCTCCTCGATCGCATCGAGGCCGAAGGCCGCGCGGGTGGAGTCGATGTTGTCCTGGATGTACGGCTGCTCGAGGGCGCGCTCGTTGGGCTGGACGCGGAACTGCTGGATCGCCCACGGGTAGGCGTTGCCGACCACCAGGGTGGTCAGCAGCATCAGTCCGGCGCCGACGGCGGGGATCCGCCAGTCCGCCCGCAGGATCCACAGCACGAACAGCGCGGCGACCACGATCGAGGAGATCGCGATGATGGTCTGGGCAGGCAGGATCGCGGTGACGTCGGTGAAGCTCGCCCCGTCGAAGCGGTCGTGCTCGTTGACCAGCATGTCGTAGCGCTGGAACCAGTGCCCCGCGCCGAGGAAGAGCACGTACAGCGCGGCGAGCACGCCGAGATGACGGCGGGCGGCGGTGGTGACCTCGAGACCGCGCTCCTGGCCCCAGGCGACGCCGCCGTAGATGAAGTGGCCGATCACGGCGCCGACGATCGCGACCAGGAGCACGAACTGCCCGTAGGACACGACCATGTCGATGACCGGCAGGGTGAACACGTAGAAGCCGATGTCGTTGCCGAAGACCGGATCGGTCTGCCCGAAGTCCTGGGAATGCAGGAACAGCTGCACGTCCTGCCAGCGGCGCGAGGCGGCGAGACCGCCGAAGGCCCCGATCACGACCGGCGCGGCGTAGGTCAGGCCCCGGCGCAACGGGTCGACGGCCGCGCGGAACTGCTCCAGCGCCTCCTGCTCGCGGGTGATCGGCGGGTAGACGGGACGCTGCGTGTAGGAGAACCGCAGGCTGAAGAAGAGCGGGACGGCGAGCACCACGAAGGCGATCGCGAAGAGGACCGCCTGCGTCCCCCAACGCACCAGGAGGACGTCTGCCGCGCCCAGCTGATCCATCCACAGGTACTTGGTCCACACCTCCGAGGCGATGACCAGGCCGACGAGCAGCAGACCGATCGCGAGGGCGGTGATGGCCAGCGGGGAGATCCGACGCGGCCCCTCCTCGCCGGCGCCCGACGCCGGTCTCGGAGAGGGGCGGGGGACGTCGCCGAACGGGGCGGAGAAGCTCACGGGGTACCTCAAAGGGCCTCGGGGTCGGAGCCGTGGTGGTCACCCGCCGCAGCGCGGGACCGGTCCTCGACGTCCGGGTACAGTGGAGTGCCCCCGCGCAGGGCGAGGGCCACACCATTCTGTCAGGCCTTCCTGGAAGAGAGTTCTCGATCTGATGACGATCCCCGCCCAGGACCCCCTCGACGCCCCCACCGCGGCACTGGCCGCGAGCGTGCTGGAGATCGCCCGCCACGTCGGCGAGAGCGACCTCCCCGCACCGCGCCTGTTCGCCCTGGCCCGCAGCGCCGAGCTGATGGAGGCCTCGCCCTCGCTCGCCGCCCTGCTGGGTATCGGGCAGGCGACGGCCCCGGATCCCCTGCACCTCACCCCGATCGACCTCGACGACGGCACCGCGGACCAGTCCACCGATCCGCTGGCCGCCCTCGAGCAGGTGCAGTGGCCGGACCTGGCCGCCGGTGGCGCGCTCGCCGCTGACCTGGCGCCTTCTGCGGTGGAGCTTCGCGGGATCGAGGCGCCGGATGCCCGGCCTCTCGGAAAGCTGCGGGTCGTCGTCGCGGCCCTGGCGGACGGCACGACCTGGTCTGCGGTCGACCGGGGCGACGGGCGCGGATACGCCCTGGGCGCTGCTCTGCTGCCGGACATCACCACGGCCCTCCAGCAGACCTTCGCCTCGGACTGAGCGCCCGCCGCGGTCGCTGCGCTCAGAAAGGCGCGGATCCGGCGAGCTCGCGCTCCTCGGAGGTCTCCTCCTCGGCATCGTCCTGACGGAGATCGTCCGCTCCGTCGGAGACGTCCTCCGGCAGGATCACGCCGGTGTCGTGGTCGAACACGGGCACATCGGCGGCGCGGGTCGGGCGGGTGAACACGGCACTGCCGTAGCGGAGATCGTGACCGATGGTCTCGGCCCACAGGGTGAGGCTGAACCGCGTCACGCCCTCCTTGTCGACCCACTCGGAGCTGCCGAGGCGACCGCTGACCACGAGCGGCTGCCCCTTGCGCACGGAGTGCGCGAGGTTCTGGCCGAGTCCGCGCCGGGCGTACACGGTGATGAACTCGGTGCGGCGGTCGACGAACTCGCCCTTCTCGCGGTCGAAGTAGCTGCCGGTCACCGCGATCCGCACCGAGGTGCTCTCGCTGCCGTCGCGATGCTTGTGGATGGCCGGGTCGGCGGTGGCGTTGCCGGTGATGCTGGTCTGGATGTCGCGCATGGTGCGTCGTCCTTCCTGAGGTGCCGGGACCATCCCGGCCTCGGCACGGTGCCGATGGACTTCAGCGTCCTCGGCACGACGCGGCGCTTCCAGGGCGGCGCGGATCCTGTGGATGAACGGGGTGTGGGGAGGAACGGTCCACGGCTCGGCCCTGCTGGAATTCCGTGCCGGGCGTGACCTCAATCCCTCACAGGCCCTGAGGTCACGCCACACGCGGTTTTTCAGCAGGAGCAGCTGGGACCGGGCCGCAGAACCCCGGTCACAGAAGTGGCCGGCTCCGGGCCAGGCGTCACCGGCGGCGGAGACCCCCGGAACACACGAAACGGCCGGCCCCTCCGGAGAGGGACCGACCGTCCGAGATCAGCGCGCACCGGGCGCGCACCGCACCGGTCATTGCTGACCCGTACCGCGACGCGGATCAGGCGCCGGGCACCACGATCGTGCTCGCGTTCGCCCGCGCGTTCTCGAACCGCGCCTGGACATCCGCCCAGTTCACGATGTTCCAGACCGCCTTCACGTAATCAGCCTTCACGTTCTGGTAATCCAGGTAGAACGCGTGCTCCCACATATCCAGCTGGAACAGCGGGATCGTCGCCACCGGCACCCCGTTCTGCTGATCGTAGAACTGCTCGATCACCAGGTTCCCGCCAGCCGGCTCGTAGGCCAGCACGGCCCAGCCGGAGCCCTGGATCCCCAGCGCCGCGGCCGTGAAGTGGGCGCGGAACGCATCGAAGGAGCCGAAGAACTCATCGATCGCCGCCGCCAGCTCACCGGTCGGCTTGTCGCCACCCTCCGGGGAGAGGTTCTTCCAGAAGATCGAGTGGTTCGTGTGACCGCCCAGGTTGAACGCGAGGTCCTTCGACAGCTGGTTCACCGTGCCGAAATCGTTCGCCTCACGCGCCGCCGCCAGCTTCTCCAGCGCGGTGTTGGCGCCCTTGACGTAGGTCGCGTGGTGCTTGGAGTGGTGCAGCTCCATGATCCGGCCCGAGATCGAGGGATCCAGAGCGCCGTAGTCGTAATCGAGATCGGGAAGCGTGAACTCCGCCATGTGGATCATCCCTTCGTCAGAAGTGCGCGGGACCAGCCGCTGCGGGCCCCGCCGTGCCGTCCATCCTGCCACGCGCCGCGGAGTGGCGGCAGGCGTGGTCGCGGGGCGATCGTCGGTCGCGCGGCACCTCTCGAACGGCCCCGCCGCGAGGCGTCGTCGATCGCCCGCCGCGATGCGCCGTCGATCACCGCCCCGCGGCGCCGCCCCTGTCGGCCGCGGCGGAACGGCACCGGGCGTCGGCCCCCCGCGCGACAATGGACCGATGGCCCGCCCCCGCAGCGCCCTCCCCTCCTCGTTCTCGCGCTCCACGACGACCTGGTTCGAGGAGTCCTTTGAGGCACCCACCGCCGCCCAGAAGGCGGCGTGGGCCGCGATCGCCCGGGGTGAGGACACGCTCGTCGTCGCACCGACCGGCTCCGGCAAGACCCTCGCCGCCTTCCTCAGCGCGATCGATCGGCTCTCCGCCGTGCCGCCCTCGGACTCCCCGCGCACCTCGGTCCTGTACATCTCGCCGCTCAAGGCGCTGGGCGTCGACGTGGAGCGGAATCTGACCTCGCCGCTCGTGGGAACGGCGCGCACGGCGGAGCGGCTCGGCGAGGAGCGTCGGCCGCTGAGCGTGGGCGTCCGCACCGGGGACACCCCGCCCGCGGAGCGCCGTCGGCTCGCCTCCCGTCCGCCGGACATCCTCATCACCACCCCCGAGTCGCTGTTCCTGATGCTCACCTCGCAGGCGCGCGAGACGCTCACCGCAGTCGACACGGTGATCCTCGACGAGGTCCATGCGGTCGCCGGCACCAAGCGCGGCGTGCACCTGGCCCTGTCGCTCGCACGGCTCGACGCGCTGCTGGAGCGTCCCGCGCAACGGATCGGGCTGTCGGCGACGGTCGAGCCCGTGGACGAGGTGGCGGCCTTCCTCAGCGGCTCCGGTAGCGGGCGCTCGGCGACGGTGGTGCGCCCCGCGTCGACGAAGCGATGGGACCTGAGCATCTCCCTCCCCGTCCCGGACCTGAAGGCGATCGAGCCGCCGGCCGATGCCGTCGACGACGAGGACGTCTCGGGGACGATCTGGCCGCACGTCGAGCGGGCGGTGTACGAGGAGGTCCTCGCCCACCGCTCCACGATCGTGTTCACGAACTCCCGCAGCCAGGCGGAGCGCCTCACCGGGAAGCTGAACCGGCTCCACACCCGGCGCCTCGCCGCGGCGGCGGACGAGTCCGCAGACTCGGCCAGCGACGCGGAGCCCGAGGAGGCCCCAGACATCGCGCGTGCCCATCACGGCTCGATGGCGAAGGAGGTGCGCGCGCAGATCGAGGACCAGCTGAAGGCGGGGACGCTGCGCTGCGTGGTCGCGACCAGCTCCCTCGAGCTGGGCATCGACATGGGCGCGGTCGACCTCGTGCTGCAGGTCGCGGCCCCGATGTCGGTCTCGAGCCTGCTGCAGCGGGTGGGCCGGGCCGGGCACGACGTCGGCGCCGTCTCCACCGGGTCCCTCCACCCCCTGCATGCGGCCGACGTGCTCCGCTCCGCGGTCGCGGTGCAGGAGGCCGTCGCCGGGCGGATCGAGCCGCTCGCCGTGCCCCGCAACGCCCTGGACGTCCTGGCCCAGCACACGGTCTCGGCCGCCGCCATGGAGGACCTGCAGATCGACGCCTGGTTCGATCTGGTCCGCTCCGCGCATCCCTATCGGGCCCTGCCGCGCGCCGCCTTCGACCAGACGATCGATCTGCTCGCCGGCCGGTACCCCTCGACCGCCTTCACGGAGCTGCGCCCGCGGCTGGTCCACGACCATGCCACCGGCACCCTCACCGCACGTCCCGGAGCGCAGCGCCTCGCCGTGACCAGCGGTGGCACCATCCCCGATCGAGGGCTGTACCCGGTGCACCTGGTCGCCTCCGACGGCGACTCCCAGCCGCGGAGGGTGGGAGAGCTCGACGAGGAGATGGTCTACGAGTCCCGGCGCGGGGACGTGATCACGCTCGGGACCAGCAGCTGGCGGATCGAGGAGATCACCGCGTCCCGCGTCACGGTCTCCCCCGCCTTCGGGCTCAGCGGCCGGATCCCGTTCTGGCACGGCGACGGGGACGGCCGTCCCGCGAGCCTCGGCCGGGCGATCTCCACGGCGCAGGCCGAGCTCGCCGCCCTCCCCCGCGACGAGGCCGCGGAGCGGTTGACCGGACTGGGGCTGGACGAGAACGCGCGCACCGTCCTGCTCGATCATCTCGGCGAACAGCTGCAGGTCACCTCCGTGATGCCGGGCCCCGACCGACTCGTGGTCGAACGCTTCCTCGACGAGCTCGGGGACTGGCGGGTGGTGCTGCACTGCGCGGCCGGACAGCGGATCACGGCGCCGTGGGCACTCGCGGTCGGTGCCCGCGTCGAGGAGCGCTACGGCCTGGACGGCCAGGTGATGGCGGCCGACGACGGGATCGTGCTGCGCATCCCCCACGGCGAGCAGCCCCCGGGCGCGGACCTGTTCACCTTCGAGCCGGAGGAGATCGCGGAGGAGGTGCGGCGCCTGGTCGGCTCCTCCGCACTGTTCGCGGCGCGGTTCCGGGAGTGCGCCGCCCGGGCGCTGCTGCTGCCGCGCCGGGACCCGAACCAGCGGGCGCCGCTGTGGCAGCAGCGACAGCGGTCGGCGCATCTGCTCGAGGTGGCGCGTCCCTATCCGGACTTCCCGATCATGCTCGAGGCGGCGCGGGAGTGCCTCCAGGACGTGTACGACCTGCCGGCACTGGTGGAGCTGATGACCCAGGTCGGACGCCGGCGCGTGCAGGTGCACGAGGTCGAGACCCCGTCGCCCTCCCCGTTCGCCCGCTCCCTGCTCTTCGGCTACATGGCGCAGTTCCTCTACGACGCCGACGCACCGCTCGCCGAACGGCGCACCGCGGCCCTCGCCCTGGACCAGTCGCTGCTGGCCGAGCTGCTGGGCACGGTGAGCCTGCGGGAGCTGTTGGACACCGAGGTGATCGCCGAGGTCGAGAGGAGCCTGCAGGGGCTCACGGCGGAACGGGCGCTGCGCAGCGCCGAGCAGCTCGCCGACGCCCTGCGGCGCCTCGGCCCGCTCACCGTGGGCCAGATCGTCGAGCGCGCGGCCGACGAGATCGACGTCGACGAGGCGCTCGCGGAGCTCGAGCGGGCGCGTCGCGTGATCCGTGTACGGATCTCCGGCACCGAACATCTGGCGGCGGTCGAGGATGCGGGCCTGCTGCGCGATGCGCTGGGCACGGCGCTGCCGACGGGAGTGCCCGCCGCGTTCCTCGCCCCGGTGGACCGGGCGGTCGCTCAGCTGCTCGCCCGCTGGGCCCGGGGTCGGGGCCCGTTCCCGGCCGCGGCGCCGACGGAGGCCTTCGGCCTCGCGCCGGGGGTGGCCCGGGCGGCGCTCGAGCAGCTCACCGCGGAGCGCGTCCTCTCCCAGGGCGAGTTCACCCCGGGCCGCGAGGGCGAGGAATGGGTCGAGACGGACGTGCTGCGCCGCATCCGTCGAGCGAGCCTCGCCGCCTCGCGCCGCGAGATCGCACCGGTCCCCGGCCCCGTCTACGCCCGCTTCCTGGGCCAGTGGCAGCACCTCGTGGGGCGTAGGGCCGACGGCCGCCGCGAGCGTGCCTCCTGGTCCGGACACGACGGTCTGCTCTCCGTGGTGGACCAGCTGGCGGGGGTCTCGCTGCCGCTGTCCGCCTGGGAGCGCCAGGTGCTCCCGGCCCGCCTGCCCGAGATGACGCCCGCCCTGCTGGATGCCGCCTTCGCGAGCGGGGAACTGGTGTGGACCGGGCACGGCCGCCTCGGCGCCGACGACGGCTGGGTCCGGCTCCACCTCGCCGACGCGCTGCCCCTGGGCCTCGACGTCGCAGCCCTCGAGGAGGCCGCGGACGCCCTGCCGCAGGACTCGCTCGCCGCGCGCGTCCTCGCCCTGCTGCGCGCCACGCCCGGCGCGCTGCGTCACGGGGAGATCTTCGCGGTACTGGCGGGGGAGGACGGCACGCCGGTGGACCCCGCCGCGCTCGAGGAGGCGGTGTGGGATCTCGCCTTCCAGGGACTGATCACCAACGACTCCTTCGCGGCGCTGCGCGCCCTCGCCCACGGACCCTCGGGCAGCGGTGCCGCCCGCACCGGGAGCGCCCGACGCTCGGGCACGCCGTCCCGGTCACGGACCCTCGGTCGACGCGGCGCCGCCCGGCTCTCCGCGGCGATGATGCGCCAGGGCGTCACGAGCAGCGCGGAGCTCGCCAGCACCGCCCTCGGCACCGGCCGCTGGTCCGCAGTGCGGGTCGATGCGGTGGATCCCGCCGCCCGGGCGGCGGCCCTCGCGGCGCTGCTGCTGGACCGCCACGGCGTGGTCACCCGCGGCGCGATGGATGTGGAGGACGTCCCCGGCGGCTTCGCCGGCGTGTACCGGGTGCTCTCCGCGCTCGAGGACAGCGGCGGCTGCCGCCGGGGCTACTTCGTGGACCATCTCGGCGCCTCCCAGTTCGCCCCCGCCGAGGCGGTGGACCTGCTCCGCGACCGCGACCAGGAGGCCTCGGCGAGCTCCGGGGCCGGGGCGCCGGGGACGGGCCCGTCGGCCGATGCCGTCGCGGTGGCGCTCGCGGCGACCGATCCGGCGAACCCCTATGGTGCGGCGCTCCCCTGGCCTGCACTGCCGATCGCCCCGCCGGAGGGCCGGGCGGTGCGCCCCGCGCGCCGCGCCGGGGCTCTCGTGCTGCTCCGGGACGGCCACGTGCAGGCCTTCGTCGATCGGGGCGGGAAGCACCTGCTGTGGTGGGCCGACGAGGCCGCGACGCCGGGGACCGCGGAGCAGCTGGTCCGCGCCGTGGCGGAGGACTCCCGCCTGCCGCAGCTGCGGATCGAGCGCATCACCGGCCACGGCCTCGACGCGGAGCCGGTCGCCCACGTCACCGCAGCCCTCGCCGAGGCCGGCTGCTACCGCTCCCCCCGCTCGCTACGGCTGCGGGCGGGTGATCGCTGATGCCCGAGGGCGACACCGTGGCGCGTCAGTGCCGGATCCTCGACGAGGCTCTCGCCGGCGCCGTGCTCACCGCCTGCGACCTCCGGGTGCCGCGCGCGGCGACCGCCGACCTGGCCGGCTGGAGCGTGCTCGAGGTGCGACCGCGCGGCAAGCACCTCCTGATCCGGCTCGCCCCTCCCGGGCCCGGACCGAGCCCGTTGACCCTGCACAGCCATCTGATGATGGACGGGATCTGGCGCGTCGACGGGCGGGCGCTGCGCTCGAGCGACACCAGCGCCGGACCTCGCTCTCCCGACACGATCCGTATCGAGCTCCAGGCCCGGCACGGGGACGGGAGGTCGGTGCGGGCCGTCGCCTACGACGTCAAGCAGGTGCGGCTGCTGCGCACGGCCGACGAGGAGCAGCTGCTCGGGAGACTGGGCCCCGATCTGCTGGACCCGGACTGGGACGCCGATCCGTCGTTGCGCGCGCGAGCGATCGCGAACCTCGCCGCCGAGCCCACGCGACCGATCGGCCTCGCCCTGCTGGACCAGCACGTCCTCGCCGGGATCGGGAACATCTACCGCAGCGAGCTGTGCTTCCTGCGCCGGGTGCATCCCGCCGCCCCCGTCTCCGCCGCCGGGGACCTCGGGGAGCTCGTCGACCTCGCACACCGGCTGTTGGTGCTGAACCGAGACCGGGAGGTGCGGGTGACCACCGGCGGGATGCTCGGCCGGGACGGCGACCTGTGGGTGTACGGCCGCGGAGGCCGCCAGTGCCGCCGCTGTCGCACCCGGGTCGAGCGGGGCGAGCTGGCCGAGCCGCGGCTCGAGGGGACCGAGGCGCGAGTGCTGTGGTTCTGTCCCCGCTGCCAGGCAGGACCGGGTGCGACCGAGGTGAGCGGGACGCCACCGGCCTCTCGGGCCCGGGGTCGACGCGCGCCTCGGTAGACTCGTGCGCCGTCAGCCTCCATAGCTCAATGGATAGAGCAACGGCCTTCTAATCCGTAGGTTGCAGGTTCGAGTCCTGCTGGGGGCGCCGCCCGTCGGCACACCGCCGATCCCCGCCCGCCGCAGAGGTGCCACCGAGATGATCCTGAAGGTCCTCACGTTCGGCGCGATCGCCCTGCTGATCCTGCTGCGCCTGACGCGCACGCCGCTCGGTGCACGCCTGCTCGGCGTCTCCCGGAGGGTGCTCGACGCCGTCTACCTCGGGGCGCTGCTGGTCACCGGGGTGCTCGCCGCGGTCTTCGAACAGTGGATCCTGCTCGGCGCAGTGGTGGTGCTGCTCGTGCTCGGGCTCGTCGAGGAGGTCCGCCGGCGGTCGCGGGCCGCTCGCCTCGTCACACCTCCCGGCCGTGCGCCGAGGAGCCCTCGTTCCAGGCGGTGACCCAGGCGGGCAGCTCGCGGTCCGCGGGCATCGGACCGGAAAGCTCGAGCACCTCGGGGACCGGGACGGAGCCGCCCTCCTCACGCAGGAAGCGGGCCCGCACGACCGCATCGGCGACCACCCGGCCCCCGCGGCGGAACACCTGCTCCATGTAGATCCACCGGTCGTCGTGCCCGATCACCCGGGTGTCCAGATCGAACCTCTGCCCGAGCGTGAGGGAGCGGCGATAGGTGATGGTCTGGCCCGCGACGACCGGGTACCACCCGGCATCGGTGATCCGCTTCCAGAAGCCGGAGCGGAACATGAGGTCCATCCGGCCGAGATCCATGATCGAGAGGTAGCGGCCGTTGTTCATGTGCCGCTGCACGTCGAGATCGGCGAGGTTCACGCGAAAGCGCGCCCTCGAGGTGTCCCAGATCGAGAGCGGGGTCTTCCCGCGCACCCGCACCAGGAACAGGAGAAGGCGGATGTACATGTTCACGGCAGGATCCTCCCCGGGCCCCCGTCGGCCCGCCCTCGACTCCGGATGACCACAGGGTAATCTCTCGCGGCCCGCGTCCCGGCCCCCGGGCGGGACCGGCCCTCGCGCTACTGTTGTCCGGTGACCTCCAGCTCCTCCCGCTCCGTGAACGACCGCATCATCTGGGTCGACTGCGAGATGACCGGACTCGACAAGCAGCGCGACGCGCTCGTCGAGATCGCGGTGCTCGTGACCGACGCCGATCTGAACATCCTCGGGGACGGCGTCGACGTCGTCATCAGGCCCCCGGCGGAGGCGCTCGAGGGAATGGACCCCTTCGTGGTCCGGATGCACACCACCTCGGGCCTTCTCGACGAGCTCGAGGCGGGCATGACCCTCGAGGAGGCGCAGGAGCTGTGCCTCGAGTACGTGCGGGAGTTCTGCCCGGAGCCGGGGAAGGCCCCGCTCGCCGGCAACAGCGTCGGCACCGACCGCGCCTTCCTGGACCGCGACGTGCCCGAGTTCGCGAACTGGCTCTCGTACCGCACCATCGACGTCTCGAGCCTCAAGGAGCTCGCCAAGCGCTGGTTCCCGCGCGTCTACTACAACATCCCCGCGAAGCACGGCGGCCACCGCGCCCTCGCCGACATCCGCGAGTCGATCCAGGAGCTGAAGTACTACCGCGAGGTGCTGCTCGTCGACGAGCCCGGCCCGACCTCCGCCCAGGCCCAGGCCGCCGCACGCACCTTTGAGCTCACCGACGAGGAGAACCCCGTGACCCCTGCCCCCGGCCCCCACCAGCCCTGGCTGTCCCGGCCCTCCCACCGCTCCTGGCTCGAGGGCGAGGGCGATGAGCTGCTCGTCTTCGGCTCCGAGTCGGTGCGGGAGGACGGCGGTTTCTCCTGGCTCGACGAGGAGGGCGCCCCGGACCTCTCCCGCCCGGCCGAGCTGTGGATCACCTGCCGGATGACGCACTGCTTCTCCCTCGGCCACCTGTTGGGACGCCCCGACTTCGGGCGCTTCGCCGATCATGGCGTCGCCTCCCTGCGCGGGGTCTTCCGCGACGCGGAGCACGGCGGCTGGTTCGCCTCGGTGCAGGACGGCGCGCCGGTCGACGACACCAAGCAGGCCTATGCGCACGCCTTCGTGGTGCTCGCCGCCGCCTCCGCGACGGCCGCCGGTCGCCCCGGCGCCGCCGAGCTGCTGGAGGAAGCGCTCACCGTCCTCGAGGAGAAGTTCTTCGACGAGGCCGCGGGGATGAGCGTGGACACCTTCGACCGCACCTTCACCGAGTGCGAGGACTACCGCGGGATCAACGCCAACATGCACACCGTGGAAGCCCTGCTGGCCGCCGCGGACGTCACCGGCGAGCGTCGCTGGCTGGACCGGGCCGTCGCCATCGCGACCCGGGCGATCGACGAGTTCGCCCGGGCGAACGACTGGGCGCTGCCCGAGCACTTCGACGTCGACTGGAACCCGCTCCTGGACTACAACCGGGACGAGCCGAACCACCCCTTCCGCCCCTACGGGGCGACCGTCGGCCACTGGATCGAGTGGGCGCGACTGGTGCTCCACGCGCGGGCAGCGCTCCTCGCAGCCGACGGCGAGACACCCGAGTGGATGCTCGAGGCGGCGACCGCGCTGATGGAGAAGGCGGCGGGCACCTTCGGCATCGACGGCGCCCCCGGCTTCGTCTACACCGTCGACTGGGACGGCTCCCCCGTCGCCCGCGAGCGCATGCACTGGGTCGCCGCGGAGGCCGTGGGCGCCGCCGCCGTGATGCACGAGGTCACCGGCGAGCGGATCTGGGCCGAGCGCTACGAGCAGTGGTGGGAGTACATCTCCACCTTCCTGCTGGACGCGGAGGACGGCTCGTGGTTCCACGAGCTCGACGGCGACAACGAGCCGCAGGGCGTGACCTGGCCGGGCAAGCCCGACATCTACCACGCCTTCCAGGCGACGCTCATCCCTCGCCTGCCGGTCACGCCGACCCTGGCCGCCGCGCTGCGGGACGGTCTGCTCGACGCGAACCTCTGAGACGGCGGGGGCGCTCGGCCGCCGGATCCGCCGAGCGCTCCCCGCGTCCCCGTCGTCACCGGGGAGGATCCCGTGGCGCGCTGCCGTCCCGGGTCCGTGCGTCGACGGGATCCCGAGGAGGAGTGCGGAGGAGTGCAATGCGACTCACACTCCTGCGGGCCGTCGGACGGCTCGAACCACGCGGCGGGGACGGTATGCTTGCTACTCGTTGCACGGCATCGCCGCGCACATGGTGGTCGTAGCTCAGTTGGTAGAGCTCCTGGTTGTGGTCCAGGCGGTCGCGGGTTCAAATCCCGTCGATCACCCCAAGAAACGCCCTGGAAACAGGGCGTTTTCTCGTTCCCCAGCAGAGTGCGGGGTCTCCGGGATGAGCACCTGAGGGGTGCGAGAGGTCCCCGGCCTCCCAGCCAGGGCTCGGCCCCGCAGCGACCTCGACTCCACCTTGCATCCAGTCCGTTCTGGCAGGATCGATCCTCCGACCCCGACCCGCGAGGAGTGCCCCGGATGGACGACGCAGCGTCACCGCAGGAGAGGCCCTCGCCGGTCGTCGCAACCCAGCCGGTCCGCGACCTCGTCGCCGCTCGCGCGGAGCAGGCCGTGCTGACGGAGTCCGAGCAGGACGAGATCGCAGCAGGGCTGCGACAGGTGTACGAGGAGTTCATCGCCCTGCGAATGCACTACCAGTTCGGCATCGACGAGGTGCTCACGAAGGTGGAGATCCTCCGCAAGGAGTTCGAGCAGATGCACGACTACTCCCCCATCGAGCATGTGCGCACACGGCTGAAGTCCGTCGAGTCCCTCATGGACAAGGCACTGCGCACCGGCGGGGAGATGACGGTACGCGCGATCCGGAAGCGGATCCACGACATCGCCGGCATCCGCATCACCACGAGCTTCGTCGCGGACGCGTACTGGATCGCGGACATCCTCGCCTCACAGGGGGACCTCGAGGTGCTCACCGTCAAGGACTACATCGCCGCCCCCAAGCCGAACGGCTACCGCTCCCTGCATCTCATCGTGCAGGTGCCGGTGTACCTGTCCACGCATGTCGAGCAGGTGCCGGTCGAACTGCAGATCCGCACGATCGCGATGGACTTCTGGGCCAGCACCGAGCACAAGCTCTCCTACAAGTACGAGAAGAACCTCCCGCCCGCGCTGCGCGAGGAGCTCGACGACGCGGCCCGGGTCGCGAACGAGCTGGATGCGCGGATGGAACGGCTGCGCGGGGAGATCCGGCCGCAGGCCGCGCCCGGAGGGGGCAGCGGCCTGTTCTCGGTTCGCCCCGGGTCCCCCGCCTGAGCTCGGCAGCATGTGACAGGGGACATGCGCGCCATACTGGGGGCATGTCACGGAACACTGCCCGACGACGTGTGCTGATCACGGGAGCCACCGGAGGCGTCGGCTCCCATCTGGCCACCACCCTGACCGACGACTACGAGCTCGTGCTGCACAGCCGCAGCCCGGAGAAGACACCCCAGGGCACGGCGCTGAAGATCGCCCAGCTCGGTGAGTACCAGCAGGTCCTGGAATTGATGGACGGCATCGACACGGTAGTCCACATGGCCGGGGCGGCTTCGCCCGAGTCCAGCTGGGAGCTCGTGCTCGAGGCGAACATCATCGGCGTGCGCAACGTCCTGGAAGCCGCCCGGGAGGCGGGTGTGCGTCGCGTGGTGCTCGCCTCCTCCAACCACGCTATGGGCATGTACGACCGCCACGAACAGTGGCCCGTCTACCCACACCAGCTGCAGCGGGCCGACTCCCTGTACGGGGTCTCGAAGGTCTTCGGGGAGGGGATCGGACGCTTCTACCACGACGAGCACGGCCTGGACGTGATAGCCCTGCGCATCGGCTGGTTCACCGAGGATCCGCTCGCCGCGGAAGAGGACATCCTGCGCGCCATGTGGCTCAGCCCCCGCGACTGCACCGAGGTGGTGCGCTGCGCGATCGAAGCCGAGGTGACCTTCGGCCTGTTCTACGCCATCTCCGACAATCCCAACCGTCGCTGGTCCACGACGAACACGCAGCTGGAGCTGGGGTATCGGCCCCAGGACTCCTGGACCCGCCTCCCCGGGGCAGGCGAGCACGTGGTCGAGGGCGGTGCCGGAGTGCGGGACGATTGGCCGCTCGGGTCATGACCGGCCTCCCCGGGCGAGGTCCGCGCGAACCCGGCGGCACACATCGACGCCGCGACCCGCTCACCGCGGTGCCGCGAGCGGCGGTCGCGGTGCTCGTGCTCGCGGCGCTCGCCTGGAGCTCACTCGAGGCGGCCCGCGCCGGGACCCTCCCCCAGCACGTCTCCTTCTTCACGATCCAGTCGAACTTCGCCTTCGCCCTCGTGATGCTCGCGATGGCGATACTCCCGCAGGCCCGGCACCCGAGGTGGTGGGAGCACCTTCGGGGCGCAGTCGTGTTCTACCTGGCGATGACGGGGATCATCTACGCCCTGCTGGTGGCGCCGCTGGACGAGCTGCTGCGCTGGGACATCGGCTGGACGGGCATCGTGCTGCACCGACTGGCGCCCGTGGTCGCCGTCGCGGACTGGCTGCTGACCCCGCGGCGCTCCCGCCCACGCCCGGTGCGTCTGCTCGCCTGGCAGGTGTACCCGGTGCTCTTCCTCGTGCTGACCTGGATCCGGGGCGCGGTCACCGGCTGGTACCCGTACGCCTTCCTCGACCCGACGGCCTCCTCGTGGGGACAGGTGCTCGTGACGACCGCGATCGTGCTGGTCGCCTTCCTCACCGTCGCGCTCGGGATCCATCTCCTGCACGGGCGGCTCGCGCGGCGCCGACCCATCCCGAGCGATGATCCCTCGCGGGCCCTTTCCCGGTCGGACGCACCGAGGAGCTGAAACACCGGCCCGGCGCCGCGGCGTCCGACGCACCCTCCCACGGGCGTTCCCGCCTCGCGAGTCCGCTCAGTCGTGTCCCTCAGCGATCAGCGCCCCGAGCTGGGCGACGGCCTCGGCGTCGCCGTCCACGTGCACGCGCTGCGGCCCGCCGGGGAGGCGGTCGAGCCCCGCGGCCCGCCCCCAGGCCCACAGGTCCAGAGCCTGCGGAGTGCCGGTGGCCCGCGCGCGCGGCAGACCCTCCGCGTCCGCCGGGTCGGCGAGGAGCCGGCCGACGGGGGCGTCGAACTCCTGGCCGTCGCGGGGCCGGGTCCCGGACCAGCGGCTGATCAGCAACTGCCGGGCCTCGCCACCCTCGGGCGCGATCTCGGCCACGGCGACGGGCCGCAGCGTCGCCCAGTCGGGGATCCACTCGAAGCCGGCCGGCCACATCACCTGCAGGACGTGGTCCAGTCCCGCGAGCGCGTCCTCGGGCGCGATGGGGCTGAGCTGATCCAGGCCCGCGGCGAGCTCGGCATCCACGCGGTGCACCGTCGCCTCGTGGGGCTGCATGCGACGGGTCGCGCCGACGCCATGGACCTCGGAGAACCAGAACCAGGCGGGGTCCTCATCCTCGTGCGCCTCGAGCTGCTCGAGCAGGGCCGCGGTGGCTGCCGCTCGACGGGCCAGCAGCTCGTCGCGACCCTCGGGCCGTGGCGTCTTGGCCTCCTCGATCCGCTGGACCTCCTCCTCGGTGGTGGCGCCCTCCCGGAGGATCGCGGCCCAGAACTCGTGGACCTCGGTGAGGTGCCACAGCAGATCGTCGGCGGTCCACTCGGGACAGGTGGGAACCTGGGCGGCGGAGTCGGTCCCGGCGAGGACGGCGGCGAGGCGATCGGCCTCGCGGGAGATGGTGGTGTGCGCGTCGATGCTCATGGCCCCATCGAAGCACCGCGGGGTGACGCACGACACCCGATTCCGGGCGGGACGCCTTGCCTTCTATACCCCATAGGGGTATAAATGATGGCGTGCGGAGCGATCGCTCGCGCATCGTCGACCCGAGGAGAACCCCATGACCACCACCACCTTCCAGGTCACCGGCATGACCTGCGGTCACTGCGAGACGTCCGTGCGCGAAGAGGTCTCCGAGATCGCCGGCGTCCAGGACGTCCAGGTCAGCCACGAGACCGGCGTGCTCACCGTCTCCGCCGAGCACGAGCTCGACGACACCGCCGTGCTCGCCGCCGTCGGGGAGGCCGGCTACACCGCCGTCCGCGCCTGATCCACCGCACCACCGCCGTTCCCGCTGCTGTCCCGAAGGAGGCCCCCATGCCCGCCGGATCGTCCCCGCTTCCCCTCGGCGCCGAGATCGACCTCGAGATCAGCGGGATGACCTGCGCCTCGTGCGCGAACCGCATCGAGCGGAAACTCAACAAGATCGAGGGCGTCACCGCGAGCGTCAACTACGCGACCGAGAGGGCACGGATCAGCGCGCCCGTGGGCACCGACCCGGCCGCGCTCGTCGCCGTGGTCGAGCAGGCGGGGTACGGGGCGACGGTCCCCGCTCCCCCGGCACCCGCTCCCGTCGAGGACGGCTCCGGCGCAGGGACGTCGGCCGACGCGGAGGACCCGGAGCTGCACGTGCTCCGGCAGCGGCTGATCGGCGCGGCCGTGCTCGGGATCCCGGTGATCCTGCTGTCGATGATTCCGGCGCTGCAGTTTCCGAACTGGCAGTGGGCGGTCCTCGCCCTGAGCTCGCCGGTCGTGTTGTGGGCGGCCTGGCCCTTCCACCGTGCGGCGCTGATCAACGCCCGCCACGGCGCGACCACCATGGACACGCTGATCTCCGTGGGGGTCACCGCCGCCTACCTGTGGTCGCTGTACGCGCTGTTCCTCGGCGAGGCGGGCATGACGGGAATGACCCACGAGTTCTCCCTGTCGATCGCGCGCACGGACGGCTCCGCGAACATCTACCTCGAGGTCGCGGCCGGCGTGACGCTGTTCCTGTTGCTCGGGCGCTATCTCGAGAAGCGCTCGAAGCGGCAGGCCGGCGCGGCGCTGCGCGCCCTGATGGACCTCGGCGCGAAGGACGTGGCGGTGCTCCGCGACGGCGTCGAGACCAGGATCCCCGTCGCACGGCTCGCGGTCGGCGACGAGTTCGTGGTGCGGCCCGGCGAGAAGATCGCGACCGACGGCGCCGTGGCCGCCGGCACCTCCGCGGTGGACGTCTCGATGCTCACCGGCGAGTCGGTCCCGCAGGAGGTCGCCGAGGGTGACACCGTCACCGGCGCGACCGTGAACGTCGGCGGGCGGCTCGTGGTCCGCGCGACGCGCGTCGGCGCCGACACCCAGCTCGCCCAGATGGCGCGCATGGTCGAGGACGCCCAGTCCGGGAAGGCCGCCGCCCAGCGCCTCGCCGACCGCGTTTCCGGCGTGTTCGTGCCGATCGTGCTGGTCCTCGCGGTCGGCGTGCTGATCACCTGGATCGCGACCGGCCACCCCCTCGAGACGGCCTTCACCGCCGCGGTGGCCGTGCTGATCATCGCCTGCCCGTGCGCGCTCGGCCTCGCGACCCCGACCGCGCTGCTGGTCGGCACCGGGCGCGGCGCGCAGATGGGCATCCTGCTGAAGGGGCCCGAGGTGCTCGAGAGCACCCGCCGCGCCGACACCGTCGTCCTCGACAAGACCGGCACGGTGACCACCGGGACCATGACCCTCGTGGACGTCGTCCCCGCAGAGGGCACCACCGCCGAGGAGCTGCTGCGCGCGGCGGGCGCCCTCGAGGACGCCTCCGAGCATCCGATCGCCCGGGCCGTCGCCGCCGGAGCCCGCGAGCGCGTGGGCGGCCTGCCCGTCCCGACCGGGTTCGAGAACCTCCCCGGGCGCGGCGTGCGTGGCGACGTGGACGGCCGCGAGGTGCTCGTCGGCCGCGAGGCGCTGTTCCCCGCCGGCCTGCCGGCCGAGCTGGCGCGTGCGAAGTCCGCGGCGGAGGCCGCCGGGCGCACCGCGGTCGTCGCCGGTTGGGACGGCGCGGCCCGCGGGATTCTGGTGGTGGCCGACGCGGTCAAGCCCACGAGCGCCGAGGCCGTCGCGCTCCTGCGGCAACAGGGCCTGACCCCGATCCTGCTCACCGGGGACCACCGCGCCACGGCCGAGCAGATCGCCGCGGAGGTCGGCATCGACGAGGTCATCGCCGAGGTTCTCCCCCAGGACAAGGTGGAGGTCGTCTCCCGTCTCCAGGAGGAGGGGAGGATCGTGGCGATGATCGGCGACGGCGTCAACGACGCGGCCGCCCTCGCGCAGGCCGACCTCGGCCTCGCGATGGGCACCGGCACCGATGCGGCGATCGAGGCCTCGGACATCACGCTGGTGCGCGGCGATCTGCGCGCGGCGGCCGACGCGATCCGCCTCGCCCGCCGCACCCTCGGCACCATCAAGGGCAACCTGTTCTGGGCCTTCGCCTACAACGTCGCGGCGATCCCGCTCGCGGCGCTGGGTCTGCTGAACCCGATGCTCGCCGGGGCCGCGATGGCGTTCTCGAGCGTGTTCGTCGTCGGCAACAGCCTGCGCCTGCGCTCGGTGCGCAGCCTCTCGCGCGATGTCCCGCCGGCGCCGTCGGCCGCTTCCGGATCAGATGCCCCCGCCCTTTCGTCGGTCTGAGGGCGCCCGCCGCCGACCGCTCTCGGGAGCGCCCTCCCACGACCGGTCCCGCCGGTCCCGGGTGCACTAGGGTGAGCGAGGACGGAGCGCGGACGAGTACCGCGAGGACCTCGTTCGGCAGATGCGATTAACGTTGCCTCTGACCCGTTGAACCAGGGACGAGGAGAATCGTGTTCGACAGCGAGGGCCCTCCGGGGGCGACCCCGGATCAGCCGCAGGGGCGGCGCGAGCACATCATCGATGGCGCGGCCGAGATGTTCGCCGAGCACGGCTACTACGGCTCGAGCCTGCGCGACATCTCCCGCCACGTCGGCATCTCACGCTCCGGGATGCTGCATCACGTCGAGTCCAAGGACGTGCTCCTCGGCGCCGTGATCGATCGGCTGGAGGACCACGCTGAGATGGCCATGGAGCGGGTCCGGGACGTCGAGGGGAGCCGCGAGGCCTTCCTGCAGATCCTGGCAGAGGTCTGGAATCCGTCCTCGCTGCCTGTGCGCCTGCTCGCGACGCTGGACGCCGAGACCGTGAGCGAGGACCACCCGGGGCGGTACCGTCTGGCGCGTCTGCGAAAAGTCCACGAGCACCTGCTCGAGACCTGCTTCTCCCGCCTCGACCAGGAGAAGCTGCCGGACGGGCAGAGCGATGCGGCGTTCGCCGGTCGCGCCCTGTTCGCGATGGTGCTGAATCTCGCCGTGCGCGAGAAGACGGTGCGGCCCTATCAGCACGCAGACGCGGACGACGCCCCGCTCGCGGACCTCGCCCGTCTGGTGGACGTCGTGCTCGCCCCGGAGTCCCTCGAGCCCCCGGCCGACGAGACCTGAGTCGGCGGTCACTCGTCCTCAGGACCACCAGCGCTCGAGGGCGTCCTCGACCGTGACCACCTCCGCCTGACGATCCGCGACCAGCAGGTCCAGGACCGCGTGCATGTGGTCGACGCGCTCGTCGGCCACGGCATCGGCGACGACCCCCGCGCGGACGTTGTGGGCGTAGGCGTCCCGCGCGGTCTGCGCGATGCAGGCGTGCGTGGACACGCCGGCGATGAGCACCCGGTGCACGCCGAGGTTCCGCAGGCGCAGCGACAGGTCGGTGCCGAACCACGCGCTGTCGCGGGTCTTCTCGATCCTCGTCATCCCCGTCGTGTCCAGCTCGTGGACGACCGCCGTGCCGGGATCGCCGTGGAACAGGTAGCCCTGGTCGTCCTCGAGCATGCTCAACGTCCAGGTGGAGCGGTCTTGGCTGTGCTCCGTCGTGATGAGCAGGACGGGTGCTCCGGCCGCGCGAGCACCCTGCGCGAGCGTCCGCGCCGCGGCGACGACCGCGGTGCGTGACGCGGCGAGCGCCGGGTCCTCGAAGAAGGCCTCCTGCAGGTCGACCAGCAGCAGCGCGGTGGCCGTGGGCGGCTCGCCTCCCACGACATCCGGGCGGCTCATGGCGTGGGGCTCCCTCCCGTCACGGCGAGGGTCTCCCCGAGCACGTAGCTGGACTCCGAGGAGGTCAGGAAGACGTACGCCGGGGCGAGCTCGGTGGGCTGGCCGGCCCGGCCGATCGGGGTGCTCTTCCCGAACTCCGGCAGCGCCTCCTTGGGCTGTCCGTCGGAGACCTGCAGCGGGGTCCAGATGGGTCCCGGAGCGACCGCGTTGACGCGGATGCCGCGCGGGGCGAGCTGCTGGGCGAGCCCCTTGGTGAAGTTGTTGATCGCGGCCTTGGTCGAGGCGTAGTCCACGAGCGTGGGCGAGGGGTCGTAGGCCTGGATCGAGGTGGTGTTCACGATCGTGGCGCCGGCGGGGAGGTGCTTCAGCGCCGCCTTGGTGATGCGGAACATCGCGTGGATGTTGACCGCATACGTGTCCTCCCACTGCTGGTCGTCGATCTCCTCGAGGGACTCGACCGCGATCTGACGACCCGCATTGTTCACGAGGGCGTCGAGACCGCCGAGCCCTTCCACCGCGTCCTCGACGAGCTGGCGGCAGAACTCGGGATCGGCGAGATCGCCGGGCAGCAGCACGACGGTGCGGCCGGCCTCCCGGATCACGCCGGCGACGTGCTGGGCGTCCTCCTCCTCCTCCGGGAGGTAGTTCATCGCGACATCCGCTCCCTCGCGGGCGAAGGCGATGGCGACGGCCGCACCGATGCCGGAGTCGGCGCCGGTGATCAGCGCGCGGCGTCCCTCGAGGCGACCGGTGCCGCGATAGGACTTCTCGCCGCGATCGGTGCCGGGGACGAGCTCGGCGTCGAGGCCGGGCTCGGGCTGGTCCTGCTTCGGCGGGGTGATGTCGGGAAAGCGGGTGACGGGGTTCGTGAAGGTGAGCTGGTCGGACATGGGTTCTCCTCGGGATCGGTGGCTAAAGTCCGCGGCGGTGGGCCGGCGGCGGTTCAGGGGGCGGGCGTGGGGGCCGCGGGGATCGTGGGGTCGAGGACGACCTTGATGCAGCCATCGTGCTTGCGCTGGAAGAGGTCGTAACCTGCGGCCGCCTCGTCCAGGGGGAGCCGATGGGTGACCAGGTCGCCGACGCCCAGCGGGTCCGCGGGATCCTCGACCAGCGGCAGCAGCGTGTCGGTCCAGACCCGCACGTTGCACTGGCCCATGCGCAGCTGGAGCTGCTTGTCGAACATGGTCAGCAGCGGCATCGGGCTGGCCGCACCGCCGTAGACGCCGGCGAGGGACACGGTGCCGCCGCGCCGGACCAGGTCGATGGCGGTGTGCAGGGCAGCGAGCCGATCCACCCCGGCGCGCTCCATGAGCGGCTGCGCGACCGCGTCGGGAAGCTTGCCGGCGAGGGTCTGGGCGAGACCGGCGACCGGGCTGCCCTCGGCCTCCATGCCCACGGCGTCGACGACGGCGTCGGGCCCTCGTCCCTGGGTGCGCTCGCGGATCTCGCCCACGGCGTCTTCGTTCAGGTCGAGCACCTCGATGCCGTGACGCTCGGCCATGGCCCGGCGCTCGGGGACGGGATCGATGCCGAACACCCGGGCCCCCAGGTGACGCCCGATCCGGGCCGACAGCTGGCCGACAGGTCCCAGGCCGATCACCGCGAGGGTGCGGTGCGCCGGAACACCGGCGTACTGCACGGCCTGCCACGCGGTGGGGAGGATGTCGCTGAGGAAGAGGTAGTTGTCGTCGGGCAGCTCAGTGCCGACCTTCATCAGACCGTAGTCGGCGTGCGGCACCCGCAGGTGCTCGGCCTGACCGCCGGGGACCTGGCCGTAGAGCTTCGAATAGCCCAGTAGCGCGGCTCCCGTGCCGCGCTCGGTCACCTGGGTGGTCTCGCACTGGGAGGGGAGCCCCTGCCCGCACATGGCGCAGTGCCCGCAGGAGATCGTGAAGGGGACGACGACCCGGTCCCCGGGGCGCACCCCGGTCACCTCGGAGCCGACCTCCTCGACGATCCCCATCGGCTCGTGGCCGATGATGTCGCCGGGTGTCATGAACGGTCCGAGAACCGAGTACAGGTGGAGATCGGAGCCGCATATAGCGGTGGAGGTGATGCGGACGATCGCATCGGTGGGCTGCTGGAGGATCGGGTCGGGCACGGTCTCGACGCTCACGTGCTCGTTGCCCTGCCAGGTCACTGCTCTCATGGTCCCGCCTTCCGGTGGTGATGCCGCGGCTTTCCTTCCACCCTAGGGGGCACCGTCGGCCCGCGTCCGCAGTGTCGACCGAAAGGTCTGCGTCGGCGGCAGCTGGGGAACGGGGGCGATGACGACGTCGTGCACCTTCCAGTCGAGCTCCTGGATCCGGTCGCGCAGGGCGGCGATCCGGTCGAGGCTCGGCTCGATCCCCGCGGCGGGGACCACGAACACCTCGGCATGGAAGACGTGCCCCTCGTCGCGGACCCGGGCCGAGGCCTCCCCCACCCAGGACTCCTCCTCCGCCTGCTCCTCGATCCGGCGCGTCAGCGGATGCGGTGCGGAGTCGTCGAAGGTCCGCGCCTCGGCATCGGTGAGCCCGCCGATCGAGCTGCGAAGGTTCTTCACCCCGTCATGCAGGATCGAGACGGACACCAGCAGCGCGGCGGTCGCGTCCGCCCACCAGAGCCCGAGCCCCACCCCGATCACACCCGCGATGGTGGCGACCGCGGTGGACCAGTCGGCCTTGCTCATGTCGGCATCGGCGTACAGCACCTTGTCGTGCAGCGTCTCGGAGAGTGCAAGCTTCTTGTACCCGAGGATCACCGGCCCGATGCTGGTCACCGCCATCACGGCGATCATCAGCCAGCCGGACCAGATCGCGTGGCCCCCGAGGACGGTGAGGCCCATCGGGGGTCGCTCGACGGTCACCAGGGTCAGCGCCGAGTCGATCGCGAGATAAGCGCCCATCGCGAGCAGCGCCAGCGCGGCGACCAGATGGGCGACCCCGATCGAGCGGTGGTGCCCATAGGGATGCCGGCGGTCGGGCTTCTCACGGATCCGACGCGCCGCGACGAGGAAGGCGATCGGGGGCAGGAGCGAGAGCAGGTCCTCGGCCCAGGCCGCCCGCATCGCCTGGGACTGTCCGGCGACCAGCCCGACCAGGACGACGGTCGCCGACATCCAGGCGAGCGTGAGCCATTCCAGGTGGGTGGCGCGGCGCAGGGCGTCCCGCTGCTGCTCGCCGAAGGCGTCGTGGCCGGAGCCCGTCGCCTCCTCGCCGCCCTCTCCGTCGGAGTCGGTCACAGCTCTCCCCCGCGCTCGGCGAGGAATCGCTCGATGTCGATCATCAGCGCGTTCTCCCCCGGCCTCACCCCGAGGACGATCCTGACCTCCCTGCCGTCGGCACCGGTGGTCGTCGCATAGGGGCGCGTCGTGGCGATCTCGGAGGTCCACGGGACATCGGAGGCGAGTCCGCCGACGACCACGTCGAGCTGTCCCTCCCGCATCATCGCCGCCAGGGTGCTCTCCCCGGCGGGCACCCACTCGACGGCGGCGTCGATCGACTCGGCGTAGTCGGTGACGAGCTCGACCTCCGAACCGCTGACGGTCCCGTCGGGTGCCACGACGGTCCACGGAGGGTTCTCGCTGATGCCGACCCTCAGCACGCCCTCGCGGGCTCGCTCGAGGGTGCCCTGGGAATCCGCAGGGAAGGCGCCCTGGCAACCGGCCAGCAGGACCATCGCCGTCACGACCGCGAGCAGTATTCGGATCCGTCGTGGAAGGGTCATCGCTGCACCTCCGTCTCCGCTGGACCTCCGCCCACCGCGGGCGACAGAGCCATCGTCCTGTCCCGGGGTCCCGGGGTTTCGGCCCTCATGTGCTCGACTCTACGCAGTGCGGCCCGCGCTGAGCCGGACGATCGGTCCTGCCCTGCGACCTGCAGGAGCGCCTCGACGTGTTGACCGCTGCAACGCCGAGTCGTGGGATGGCTCCGCGGGCCCTGCTCCGACGACGGGCCCAGACCATCGGAAGACGACCGACGAGGGATATGATCAGGGGTCACGCCGACAACGGTGGCCGGATCACCGGCACGAGGGACCGGGACCACGACCTGATCTGGTTCGCGGAGCAGTGCCTCTCGAACGCCCTGCGCCTGGACGCTCGCTGATCCGCCCCCTTCGAGAAGAGAGGAGGAGCCGTGCTCGACGATTCCGAGAACGATGTCTCCGTGAGCACGATGCAGTCGCTCCTGCTCCAGAACCCTGACATCCAGGACTTCCTCCAGGACTTCACCGATCTGCTCGCCCGGCAGCTCTCGCTGGGAGGTCCGGACCGCTGGTGCGCGGTCACCCTGTTGAGGGAGCGCAAGGCCGCCACCGCCGCCTCGTCCGGTCCTCAGGCGCTGGCCCTCGACGAGCTGCAGAACAGCTTCACCGACGGGCCGTGCATGACCGCCATCCGCGAGAACACGGTGATCCGAGCGGGCGACCTGCGCAGCGATGGCCGCTGGCCCGACTATGCCGCCGCCGCGCAGGAGCAGGGGGTCAGAGCCGTGCTCGGGCTTCCCTTCGATCTGGAGGACGACGCGAAGGCGGGCCTGAACGTCTATTCGGCCACGCCGCACGACTTCGACCCCGTGACGGTCGAGTCGATCGCGCTGCAGGTGGAGCAGGCCTCGAGCGCGATGCGCCTCGCGGTGCGCCAGGCACTGCACTCCGAGACGGCCCGGGACCTGCGTGCGGCGATGGAGTCTCGTACCGTGATAGACCTCGCGGTGGGGATCCTCATGGGCCGCAACCGGTGCAGCCAGGAGGAAGCGATCAGCATCCTCAAGAGCGCCTCGAACCACCGCAACGTCGCATTGCGCGACCTGGCCGCGACGCTCGTCGCCTCGGTGGGCTCCGCGCCCGCGCGCACCTCCTTCGACGCGTAGGAGCGGGCCGTTCCGGGGTGGGCTAGGCTCACCGAGAGGTCTAGCAGGAGGCCTCGTCGTCAGCGCGCACGGAACGGCCTCCTCCCATGACCCACGTCCTCTCGGTGACGGTCCGCGTCGATCTGGACCTCCACAAGGTGTTCCTCGTGATCGAGGGCTGCCTCACCGCCCGGAGCTACGCCTCCTTGCTCCCCGTCCTCGCCCAGGCACGGGCGCTCGACCCGGTGCCGCGCATCGCGCTCGATCTCCTGGGGGCGCAGCACGTCGACCTCGACGGGCTCCTCTCCCTGCGCCGGGCGATCGACCTCGCCGACCCGGAGCAGATCGCGCCCCTGAGCGTCCAAGTTCCCGACGAACTCCCGGCCTGCCCGCTCGCTCCGGCCGCCCCGCCCGCGGAGAGGTCGGAACCGTCGGCTCCGAGGGACCCCGGCGGGGACGTGGACGCCACCGCCCTCCCCGAGCGCGCCAAGCGCGGACGAGCGCCGCGCGGTCGCCGGGAGGAGATCCTCGACGGTGCCGCGGAGATGTTCGCCGAGCACGGTTACCACGGGTCGAGCCTGCGCGACATCGCCGGCCACATCGGCATCTCGCATCCGGGACTGATGCACCACTTCCCCTCGAAGGCCAGCCTGCTCCATGCCGTCCTCGACGGGCTCGAGGACCGCGCGCAGCAGGCGCTCGAGGAGCTCGGGCAGCTCACGGACCGCCCCGAGTCGCTGCTGCAGGCCCTCACCGCGGCGTGGCACCCGAGCTCGCTGCCGGTACGGCTCGTGGCCACGCTCGTCGCGGAGACCGTCAGCGAGGACCATCCCGGACGTCTGCGCACCGCACGGCTGCGCCGTGTCCACGAGCACGTCCTCGAGCAGTGCTTCGCAGCCTACGGCGCGAGCGGGATGCTCCGCCGCGGCCTCGACCCCGCGTTCGCGAGCAGGGCGATGCTCGGACTCGTGCTGAACCTCGCCGTCCGGGAGAAGACGGTGCGGGCGATGCAGGGTGGGACCCACGATGACGCCCCCGCCCAGGAGATCGCCCGGTTGCTGCGCTCGTTCCTGCAGGGCGATCTCGTGGACTGACCCTCGTCGGGCCGGGCCGCCGCGGCGGTCGACGCCGCGTGGCGGGCACGTCCCGCGCCGTCCGCCGGGAGGTGGCACTCCCCGCGCCGGTCCAGTCGGGGTGGCTACAGTGCCCCTGGCCCGTCATTCCGCGAGAAAGCCTCCCATGCCTCCTCCCACCAGCCTCGTCGCCTCCGCCGTCCACGCCGGGTACCCGGGAGAGACCGTGCTCGAGGGCGTGGACCTCGAGCTCACCGCGGGCCGGCCGCCGCTCGGACTGCTCGGCGACTCCGGCTCGGGGAAGACGACGCTGCTCGCCGTGCTCGCCGGGGAGCACCGGCCGAGCCACGGGCGCGTCACCTGGGAGGGCCGGGAAGTGTCGCGGCTGCGCGGCAAGGACAAGCGGCGCTTCCGCGCGGCGGTCCGCTCCGTCTCCCAGTACGCGATGACGATCGTGGACCCGCGGGAGACCGTGGGCTCCCGGCTCGAGATCGCCGCGAAGGAGGCCCGCAAGGGTGGACGCACCCACGCCGTCTCCCCCGCCGAGCTGCTGGAATCGGTGGGACTGCCCAAGGGATTCCTCCCCCGCACCATGCGCACTCTCTCCGGCGGGGAGACCCAGCGCGTGTCCCTCGCCGCGGCGCTCGCCACCCGGCCCGAGCTGCTGCTCCTGGACGAGCCGCTGACCGCCGTCGACCCCGCGACCCGGGTCGAGATCGCGCGTCGGCTCGCCGGGACGATCGAGCGGCTCGGTATCGGGACCCTGATCGCCTCGCACGACGTGGAGCTGCTGCAGCGGCTCTGCCCGCAGATCGCCTTTCTCGGCCAGGGGCGGCTGCTGGCGAGCGGCACCCTCGCCGAGGTGCTCTCCCGCACCGAGCACGAGCCGATCCGGGAGCTCGCCGAGGCGAACCCGCTCGCGGTGCAGCGCTTCCGCTGACCTCGTGAGCCCGGCCGTCGGCTGCGGGCGTACGGCACCTCAGGAGGCGGCGGCCCACAGCCTCGCGGTCGCGTAGCTGCGATATGGGCTCCACCGCTCGGCCGACGGCGCGGCGGATCGCTCTCTCGGCTCCGCGGCGAGCGCGCGCCGGAGCACGGCGTCGGTCGCGGGAAACGCGTCCCGGTCCTCTCCCGCGCGGATCGCGAGGCAGTCCAGGGTCCAGGGTCCGACGCCGTGCAGGGCGTGCAGTGCCTCGCGGGGCGGGAGCGGTTCTGCACCTGTGGACGGATCGATCCCTGCCTCCGCGAACAGGGCGGCCACCTCGTGGAGGGTGCGAGCCCGGCCGCGGGTCAGCCCGATCTGCTCGCGCAGCTCGTCGACGGGGACCGCGGCCAGCTCCGCCGGAGCGGGGAGATCGCGGAGCGCGCCCATCGTCTCGTCGCCCACCGTCTCCTCGCCCTTCGACCAGATGCCGTGCGCCGCGATCAGGCGCCCGGCGAAGACCCGGCCGGCGGCGAGCGAGACCTGCTGGCCGAGGACGATGAGCACCGCCGCCTCGAAGGGCGAGGCGAAGCGGGTGAGGCGGACGCCGGGCCGCGCCCGGACCTGCTCGGCGAACAGCGGATCCCGTCCCAGCAGGGCGTCGATCGGCGCGATCGGGGTGTCGAGGTCGAACCAGCGCCGCACCCTCGCGGCGACCACCGAGCGCACGCCCTCGTCCCGCGTCTCGACGCGCAGCGCGACGCCGTCGGGGACGAAGTGCAGCGTGATCGGGAGGCTGTCGCCCGCGACCGTGAGGCGCCGGGTGAGCGTGCCCGTGCCCGCCTCGAGACGGTGCAGCCCGTCGATCGCGTGCGCGCGCACCGTGGTGAGGGCGGCGGCCATGTCGAGGGGACCCTCCGCGGTGAGGAGCAGGGCGTCGGTGTCGCTCACGCTGGCCAGACCCCGGACGTGCCGCGCCGGTGCGCGGCGAGCAGGTGCGTGTCCACGATGCCGATCGCCTCCATGAGGGCGAACATCGTCGTCGGTCCGACGAAGGCGAACCCCTCTTTCCGCAGGGCCTTGGACAGCGCGATGGACTCGGCCGATGCGGTCGGGACCTCGGCGGGCGTCCTCGGGCGCGGCGTGTCCGCGGGCTGGAAGGACCACACCAGGTCGACGAGCCCGCCCTTCTCACGCAGCCTGAGGGTCGCGTTCGCGTTGGTGATCGTCGCGCGGATCTTGGCGCGGTTGCGGACGATCCCGGCGTCCCCGAGGAGACGGTCGACGTCGGCCTCGTCGAAGCGCGCCACCGCCTCGGGGTCGAAGCCGGCGAAGGCGGTACGGAAGGCGGGCCGCTTGCGCAGGATCGTCGCCCACGAGAGACCCGCCTGGAAGGCCTCGAGGCTGATCCGCTCGAAGAGGCCCTGCTCGTCACGGACGGGCATCCCCCATTCGGTGTCGTAGTACTCGCGCAGCAGCGCGTCCGTGCTCGCCCAGACCGGTCGGGCCAGTCCGTCCTCGCCGCGCACCAGGCCGGTGCCGTCCTCCGCCGGGCCGGCGGAGCGATCGCGGGTCGTCTCGGTGGTCGCGGGGTCTGGCGTGCTCATCGGCGGGTCCTCTGCTCTCTCGGGGTGCTCCGGGCAGTGTGTCAGCCCGCGGTGCGGTCGTCCGCCTCGAGCTCCAGCAGCGTGGTCTTCGCCGCGAGACCGCCGAGATAGCCGCCGAGGCGGCCGTCGCTGCGCAGCACACGATGGCAGGGCACGACGACCGGCAGCGGGTTGGTCGCGCAGGCGGTGCCGACGGCGCGCACGGCCCGGGGATTCCCGACCAGCTCGGCGACCTCCCGGTAGGACAGGGTGCTGCCGTAGGCGATGCGCGGCAGGTGCTCCAGGACCCGCTGCCGGAAGCTGCTCGAGAGAGAGCGGTCCAACCGCAGGTCGAAGCTGCGGCGCGTCCCGGTGAAGTACTCCTCGAGCTCGGCGGCCGCCGCGTCGAGACGGCGCGGCGCCTCGAGCACGCGGGGGCTGAGCGTCGCGGCGAGGGAGCTCAGCACGGCGTCGAAGTCCTCGAGCGCGAAGGCGACCCGGACCAGCCCGGCGGGGGTCGCGGCGAGCAGGAGCGGGCCGAGCGGGCTGTCGATCGTCCGATAGGCGATGTCGAGGAGACCGTCCTCCTCGGCGCGGCGGGCGAGTCGCTCCCGGAGTGCGGTCAGCATCGCGCTCGGGACGGGGAGGTCCCGATCGAGGTCGACGGACGGGTCGGTGGCGGTGGCGGGATGGTCGGCCGGGTGGGGGGAGCTCATCGAGGGTCTCCTGTGCTCGGGTCTGTCGGGGCGTACTGCCGGCGGAGGGCGCGCAGGCCGTCGGAGGCGGCACGGCGGACGGCGTCGGCGCTGCCACCGATCAGTGCGGCGGTCTCGGTGTGCGGGAGCCCGCCGAGATAGTGGTAGGCGAGGGCGAGGCGCTGCCGTTCGGGGAGTGCGGCGACGGCGGTCCAGAGGTCCTCCCCCTCCCCCGGGTCCCCCTGGAGGGAGGCGCGCTCGGGCAACTCTGCGGTGGGGACCCCATGGCGCGCCCGACGACGCGTCACGTCGATCGCCTTGCGCTGCGCGACGCGGACGAGCCACGCCTCGAAGTTGGTCTCGGCCGGGAGCTGGGTCCAGGCGGTGAGCGCGGCGAGGAAGGTCTCGGACCAGGCGTCCTCCGCGTCGGGCCCGGGGCCGAGGACGGCTCGGCAGACCCGCAGCACGGTCGCGCCGTGGCGGTCGACCGCGGTCTCGAAGGGAAGGGTCATCGGCAACGGCGCTCCCTTTCGCGGAGGTCGCTGCACCCGGGGACGTGGACCATGGCGTTCCCGGCTCAGAAGAGCCGTGCCTCGCTCGCCGCGGTGGGCTCCTCGAGATCGAGCAGGAGGCGCTTGCGCGGAAGGCCGCCGGCGTATCCGGTGAGGGAGCCGTCGGCCCCGACCACCCGGTGGCAGGGGATGACGATGCTCAGCGGGTTGTGGCCGACGGCCTGGCCCACGCGCTGCGCGAGGTGCGGATTCCCCAGCTCCTGGGCGATCCGGCCGTAGGTGGTGGTCGTCCCGTAGGGGATCTCCTGCAGGCGGTCCCAGACGGTGCAGGAGAAGTCGTCGCCGCGAGGGGCGAGCGCGAGGTCGAAGTCGCGGCGGTCGCCGTCGAGGTACTGGGCGAGCTGCTGAGCGGCGCGGGCGAGCACCGGACGGGCCGCGGCGTCGACGCGGTCGCCGATGGAGTCGGGGGCGGGCGGGTAGCGGTGCTGGGGGAAGTAGACGCCGGTGAGGGCGTCCTCCTCGGCGACCAGGGTCAGGTCCCCGAGGCGGGTCTCCACGAGCGTGTGGCAGGCGGTCGTCATGGTCACTCTCCTCGTCTCCCCCGGTAGTCGCGCGAGCGGCACGGGATGTGAGGTCCCCTCCCCCGGCGAGTCCGGCTCAGCGCTCCCGGCTGACGATGCGCCGCACGGCCTCGGCGATGTCCGCGGCGTCGAGCATGCCCGGGCCGAGCGCGTGATGGATGGTGAGCCCCTCGATGAGCGCATCGAGCAGCCGGGCCGTGAGCGGGTCGACGTGGCGCTCGAGCGCGGCGCGGCTGCGGGCCATCCACGCCATGGTCAGTTCGCGGAAGGCGGGCGAGCGGGCCGCGAGGGTGTAGAGCTCATGGGTCAGCACCAGGTCGCGCGGGGTGGGGAAGACGTCCTCGAGGATCAGGGCGACGAGCTCGTCGACCACCCGGTCCTCGTCGCCGCCGACGGGCAGGGCCGCTAGCCGCGCCTCGAAGCGATCCGCGACCGAGTCGGCGAAGAGCATCAGCGCTTCGCGGAGCAGCTCGTCCCGCCCGGTGAAGTGGTAGGTCGTGGACCCGAGGGGTACTCCCGCCCGCTGGGCGACCTTGCGATGGCTGGTCCCGTCGACCCCGTTCTCGGCGATCACCTCGACGCAGGCCTCGATGATCCGCCGGCGGCGCTCCGGGTCGTATCTGCGTTCGGCGGCCATGCCTCAGGGTATCCGGCGCAGGACGCGCGCCGGGTTCCCGACGGCGACGACGTTCGCGGGGATGTCCCGGGTGACTACGGACCCCGCGCCGATCACGCTGTTCTCCCCGATGGTGGCGCCGGGGCAGACGATGACCCCGCCGCCGAGCCACACGTTGTCGCCGAGGGTGATCGGCTCGGCCGCCTCGAGCTTGTCGCGGCGGAGCTCGGGGTCGATCGGGTGGGTGGGCGTGAGCAGCTGGACGTTGGGGCCGAGCTGGCAGTCCTCGCCGATCACGATGGGGGCGACGTCGAGGGCGGTGAGGTTGTTGTTGATGAAGGTCCGCGCGCCGATGCGGATGTTCTCCCCGTAGTCCACGGCGAGGGGCGATGAGATGTAGACGTCCTCACCGAGCTCGCCGATCAGCTGCTCGAGCAGGTCCCGGGCATCGGGCTCGCCCAGGGAATCGGCGCGATGGTACTCGTGGGCGAGGCGCCGGGCGCGGGCATGGAGACGGGCGTTCTCGGGGTCGTCGGCGATGTACAGGTCGCCGGCGAGCATCCGCTCGCGGTTCGTGCGGGGGTCACCCGCGAAGTGGGGATGGGTCATCGGTCCTCCAGGCTCTGCACGGTCGGGACGATCGTACACATCTGGATGCGGCGCGTGAGCGGGGACCGCGGCTGCGGCGGACAATTCCGGCTCCCGAGCACCGCACGACGACGAAGCCCCCGCCGCATATGCGACGGGGGCTTCTTCCACGGGTGCGCCATCAGGGACTCGAACCCCGGACCCGCTGATTAAGAGTCAGCTGCTCTAACCAACTGAGCTAATGGCGCCAACGGAGAAGAACTTTACCCCCAAGTCCCCTCCCATCCAACCGCAGCGCCCCTTCTGTGAGCGAGCGAACAGCGACGACGCTCCGCTCAGTCCGCCGTGGACCTCCCCGGGACCTGCACGCGCGCGGGACGATCGTCGACGCGCCGATCAGCGCTGATCCCCTAGACTCGAGCATCCAGGAAAGTCGTCGCGCGAGGCCCCGGCCAGGGCACTCAGGAAAGAGGTCAGCGTGAGGATCGCGATCACCGGTGCCACGGGAGTTCTCGGCCAGGAGGCCGTCGAGGCGCTCGTCGCCGCCGGCCATGAGGTCACCGGGATCACTCGACGCGACTCCGGGGTCCCGATCATCGAGGGGCGTGGAGCCTCCGCGATCGTCGCCGACGTCTTCGATCACGCCGACCTCGCCCGGGCCTTCCGCGGCCACGACGTCGTCATGAACACCCTCGCCCACGTCCCCGTCGGGATGGCAGGACTGCGTCCGCTCGCCTGGCGGGAGGACGACCGGCTCCACCTCGAGGCCTCGGTCGCCATCGCGAAGGCGGCCGCCGAGGCCGGGGCACGCCGCCTGGTGCAGGAGTCCTCGATCTTCATGTACCCGGACAACGGCACCGACTGGATCGGCGAGGACCTCCCGCTCAGCGTCCGCAACCAGGCCTTCCGCCCGCGGGTCCGGGAGATGCGCGCCGCCGTCGACTTCGCGACCGCCGGCCGCACCGCGGTGGTCCTGCGCCTCGGCCAGCTCTTCGGCCGCGATCAGCACACCACCCACGCCCTGCGCGCCACCCGGGCTGGGGACCCGATCCTGCTCGGCCGGCCCGACGGCTACATCACCCTGCTGCACCACTCCGACGCGGGCACCGCCTTCGTCGCCGCGCTGCGGGCGGGCAGCGGCTTCTACAACGTCGGTGGCGAGCCGATCACCCGCGGCCGCTGGGCGAAGGATCTCGGCACCGAGGCCGGCGCGTCCGGGCCGGCGAAGTTCTACCCCGAGATCACCCAGGCCCTCGTCGGGACCCGGCTCGACACGCAGCGCCGTTCCCTGCGGGTCTCCTCGCTCCGATTCATGTCCGAGACCGGCTGGCGGCCGACGGTGGGTCCGTCGACCAAGGGCTGGTCACGCCGCTGAGCCGCTCTCAGCGGGGCAGGCGCATGCCGAGGCTCGGCGTCGAGTCGACAAATCCGAGGGAGCGGTAGAGCCGCTGCCCGGGCGGGTCGGCGAGCAGGGTGATGTACGGATGCGGGGGCGCCGCCGCCTCGATCCGCGCGATCAGGTCCTCCATCACGGCTCGCCCGAGCCCCTGCCGCTGATGCCCGGGATCGGTCGCGATGTCGGCGAGGTGGAAGTACCAGGTGCCGTCGCCGAGCGTGCGGCCCATCGCAGCGAGATCGCCCTCCGCGGTGCGCACCGTGGTCCAGGCCCAGCTGTTCGCGAGCGCCCCGGCGGCCTGCTTCGGGGTGCGCGGGCTGAGCCCGGCGATCTGCCGGAGCCGCACGTACTCCGCGCTCGTCGGCGGCTCGGCACTCTGCTGATAGCCCGGCGGGAGCGGGGCGGGCGAGGGTGCAGCGGGAGTCATGTCGGACGAGGCCATGCCCCGATCCTGCCACCGGGGCCGGACGGGCCGGGATACTGGGGCGATGACCCACTCCCCCGCTCCCCTGCCCGATGACGCCCGCTGCCCGTGCGGGAGCGGGGAGGTGATCGGCGCCTGCTGCGGTCCGGTGCTGCGTGGTGCGCGCCGGGCCCCGACGGCCCAGGCCCTGATGCGCTCCCGCTACACCGCCTTCGCCACCGGCGACGTGGAGCATCTGCTGCGCTCCTGGCATCCGAGCACCCGGCCCGACGAGGCCGAGCTCGCGGGCTCACTCCGCGAGGAGCGGCGCTGGCTGCGCCTCGAGATCCTCCGCACCGAGGCGGGCGGGCCCTTCGACGACGCCGGGGTCGTCGAGTTCGCCGCCCACGCGAAGGGCCCGGCCGGCCGCGAGCAGCAGCACGAGGTCTCGCGGTTCCTGCGCGAAGACGGCCTCTGGCTCTACGTCGACGGCGAGGTCGACTGAGCCCGCCGTCCCCCGCCCCGTCGGCCGCGGACAGCGAGACGCCCCGGTCCGAAGGGACCGAGGCGTCTCGTACGAGCTCCGCGAGGGCGATCAGGAGCCGGCCGAGGCGACCTTCTTCTCGGCGCGCTTCGCGGCCTCCTGAAGGATCGCGCCGAGCTCCGAGGCGTGCTTCTCCGCTTCCTTGGGGACCGGCAGCGAGGATGTCCGGACCGTCTTCCGGGCCTTCTTCGCCGAGCGTTCCGCGCCGCGGCGGGCATCCTTCATGACCGCGGCGACCTTCTGCCCGCGGGTCGGCTCGCGGCGCGACAGGGCCACCGCCGCGGCGATCCCGCCACCGATCACGACCAGGCCGATGACGCCGCCGACGACCACGGGGAGGGTCGCGGCGGTCTTCCCGTCACCGGCCTCGGAAAAACTCTTCACCGATCCGAGCAGCTCGTTCTTCCATCGCGTCACGGCGTTCTTGGGGTTGACGCGGTCGAGCAGCTCGTCGATGTCCGCGGCGAGGTTGTCCTGCCGGCGGAACGCCTCGTCGCGCATGTCGTCCAGGCTCTGCTTCTTGGCCACCACTTGCCTCCGGTGCTCGTGCGGTTCGTCAGGGGAATCGTAACGTGCCGGGCGTCTCAGCCCTGCGCGCGGGCGAGGAAGTCCTCGGCCCCGCCGACCAGCTCGACGTGGCCGGTCTCGACGTCGGCCGTCGCCATCCTCGCGACCTCGGCCGCGAACTCCTCGACCGAGTACAGCTTGCCGGCCGCCTCACGACGCGCCTCGAGCGCCCCGGGACGAGCGCGGTTGAGCAGGGTCGCGGTGACGGTGCCCTCGATCATGTCGCCGGAGACGACCACGAAGGACACTCCCTTCGCGCTCAGCTCGGGGATGCGGGCGGTCAGCGCGGTCTCGCCGGCGCGCTTGGACCGGGCGACCTGCTCGTACTCGGGCATGGTCTCGACCTCGTCGATGAAGTGCGCCTGGTGGCTGGTCACGAAGACCACGCGGCCACCCTCGGTCAGGTGCTCGAGGCCGGCCGTGAGCGCATCGTCCTGCGCGTCGCGGTTCAGCCGCATCGCGTAGTCCTCGCCGAGGTCGGACTCCATGCCGCCGGAGGCGTTCAGGACCAGGAGGTCCAGGGAGCCGAAGGTGTCGACCGCCGCGCGCATCAGGGCGCGCACGCCCTCGGGGTCGGTGAGGTCCGCGCCGACGGCGAGGGCTCGGCCGCCGGCCGCCTCGATCTTCTCCACGACCTTGTTCGCGCGGGGCACCTTCTGGCGGTAGTTGATGACGACGTTCGCGCCCTGGGCGGCGAGGAGCTCGGCGGTCGCGGCGCCGACGCCGCGGGAGGATCCGGTGATGACGGCGGTCTTGCCGGCGAGGGGGCTCATGGGGGTCTCCTGATTCTCGGGACGGATGCTCGGGACGGGGTCCGGGTCGGGCGGGCGCCGGGCTCCGCCGCGGAGTCCTCCGCGAGCGGGTCGGCCTGCGCCACCGACCCTCGAGCCTACCCGTCGGCTCCGCGCGCTGCGGCTAGGCTGGTCCGGCGCGCGAGTGGCGGAATTGGCAGACGCGCTGGATTTAGGTTCCAGTGCCCGAGGGCGTGAGGGTTCGAGTCCCTTCTCGCGCACCGTCCGTCGGCCCGGGATCCCGGGCCGACGGGGCCTCCCCGCCCGTGGCCAGCGCGGTTGTACCCTGGGAGCCGCAGCGGCCCGGCCCGCTGCGCGACCCGTCCGCGATCATCCCGTAGGAGCCTCCATGACCCTGTTCGGTCTCGTCCGCCACGGCCAGACGGAGTTCAACCGACAGGGACTCTTCCAGGGCGTCAGCGACGTGCCGCTGAACGACACCGGACGCGAGCAGGCGCACCGGGCACTGGACGCGCTGCCGCCGATCGCCTGGGACGCCGCCCTCTCCTCGACCCTGTCCCGCGCCGAGGAGACCGCGCGCATCATCGCGGAGGACCACGCGATCCCCTTCGCCGGCACCGATACGCGCCTGGTCGAGATCAACTGGGGCGCCGCCGAGGGGAACCCCGTCGGCGAGATGGAGGACCGCTACCCGGGGCGCACCTTCCCCGGTCGCGAGACCACGCAGTCCGTGATCGATCGCGCGACCGCCGCGCTCGACGAGATCGCCTCCCAGCGCCCCGACCAGAACCTCCTGGTCGTCGCCCACGGCACCCTGATCCGGCTGCTGCTCTCCGGCGTGACCGGCGAGCACCTGCCCTCGATCCCCAACGGCACCCTGTCGCAGCTCGAGGTGGTCACCGGCCCCGAGCAGGAGACCTGGACCGTGAGCATGGTCGCGGGCGAGGAGCTCGCCCCGCGCACCCGCACCGTCCCCCGCGACGGCACACCGCGCTTCACCCTGCCGGACCACCACCTGCGCCCGCGCGGCCTTGAGCCCGCGCGCGACTGACCCGCACGCGTCGGAGCGACCCTCGCGTCTCTCCCCGTCCCCGTCCCTGTCCCCGTCTTCTCATCCCGACCGCAGCACCCGCACCCCAGGAGCAGCCATGAACCGCACCGCCGTCGACTCCGAGGGAGCCTGGTTCGAGCGTGAGCGCATCGATGAGCTGCGCCGGCGTCTGCCCATCACCTACGTGGACGTGGTGCCCGTGCGGACCGACCTCGACGGCTCGGTCACCGAGGTCGGGCTGCTGCTGCGCGCCTCGGGTGACGGGGAGATCGTGCGCGCGATCGTCTCCGGACGCGTCCTGATCCACGAGACGATCCGCGAGGCGATCGGTCGGCACATCGAGAAGGACCTCGGCCCCATGGCGATGCCGCGCATCCCCGTCTCCCCCGTCCCGTTCACGGTCGCCGAGTACTTCCCGACCCCCGGGGTGTCCCCCTTCCACGATGCGCGTCAGCACGCGATCTCCCTCGCCTACGTCGTGCCGATCGACGGGGAGACCGCCCCGCAGGAGGACGCGCTCGAGCTGTCCTGGTTCGGGATCGACGAGCTGCTCGGGGACAGCTCTCCGCTCGAGGAGATGAACGGCGGCCGCGACCTGCTCGTGCGGCGGGCGCTGGCCCACGTCGGCGCGGTCTGAGGCGGACCAGCCGCCCCACCATCAGGACCGGCCGGCGGTTCAGCCCAGCAGCCGCGCCACGTGCGGGGCGATCGCGCGGAAGGCACGCCCGCGATGGGAGATCGCGTCTTTCGCCTCGGGGCTGAGCTCCGCCGAGGTGAGCTCCTGCCCGTCGGGCACGAACAGCGGGTCGTAGCCGAAGCCCCCCGCCCCGCGCCGCTCCCGCAGCAGGCGCCCGGTCATCTCGCCGCGCTCGACGAGCTCGGTCCCGTCGGCCGCCACCAGCGCCGCCGCGCACACGAACCGTGCCCCGCGATGCGCGTCGGGGACGTCGGAGAGCTGCGCGAGGAGCAGGTCGTTGTTCGCCTCGTCGTCCCCGTGCCGACCCGACCAGCGGGCCGAGAAGATGCCGGGGGCTCCGCCGAGCACATCCACGGCGATGCCCGAGTCGTCGGCGACCGCCAGCAGCCCGGTCGCCGCGGCCGCGGAGCGGGCCTTGAGCAGGGCGTTGCCCTCGAAGGAGACCTCGTCCTCGACCACGTCCGGCAGCGCGATGCCCGCCGAGGAGATCACCTGCTCCGGCGCGAGGCCGGGCACGGCCGCCGCGAGGATCCGCTGCAGCTCCCGCAGCTTCTTCGCATTGTGGCTCGCGAGGATCACCCGCGCCCCGGCCGGAACCTCGACGGCGCTCATCGGGAGCCCGCCAGCACCTCGCGCTGGATCCGGGCGAGATCCGCACAGCCCGCGGTCGCCAGGTCCAGGAGAGTGCCCAGCTCGGCCCGGTCGAAGGGGGCGCCCTCGGCGGTGCCCTGCACCTCGACGAAAGAGCCCGCCCCGGTGACGACGACGTTCATGTCCGTCTCGGCGCGCACGTCCTCGCGGTACTCCAGGTCCAGCAGCGGCCGGCCGTCGACGATGCCGACGCTGATCGCGCTCACCGAGTCGGTGAGCACGTCCTTCGCGGCCGGGATCGAAGAGTGCCGCTTGCCCCAGGAGATCGCGTCGGCGAGCGCCACGTAGGCGCCGGTGATCGCCGCGGTGCGGGTGCCGCCGTCGGCCTGGAGCACGTCGCAGTCCAGCTGGATCGTGTTCTCGCCGAGCGCGTCGAGGTCGATCACGGCGCGCAGCGACCGGCCGATGAGGCGGGAGATCTCGTGGGTGCGCCCGCCGATGCGTCCCTTGACGCTCTCGCGGTCCGAGCGGGTGTTGGTGGAGCGGGGCAGCATCGCGTACTCGGCGGTGACCCAGCCCGATCCGGAGCCCTTCTTCCAGCGCGGCACGCCCTCGGTGAAGGAGGCGGCGCACAGCACCCGGGTGCGGCCGAACTCGATCAGCGCGCTGCCCTCGGCGTGGTCGAGCCAGTCGCGCGTAATGCGCACCTCGCGCAGCTGCTCGGGGGTGCGGCCGTCGACACGGTCGCCGGTGGGGGTGGGGGTCTGCGAGCTCACGGAGCTCCTCTCCTCGAGGGTCAGGATGACAGCTCGAGGATATCCATCGGTCGCACCATCGTGATCTCCCCCGGGAAGGCGGCGCGGGCCTCGGCGAGCGGCACCTCCGGATCGGTCCAGGCGGGGATGTGGGTGAGCGCGAGAGACCGTGCCCCGGCGCGCGCGGCGCACTCCCCCGCGCGTCGGCCCGTCAGGTGCACTCCCGTGAAGCGGTCGTCGCGCCCCTCGACGTACCCCGCCTCGCAGAGGAAGAGGTCGGCGTCGGCGGCGAGCTCGTCCAGCGCCGGGCAGGCATCGGTGTCCCCCGAGTAGGCGAGCACGCTCCCCCCGGCGCGGATCCGGAAACCGTACGCCTCGACCGGGTGCTGGACCTCGCGCACCGTCATCTCGAACGGGCCGATCCGCAGTTCCTGACCATCGGTCAGCGCCCCGTACTCGAAGGGCACCCGGTCCGTGCCGTCGGGGATCCGGCCGTCCCGGCTGAGCACCGCCGAGAGCCGCTCCGGGAGCGGTGCCGGCGCGTGGATGGGCAGCTGAGGGAGGTCGGTCCGCTCGTGGTAGGCCCAGAACACCTCGAGACCCGTGAGGTCGAGATAGTGGTCCGGGTGGAGGTGGGAGATGATCACCGCGTCGAGATCCGCGGGGTCGATCACGGACTGCAGCGGGCCGAAGGCACCCGAGCCGAGATCCATGAGCACCCGCCAGACGCGACCGTCGGCGTCCTCCTGCTCCAGCAGGTAGCTGGAGGCGGCGCCGTCCGGGCCGGCGAAGCTGCCCGAGCAGCCGATGACGTGGAGCCTCATGCCGGGATCACCGGGAGCGTCGACGTCATGTCCAGGGCCGGGCCGAGGAAGCGTCGGGACAGCCTGGCGAAGGACTCCCCCGCCGTGCCCGTCGCGGTCTGGGCGAACACGTGCCGGGGCACGTGCGCGTCCTCCCGCAGCAGTCCCGACCCGCGCAGCTGGCGGTAGACGTCCAGCGCCGTCTCCTCCGCGGACGAGACCAGGGTGACCTCCGGGCCCATGACATAACTGATCGGACCGGCGAGCATCGGGTAGTGGGTGCAGCCGAGCACCAGGGTGTCCACGCCCGCCGCACGCACCGGCGCGAGGTACTCCTCCGCGACCTCGAGCACCTCCTCGCCCGTGATCACGCCGCTCTCGACGAACTCCACGAAGCGCGGGCAGGCCTGCGTGGTGATCTCCAGGTCCGGGGCCGCCGCGAAGGCGTCCTCGTAGGCCCGCGAGTTCACGGTGCCCTGGGTGCCGATCACCCCGATCCGACGGTTGCGGGTCGCCGTTACGGCACGGCGCACGGCCGGCTGGATCACCTCGATGACGGGCACGTCGTAGCGCTCGCGCGCATCGCGCAACACGGCCGCCGACGCGGTGTTGCACGCGATGACCAGCATCTTCACGCCGCGGCCGACGAGATCGTCCATGATCTCGAGCGTCAGCGAGCGCACCTCGGCGATCGGGCGCGGGCCGTACGGGCCGTGCGCGGTGTCGCCGATGTAGACGAGCTCCTCGCGCGGCAACTGGTCCAGGATGGCCCGGGCCACGGTCAGCCCGCCCACCCCGGAGTCGAGGATCCCGATCGGCGCAGTATTCATCCCGGACAGGCTAGTGTCCCGGCCCCCGTCCCGCCGTGACGGCGCACGCACTGGGTGCAGTCTCACAACGGATTCGGACAGTTGTCAGGAAGGAGTGCTCGTCCCTCGCCAGGACGTCGATCAGTCCTGCCTCCGATCGACTGATCTCCTACCGGCTCGTCCCTCGCCAGTACGTCGATCAGTCCAAGGCCCGCAGGAGGCTTTCCTGCAGCCAGCTCAGCAGCTCGTACACCGCGATCACCACGTCCGAGCCGACCATCTCGTCGTCCCGCTCGGGGAGGTCCTCCACCCGCTCGCCGATCTGCTGGAGCATGCGCACGGTGTCGAAGTCGCCGTCGCGCTGCAGGCCCAACCGGTCCGCGAGCACGATCCGCACGTCGTTCAGCGCGCGGAGCACCACCACGGCCTCGTCGGCCTCGACCACGACCTCGCCGTGACCGGGACCCGCCCCGTCCAGCAGCGCGATCACCCGATGCAGATCCGCGAGCTTGCCCTCGGCGAGATCCTGCTGCCCGAGCCGCCGGTACTCCTGCGCCAGGTCCGGATCCTCCGACGCATCGGGGAACAGACGCTTGACGGCGCTGTCCGAGGGGACCCGCGCATCCCGGCCCGCGAACTCCGCCTCGAGCCGGCGCAGCGGATCCTCGCTCTCGGCGGCCCGGCGGACCGCCTCCCGCTCCGGGTCCAGGCCGAGATCCGCCCGGATCAGATCGGCGGTCTCCTGCGCGACCTGGGCCAGGATCGCCTTCTCCTCGCCGTCCAGGCGGCAGGCGACGGTGCCGTCGGGCCGACGGCGGAATGCGTGCGCCATCAGCCCTCCCCCGCCCGCTCGAGCGTCGCCCGCAACCCGAAGGAGTGCATCGCCTGCACGTCCCGCTCGGCCTTCTCCTTCGACCCGCGGGAGACGATCGCCCGCCCCTCCTCGTGCACCTGCATCATCAGCTGCTCGGCCACGAGGTGGGAGTACCCGAAGTAGCTGCGGAAGACGTAGACCACGTAGCTCATGAGGTTGACCGGGTCGTTCCAGACGACGGTGCGCCAGGGCCCGTCCACCTCGAGCGTGGCCTGCGCGCCCGGAGAGAGGTCGCCGAGTGGCCCCGTCCCCGGGTCCGCTCCTGCCACCACGTCCTGCATGCGCGCTCCTCACCGGCCGGGGCCGCCCGCGGAGACCCGGCGGACGGCAATGCCGATGATTCTACGGCGACCGCGCACGCCCTGCCCGCCCTGCACCCATTACGGTGGACGCGTGACCTCCGCCCTGCTCACCGACCTCTACGAGCTGACCATGCTCCGCGCCGCCCGCGAGGCCGGCACCGCCTCCCGTCGCTGCGTCTTCGAGGTGTTCACCCGTTCCCTCCCCGCGGGGCGCCGCTACGGCGCGCTCGCCGGCACCGGCCGCGTCCTCGACGCGATCGCCGACTTCCGCTTCGACGCGGCGGACCTCCGCTACCTGCGCGGGCTCGAGCTGCTCGACGAGGACACGCTCGACTTCCTCGCCGACTACCGCTTCCACGGCGACGTCCACGGGTACGCCGAGGGCGAGCTCTACTTCCCCGGCTCCCCCGTGCTGCGCATCGAGGGCACCTTCGAGGACTCCGTGATGCTCGAGACCGTCGTGCTCTCGATCCTGAACCACGACAGCGGCGTCGCCTCCGCCGGATCGCGCATGGTCACCGCCGCCCGCGGCCGTCCCTGCATCGAGATGGGCGGCCGACGGGTGCACGAGGACGCCGCGATCGCCGCCGCGCGCGCCGCGTACGTCGTCGGCTTCGACTCGACCTCGAACCTCGCCGCGGGCGCCCACTACCGGATCCCTGTCGCCGGGACCGCCGCCCACGCCTTCACCCTGCTGTTCGACGAGGAGTCCGAGGCCTTCTCCGCCCAGATCTCCGCCCAGGGCCCCGGGACGACCGTCCTCGTGGACACCTACGACGTCGAGGAGGCGGTACGCACCGCCGTCGAGCTCGCCGGCCCCGAGCTGGGCGCGGTGCGGCTGGACTCGGGAGACCTCGCCGAGCAGGCCGTCCGCCTGCGCGCCCAGCTGGACGGCCTCGGGGCCACCGGCACCCGCATCACCGCCACGGGCGACCTCGACGAGCACCGCATGGAGGACCTCGCCGACGCCCCGCTCGACGGCTACGGCGTCGGCACCCGGCTGGTCACCGGCGGCGGGCACCCCGCCCCCGGCTTCGTGTACAAGCTCGTCGAGCGGGAGGGCTCCGACGGGCTCATGCATCCCGTCGGCAAGCAGTCGAAGGACAAAGCCACGCTCGGGGCGGGCAAGCATGCCTACCGGGTGCTGGTCGGGGATCGGGCGCACGCCGAGCTGGTGCTGCCCGGCGAGTCCGAGGTGGCCGAGTTCGAACGGGAGCTGATGGCCGAGCTGACCTCGGCCGACGCCTCCCCGGACTGGGGTCGCACCTCGCTGCGCCCGCTGCAGGTCCCGCTGATCCGCGACGGCGAGCCCGTCGAGGACCTGCGCGGTCCCGAGCGCGTGCGGCGGGCACGGGAGCGGCACCGCGCCTCGGTCGCCGAGCTGGGCCTGGTCGCCGACGACGGGCCCGACGGGCCGATCGCGATCCCCACCGTCACCGACGGCACGGAGGCCGCCCGCGTGCTGCGCTGAGCGCAGAGCGATCGACCCCCTCCCGCTCGCTCGGCCGGTCAGTCGGTCGGTCGGTCGGTCGGTCGGTCGGTCGGATCAGCGTCGGCCGACGAACCAACCGCGGACGATGTCGATCCGCGCCTGGATCTGCTCGGCGCTGGCCTGCGCGACCGCCGGGCCGCCGCTGCGCGAGCGCAGCGTGTTGTGGACCGAGCCGTGCGGGGAGCCCGACTTCTTGGACCAGGCCGAGACCAGCGAGGAGAGCTCCTTGCGCAGGTCCATGAGCCGACGATGGTCGACCACGCCGGGGGTGACGGGAGCCTGCACGGTGCCGTTGCGGCGGCGGCGCGCCTGCTGCTCGGCCTGCTGCTGCTGGAGGACGGCGCGCATCTGGTCCGCATCCAGCAGACCGGGGATGCCGAGGAACTCCTGCTCGTCCTCCGAGCCGATCATGCCGCCCGCGCCGTACTCGCCGCCGTCGAAGAGGACCCGGTCGAAGGAAGCCTGCGACTCGAGCGCCTCGAAACTCATCTCCAGCTGATCGGAGGCGCGCTCGCTGCGATTGGCCTCCTCGATCAGCGACTCGTCGAGCCCCGTCTCGGCATCGCCCTCGGCGGGGCGGAGATCGAGCACGTGGTCGCGCTCCTCCTCCATCGCCGCGGCGTGGGCCATGAGGATCGGCACCGTCGGCAGGAAGACGCTCGCGGTCTCGCCACGGGTCCGCGAACGGACGAAGCGACCTACCGCCTGCGCGAAGAACATGGGCGTCGCGGTCGAGGTGGCGTAGACGCCGACGGCGAGGCGGGGCACGTCGACGCCCTCGGACACCATGCGCACCGCCACCATCCAGCGGTCCTTGGAGGCGGAGAAGTCCTCGATGCGCTTGCCGGCGCCCGCGTCGTCCGAGAGCACCACCGTGGGCGCCTCCCCGCACAGCTCGCGCAGCGTCTCCGCGTAGGAGCGGGCGGCCTTCTGGTCGGTCGCGATGACGAGCCCGCCGGCGTCCGGCACGTGACGGCGCACCTCGGTGAGCCGGCGGTCCGCGGCGGAGAGCACCGACTGGATCCACTCGCCCTGGGGATCGAGCGCCGTGCGCCAGGCCTGCTGGGTGATGTCCTTGGTCTCGAGGGCGCCGAGCTGGGCCGAGACCTCGTCGCCGGTCTTGGTGCGCCAGTGCATGCGCCCCGAATAGGTCATGAACAGGACGGGGCGGACGACGTGGTCGCGCAGCGCCTCCCCGTACCCGTAGGTGTAGTCCGCCTTCGAGCGGGAGAAGCCCTCGCCGTCCTCCTCGTACGTGACGAAGGGGATCTGCGAGGAGTCCGAGCGGAACGGTGTTCCCGTCAGCGACAGGCGGCGGGTGGCCCGATCGAAGGCGTCCCGGACCCCGTCACCCCAGGTGAGGGAGTCACCGGCGTGGTGGATCTCGTCGAGGATGACCAGGGTGCGATCGGCCTCGGTGCGGGCGCGATGCAGGGCGGGGGCCATGCCGACCTGCGCGTAGGTGATCGCGACCCCCTGGTAATGGGCGCCGTGGGTGCCCTGGGCGTTCGAGAAGTTCGGATCCAGGGAGATGCCGACGCGCGCCGCGGAGTCCGCCCACTGAGTCTTCAGGTGCTCGGTCGGGGCGACCACGGTGATCCTCCGGACCGTCCCGTCCGCGAGGAGGCCCGCGGCGATCTGGAGCGCGAAGGTGGTCTTGCCCGCGCCGGGCGTCGCGACCGCGAGGAAGTCCTTCGGCGCGGTGCGGCGATAGAGGTCGAGAGCCTCCGCCTGCCAGGCACGGAGCTTCGGGACCGTGCCCCAGGCGGCGCGCTCGGGGTAGGCGACGGGGAGCGATCGCGCGGCGGCCTCGGAGGGCCGACGGGGATCGCCGGTGGAGAACAGGGATGGTGTTGTCACAGCGTGCTCCACCGTACCGCTGAGGACCGACGACCCGCCCGCGCGAGGGATGTGAGGAAGTCCCCCGGGCGTGTCGGGCGGAGGGGTGGGAGAGAGCGTCGCCGGCCGGGGTCAGCGGCGCCCGCCGAAGAGACCGCGGAAGCCGCCGCCCCCGCCCTTGCCACCGGAGCCGCCCGCGCCGTTCCCGCCGTCGTTGGGCTCGCGCAGGCCCTCGTAGATCTCCTTGCACTCCGGGCAGACCGGGTACTTGTTCGGGTCGCGGCCGGGCACCCACACCTTGCCGCAGAGGGCGATCACCGGGGTGCCGTCGAGCGCGGCCTGCGTGATCCGGTCCTTGCGCACGTAGTGGGCGAACCGGTCGTGATCGCCGTCGTCGGTGGTCTGCTCCCGCTCCTGGACCTGCCGGTCCAGCACGGCGGTGCTGCCGGGCGCGGCACCGGGCTGGTCGCTGTACGGGTCCAGGCGGGACGGATCAGAGGTGGAGGACATGGCTGCTCCCGGGGTCAGGGGTCGATCTCTCGAGACACGTCGAGACTAGCGGAGTCCCTGGGCGGTGGACGGCCCCGCCTCCCCGATCCCGGTCACGGCTCCGGGGAGAATGCCGCCCATGTCAGCGCTGCATCGCTTCGTCCTCGACCTGCCCGTCCAGATCCGGGATGTCGGCGGATCGCTGCCGCTGCGGATCGCGCTCGCGGTGCTCGCGCTCGTGCTGAACAGCGGCTTCTACCTGCCGTCGATCCCCTCCGGGACCCCCGGCGTCGGGGTGCCGGGACTGGACAAGATCTACCACCTGGTGGTCCTCGCCCTCACCGTGTGGGCGCTCGGTCGGCTGCTCGCGCCGCGGCGCCGCTTCCCGATCGGCTGGGTGGTGATCGTCGCGCTCGCGCAGGTCCTGCTGGTCGAGCTGGTCCAGTCCCTCGCCCTGCCGCAGCGGTCGGGCGACGTCGGGGATGCGGTCGCGGGCGTGCTCGGGATCGGGGTCGGCCTCAGCGCATGGATCCTCGAGCGGCGCCGGTCCGCCACGGCTACGGACCCTGGCGCCGACGCGCTCGACGGCGACACGGCCTGAAGCCTCCGGCGGCCGGGGCCGCCGGAGGGCCCGGCTCAGCTCTCCAGCGTGATCTCGTCGGCGTAGACCGGCCGCATCGCACCGGTGATGGTGTCGACCGTCCCCGCCTCCTCGCGGGCGACCTGCTCGACGGCGCTCGCGACCGCCTTGGTGACCCCGTCGTGGAAGACGCTCGGCACGATGTAGGTGGGGTTGAGCTCCTCGGTGGAGACCACGTCGGCGAGCGCCTTCGCGGCGGCGAGCAGCATGCGGTCGCTGACCTTCGTGGCGTGCGCGTCGAGCAGCCCGCGGAAGACTCCCGGGAAGGCGAGGACGTTGTTGATCTGGTTCGCGAAGTCGCTGCGGCCGGTCGCGACGACCTCGGCGTGCTTGGCCGCCTCGGACGGGTCGATCTCCGGGGTCGGGTTGGCCATGGCGAACACGATCGAGCGGTCGGCCATCGTCGCGACGTCCGCGGCGGTGAGGATGTTGCCCGCGCTGACGCCGATGAAGACGTCGGCGTCCACGACGGCGTCCTGCAGGGTGCCCGTGAGGTCGCGGGGGTTGGTGACCTCCGCGATCCAGGGGAGGCGACCCTCGAGCTGCTCGCGTCGCTCGTGCACGATGCCGTGGATGTCGGTGACGACGATGTCGCGGGCACCGGCCGCGCGCAGCAGACGCAGGATCGCCGTGCCCGCGGCGCCCGCGCCCGAGAGCACGATGCGGGTCGAGGCGATGTCCTTCTCCACCACGCGCAGTGCGTTGCGCAGGGCCGCGACGACGACGATCGCGGTGCCGTGCTGGTCGTCGTGGAAGACGGGGATGTCGAGCTCGGCCCGCAGCCGGTCCTCGATCTCGAAGCAGCGCGGCGCGGAGATGTCCTCGAGGTTGATGCCCGCGAAGACCGGCGCGATCGCCTTCACGTGCGCGACGATCTCGTCGACCGTGTGCGCGTCGAGGCAGATGGGGAAGGCGTCGATCCCGGCGAAGCGCTTGAAGAGGGCGGCCTTGCCCTCCATCACCGGCATCGCGGCGAGCGGGCCGAGGTCGCCGAGGCCGAGGATCGCCGAGCCGTCGGAGACCACGGCGACGGTGTTGCGCTTGATGGTGAGGCGGCGCGCGTCCTCGGGGTTCTCCGCGATCGCCTTGACCACGCGGGCGACGCCCGGCGTGTAGATCATCGACAGGTCGTCGCGGTGGCGGATCGGGAGCTTGGACTCGACGGTGAGCTTGCCCCCGAGGTGGGCGAGGAAGGTGCGATCGGAGACCTTGCCGAGCTCGACGCCGTCGAGTTCCTTGAGCGACTCCACGACCTCGATCGCGTGGTCGTGGCCGGCCGTGAGCACCGTGATGTCCGCGCGCATCCGCTCCGGGCCGGAGGCGGAGACGTCGAGGGCGGTGACGGTCGCCCCATGCTGCTCGATGCGACTGGTGATGTCGCTGACGGCGGCGGACCGCGCCTCGAACTCGAGGCGGATCGTGATGGAGTAGCTGACGGATGGCGACGGTGACATGAGGCACAGCGTAACGAGCGCATCGGGCCCCGTGCACCCGCGCCGCGCCGGGCGTGTCCGGCTCCCCGGACAGCAGCTCCGTCCGCGGCGAGCGCGACCTGATCAGGCGGTGTACGGCACCACGCGGTCGGCGAACCGGTCCCACAGGGCGTCCGCGGCCGGGATCTGCTCGCTATAGCGGTCGGGGTGGGCAGAGGCCTGCACGGCCTGCGCCGCGGCACCCGGGTCCCACGCCTCGTACTCCGGGACGACCTGCAGCAGGCCGGGCGCCTCGGAGTGCTCGGAGAGGCCGAGGAAGGCGTCGACGGCGAGCTTCTTGTGGCGGACCTGGGCGGCGGTGCCCCAACCCATCGAGGGCCGCTGCTGGAAGAGACCACCGGAATCGAGGTCGACGGCGGGCTCGTAGTTGCGCAGCCAGGACTCGACGATCGCCGTGATCAGGGTGATGCGCGCCGCCTCGCGCCCCAGGCCGTGCCCGGCGATCACGGAGAGGAGGAACCGCGCGTTCTGCTCCTGCCAGGAGTCCAGGGCGTTCACGTCGAAGCCCTCGCGGGTCTCCGGCCGGGTCATGAACTCCTCGGTCCAGACGTCATCCGCCCGAGCCGGCGCGGTCGCCCCGAGTCCGAGGAGGGCCCCGGCGCCGAGCGCGCCGACGAGCAGCGTGCGACGTCGCGGGAGCGGGGACGTCGCCGGGGCGACGAGGGCGGTGGAGCGGGAGCCGAGCATGCGAGATTTCCTTCGGGAGACGGGCGGATCGATCGCCAGGGACGCGGGCCGTGCCACCGTAGGCGCGGCCCACGCCGCAGGGAAGAGAGCGCTGTCGCAGGTCGGAGCCGTGCTCCGCCCGTCTTGGGATCGCCATGACCACCGCTTGGGGTCTCTGCGCAGGACCGTCCGGGCGACGTCCGCACCGGTCGGGGACGGTTCCCGGCCGCCGCGGCCGAGGCGGCCGAGCGGAGACGCCGACGGATCACGGCGCGCGGGTAAAACTTCCGCAAGGTCCCGCTGCGGCGCAGGCGGCGGAGGCGTGGCTCACCCCGCGCGGGCCTCGGTCCGTTCCGGGCTCAGAGCGCCGCGATCGCCTGGCGGATCCGCTTGTCCGAGACGGAGACGCGGGTGCCCAGGGTCTGCGCGAAGAGGCTCACCCGCAGCTCCTCGAGCAGCCAGGCGATCTCCTGCGCCTCCTTCTCGGAGCGGCGCCGGGCACCGAGTGCCGCACGTCGGGTCGCCCAGTACCCCTCGAGATCGGCGATCTGCCAGGCGGCCTGCTCGTCCCGGCGCGGGTTCTCCGGCAGCTTTTCGAGCCGGACCCGATCCGCCTCGAGGTAACGCCGCAAGTCCGGCAGGCGATCGACGCCGGTGCGGGAGATGAAGCCGTCCGCGAGCAGGCCGGCGGCGTGCTCGCGGATCTGGGTCAGGTGGGACAGGATCGCGAGGGACGAGACCCGCGAGAGCTCCTTCTGCAGCGTCGCGTTGACGGCGAGGGCCGCGGCAGCGTCCTTGACGGCCTGCGCCGCGAGCTCGGCGTGCCGGGGTCGGGCCGCCTCAAGCAGCTGCTCGTACTGCGCGCGGGTGCGGATCGTGGCGGCGTCGCCAGCGAGGTGGATCGTCGCGGCGCGCGTCGCGTCGGCCAGCAGCGCTGCCGTGCTCGCGTACTCGGAGCCGGCGACGGCGAGCTTGGTGGGGTTGGGCAGGGCGTTCAGCACGGTCGACAACTCGGTGCCGAGGTCGCGGTCCAGCAGCGCGATGACACCCTCCCGGTGGGCGAGGGTCTGCTCGTCGGCGCTCGCGAGCACCGCGAGGTCGACGCGCTCGAGGCGGCCGTCGGAGCCGCGGCGGGCCACGAGCGCGGGATACCCCGTGACCTTGAGACCGCCGACCCTCGACTCGTGCAGGGCGGGCACGCCGCCCGCAGGGAAGCCGTCGAGGTCCCGATGGGCGAGATCGTCGCCCTGGGAGGAGACGGAGGCGTCGACCCGCTGCTTGAGCCGGCCGCGCAGCGCCTCCAGGTCGTCGCCCGCTCCGATCTGCTTGCCCTGCGCATCGACCACCCGGAAGTGCATCCGCAGATGGTCGGGCAGCTTCGCGAGGTCGAACTCGGGCCCGTACAGCGGGAGGTCGTCGGGCACGCCGGGCAGGGCCACGAGCTCGTCGGCGACCGCCTCGACGAAGGCCTCACCGGACTCCGGGTCGTCGTCGTGGAGGGTCGCGGCGACGGTCTTCGCGCGCTCGGGCGCGGGGACCAGGTACCGCCGGATCGGCTTCGGGAGCGAGCGGATCAGCTCGGTGACGAGCTCCTCGCGCATGCCGGGCACGAGCCAGTCGAAGCCGGAGGGCCGCAGTCGGTTCAGGACCGCGAGCGGGATCGTCGCGGTGACGCCCTCGGCACCCTTCGACCCGACCTCGCCGAAGGAGTAGCTGAGCGGGAGGGTGATATCGCCCTGGACCCAGGTGTCGGGGAAGTCCGCGGCGATCGCGGCCGTGGTCTCCTCATCGGCCGCGAGGAGGTCCTTCTCGGTGAGGGTGAGCAGGTCCGGGGTCTCGTGCCGCTGGGACTTCCACCAGGTATCGAAGTGGCGGCCGGAGACGACCTCGCGGGGGATCCGCCGGTCGTAGAAGGAGAAGATCTGCTCGTCGCCGATCAGCAGGTCGCGTCGGCGGGTCTTCGCCTCGAGCTCCTCGAGCCGCGCGATCAGGGCCCGGTTGTCGCGGAAGAAGTGGTGGCGGGTGCGCCAGTCCCCCTCGACGAGGGCGTTCTGCAGGAAGATGTCGCGGGCCGCCTCGGGGTCGATGCGTCCGTAGCCGACCACGCGGTCCGCCACGAGCGTCACGCCGTAGAGGGTGACCTTCTCGTGGGCCATGGCGCCCGCCTGCTTGGAGGACCAGTGCGGCGCGGAGTGGGAGCGCTTGACGACGTGCGCGCCGATCTCCTCGGCCCAGGCGGGGTCGATGCGGGCGGCGGTGCGGCCCCACAGCCGGGAGGTCTCCACCAGCTCGGCGACCATCACGTAGTCGGGCCGCTTCCTGGCGAGCGCCGAGCCGGGCCACAGCGCGAAGCGCGCCCCGCGGGCGCCGGAGTACTCGCGGGTGCGGTCATCGAGGAGGCCAACATGGCTGAGCAGCCCCGCGAGCAGGGACTGGTGGATGGCCTGCGGGGTGGCGTCGTGCTCATTGGCGCGCAGATCCGCATCCTTGGCCATGTCGCGCAGCTGGGCGTGGAGGTCCCACCACTCGCGGATGCGCAGGTAGTGGAGGTGGTCGGCGCGCACCTCGCGGCGGAAGGCGCTCGAGGAGAGATCCTTCCGACGCTGCTGCAGGTGGTTCCAGAGGTTGAGGTAGGCGAGGAAGTCGCTGGTCTCGTCCTCGAAGCGCTTGTGCTTCTCGCGGGCCTGCTGCTCCTGCCCGAGGGGCCGCTCGCGCGGGTCCTGGATCGAGAGGGCGGCGACGATGATCAGCACCTCGCGCAGGGCGCCGAGGCGGTTCGCCTCGAGGAGCATGCGGGCCATCCGCGGGTCGAGCGGGAAGCGGGCGAGATCGCGGCCGATGCGGGTGAGGCGGCGACCGCCTGGAGATTTCGGATCGTCCTCGATCGCACCGAGCTCCTCCAGCAGGCGCACGCCGTCGGCGATCGCACGGCTCGCGGGCGGCTCGACGAAGGGGAAGGACTCGACGTCACCGAGGCCCAGCGAGGTCATCAGCAGCACCACGGAGGCCAGCGAGGTGCGCAGGATCTCCGGCTCGGTGAACTCGGGCCGGCTCTCGAAGTCCTCCTCGGAGTAGAGGCGGATGGCGATGCCGGGATGGGTGCGCCCGGACCGGCCGGAGCGCTGGTTGGCGCTGGCCTGGGAGATCGGCTCGATGGGGAGCCGCTGCACCTTGGTGCGCTGGGAGTAGCGGGAGATGCGGGCGAGGCCGGAGTCGATCACGTACGTGATGCCGGGGACGGTCAGGGAGGTCTCGGCGACATTGGTCGAGAGGATGATGCGACGGTATGTGCCCGACGGGGGCGGGGAGAAGATCTTCTGCTGGTCCTGGGCGGAGAGCCGCCCGAAGAGGGGCAGCACCTCGACGGGCAGCGCCGCTCGGCCGCGGGTCCCGCGGGACAGGTGCGCGGTGAGGGCGTCGGAGATCTCCCGGATCTCCCGCTCACCGGGCAGGAAGACGAGCATGTCGCCGGGTCCCTCGGCGGCCAGCTCGTCGACGGCGTCGGTGATCGCCTGGGTGAGGTCCCGCTCGACGGAGTGGACGTCCTCCAGCTCGTCGTCCTCGTCCATCTCCGGCTCGAGCACGAGCGGCCGGTACCGGACCTCCACGGGGTAGGTCCGGCCCGAGACCTCGATGATCGGCGCCGGGCGCCTCTCCCCCGAGGGCAGCACCGAGGCGAAATGCTCGGCGAAGCGCTCCGGGTCGATGGTCGCCGAGGTGATGACGACCTTGAGATCCGGACGCTGCGGCAGGATCTGGCGGAGGTAGCCGAGGATCACGTCGATCGTGAGGGAGCGCTCGTGGGCCTCGTCGATGATGATCGCGTCGTAGCGCTTCAGCAGCCGGTCGCGGCCGATCTCGGCGAGCAGGATGCCGTCGGTCATGAGCTTGAGCCGGGCTCCGCGGGCGGTCTGCTTGGTGAAGCGGACCTGGAAGCCGACGGTCCCCTCGCCGAGGGTCTCCCCCAGTTCGCTCGCGATGCGCCCGGCGACGGAGCGGGCGGCGATCCGGCGGGGCTGCGTGTGCCCGATCAGGCGGCGGCCTTCCCCATACCCCATCTCCAGCAGCATCTTGGGGATCTGGGTGGTCTTGCCCGAGCCGGTCGCCCCGGCGATCACCACCACCTGGTGGTCCCGGATCGCGGCCTGGATGTCCTCGCGGCGCTGCGAGACGGGGAGGTCCGACGGGTAGGAGATCCGCGGCCCGGGGGACCTGGGGGACGGAGCCGGGCCGCCCGGGGTCGTGACGGACGGATCAGGGGTCGAGGAGGGCGTGGTCATGACGGGCCCAAGTCTACGGGCCGGGGTGGCTGGCGGTCCTGCGGATATCCGTCGGGCACGACGCCGGGCCCGTATCCTCGTCGCGTCGGCGTCCCACCCGGGGCCGACGGACCGCCCGTGGCGATGCCCACCCCCGCATCGCGTCATGGCGCCGGTCCCTGCGTGCTCCGGACGGAGCCGGACGAGGAGGTCTGATGCGCGCACTGCGCAAGCTCGCACCCGGAGGGGGCCTCGAGCTCACCGAGGTCGAGGAGCCCCGCTGCGGGCCGTGGGACGTGAAGGTGCGCGTGCTCCGCGCCGGCATCTGCGGGACCGACCTGCACATCCTGGCCTGGGACGAGTCGGCGCAGTCGATGTGCGACACGGTCCCCTTCACCCCCGGCCACGAGGTCTACGGCGAGGTGGTCGAGATCGGCGCCGAGGTCACGGACGTGCGCGTCGGCGATCGGATCTCCGGCGAGGGCCACGTGGTGTGCGGGACCTGTCGCAACTGCCGCGCCGGGCGGCGCCAGATGTGCAACCGCGTGCGCTCCGTCGGCGTGCAGCGCGACGGCGCCTTCGCCGAGTACGTGACGCTCCCCCACGAGAACGTCTGGGTGCACGAGCACGACGGCCGCACGGACCTGATCAGCCCCGAGCTCGGCGCCGCCTTCGACCCGCTGGGCAACGCCGTCCACACGGCGCTGAAGTTCCCGCTCGTCGGCGAGGACGTGCTGATCACCGGGGCCGGACCGATCGGCCAGATGGCCGCGGCGGTCGCGCGCCACGCCGGCGCCCGCTACATCACGATCACCGACATCTCCCCGCAGCGCCTGGCGATGGCCGAGGAGTGCGGGGCCGACGTGGTCCTCGACGTCTCCACGACGCGGGTGCGCGATGCGCAGCGGCGCCTCGGGATGCGCGAGGGCTTCGACGTGGGCCTCGAGATCACGGGCCAGGCCCGCGCCCTGCAGGAGATGATCGAGAACATGAACCACGGCGGGAAGATCGCCCTGCTGGGACTGCCCGCGACGCAGTTCGAGATCGACTGGACCGCCGTCGTCACCCGCATGCTCACCCTGCAGGGCATCTACGGCCGCGAGATGTTCGAGACCTGGAACGCGATGAGCGCGATGCTCTCCACGTCCTCCACGCTGCGCGGCGCGATCGAGCGCACCATCACCCACGTCCTGCCCGCGACCGACTGGGAGCAGGGCTTCGCCCTCGCGAAGGCCGGCTCGGCCGGGAAGGTGCTCCTGGACTGGAGCGCCCTCGACGACTGACCGCGCCCGCTCCCGCACCCCACGACCCGAACGACCCGGAGGCTTCCATGTACACCGCCCTCAAGGACCAGCTGACCGCCGAGCTCGCCGCCCTCGAGGAGGCCGGCACCTACAAGCACGAGCGGGTGATCACCACCGCCCAGGGCAACCGCATCACCGCCGGCCCCATCGGCCGCGACGGCGCCGAGGTGCTGAACTTCTGCGCCAACAACTACCTGGGCCTGGCGGATGATCCGCGCCTGGTCGAGGCGGCGAAGCGGGCTCTCGACGAGCGCGGCTTCGGCATGGCGTCGGTGCGCTTCATCTGCGGCACCCAGGATCTCCATCTTCAACTCGAGCAGGCGGTCTCCGCCTTCCTCGGCACCGAGGACACCATCCTGTTCTCCTCCTGCTTCGACGCCAACGGCGCCGTCTTCGAGCCGCTGTTCGGCACGGAGGACGCGATCATCTCCGACGAGCTGAACCACGCCTCGCTCATCGACGGCATCCGGCTCTCGAAGGCCGCTCGCCTCCGCTACCGCAACGCCGACCTCGCGGACCTGCGCACCCAGCTCGAGGCGGCCGCCGCGCTCCACGACGGGCACGGCGCGCGCCGCTCCATCATCGTCACCGACGGCGTCTTCTCGATGGACGGCTATCTCGCCCCGCTGCCCGGCATCTGCGACCTGGCCGACGAGTTCGGGGCGCTGGTCCTCGTCGACGACTCCCACGCCGTCGGCTTCATGGGCGAGACCGGGGCCGGCACGCCCGAGCACTTCGGCGTCTCGGATCGGGTGGACCTCTACACCGGGACCTTCGGCAAGGCCCTCGGCGGGGCGAGCGGGGGCTATGTCTCGGGCCGGGCCGAGATCGTCGCGATGCTGCGCCAGAAGGGCCGCCCCTACCTGTTCTCCAACTCGCTCGCCCCGGCGATCACGGCTGCGACGCTGCAGGCCCTCGAGCTCGTCGAGGGCAGTGCCGAGCTCCGCGCGACCCTGTTCCGCAACGCCGAGCTGTTCCGCACGCGCATGAGCGAGGAGGGTTTCGAGCTGCTGCCGGGAGAGCACGCGATCGTGCCGGTCATGTTCGGGGACGCCGCGCTCGCGGCGCGCATCGCCGACCGCATGCTCGAGAACGGCGTGTACGTCACCGCCTTCTCGTACCCGGTGGTGCCGCAGGGGAAGGCCCGGATCCGGGTGCAGCTCTCCGCCGCGCACACCGAGGCCGATGTCGAGGCCGCCGTCGCCGCTTTCGTCAGGTCCCGGGCCGCCGAGCAGGGGTGAGCTTCCCCTCCTCGACTGCCCGCAGCAGCTCCGTTCCGCTCCGCCCGAGCGGGTGCGCGGAGTCGTAAGCGGTGACCAGGGCGAGGGCGAGGCGCACCGACCAGGCCCAAGCTCGCTCGAGGAGCGCCGACCATCGCGCTTCGTCCTCGATGCCGTTCCAGGTGGCGTGCCGGCGGTAGCGGGCGAGGAGATCCCCGCGGGGATCGTGCAGCAGCAGGGCCCCGAGGTCGCTCGCCGGGTCGCCGAGGGTCGCATCGCCCCAGTCGATCAGCGCTCCCGTGCGGGCCCTGTCGCGGAAAGCGTCGTGGTCCTCGCCGGGTACCGGGTCGCGGTCCGGGTCGACCGTCGGGACCACGACGTTGCCCGGATGCGGGTCCCCATGGAGCAGCAGGTCCCCGCCGTCCCAGACCGGTGCCTCGAGCCCCCGGTCGGCCACGTCGCGCGCGGCACGACGGAGGTCTGCCGGCAGCTCGGCCCGCTCCAGGTCCGCGGCGAGGGCCTCGGCACGGCCGGCGAGCGGCACGCCGCGCACCGGGTTCCGCTCGAGGTCCGCCAGGTCGCGCGGAGGGAGCGAGTGCAGGGCGGCGAGCATCGAGGCCAGGCCCGTGGCGCTGCGGCGGCGGTGCGGCGGGCTCGACTCCGCCGCACTGCGTCCGGGAACCCAGGGGATCAGCAGGGCGTCGGGGGCGGTGGCCAGGATCGTCGGGATCCGCAGCGGGAGCTCGGCGGAGAGCGGGGCCAGTCGCCGCAGCACGGCCAGCTCCCGATCCCGCAGCGGGCGCGCGCTGCGGCGGCGGACGACGCGCAGGACCACCGGGAAGCCGTCCACGGTGCCGACCGGCCAGAGCACGTTGTCCCACCCCTCGCCCGCGGGCCGCGGAGCGAGATCGACGTCGACATCGAGATCGACATCGACATCGAGAGACCCGCGTCGGACCCCCGGCTCGGGCACGAGCTGCATCAGCAGACGCCGGACGCGCTCCCGGTCGACCGGGAGATCCGCCGCGGGCGGGGCGGGTCGGGAGGCGGGCATCCGTGAAGGCTACGCGACCGCGGTCGGCGTGTCCCCCGTCGGACCCACCGGATCGCTCTCGCACCGCACGGACGCACCGCGCCGACGCAAAACGGTCCCGCCCCCTCGGGAGGACAGGACCGCGGTGCGGAGGAGACGAGTGGCGGCGTCAGCCCTGCGCCGAGGTCTTCTCGGTGGGCTTCTCGCCCCGGCTCTCGAGCTCGGCGAGGATCTCGCGGTGCTTGCTATCGCTCATCGGATAGAAGTGCATGACCACGATCGCGAGGACCATCGAGACGGCGGGCAGCAGGCCCGTGGCCACGTTGATGCCGAAGATCGTCTCGGCGCTCTGCGCGGCGGCGGTGCCGTCGTAGCCGAACCAGCCCAGGATCCACAGGCCCACCGCGCCACCGAGGGCCTGCGAGCATTTCCGCACGAAGGAGAACACCGCGTAGGTGGTGCCCTCGTTGCGGATGCCGGTCTTCCACTCGCCGTACTCGACGGAGTCCGCCTCCATGTTCCACATGAGGGTGTTGGCCGTGCTGTTCGCGATGCCGAAGAGCCCGAAGCCGACGAAGGCGAGCCACACGAGCTCCTGCGAGGCGAGGAACAGCAGCACACCGGCGACGATGCCGACGACCCCGGCGACCTGGAACAGCCGCGGCTTGCCGAGCTTCTTGGCGAGGACCGGGATGAACGCGCCGGTCACGAGGATCGCGCCGGACATGAGCACCTGGTTCACCGCGATGAGCGTCGCGTTGCCGAGCACGTCGCGGGCGTAGTACGCCATCATGCCCGAGGCGCCGAAGACGCCGACCAGCATCAGGACGGAGGACAGGGCGAGCATCTGCAGCGCTCGGTTCGAGGCGATGGTGGCCACGCTCGCCCGCAGGCTCACCCGGTCCACGCAGCGCTGCACGTTCTCGCGCGCGGTGAGGAAGAGGAAGACGTACAGGGCGATCGCGAGGACGCCGAGGGGGATCAGCGCGGTGAGGATCGCGTTCTGCAGCCCGGCGGGATCGCCGCGGAAGGAGTTGATCGCCGGGGCGATCGCGAGGGCCACGACGATCTGCATCAGGGCGGAGCCGACCGACCGGGCGACGGCGAGGCGCGAGCGCTCGGCGCGGTTGTCGGTCATCGCGGCGGCGAGCGAGCCGTAGGGGATGTTCACCGAGGTGTAGGCAACCGACCCCATCAGGAAGTACATGATGAAGGCCCAGGCGACGCCGGCCGCGGTGCCGTAGAGCGACGCGGGCATCGCGAAGTTCAGGATCGCGAGGACCACGAGGGGCACGGAGCCGGCGAGGATCCAGGGTCGGAACTTGCCGAATCGGGTGCTGGTGCGGTCGATCAGGGAGCCCATGAGCACGTCGGTGACGGCGTCGACCGCGCGCATCAGCAGGAACATGAGGCCCACGACCGCGGGGCCGATCTGCGCGACGTCGGTGAGGTAGACCGCGAGGAAGGACATCGCCAGGGAGAAGGCGAGGTTGTTCGCCGCGTCACCGCCGGCGTACGCGACGTAGTTCAGCGGGTTCAGCCGCTGCAGGCCGCGGGCCGACGTGGCCTGGGGTGCGGTGTTCGAAGTGGTGCTCATCATCATCCTTGATCCGGGAGCTCTCGAGCGGGGTGTGCTCGGGGAGGCGCCCTTGCCGTTGCGGGGGACGCTCCCAGAGCGCAGATGCCCCCTCACCCAGTTGTCACGGGTTGCCACAGTTTCCGGCGAGATCGTCAGCACATTGCGACGCCGCTCACACCGGACCTCATCCCGGCCCGTGCGGGATGGCAACCGGCGGCATCCTCCCGGGGTGCACTCCGCTCTCCGGGCGCTCCTCGGCAACGGACGGGAAGACCGCGATCGCGGCGACGGCACGCCGTACGGTGGCGTCGTGGACGGAGCGCGCCGTCCCGGGGGG
>NZ_JBVDDO010000001.1:0-110149 GCF_055454375.1 Brachybacterium sp. B718/18 | reverse complement strand
CCCTCACCCCCAGGAGGTTCGCATGGCCCGCATCGGGATCCAGCTCATGATGCTCAAGGACCACATCGCCCGCGAGGGCGTTCTGCCCGTGCTCGAGCAGGTGAGCGAATCGGGCTTCCAGGTCGTGGAGGTCTCCCAGATCCCCATGACCGAGCAGAACGTCGCCGACATGGAAACCGCCCGCGAGCAGCTCGGCATCGAGTACGCCGCGATCTCCGCGAAGACCTCCGCCCCCGCCGGGAGCGAGGACCTCACCCTCGAGCAGCACTTCGACCTGCACGTCGAGCACGCCCGCCGCCTCGGCACCTCGATGCTCCGCATCGGCATGATGCCGCTGCCCGCCATGCGCTCCGCCGAGGCGATCGACGCCTTCGCCCGCGAGGTCGACGAGCACGCGCAGCGCTTCGCCGCCCTGGGACTCTCGCTGAGCTACCACAACCACCACGTCGAGTTCGCCCGCCTCGAGGGCCGCACCGTCCTCGAGCGGCTGCGCGAGAAGGCCCCGCACCTGCGCTTCGAGATCGACTGCCACTGGGTCCAGCGCGGCGGCCAGGACCCCCAGCGCACCCTCGCCGCCTTCGACGGCGTCCTCGACCTGGTGCACCTCAAGGACTACCGCATCGTGCTCCCGCCCGCGGAGGTGCTCGACACCGTCGAGGCCGGGGACCGCAGCGCCTGGGGCGAGTTCTGGTCGGGCTCGATCGTGCAGTTCGCCGAGGTCGGCGCCGGGACCCTCGACTGGGGCCCGATCATCGAGCAGGGCATCGCCGCCGGCGCCCAGCACTTCCTCATCGAGCAGGACCAGACCTACGGCCGGGACATCTTCGCGTCCCTGGCCGATTCCCGCGCACACCTCGTCTCCCTCGGATACGAGTCCCTCCTGACCGGATCGGATCCTGCATGATCGCGCGGCGCCACCTCCCGTGAAACGCCGCGAGTCCGGTGGAGGCACCGATCCCACGGGAGGTTCGACGTCATGGCAGAACCGAGGACGTACCCCGACGGACTCCGGGAGAGGGCCACGAGGAGGGCATCACCCCGAGGGAGTTCGGGACGCACCACCACGATGCCCTCACCCGAGAGCCCGGACCCGAGCGCCCGGACCCGCACAGCAGTGGCACGGAACCTGAGCCGGTCCACTCTGATGCTGAACGCGAGTCTCCTGCCGTGGAGTGTCTACTCCATACTTCGGCCATGACGCGGCGACCTGACGACAAGCGACTCCGCCGGCTGATTCTCGGCATGTTCTTCATCGCGCTGGCGATCGGCGCTGTGGTGCTGCTGGGCCTGATCGCGCCCATGTCGGACGACCCGGAGGGCGTCGGCCGCCTGCTGGGGGGAGTCGCGGGAGCCCTCGGCGTCGCCGGCGTGCTGATGGTCCTCGTCGGACTCGTGACGCCCCGCTTCCCCCGCAAGATCCGCCGGCAGCCCACGGTACCGCCGACGGGACCGTGATCGTCGAGACCGCGGGCCATCGCGTCATCCGCTGAGCCCGACGGCTCAGCCCGACGCGGCGGCGACGAGCACCCCGCCGAGCACCCCGGCCAGGAGGGGACTTACCGGAGAGAGTGTGCCGTTCGCTCGAGGTTGAGCGGCAGGGCGAGCCTGAGGGCTTGGGTCCCGATGCCGGTGAGGACAGGCAGGACCCCGACCTCGAGCGAGGCGTTGCGGACGAGATTCCCGCGGCGCGATGCCGGCGCGGCGTCAGGGTTCATCGGCGGTGGCGCTCGACCACGGGCCAGAACTCGTTCGGGTCGAGGGACTCGAAGTCGCCGTCGGGCCGGTCGCGGAGCAGCTCATCGGCGATCCCGGGTACGTCGACGTCGCTCGCGTCATATCCCCGCTCGCCGTCGCCGATCGTCGACGTGATGACCTGGATCAGAGTGTCACGATCCATCACACAGCTCCTCGCCTCGGGGGTGGTAGCGATCCTAGAGCCTGGGGTGACCGGCGTCTTGGGTTCGCGGCTCTACATGGCCCTTTTTGACCCTCATCGCGACGCGCAGTGGAGGGCGGGCTCGAGGTCATGCGTTCTTGGTGTGCTTCTGGATCGTCGCCCAGAACAGGGGCGCCTCGACCTTTTCCCCCTCGCCGGGCCCCGCCAGCTGTTCGAGGTCGTCTGCGATCGCCTCGACGTCGTAGTCCGACGCGGGCGTCTGGGCATCACCGCTCGCGATGGTGGCTTTGATGTACGCAATCAGGCTGGCTCGGTCCATGCTCACTCCTTGTCAGCGGTGTCTCGCGGTAGGGCGATCGTACTCATCGTCGCCAGGGGTTTGCATCCCTCGACGCCGTCATCCACACGTGGTCGTCGCGGCGCGCTCCCGGCCGGGGACGCGTGATGTGGATCTCGCGGCCTTGGGGTCCATGGGCGCCGCGGATGCCGTGCCGGTGCGACATCCGACCGCCGCTCGCGGCGGTGCGTTCAGATGGTGCTCACGACAACGCGAGAGGCCCCCTCCCCGGTGCATCTGCACAGGGGAGGGGGCCTCTCGTCGGTGAGTGCAGCGTGGAGCCGGCGGGAATCGAACCCGCGTCCGATAGTGCGAAGCCAGGGCTTCTCCGGGCGCAGTCCGTGAAAACGTGTTCTCAGTCCCGACGCTCGCACGGACACGTCGTCGACGGACTCAGTCACTCTGAGGTGTTCATCCTTCCCCGGTGACCAGGGTCGGCAGCAGTGGCTCCTTAGCTGATGGAACGATCCGGGTCAGGAGCACCCCCGGGGTTCCAGACTGCTAACGCTGATCAGGCAGCGAGAGCGAAGTCAGTGCGCTTGGGTTCGGCACTTATTGGTTTCCAGAGAACGTTTACGAGATGACTCTGGATTCTCGGCCCGCTTCCCCTCGCTGGACAACTACCGTCGAAACCGATCGGCCCCTGGCGTGGGAAGGCATGACTATCGTGACGGCCTGATGGCCGTCCTGCACTCACTCTTCGGTTGTCAATCACCCACGGGCGCCCCCGGGGGAACGCCGTGGATCGAGTCTACCGCGCCCCACCGACGGACAGAAGCGAATATCCCTCAGCTCACGGCGAAGCGCCGGGGGCTGGACCAGGCAGTCCTCCGCGCCGATGATGACGCGATGAGCAGCTTCGAGATGGCCGGCATGCGGATCGAGATCGACCCCGAGACCCTGCGGGAGACCGTCGCGGATCCCGCAGCCCTCGCGAGCTGGTGCGCCGAGAACCCCGAGGATCCGCGCACGGTGACCGGTCTGCGCATCGTGGGCCGGCTCGACGAGGCCGCCGCCGCGGGGAGGCGGGCCCTCGATCAGTCGGGGCTGTCGCCGGTGATGCGAGCGGTGCGCCGCACCCGCTATGCGCAGGTACTGCAGTGGCAGGGCGCCTTCCTCGCGGCCGAGGAACAGATGGACCTCGCCGCCGAGGAGACCGGGTTCGAGGACCCGACCTCGCCGTCCTCGCTGTCGGCGCTCGCGAGCGTCTTCCAGCATCGCGCGAAGAATCGCTTCGAGCACGCCCGGGCGGAGCAGGCCGCGGACCGGCCCCGTGCCGCCGCCCGGTTGTGGGACGCGGCGCTCGAGGACGCGCGCCGGGCGCTGCTGATGCGGGAGCGTCTGGGCGTCGCCGATCAGGGGCTCCTCGCGTCGAGCCGCCAACTGGTCGCCCGGCTGGAGCGGCGGGACCTCGGGGCCGCGGAGCCGTCGGAACGATCCGGCGTCTGAGCCGGCGTCGGGACGAACCCTCCGGGCACCGCGGGCGACCCCTCCGAGAGGGGCTCGCGTCGCCCGCAGCCCCGCGGTCGACGACCGGGTTCAGGCGATCTCGCGCTGGCGCATGGCGCGTTGCGCCTCGCGCATGTCCTGCTTCTCGCGGAGGGTCTGGCGCTTGTCCCATTCCTTCTTGCCGCGGGCGAGGCCGATGAGCACCTTCGCGTGCGAGCCGAGGAAGTACATCTCGAGCGGCACGATCGTGTAGCCCTTCTCGCGGGACTGGCTCGCGAGCTTCTCGATCTCCCGCTTGTTCAGCAGGAGCTTGCGCTTGCGCCGCGCGGCGTGGTTGGTCCAGGTCCCCTTCACGTAGGGGGCGATGTGAGCGTTGTCCATCCACACCTCGCCACCCTCGACGTAGCAGTAGCCGTCGATCAGCGAGGCTCCCCGATCCCGCAGCGACTTCACCTCGGTGCCGGTCAGGACGATGCCCGCCTCCCACGTGTGGTCGATGAAGTAGTCGTGACGGGCTCGCTTGTTCGAGGTGATCAGCTTCTTCTCGGGGCCGTCGTCCGCCGCGGATTTCTTCGCAGCGCCCTTCTTCGCGGACATGGGTCCCTCCTCGCGGATCCTCGTGGTGGTCGGTGCCGGCGCCTCGGGATGCCTCCCCGCTCGGACCGGATCTCCCAGCCTACGCGCCGGTCAGCGGCGGGGCGAGGGAATATGGCGCGCCCCGCTCGCGAGGCGGCGCTCCCCCGCGGTCCGTCGGCCCTCGGCCCGACCCGGCGTCAGATGTACTTCGTCGGGTTGACGGCGTTGCCGTCTTCGTGGACCTCGAAATGCAGGTGGCAGCCGGTCGAGGAACCGGTCGTGCCGACGTAGCCGACCGTATCCCCGGCGGAGACCACCGCCCCGACCGGCAGCGCGAAGCCCTGCAGGTGGTGGTAGCTGGTGGTGATCAGCTTCCCGTTCTGGATGCCGTGGCTGAGGATGATCTTGTTGCCCGCACCGCTGTTGTAGGTGCGGGCGATCACGCGGCCGGAGTGCGCGGCGCCGACGGGCACGCCGCAGGCAACGGGGAAGTCCACGCCCGCGTGCAGCTTGCGGGTGCCGTAGATCGGATGGACGCGCCAGCCGAAGTTCGAGTTCAGACGGGCATTCACGGGGCGCACCCAGCCGCTCGAGCTCGAGGAAGAGGAGGAGGACCCGCCGCCGCCACCGCTGCTCGAGCTCTTCTTCGCGGCGGCGGCCTCCCGCTCGGCCCGCTCGCGCTCCTGACGGGCGAGCTCCTCGATCTCCGAGTCGAGGGTCGAGCTGCGGGTCTCCAGGGTGGAGACGTCCCCCTCGTACTGCGCCTTCTTCGTCTCGAGGTCGTCGCGCTGGGTGATCTGCGTGGCGTACAGGGCGTCGAGGTCGTTTTTCGCGTCGGCCGCTGCCTGCTCGGCGGCCTCGGTGCGGGCGACCGCCGCCTCCGCCTCGATCTTCAGATCCGCGATCTCCTCGCGGACGGCCTCGAGACGGTCCGCGGAGTTCTCCGTGACCGCCTGGTCGCTGCGGAGATCGTCGAGGCGGGTGCCCTGGGAAGCCAGGGTCAGGCGGTAGTTCATGGAGCGGTCCACCGCGTCCTGAGGCTCCTCGCCCCCGAAGTAGATGGTCGAGGGGTTGGGCAGGCCCCCGCCCTTGTACGCCTCGAGCGCGATCTGCGACAGCTCCTCGTCGCTGCGGTCGACCTCGACCCGGCCGTCCTCGACCTCTCCCGAGAGCTCGGCCTCCTCCTCCTCGGCGGCCGCGAGGCGCTCGCCGGTGAGGCGGTCGTCCTCCTGGGCGGCCGCGAGCTCGGCCTGGGCGTCCTCGAGGTCCTGCTGGGCGATCGGGATCTGCAGCTCGGTCTCGGCGAGGGCGAGATAGGTGGAGGCGAGATCGTCGTTGACGCCCTCGAGCTCGAGGCGGAGGTCCTCGAGCTGCTGGTCGACGCTCTCACGCTCGGCGATCTTGTCCTCCTTGGTGGGGGCGGCCCAGGCGGAGCCGGGCAGGCCCAGCGAGGGGACGACCAGGAGCGCGCCGGCGGCGAGGAGGGACAGCGGGCGGTGCAGACGGCGCAGGAGCATGCTCACACCTTCAGATGTCGGTTGAGGGAGACCACGGAGGAGGCGATCGACAGCACCGCCCCGAGGACGACCAGGGTCGGAGCCGCCCAGAGGAGGTCCGCGGTGGAGACCGTGATCAGCTGCTCCCCGAGGGTGGGCGCGAGCCAGCGAGCGACGATGTACTCGAGGCCCACCCAGAGCATCCCCGAGGCGATCAGGCCGCCGATGATCGCGGCGACGGCACCCTCCAGCAGGAAGGGCAGCCGGATGAAGACGTTGGAGGCACCCACCAGGCGCATGATCGCGATCTCGCGGCGCCGGTTCGCGACCGACATCCGGATGGTCGTGGCCACGAGCAGCACCGCCGCGATCAGCATCAGCACCGCGAGCCCGAGGGCGAAGAGCGTGGACTGGTTGAGGACGTCGATGAAGGGGGCGTAGGTGCTCAGGAGGTCGGTGACCTCGTCCACGCCGTCGCGGCCCTGGAAGAACTCGACCACCGCCGCGGAGTCGTCAGCGTCCTGCAGGGTGATGTGGAAGGAGACGGGCATGTCCTCGGCGGTGAAGTTCGAGACGAACCCCTCCCCCGCGAACTGCTCCTGGTAGATCGCGAGCGCCTCCTCCTGGGAGCGTTCGTCGTAGGAGGCGACGTACTCCGAGAGCACGTCGCCCTCGAGCGCCTCGCGCACCGAGTCGATCTGGGCGTCGGTCGCCGCGCCGCCCGCGCAGGAGGCGGCGGTCGAATGCGGGGAGCACAGGAAGATCGTCACCTGCGACTGCTCGACGAGCGTCGCCTTCATGTCCATGATCTGCTTCTGCATCAGCAGTCCGGTGCCCACGAAGGTCAGCGAGACGGCCGTGACGATGACCACCGAGATCACCATCGAGACGTTCCGCCACAGGCCCGAGACGATCTCGCCGAGGATGTAACGGGCCCTCATCGGGTGACCTCCTCGTCCTCGTCGAAGGCGTCCGCGTCGAAGGCATCCGCGTCCCGCTCGCGGCGGGACGCGCGCTCGTCGATCAGGTCCTCGTCGAGCACGTCCGTGCCCTCCGGCTCCGCGGTGCCGGGGGTCCGACCGTCCTCGTCCGAGAGGTCGATCGCGTCGGACGGACGATCGAGGTCCTCATCGTCCTCGCGGGCCGCCTCCGAGGGCTCGTCCGCGGCTCGATCCGCTGCGCTGTCCGGGCTCGCGACCGTGACGACCAGCTCGTCCTCCGATTCCGCCTCGACCCGCAGGGACGAGTCGTCAGGGAGGTTCCCGGAGATCACCGAGACGGCCTCGGCGGAGTCGTACCCGCCCTCGTCCTCGTCGCGCACGACGACGCCGCCGACCATCTCCACGACGCGGCGCCGCATGCGGTCCACCGCCGCCCGGTCATGGGTGGCCATGACCACGGTGGTGCCGCGCTCGTTGATCTCCGCGAGCAGGTCGAGGATGCCCTCGGCGGTCGAGGGGTCGAGGTTGCCGGTGGGCTCGTCGGCCAGCAGGATCGAGGGGCGGTTGACGTAAGCTCGGGCGATCGCGACGCGCTGCTGCTCACCGCCGGAGAGCTCGTGCGGGAGTCGCTTGCCCTTGTCCTCGAGCCCGACCATCTCGAGCATCTCGGGGACCAGGCGCCGCACGACCTTGCGCGGTGTGCCGATCACCGCGAGGGCGAACTCGATGTTCTGGTACGCGGTCTTCGAGGGCAGCAGGCGGAAGTCCTGGAACACCATCCCGATCTCGCGGCGCAGGGCGGGCACCCGCCAGGACGGGATCCGGGAGAGGTCCTTGCCGGCGACGTAGACGGTGCCGCGGGTGGGGGCCACCTCCTTGAGCACCATGCGCATGAGGGTCGACTTGCCGGACCCGGAGGCGCCGACGAGGAAGACGAACTCCCCGCGGGAGAACTCGATGTCGAGATTCTCCACCGCGGGGTGCTGACCGCGCATGTACGTCTTGGTGACGTTGTCGAAACGGATCACGGGAACCTGTCACATCGGGGGTGTCGAGCGACTCCAGCGTAGGGGCGCGCCGCGGCGGGACACGATCAGGGCATGCGGGATCCGGGTCAAGACCTGGTCAAGGCCTGGTGGGGCCGGTCACGTCGTGCGCTCCGCGGCCCGCCCTTCCCTCCGCCGACGGGTCGGCGCCGTGCTGGACCGACGCGATGGCGGTCCGGTGGGGTCTCGGTCCGACGGCACCTTCGTGGGCCGGTGGGGTCGCGGTCCGACGAGAACGCCCGAGCTCGGGTCGGCTCAGTCCTCGGACTTGGACTGCCCGGCGCGCCAGCGGATGCCGGCGTCGATGAACTCGTCGATCTCGCCGTCGAACACCGAGGCGGGGTTGCCCTCCTGGTACTCGGTGCGCAGGTCCTTCACCATCTGGTACGGGTTGAGGACATAGGAGCGCATCTGGTCGCCCCAGCTGGCCTTGACGTCGCCCGCGAGTTCCTTGCGCTCGGCGGCCTCCTCGGCGCGCTTGAGCAGCAGCAGGCGGGACTGCATGACCCGCAGCGCCGCGGCGCGGTTCTGGATCTGGGACTTCTCGTCCTGCATCGACACGACGGTGCCGGTGGGGATGTGGGTCATGCGCACCGCCGAGTCGGTGGTGTTGACCGACTGGCCGCCGGGGCCCGAGGAGCGGAAGACGTCGATCTTCAGCTCGTTCTCGGGGATCTCGATGGAGTCGGTGGACTCGATCAGGGGAATCACCTCGACAGCGGCGAAGGAGGTCTGCCGGCGGCCCTGGTTGTCGAAGGGGCTGATGCGCACCAGGCGGTGCGTGCCGCCCTCGACGGAGAGGGTGCCGTAGGCGAAGGGGGCGGAGACCTCGAAGGTGACGGACTTCAGGCCCGCCTCTTCCGCGTAGGAGGTGTCCATGACCTTGGCCGGGTAGCCGTGCCGCTCGGCCCAGCGCAGGTACATGCGCAGGAGCATCTCGGCGAAGTCCGCGGCGTCCACGCCGCCGGCGCCTGCGCGGATGGTGACGACGGCGTTGCGCTCGTCGTACTCCCCGGCGAGGAGGGTGCGCACCTCGAGCTCGTCGAGGGTGCGGTGGATGGAGACCAGCTCCTTCTCGGCCTCGGCGAGGGTGTCGGCGTCGTCCTCCTCGGCGGCGAGCTCGACCATCACCTCGAGGTCCTCGATACGGCTCGCGAGCTCGCTGATGCGGCGGCGCTCGGCCTGCGCGTGCGAGAGCGCGGCGGTGACCTTCTGGGCGTTCTCCACGTCGTCCCACAGATCCTGGGCGGAGGCCTGCTCCTCGAGCTCCGCGATCTTCGCGTCGAGCGCGTCGATGTCCGTCACCTGCTCGATCGAGGACAGGGTCGATCGGAGCTGCGGGATCTCTGCGGAGAAGTCGGTGGAAGTCACAAGGGGTGAGTCTACGGCAGTGGCCCTCAGGGACCGGGGGTTTCCGGGGCGACGGCGGACAGGGAGCGTCCGATCTCACGGCCGACCTGCTCGAGCAGCTCCTCGCCGCGGGCGATCGCGTCGGGGACGTCCGCGGCGCGGGAGAGCAGGTCCCAGGCGCGGGAGATCCCGGCCTCGTGCAGCTGGGCGGGGTCGAGGTCGATCGCCCCGGCGACGGCGAGGACCTCGGCGCCGGCGGCGACGGCGCGGCGGGCGACCTCCGCGGGCCCCTTGCCGTGGAGGGTCTGGGCGTCGAGCTTCCCCTCTCCGGTGAGCACCACGGCGGCGCCCTGCAGGCGGGTGTCGAAGTCGGCGAGCTCGAGGACGACATCGGCGCCGGAGCGCTGGGTGGCGCCGAGCACCAGGAGGGCGAAGCCCGCTCCCCCGGCGGCCCCCGCTCCGGGAGCGTCACGGTGCACCGCGCCCGGGTCGAGGAGCTCCGCGGCGGCGGCGAGCACGGCGTCGGCCTCGCGCACCTCCTTTGGGCCGAGGCCCTTCTGCGGTCCGTACACGGCGGCGGTGCCCTCGGGGCCGAGCAGCGGGTTCTGGACGTCGTTCGCGGCGACGAGGGTGATCCCGTCAAGCAGGTCAAGCGCCGGGCCGAGGTCGACCTCGGCGAGCTCCCGCAGCCCGGCGAGGCCGGGGCGGATCGAGGCACCGTCGGCTGTGAGCAGGCGGGCGCCGAGCGCCTGGAGCAGTCCGGCCCCGGCGTCCGTCGAGGCGCTGCCGCCGAGGCCGACGACGATCTGGCGCGCGCCGGCGTCGACGGCCCGGGCGATCAGTTCCCCGAGCCCGTGGGTCGAGGCGGTCTGCGGGGCGAGGGTGCTACCGGGGAGGGCTTTCAGGCCGACGGCGTCGGCGAGCTCGAGCACGGCGGTGCTCCCGTCGAGGGCCCAGGTCGTCTCGCGCTCGTGCCCCGTGGGGCCGGTGATGACGGCCGGGCGGGGCGCGGCGCCGGCGGCGAGCGCGGCGTCGACGGTGCCGTCCCCGCCGTCGGCAATGGGGCAGGCGAGGATCGGGGTCTCCGGGGCGGTCGCGGAGATCCCGCGGGTGAGGGCGGCGACGACCTCGGCGGCGGTGAGGGAGCCCTTGAACTTGTCCGGGGCGAGCAGCAGGGTGCGCGGGGTCATCGCGATCTGGCCTCTCCTTCGACGGTCAGCGGGACCGAGGTGCCGGTGCCGCGCGTGAACCATCCTGCCAGGGGCGGGTCGGTGCGCGCCGTGAGGACCACGCGCACGGTGCCGTCCTCGTCGACGGAGACGTCGGCGAGCTGCAGATCGTGGGTGCGGGAGGAGTCGAGCGGGTAGGACGCCAGGTGGTCCTTCGCCGCGCGACGGGCGGAGCCGGGGTGGATGACGGGGCCGTCGGAGGAGTCGTAGATCCGGGAGGGGTCCACGGCCTGGGAGCCGGCGAGCGCGGCGGCGTCGGCGGCGTGCTGCAGTGCGGTCCGCTCGAGCTGCACCCCGGTGATGGCGGTGCCGACGCCGATGACCATGAGGACCACGACCAGCACCCCCGTCGTGAGCAGGGTCATCGACCCGGTCGTCTCGGCGAGGCGGAGCCGGAGCGCCCGGGCGGCGCGGCGGATCGGACGGTCTCGCGGATGCGGGGACCGTGTGGGGGTCGCGGTGTGGCGGCGTCTCATGCGCGGTGCATGTCGACGGGGACGGAGTGCGAGGCGCCGACGGTGATCGGCCCGTCGTCGCCGAGGATCGGTCCCAGCCCGGGGACGGGCACGGGGATGCGGACCGTGGCGACGACGGTCCCGCCCGGGCTCGAGCAGGGATCCTCGGAGCAGCGGATCTCCACGACGTCCCCGGGCTCCAGCCCGAAGTCCTCGAGGACCAGATCGGCATGCCGGGCGGTGCGCTCGGCAGCGATCTGCGGGTCGGGCTCGACCGCGTGGATCCTGGCGGCATCCCGCGAGATGGTGTCGGCGGCGAAGACGGCGGCCTGCACCGAGCCGAGCGTCAGCACGAGGTAGACGCTGGGGATGAGCAGCGCCGCGGAGAGCACCACGAACTCCACCACGGCGTTGCCGCGGTCCTCGCGCAGCCGCCGCGCCGTGCGGCGGACCGCGTTCACCACTGCTCCTCGTCGAGAGCGCGCCCCTCGACGGTGAGCGTCCCGCTCGGCCCGAGCAGACCGACCAGCGGGAGGGTCGCGGTGATGCGGACGTGGATCGTCCCGTCGGGGTCCTGCACGGCCGTCGCCTCCGCGCCGAGGGCGTCGCCGTAGCGCCTCTCGAGGAGCTCCTCCGCACGCTGAGCCCCATCCTCGGCATCGGAGCCCGCGAGCGCCCCGAAGTGCGCGCCCTGCACCGCGGCGTCGACGAGCGAGTTCCGGGTGTGGACGATCAGCGAGACCTGGATGATCGCGAGGCTGATCAGCACGATCAGGACCGCGACCATCGGGAACTCGACGACCGCCGCACCGCGATCGGACCTCAGCCGCTCGAGAGTCCTTGCCGGCGCACGGGTCACGGTCCGGCGCGTCGACACGCACGGACCGGCACCGTCCCGGGACGAGGAACTGGAGGCGCACACCGTGTGATTCCGTCCGCGCTCAGAGGCTGCCGCCGAGGAACGGGGCCATCGCGTTCTCGAAGATGCGCACGATCTGATCGGACGCCACGGCCCACAGGGCGACGACGATCCCGGCGGTCATCAGCGTGATCAGCACCCACCCGGGCACGTCGCCGCTCTCGTCCCGCAGGCGCGCGAGGAGTCGCTGGGCGAGGTGGCGTCGGCGGGTGGGGCTCGCGGCGGTGAGGTCGGTGACGCCGCGGGCATCGAGGACGCCGCCGGCGCCGGGTCGACGGAGCGGACGGTTGCGGTGGACGGTCATGATCTCCTCCTGGAGGTCGGACCGGGGGTGGGTCCCCCCGGTCGGGCTGGGGTGCTGCGGTCATGTCGGGCTGGTGGGGTGTGCGGCCGTCGCGGTCGGTCGGGGAAGGGGATTCGGTGCGGGGTCACAGGGAGATCTCCAGGACCGCGAGTCCGGGGAAGATGGCGAACACGATCACGAGCGGCATCACGAAGAACACGACCGGGACGAGCATGTAGATCTCGCGCCGCCCCGCCATCTCCATGAGGTCCCGCTTCGACGCCTCGCGGGCGTCCTGCGCCTGGGCGCGCAGCACCTCGGCCAGGGGTGTTCCGCGTTCGATCGCGATGGACACGCCCTCTCCGAAGCGGGCGAGCGCGTGGAGGGGTGTACGCGTGCCGAGAGAGGCGAGGGCCTGGGCGACCGTGGTGCCCGCGCGGATGTCTGCGACGGTCGCGGCGAACTCGTCGGGCAGGGCGCCCGACGAGGTGCGGGCCACGCGCTCCATCGCGGCGATCGGGCTCTCGCCGGCCGCGACCGCGAGCGCCAGGAGGTCCGCGATGGTGGGGAACTCTCGGGCCATCCGGCTCGCACGCCGGGTGATCTCCACTCCCAGGAGGTAGTCGCGCAGCAGCACACCCGTCAGCGCCCCGAGGATCACGATCGCGAGGCCGAGCAGCGGGCCGGCGCCACGCAGGGTGATCGCCCCGAGGGCGATCGCGATGCCGAGCACCATCCCGAGGACACCGCAGACGACCTGCTCGATGCGGAAGGAGTCGACGGAGGTGCGGCGGCCGGCGAGCCGCAACCGGCGCTCGAGCTGATCGGCGCCGCCGGTGAGCCGTTCGAGGAGGCCGATCGTGCGCTCGGCGACGGGGCCTAAGAGGTTCTCCGCCACGACTCGCGCCCGGCCGGGCGTCCGGGGTGCTCCGAGGAGGGAGCTCCTGCCGGGTCGGCGCAGGTAGGGATCGATCCGGGCGGCCAGGTCGCGCCGGCGCAGCCAGGGCAGCTGGCCGGCGAGGAGCGTGAGACCCGTTCCGAGGACGAGGCCGAGCAGGGCTCCGGCGAGCATCGGGGTGGCACCGGTCATCGCAGCACCCGCTCATCCTGCGGCAGGCGGGCGATGAGGATCATGACCCGGTAGGCGAGAAGCGAGATCCCCGCCCCGCCGATGATCATCCCCACCCCGGCAGGCGAGTCGTAGGCCTGTGCCGCCTCCGGGCGGGTCGACATCAGGGCGAGCACGATCCACGGTGCGGCGAGGGCGAGCCGGGCGGCGTTGACGGTCCAGGACTGGCGGGCTTCGAGCTCGGCGCGGGTGCGGGCGTCCTCGCGCAGGAAGGCGGAGAGGGTGCGCAGCAGCCCGCCGAGGTCGGTGCCGCCGACGTCCCGGGTGATCCGCAGCGCCTCGACGATGCGATCCCCCACGGGATCCGCGAGGCGATGCTTGAGCCGGTCGAGGCAGACGGCGAAGTCCCCGGTGGCTTGGTAGTCGAGGGAGAACTCGTGGAACGCCGGACGGAGCTGCTCGGGTCCCTTGCGGCTGAGCTGGACGAGAGCCTCCGGGAGGGACAGACCGGCACGGATCGCCGAATGGATGTGGTCCACCGCCTCGGGCCACACCTCGCGCAGCGCGGTGGTCCGGCGGCGGGCGGCGCCGCGCAGGATCACCGGCGGCAGCACGGCGGCGACGGACACGATGGTGAGGGCGGGCACGACCGCGGTCGAGACCGCCCAGAGGATCGCGGCGGCCACCAGGCCGAGACCGGCACTGAGCGCGGGCACGGCGATCGGCGGGACGGTCGCGAGACCGACGACGAGCAGGTCCTCCCGGATCCGCTCGAGGCGACGCTGCAAGGGTCCCTCCCGCTCGGGCCGTCCCTCCTCCTCCCAGAGGGACCACCAGATCGCGAGGAGGCCCAGTCCCGCCAGCAGGCCGAGGAAGGCGCCGCCGCTCATGCCGCCTCCGCTCGGCGCAGGATCGCGGTGAGGTCGTAGCCAGCTCGGGCGAACCGCTCGGTGTGCGGAGGATGCCCGTCGCCGCGCACGAGGCGGTCCCCGCGCAGCGAGAAGAGGTCGCTTACCTCGATCGTCTCGTCCTCGACGCGTCCGGACAGCCCGGCGATCTCGTGGACCCGGCGCCGCCCGTCGGGGAGGATGTCGAGGTGGACGACGAGGTCGATGGCGCTCGCGACCGTCGGGACCACGAAGCGAGAGGAGACGTTCTCCCCCGCCAGCAGCGGAAGGGTGCACAACTTCACGACGGCGTCCCGCGCCGAGTTCGCGTGGATCGAGGCGAGGCCCGGCAGGCCTGAGTTGAGGGCGATCAGCATGTCGAGCGACTCCGCCTCCCGCACCTCTCCGACGATCACGCGAGTGGGCCTCATCCGCAGGGCCTCCTTAGCGAAGCCGCGCAAACGCTACAGGCTGCGGACCCTGATCTCGCGGTCGCCTGCGAAGTCCACCGTCACCGTGAACAGGCGCGCGAGCATCTCGCGCCGCTGCGCGACCGGGAGAACGTCCCAGTCCTCGAGCAGCGCCACCACCTGCTCGCCACTCGGCGCCGGCGCGGCCACCGCGGCGCGCGCTTCCGCGATCTCCGCATCGATCCGATCCCGCTTCGCGACGAGCTCGGCCATCGCCTCGTCGATCGCGTCCCGTGGGACGCCCTCGGCAGCCTGGACAGCGAGACGAGCCATCGCGGTCGTCGCCCGCTTCCGACGCGCCTCGAGCGCCGGGATCGACGGGCCCGCCGCGCGCTCCTCTCCCCCACTCTTCAGCTCCTCGCGGGCGGCGCGGTCCACGCGGCCCGCGAGACGACGCAGCTCAGCCTTCACCTCCGACTCGACCGTGGAGCAGCGGATGTACCCGCCCGTGTGGGTGCCGCGTGTATACCCTGTCGCGCACCGGTAGTACCGGACCCCGCCCGTGGCTTTCGACCCCGTCAGCACGGTCCCGCACGCCGCGCAGCGCACGATCCCCGACAGCAGGTACGGCGATGCTTCCGCGCGCGGCCGGCCTGCCCGCTGCGCACGTTTCATCCGGTATGCCTCCCACAGATCGCGCGGCACGATCGCCTCGTGCGCGCCGTCGACGACCTGGCCCCGGTAGATGAAGCGGCCCGTCGGGAAGACGTTGTCGAGCATGTCCTTGAGGGTGGACTCCGCCCACGCGGGCGCGCCGCGTTTCCCTCCGTGCTCCACGGTCGGGATCTCGTGGGCGTTGAGCCACTGGACGAGCGCGTAGATCGACGCCCCGTCTACATACCGCTGATAGAGGTCCCGCACGATCGGCGCCGTGACGGGGTCGGGGACGTGGAGCTGCTGGGCGGGGTCGTAGGTGTACCCGAACCGGTTCTTACCGTGATGCGGACGGCCCTGGCGCACTCTGCGCTCGTGCGCTTCGCGCCACTGGTCGCCGGCGCGCTCGGACTCGAATGCAGCGATCTCGATCATCATTCCGCGGGACAGGCGGCCGATCGAGGTGGAGGTGTCGATCGGCTCAGTCGCCGACTCGATCCGGCCACCGGCCTGCTGCGCCTTGTCCGCGCCCTGGTACCAGTCCAGCCGGTTCCTGGACCACCGGCTCCACTTCCACAGCAGGATGACGTCGACCTCGCCCCGCTCGACCATGCCCATGACGGCCTGTACCCCGGGCCGCGCGAACGTCCTCCCGGAGATCCCCGGGTCCGCCTCGACGGCGACCACGTCGTAGCCGTGCCGGGCCGCGTAGTCACGGCACGCCGTCTCCTGCAGCTCGAGGGAGATGCTCTCCTCGCGTGCGGTGGACTGGCGCTTGTAGATCACCGCCCGCTCCCGACGGCCCCGTCCCGTGCTCATGCTCCCCACCATCCCGTGTCCTGGCTCCCCTCGGTCTCGTGCTCGATGATCTCAGCCCACCACGGCGCCGGCACCGGCTCCCGCAGCTCGAGACCGAGCTCGAGCTGTACCGGCTCGTCCCGCTCCCCCATCACGCGACCCAGTGCGCGTCGGCGAGCCGGGCCTGCAGCGCGGCGCGCTCGCCAGCGGTGAGGGCGTGGAGCCGGTCGATCACGGTGTCGGGCAGAACGTCAAGCTCCTCGGCGATGACGACGACGTGCGGGGACCAGGCGGCCGCCTCGCCGAGGTCGTCGAGGTGGATGAGGCCGGTGGCGACCTCGCGGTCGATGCCGTGCTCGACGACGGCGATGCAGTGCCCGCGGTGGCCGCGGGCGTAGTGGATCAGCTCGTGGTCGAGGACGACGCGGCGGTCAACTGCGGTGAGCTCGCGGTCGAGCCAGATCCGGGAGACCCCGTCGGTGTAACCGAGGATCCCCTCGGGCAGGGCCGCATCTATGATCTCCGGTGGACGCATGTCCAGGAGGCTAGAGCGGACCCCCGACAAAGTAGGCGTCATGCACGGAGGACGTGAGAACTCGTTACGAAGTAAATCACGCTCTGCGCCACTAAAGTTACCTGGTATCCGACCAACGTGGCGGCTACCGCCAGGAAATGTCGATCTTGCAGGGCCGGTAGCAGGGCAATAACAATGAGCACACCTGTCGCAACCACGCCGATTAAGCCAGCCCAGGCCAAGAGCGCTTTCTGTCGATCGAGTAGCGTAAGCACGCCCGCATCTAGGGCAAAGCGGGGGTCGCGCCGCGCCTCATAGCCCTTCTCCCAAAAAAGCACCGCCTCCGCAAAGGTTATGCCCGTCAGAATCGAGGAAGCAGTAAGCAAGGAGCCTATATGTGAGTCCTGCGCACCCGTCGGCCCAAAAAAGAAGACAAGAATCCCGAGAACAATTCCTGGCACGCCCGCTGCGAGGCTCCAGGGATTAAATGTGCGTCCACCAGTTTCGGGGTCTTCAGGAAGAAATTGATCCCGAATTAGGGTGGCGCTCGTGTCTACGATTGTCATCCCACTCGACCTTCCAGGTCTTGGCGTCTTCGTCGGGTTGCCAATCAGACCCCGACGATAGGAGGTCGTCTGAAGTTGCTGCGTCGAAGCCGTAGCCCTTCAGGTCCTCACGCATCGCGAGTAGGCTCGCGACGAACTCATGCTCGTCCGCGTCGAGACCAGCTCCCGCCTCGGATAGAGGGAACGATAGCGTAACAGCGTAGTCGTCGTCACCCTTGAGGATCTCCACTGTGCGCGTGGCACCCGAGTCGGTCTTGAACTCCACCGCCGGCACCCACCCGTCCTTCGTGAGCCCCTTCGCTGTCGCACCGTCGCCCATGGCGGTAGCGAGGACTCCCATGAGCTTGTTCTGTCCTAGCAACCCGTTCTTCTTGGAGTACCGCCGCAGGTCAAGCACACTCCCTCGCCGTGGCGAGGCGCGGAACTCGAAGTTGAGCTCGGAGGCGCCGGCGCCTGACGATGCACCGCTCGTGTCCAAAGCGACTGGGCGCCGGAAGACGAGGCTCTTGGCAGGACGACTCTGGATCATCTTCTGGACGGCGGCGGGCGTCATCGCGGGCGCGATCTTGAGCATGAGGTCGGAGTGCTCCGCTTGGAAGCTCTGACGCAGGATCGACGTCAGGGCCGGCGCCGGAGTCACGGACGACGCCTTCTCGACAAGCATGAGTCCTGCATGCTGACCGGGCCTGAAAAAGAAGCGAACCTTCAGCTGTATCCACTCGCGATCGTCCTTCTGCCGATCGAACTCCCTCCTACTCCTCCCCCGCCGAGGCCGCCCCCTGAGGGTGCTTCGGATGCCCGAACTACCAATCTCAAGGAGGCACGAGACTCCCATACCCTGCGTGCTGCGCGAGACTGTGAGCACGGCTGCACGCCTGATGTCGTCCTCATCCAATGCCAACTCGAGACCGAGCACGGAATGAAGGATGCCGAGCACACACTCATTCAGTTTGAGCCCCTGACCATCGAGGTCATCGACAGGCCTCGTCTCGCTCACCTTCCCCCTGACATGAACTTTTACTTCGTAGGGGACTATTTGGTACGTGGGCAAAGCATCTCCTTCGTTGCGTTTCACGCTCCGCCGGCTTCGGCGTTACGGTCCTTCTACTGACGGTTCTCGCGGTCGGAGCTCACATCGTGCCGTGAGCTGAGGCCTTCGTCATCCCACTCGAACGGCTCCCCACGGCGGTTGCTGTTCGCGCGCCGCTCTCGGGCGATCTGGCGGAGTTGCTGGATCCGGGCGTCGGAGAACTCTGCCGAGCGCTGCATGCGGACCTTTACCTCGACGTGCAGCGAGTTCCCCTCGACGGTCGCGCGGACCACGGGCACGAGGCCGGCATCCTCGATGAGCTTGACGAGGGCGTGTGTCTGCTCCCCGATGGCGCGGGAGAACGTGCCGACGGGCTCGCCGTCGATGAGCACCTGCACCGTGTTGTAGATCGAGCGCGTGCCCATCTGGGCGGTGCGAAGCGTGGCGGCCTTGTCGGTCGGTCCGTCGGGGTCGACGATCGTGGAGAGGAAGTCGAGGTGGTTCTCCTCGCCGATGACCTGGATGACGCGGCCGGCGGGGATGATCTCGACCGCCCCGGGTGGCAGGTCACTCGGCGGCAGGATCTGTTGGGGGTCCGGCAGTTGGATTGTGAGGCTCGGCCGCCACAAGCGCTTCTTCGTGTCGTAGTGGGTGTGGAGCCGGGCGCGGATGGTGAGGTGCTTGCCGTCGGCGTGGAGCTGCTCGAGGGGGCGGACGTAGTCGGGAACGTCGTCGTCCGCAATGAATGCGACGTGCTGCCCCTCGGCCCAGACCGAGATGGCGGCACCGTGCCGGGCGTAGGGGTTGGCGGGATCGAGGGCGAGGTCGACGGCGAGGTCGATGGCGGCGCGGGTTCCGTCGGCGGGAAGGCCGAGCTGCTGCGCGAGGCGTGCGTGGGCCTGCTGCCGGTAGAACTCGCCGACGACGGGTCGCATGCGCGTGGCGGGCTGCCAGGGTTCGTAGTCGTCCCCGCTGGGACGTGGCGAGGAGTGCTTACTGGGCGTCTGCGTGAGGGACGTGTCGTGGGATGCCGAGCTCGGCTCGGATTGGTCGTGAGCAGGAGGCCCAGGCTGGGCGGCGGCTTGTCGGATCAGGAGGAAGGTGCCGACTGCGCTCACGATGAGGCCGAAGGCGACCAGCCCAGCGCCTGTGTCTCCGGTGAGCAGGCCGATGAAGAGCATGATCCCGCCGAGGGCGAGGAGCAGCAGGCCCCAGACGGAGCAGCCACACCCGTCGTCGCTCACGCCCCATCGTCCTCGGCGTCGTGGTCCTGCTGCTGTCGGGCCTCGCGGCCGCGATTCCGTCCTCGCTTCGCGGCGAGGCGGTACTCGTCCTGCTCCCACGGCCGGGCCTCGAGATCCTCGGCGGCGACATCATCCGGCTGCTCGCCGACGGAAGGCTGAGGGAGGTCCTCGAGGCCTTCTACGACGACGGGTGCGGCGTTGTCGATCCCATGCACGGCGTCGCGAACCTTAACCCAGCGGGCCCGACGTTCGCGTGCGGCGCGGCTCGCGTCACTGCTTGTTGCGCCATCCTGCTGAGCTGAATCCGCCAGGTCGTCACCGACCGGCGCCGGTTCGGCTGCTGCGGGGTCTGGTGCTGGTTCATCGCGCGAACTCACTCTCTCCGCGGCGATCGCGCGGATGATCTCGTCGACAGCACGGCGCTGCCGATCGGTGAGCAAGTCCGCTTCCGCCGGCGGGGTGTATCGGGTGCGCTCGGTGCGCTCCTGCCCCACCCACCCGGCGACGACCCGGACATCGAGCCTGAGTGCGTCCGCGATCTTCTGGACGTTCTCCGGCTTCGGCTTGCGCGAGCGTCCGCTCACGATTGCCGACACCGTCGACTGCGGCACGCCCACGGCCTGCGCGAGCTGGTTGTAGCTCGGCTTCTCCTCGTTCCGAGGGTCCACGAACCCCGCCCTGATCAGGGCCAGGTCCCAGTCCGTCAGCTGCTTGCTCATGGCGAGATCGTCCGTTCTGTGACTAGCGCTAGACAAGCAGGAGTCTAGACACAGCGTCTAGCGATTACATCCGTGTAACCAGCAGAAACACACTCCACGTCCAGATTTGTGCAACCAGCGCTTGACACTACTGTCAAGCGTGCCCTACCTTCTGTGCTACCAGCTACCCGCACCAAACACTGAAGAGAGGAGGTCTCGATGGTCATCGAAGAGACCCGCACCGACGTCCGCCTCATCAGCCGCGACGCACTCCGCACCTACATGGAGTTCAGAGGCGAGACCATCCGGTCCCTCGCGCAGAAGGTCGGTGCCTCCCACGGGACCATCGGCCACCTCCGATCCGGCAAGCAGCAGTACATCCGCGCGAACTGGGCTCGCTCCATCGAGCGCGCCCTCAACGCTCCCCCAGGATCGCTGTTCGAGATCACCACCACCCAGGTGAAGCGCGAGCGCCCCGGCTACAAGCGGAGCGCCGCCGCATGAGAACCCGCACCGTCACCGCGATCCCCTGCGGCACCCGCAACGGCACCCCCATCACCCGCGCCTACCGGTACGACCTCTCCCGCGACCCGGAGCCCTTCGGGAAGGACGCCGCCACCGGCCGCACCAAGTCCCGCCTCTGGGGCCCCTGCAGGCCCAGCACCCGCCACGCCCTCAACCGGCAGGCACCCCTCGCCGTCGTGTGGACCGACACCATCCACACCCTCTCCCCCACTCAGCAGGAGCCCCGATGACCCGCCGCCGCCACGCCGCCCGTGACACCACCTGTGACTACTGCGGGCTCCCCCTCCCCTCCCGCGGACGGCCCGCACTGTGCGACCTCGAAACGTCGAGCGCGCCCCTCCTCGCTCCGCTCCACTCCTGCCCCGACTCAGGCACATACCCCTGCGACATCTGCACCCCGATGGAGGTCCCTGCATGAGCACCACCCAGCAGATCCACGACCAGGTCCAGGACGGCATCGACGCCCGCGTCGACCAGCGAATCCTCCACGCCGCCCAGCCCCTCGCCCTCGCCTACCGCACCCTGCTCGGCTGGGACGGCACCAGCATCGACGACGCCGTCAACGCCGCCTGGACCCCCACCGGCCCCTCCAAGGAGATCCTCCACGCCCGGATCGAGTTCCGCCGCGCCAACCCGAACCTCCTCCACCCACCCACCGAGAACCGAGACGCCGCATGACCGCGCTCCTGCTCACCGCCGCGACCCTCATCGTCCGCGTCGCCCTGCTCACCGTCATCGTCGCCGCGCTCATCTTCATCACCGTCCTGCTCACCGAGCAGGCCCACCAGATCCGCACCGCCATCACCAAGGAGAACCACCACCATGACCGCACTCACGCCTGAGCAGCTCGAGCAGCTGGCCACCGAGCACGCGACCCTCGCCGACACCATCGCCACCGCCACCGAACGCCAGCGCGAGATCAAGGCGATCCTCACCGACCTCGGCCCCGGCAAGCACGCCGCCGGCGACTACACGATCCAGGTCACCGTCCCCCAGAAGTTCGACGCGAAGGCCGCCGAAGCCGCGTACCCCCACGCCGCGCACCCCGAGTTCTACGCCCTAGCACTCGACCGGAAGAAGCTCGAGCACACCCTCCCGCCCGCGACCGTCGACCTGTTCAAGATCGACGGCACCCCCACGGTGACCGTGAAGTGACCAGCATTGCCACCACACCGGCCGGGGAGGGGGTGACCCTCTCCCCCGGCGACGCGGCGACCGAGATCTGGGACCTCATCGAGCACGGACTCGCGCACCAGCCCCGCTCACTCCAGAAGCGGATCGGCCCGTCCGAGCTCGGTGCCGACTGCGTCCACTGCCTCGCCGCGAAGCTCGCCGGCTGGGAGAAGACGCAGGACCGGGCCTGGCTCCCCGCCATCGGCACCGGCATGCACCTCCTCCTCGAGGAGCTCTTCACCCGCTTCGAGCGCGAGAACCGGACGGGGCGTCCTCGGTTCCTGATGGAGCAGCGCGTCACCGTCGGCAACATCGGCGGCACCCCCATCACCGGCTCCACCGACCTCGTCGACCTGTGGGCCGGGATGACCGTGGATTGGAAGCTGATCGGGCCCTCCTCACTGCGGAAGTACAAGACCGGCCCCTCCGCCACGTACCGCGCCCAGGCGCACCTGTACGCGAAGGGATGGCGCGCCGCCGGGCACGACATCTCGACGGTCTCGATCTGCTTCCTGCCCCGCAACTCCCCGAACATGCGCGACGGGTTCTGGTGGCACGAGCCGTACGACGAGCAACTCGCCGAGCAGGTCCTTGACCGAGCGAACTCCATCCACGCCGCCCTCACCGCCCTCGAGCAGGTGAGCACCGAGACCCGGGACGCCTGGATCACCCAGCTCCCGAGAGCCGCTGACTGCTGGGACTGCGCCCGCTTCCCCGACTACCAGCGGAAGACCCCCAAGACCTCGTCCCTCCTGGACGGGCTCACCACCGCATGAACACCAAGGAGAACACCATGACCGCAACGCTCAACGACGTCGACGCCCTCTTCCAGGGCGGCGGCTCCCCCACCTTCACCAAGGACATGACGCCCGGCGAGACCCGCGAGGGCATCGTCATCTCCACGCCGCTCGCGCAGCAGGTCACGAAGTTCAAGTCCACCGAGCTGGACTACTTCACCAACGGTGAGCCGAAGATGCAGATCAAGTTCGAGGTGTCCACCGAGCTGCAGACCGACGCGGACGACACCGGCGACCGGACCGTGTACGTGAAGACGTGGGGGAACCAGTCCCGCGCCTTCGAGGACGCGGTCCGCACCGCCGGACACACCAAGGTGTCCGAAGCGATCACCCCCGGCACCATCGTCCGCGTCACCTTCAAGGGCAAGCAGACGGTGCGGTCGAAGAACGGGTCAACGTTCGAGGAGAACGGGTACGAGTACGAGATCGTCCCCGCCACCCAGCCCGGACAGGGACAGCCCGCCCCTGCGGCGGCTGCCGGGGCGCAGCAAGCCCCCACCGCCCCCGCACCGGCTGCTCCGGCCCCGGCCGCTCCGGCTGCGCAGGCGCCCGCAGCCCCGGCGGCTGCTGCGCCGTCGAACCCGGCCGAGATGATCGCCGCCGGCTGGACCGACGACCAGATCACCGCCGCCGTCCCCGGTCTCACCGGTGAGGTCGTCGCCTGGCTCCGCACCCAGCAGGCCTGACCCCTCCCCGCCTCGGTGACGCAGGCACAGGACTGCTCACGGCCCGGACCCGCACCGGGGCACCACCCCACCCCGCCCACCGACTCCTGGAAGGACCGACCTGATGCTCTGCGCCCACCTGCACTGCTGGCGCCCCGCCACCCTCCACTCTCTCTGCGAGTGGCACCTCGTCGACACCCTCGCCGCCGGCCACCGCGCCGCCACCCAGAACAGGCCCACCCGATGACCCTCTACGACGGCTTCGGCGCCCCGATCACCGAGTCCATCGACGAGATCACCAATACCCCCGCCACCACCGATCCCACCCCGTGGCTGCACGAGAACGGCACCCGCCACGCGACCCTGCGCACCGCGGGACCGGGAGTCGTGCACTGGATGCCCCGCGACCACCACGACATCGTCGACGTCCGCAGAGAGGACCCGCGATGAGCCACTACGCCGCCATCTTCCCCATCGACACCCCGCTGCCCGAGCCCCGCCTCCACCGGCAGGCACTCAACCAGCTGCACACCATCGTCCCCGACACCATCACCATCACCGGCGAGTGGACCGGCTACACCTGGACCGACCCCCACGGCCGCCGCTGGTACGTCCTCACCGCCCCCGCCGAAGGCACCGACAACACCAACCTCACCCAGATCCGCGCCATCACCCGCCACATCCACCCCGACCTCCACGCCTGGATCGACCGACCCTCCCCCGAGCAGCACCGGGCTCAGGCCGCGTCGAAGCCCCGCCTCGAACGGCTCCAGGAGCTCCTCAACACCGGGACCGCCATCGAGGACGCCCTCACCGAGTGCGGCTGGCGACAAGCCCGCTCCGCAAGCAAAGCCGCGCGCCGCGCCGGGAACCTCACCCTCGCACGCACCCTCGAGGCAGCCGCCTGATGGCCCTCGTCGACCGCGAACCCATGACAGACGCAAACGGCGCCGTGCACCACTACCGGCCCGTCCCCGACAACACCCCCGGCGTCCCCCCGGAGCACCCGCACCCCGACGCGATCCACCAAGCCCGACCGTCCGGGCGCGGCATCCACCCCTGCACCCACCTCCACCCCCTCTCCGACCAGCTCGCCTACTACGAGCAGCGGGGCGAGGAACCGGACATGCCCGTCGACGGCGACCAGACCGCACGCTGGCGGGCCCTGCAGTGCTGGGACGACCAGATCGGCCGCCAGCCCGGCAAGAAGTCGTTCGCGGGCTCGGAGCCGTGCGAGAACCCTGACTGCCCTCACCCGCAGCCGCACTGCGCCGGGCAGTGGTTCTCCGAGAACTGGCCCCGCTTCCGCGACATCGCGCACGTCCTCTACCCCGAAGGCCGCGTGCCGTGGCCCCTCGGCTACCGCGGCCCCCGCATCTACGACGGCGGCTGGGGGCAGTGGCAGCCGTTCAAGGATTACACGACCGCCGAGCACGGCGAAGACGACCCCGACACCGAACCCGCACCAGCCCCGGCACCGGCACTGGAGCCGGTGCAGCTCGACCTCCTCGACCTCTTGGGATCCACCACGTGAGCCGACGCTACGAGATCCGGGTCCGCGGCCGCCGCACCATCACCACCAACACCCGTGCCGAGGCCGACGACTGGGCCGCCATCCTCTCCACCCCCGGCGCGATCGTCACCATCCACGACCTCACCGTCCAGCCCGCCGCCTACCCACCGATCCCCGCCCAGCAGCCCAGCATCTTCGACCACCTGGAGGACCCCACACCATGACCAGCACCACCCTCCAGGCCGCAGCCCTCCACCACCACGACCAGGGCCTCACCATCATCCCCATCGCGACCGACGGCACGAAGCGGCCCGCCGTCGCCTGGAAGCCCTACCAGACCCAGCCTCCGAGCAGGGGCCAGGTCGAGCAGTGGTGGACGACCGCGCCCGCCGCCGGGATCGGGATGCTCACCGGCACCCCGTCCGGCCGCATCGAGATGATCGAACTCGAGCACGCCGCCGCCCACGCCCTCCCCCAGCTCGAGACCGAAGCCGCCCAGCGCGGTCTCCTCGAGCTCTGGCACGCCGTGACGCGCGGCTGGGTCCACGCCTCCCCCTCCGGCGGCATCCACTGGCACATCCGCCTCGCACCCGACGCCGGCCCCATGCCCGGCAACACCAAGATCGCCCGCCGCCGTGACCCCGACACCGGCCGCTGGCAGGTGCTCGCCGAGACCCGCGGCGAAGGCGGTTACACCGTCATCCCACCCACCGGAGGCACCGTCCACCCGTCAGGGAACCCCTGGACCCTCCTCCAAGGCGCCCCCGCCGACATCCCCGTCCTCACCGCCGAGCAGCGCGGACAGATCCACGCCATCATCGCCGCTGTCCTCAACGAACCCGACCCCGCACCGGAGCCCGCCGCACCGGCGCCCCTGTCGCTCACCGCGCGCGCCGCAGCACGCGACGACGGCTCCAAGACCCCCGGCGACGACTACGAGGCCGCGACGTCCTGGGCCGAGATCCTCACCCCGCACGGCTGGCAGATCCACCACACCGACGGGCACACCACCCACTGGACCCGCCCCGGCAAGACCCTCTCCGAAGGCGTCTCCGCCACCACCGGCCACGCCGACGACCGCGACCGCCTCTACGTCTTCACCAGCTCCACCGACTTCGAACCCGAGGTGCCGTACACGAAGCTCGGCGCGCTCGCCGTGCTCGAGTTCGGCGGGGACCACTCCGCCGCCGTCCGCCACCTCGCCTCCAAGGGCTACGGCGACCCCCTCCCTCCGAAAGCCACCGTCTTCGACATCACCCCCACTCCGGCCACGCCGACGGCGCCCGCCGCCTACGGGAACCTCGCCCTCCACACCACCCCCGCCCAGCTTCCCGTCGACGACATCGACATCTTCGAGACCCGCACCCTCGACCACACCGACGACTGGGCCGCACTCTCCCTCGTCGCCGAACACGGCCACGAGATCCGCTACGTCCCCGACCGCGGCCGATGGCTCCACTGGACCGGCCACACCTGGGAACTCCAGCCCGGCACCGGCGGCCAGATCAGAGAGCTCACCAAGCACGTCGCCCGCGCACTCCCCGAAGACTCCCGCGACGAGACCGCGTTCAAGAAGCGGTTCCTCTCCGCCACCGGCACCACCAACGCCCTCACCCAAGCCCAGACCGACCCCCGCATCACCGTCGCCTGGGACGACCTCGACGCCCACCCCTACGAGCTCAACACCCCCGGCGGCATCGTCAACCTCACCACCGGCCAGCTCGGACCCTCCGACCCGACCCGACTCCACACCCGCACCACCCAGATCACCCCCGACTGGGACACCTCCCCCGGCCTCTGGACCTACTTCCTCGAGAGCACCTTCGAAGGCCAAGACGAGCACCTCATCGGCTACGTGCAGCGCCTCCTCGGCTACTCCATCACCGGCGCCGTCACCCACCACGTCCTCCCCTTCCTCCACGGCGCCGGCGCGAACGGCAAGTCCACGATGCTCGACGTCGTCATGCACCTCCTCGGCGGCTACGCCGGCTCCACCCCCGCCGGGTTCCTCATGCAGGGCATGCAGCAACACGAGACCGAGATCGCCCGCCTCTCCGGCCTCCGCTTCGTCGTCGCCTCCGAGGTCAACGAACGCGACCGCTTCGACGAAGCGAAGGTCAAGCAGCTCACCGGCGGCGACACGCTCACAGCCCGATTCATGCGGCAGGACCACTTCACGTTCACCCCCACCCACCACCTCTGGCTCATGGGCAACAAGCAGCCCCGCGTCCAGACCGGCGGCGAATCCTTCTGGCGCAGGCTCCGCATGATCCCTTTCGCCAACGTCGTCCCCCGCCACCAACGCGACGAGCACCTCACCCAGAAGCTCATCGACGAAGAAGGCCCCGCGATCCTGGCCTGGATCATCGACGGCGCCCGCGACGCCACCGACGCCGGCATCCGCGACCCCGAATCCGTGCTCGCCGCCACCCGCGAATACGCCAGCGAGGAAGACGCCTTCGGACAGTACGTCGACGAGCGACTCCGCACCGGCACCAACGGCCACGAGAAGGCCGCCACCGTTCGCGCCGACTACGAGGACTGGTGCCACCGCAACGGCGAGCAGCCCATGTCCGCGCAGGTCCTCTCCCGCGAGCTCCGCACCCGCTTCGACGTGAAGCTCACGAAGATCCACGGGGCCCGCCAGTACGAGGGCGTGATGCTCTACGCCGACCCCGACGCCGAGCCCACCACCGAGCACTGGAGCGACCGATGAACCGGCCCGTCCCCCGCTACGGCGAAGCCCTCCTCGAAGGCCGCTGGACCCACAACGCCGAAGCGCTCCTCCAGCACTTCCTCGCCACCCAGACCATCCGGAAGCCAGGCGCTGAGATGCCAGCCAGCGTGCTGCGCGCCGCGTACGAGCTCTGGGCTGCGGCGCACCGCGAGGAGGTCGTGACGCGCACCCAGTTCGGTCTCCAGGTGAAGAAGGCCGGGATCTCGAAGGTGCAGCGGGGCGGCCGGATCATCTACGTCGACATCGCCCCTCGGACGGGGGAGGCCCCGTGAACAGGGTAGTTCTGGACGAGCGTGGACGAGGAATGGACGAGGAAAACCGGTCCCTCGTCCAGCAAAAAACACACCCCCACCAGCGGAACAGTGTAGTTGGTGGCGATCTGGACGAGGAATCCCCTATTCCGCCTACGCGTGCGCACGCGCACGCGCAAAGCGACGAACCATATGTCTCGTCCTCCTCGTCCACAACTACCCTGCTAGCCCTCCCCGCCTGGTTCACCCCGACCCCGTTCCCCTACCAGGCGACCGGAGCGATCCGCGCCGCCCGCGACGGTCACACCCTCATCGCCGACGAACCCGGGCTCGGGAAGACCCTCCAGGCCCTCGCCGCCGCCGTCCTCCTCGGCGCGCAACGCATCGTCGTCGTCGCCCCGCCGGTGCTCCTCGCGAACTGGGGCCGCGAGATCACCCGCACCGGCCACCTCGACCACACCGACGGCGCCGAGCTCCTCATCGTCACCCCGTCGACGAAGAAGATCCCGTCGCTCCCGGCGGCCGGCTACGTCGTCGTCTCCGACGCGATGCTCGTCTCCCGCCGCACCCTCCCCGGAGTCCTCGCCGACTGGACACCCGATCTCCTGATCGTCGACGAGGCGCACCGGATGAAGAACCCGGCCGCGAAGCGGACCCGCGCCGCCCAGCAGCTAGCCGCCGCCGCGGCGCGCACGGTCGCGCTCACCGGCACCCCGATCATCTCCACCCCCCTCGACGTGCTGCCGCTCCTCGACATGCTCGGGCACCTCCACTGGTTCCCCGGCGGCACCCGCCGCACCTTCGAGCAGCGGTACACCAGCCCGGACAGGTGGGGGAACCCGCGCCCCATCAAGAAGCGCCTGCCGGAGCTGCACGCGCTCCTCGAGGCGTTCGTGTGGACCCGCCGCACCAAGGCCGACGTCCTCACCGACCTCCCCGCCAAGATGCGCACCACCCACACCATCACCCCCTCCCACGACGAGTACGTCGCCGCGCACGCCGACCTCGACAAGGCCGTCACCAAGTACCTCGACCACAACCCCGTGATGGACATGGAGCAGCTGCAGGCGTGGGCGTCGGAGAACCGCCGCTACGTCTCCCAGCTGCGCCGCGCCACCGGCCTCGCGAAGATCGACCCCGCGATCGACTGGATCCGCGACCACCACGACGGCGCGCCCGACCGGCCCCTCATCGTCTGGGGCATCCACCGCGACGTCCTCGAAGGGCTCTCCGCCGCGCTCGCCCCGCACATGCGCGTCGCCACCATCCACGGCGCCACCAGCCACGCCGAGCGGGATGACATCGTGCAGCGCTTCCAGGCCGGCGACATCGACGTGCTCATCGCGCAGATCGTCGCCGCCGGCGTCGGCCTCACCCTCACCCGCTCCAGTGACGTGCTCTTCGTCGAGACGGACTGGACCCCGGCCGGGGTCGTGCAGGCCGAGGACCGCGTCCACCGCATCGGCCAGACCGCCCCCGTCCAGATCACCACCCTCATCGCAGAACGGACCCTCGACGCGAAGATCCACGCCACCCTCGCCACCTCCATCCAGACCCTCGACCACCTCACCCCCGGCTCCGACCATGCCGTCACTGACGCGCCGGAGCAGGCGACTGTCCGTGACGTCCTCGTCGGTCTCGTCCTCGACCGCCACATCACCCGCCTCACGAATGGAGCAGCAGCATGACCAACCGGCCGAAGCAGATCGGCACCAGCGCAGAGAGCGCCGTCGTCCGCGCCGCGATCCCCCTCGGGTTCCCCCTCGCTGAACGGCTCGCCCTCCACGGCGCCGAAGACCTCGGCGACGTGCGCCTCGCCCCCTACGTCCACCTCGAGGTCAAGGGCGGGAAGGCCGCCGAGACCGCATCCGACGCCCAGATCGAAGCATGGATGGTCGAGACCGAGCGGGAGCTCGCCAACGCCCGAGCGCTCGCCGGCGCGCTCATCACGAAGCGGAACGGCGTCGGCGCCAACCGGGCACACCTTTGGTGGGCGTACGTGCGCGCGTCGTGGCTCGCGCAGTGGCGCGCCTACCCGGCCGAGCTCACCGCCGAGCTACAGGCCGGCCCCGACGTGACCGTCCGCATGACCCTCGACTCCCTCCTCGCCCAGCTCCGCTCGAGCGGCTTCGGCGACCCGATCCCCACCGACTCGACCACCCAGGAGCTGACCCGATGACCACCACCAGCCGCAGCCCGTACGCCGCCCCGCTGCTCCCTACCGACGGGCGACCCATCGCGTCGATCAACACGACGACTCCCTCCGTGGTGCGGGAGATGACCGAGCTCCTCACCCGCCGCTACGGCCCCGGACTCCAGCTCCGCCGCGAGCGCGGCCGCACGATCTGGCTCGTCCCCGCCGCACGGAAGAAGGCCGCACGATGAGCATCGACCACAGCCTCGACGACTTCGAGCAACTGAACACCATCAACCGGTGGCGGAACCGGCTCGACGAGATCGCCGAGTTGCTCGCCGAGATCCCCGACACGATGCTCACCATCTCCGGGTACGCCATGGATCTCGCTGGCCCCGCCAGCAGCACGGAGCCGCCGCTCCCCGGCGGGGACGTCCTCGTCCTCACCGGCCCCTGGGCATCCGACGCCACCTACGGCGACGACACACCTCACCCCGCGCAGACGATCGTCGAGTGGGCTCACACCATCTACGACGACCACGACCAGGTCCCGCCCGCCCGGCTCCGCTTCGCCGAAGCCCTCCGGTACCTGAGGGACCAGACCCCGTGGATCCTCGAATCCCAGTGGGCCCCGGCATGGCGGGATGACCTCGAGGCCGTGCACGGCCGGTTGCGCGCCCTATGCCCTCCCGAGGTCGACGACCGCCACGACTCCACCCCTCTCGAGGAGGCGATCACCGAGGAGCAGCTGTGGGAGGCGCTCGAGCAGCATCCCGAGCATGAGCTCACCCGCCGCGACCTCACCCATCTCGGGATCAACCCATCCACCCTCACGACATGGCGGCACCGTGGAAAGATCAGCGAGACCGCCCCCGGCCGGTACCGTGCCGGCGACATCATCGACGCCAGGAGAACCGCATGAGCCTCGACCCCACCTACCTCGAGTCCGGCCACTTCGACCCCCAGCGGAACCCCGTTGCGTATCAGCTCAGCCACCGCCTGATCCAGACCAGTGGCCCCGACGCCACCGCCATCGAGATCACCGAGCTCGCCGACGACATGATGCGGGCCATCGCGATCCTCGAGGACCAGATCGCAGAGCTCCGAGGCACCCCCGCCACACCCGCCGAGACCCTGATCCACATCAGCGACGACATCGATCAGCGCGTCGTTGAATCCAGTCGAGAGTCGTGAGACACTAACCCCGTACTCGCCATACCCCGAAGCCCCCGACCACCACACTGGTGACCGGGGGCTTCCCCTATGCCCCCGCTCGACGCACCCCATGGCGGACGGTGCTCGCGGGACGCGCGCGAAGGAAGACCACATCGATCCTCCACGGGGAACCTCGCGCAGCGCAACGGCGCCGGCCCTGCAGGAGAGACAACCTGCCGGGCCGGCGCCGCACCACCATCCCCGACTTCAGAGGTCGAGGATCGCCGCGTTCACCGCATCCGTCAGCTCCTTGAACGCCGCGTACTGCTTCTTGTTCGCGACGACGACAGAGTTCTCGTCCTTCGCGTTCCCGAACGACGTCCGGAACTTCGAGGACTGCACCTCGCCCGCGACCGACACGGACCACACACCCATGCCGCCGAACAGCGTCGGCTCGCGCAGCGACACCGCACCGACCTGCTTCAGCGGGATCATCTTCGTACCGCCCGTCATGTGGTGGACGTGCAGTGCACGCCCATCGAACTCGACCTTCCCGGTCCTGCCCTTAGCTTCCATGGCCGCATCGTAAGCCGGACCGCCGACAGCCCGGGAGGTGAGCTCATGAGCTCCTCCACCGAGGCGATCCGGAACGGACGCGGGCACCGCGCCTACCGACGAGCACAGGCCGCACTCGCAGCTCGCTACAAGGCGAACGGCTGGCCGTGCCCCGGCTGCGGCAGGCCCTTCGACTGGGGGCGGCCGCAGTCCGCTCGAGGCTTCACCGCTGACCATCCGCTCGCGCTCAACAACGGAGGCCGGCTGATCGGCCAGCAGCTCGAGGCACGGTGCCGGGGGTGCAACGCCCGCAAGGGTGACGTGCCCACGCCGGTGCTGGTCCCCGCGACCCCACCACCTGCGAGCCTGTGACCTGCAGTGATGCCGACCCCTCCCCCGTCGTGATCATCGTGACGGGGGCCGCTGCCTCGCTCCCGGTCGGACCTGGCTCTTCTCTCTCCGAGGTGTCGGTGCGTGTCCCACGAGGGACACATGACCCGCGGGGTCCCATGCGAAGGAGGTGCTGGGGTGCCTCGTGAGCTGCAGCCGTGCGGGACTGTCGCGGCGTACAAACGGCATCTGCGGCGCGGTGAGGAGCCGTGCGGCGCCTGTCTGGAGGCGAAGCGGGTGAACCAGTCGCGGCGCCGCGCGGCGGAGCGGGTGCCGGAGATTCCAGTGCCGGTTCCGCAGGCTCCGGCCCGCGTAAAGGCGGGGCCCGGCGGTGTCGCGGAGGAGCTGCGCTGGCAGGTGGAGCTTCTGCGGGGCGCGATCGAGTGGGCGGCGGAGAACGATCCGGGGAAGATGCCGGCGCTGGCGAAGGAGCGTCGGGAGACGCTCGCGGCACTCGGCGATCTCGGTGACGAGAGCGAGACGGAGGGTGGTGCTCTGGGTGAGTTCCTCTCCGGTCCGACGGGGCTTGTCCGGTTCCCAGCGGCCGAGGATCGAAAGCACGCCTGAAGCGGTCGGCACGTACGGCCCGAAGGTCACGGCGTTCGCCGCGGCGTGCGGGGTGCGGCTCGACGACTGGCAGGCGTACGTGATCGACGGGCTATTCGCGGTCGATGAGGCGGGGCAGTGGGCGTCGACGGAGTTCGGTCTGCTGGTGTCGCGCCAGAACGGCAAGGGCGAGATCCTCGTCGCGTACGACCTCGCACACCTGTTCCTGTTCCCTCGCTCCGATGGCCGGCGCAAGACGATCCTGCACACGGCGCACGAGATGAAGACCGCGATCGATGGGTTCGAGCGGCTGAAGTCCGTGATCGAGTCCCAGCCGCAGCTCATGCGGATGGTCGCGGAGCGGGGCATCTACACGGCGAACGGGCGCGAGGGCATCGTGCTGAAGCCTCGGAAGGGGCAGAAGCTCGGCGACCGGATCCGGTTCGTGGCGCGCTCGAAGAACTCGGGCCGTGGCTTCTCCGGTGACGTGATCGTGCAGGACGAGGCGCAGGAGGAGTCGCAGGCGGCTCACAACGCCCTCACCTACACCCAGTCGGCCGTGCCGAACCGGCAGGAGCTGTTCACGGGGACGGTGCCCGAGGAGGGCGTGAACGACTCGGAGGTGTTCGAAGGCGTTCGGGATCGTGGACGGTCCGGTACCGCGTCGTCGACTGGCTGGATGGAGTGGACGCCGGAAGGGTCTGATGATCCCGAGATCGCGCCGGGGATCGACAAGGCTGACCCGGGGGTGTGGGCGCAGGCGAACCCTGCTGCTCCGCATCGGATCCAGTGGGACACGATCCAGGATCAGCACGACCGGGATACGACCCCGGGCAGGGACGCGTTCGGGCGTGAGCGCCTGTCGATCTGGCCGAACCGTGACGAGGCCGCCGAGCAGTCCAACAGCGACGTCGACATGGATCGCTGGTACGAGTTCGAGGTCAGCACCTGGCTGACCCGTCGCGTGGCGCTCGCCGTGTCGATCGGGCGCGGTGGCGGGTATTCGTCGATCTGCGGGGCGCAGCGCCTCGACGACGGGAGGATCCTGGTCCAGCATCTCGCGACGAACGCGGGCACGCTGTGGCTCGCGGGGCGTTTGAAGGAGCTCCGGACCGAGCTGTCCGCGCGCCTGGTGGTGCTGGATGAGAAGAACGCCGCGACGGTCACCTCGGACCTGACGCGCGCTGGGGTCCGGTACATCGGGATGCACATGAGCGAGGTCGCGGCGGCGTTCGACATGACGATCGAGTACGTCAACGGCGGTGTGGTCGCGCATCCGCCGCAGCCGGAGCTGGACGATGCGCTCGCTGCGGCGGTGCCGCGGGTGATGAACAAGCCACAGAACCTGAAGACCTGGGATCAGGGCGACCCGATGGTGCCGTCCTCCGCGGTGCAGGCGATGTCTTTGGCGATCTGGGGTCTGAAGAAGACCGAGTCCCAGCAGCAGCGGACGTCCGCCGCGGCGCCCCGCGTCCTGGCCTCCGAGTCCGTGGTCGGCCGCGACGACATCGACGTGCTCTCGGCGCGCTTCTGAAAGGAGGTGGCCGCATGGCTGCACCGACCCGTGAAGTCGGGTACGTGAAGCGCTCGGCGATCGCCGGGTGGGACACGTTCGAGCTCGAGGACGACGACAATCCCGCGCTGCGGTTCCCTGAGTCGATCCCGATCTATGCCCGGATGCGGCGTGAAGAGACGCAGATCCAGTCGGTGCTGAAGGCGGTGAAGCTGCCGATCCAGCGCACCGCGTGGCAGCTGGACCCCAACGGCGCGGACGACGCGGTGGTCGAGTTCATCGCTGCAAACCTCGATCTCCCGATTGCGGGACAGCCCGCGCCCGTGGCGCGCCGGCGCCAGCGGTTCTCATGGAACGAGCACCTCCGGCTCGCGCTGACCTCGCTCGACTTCGGGTTCGCGTTCTTCGAGCAGGTCTACACCTTCAACGAGAGCGACGGCCGGCTGTGGCTGCGAAAGCTCGGCTGGCGACCGCAGGCGTCGATCAGCAACATCAAGGTCGACCGCGACGGCGGGCTCAAGGCCGTCGAGCAGCTCGGCGTCGACACCCGGACCTCGACGATGAAGGTCGACCGGCTCGTCGCCTACGTGCCGGAACGCGAGGGCGCGAACTGGGCCGGCGTCTCGATGCTCCGCCCGTCCTACAAGTTCTGGCTCCTCAAGGACCGCCTGCTCCGAGTCCAGTCGACCACGGTCGAGCGCAACGGCATGGGCGTCCCGATCTACACCGCACCGGACCTCTCCACCCTCGGCCTCGACGCCACGCAGCACGAACAGCGCGAGAAGGCCGAGATCGAACGCGGCCTCGAGATCGCGAAGAAGTTCCGGTCCGGGGAGACGGCGGGCGCGGCGATCCCGTTCGGCGCGAAGCTCGAGCTACTCGGCGTGACCGGGTCTCTGCCGGACGCGGACAAGCCGATCCGCTACTACGACGAGCAGATGGCCCGCTCGGCGCTGGCGCACTTCCTGAACCTCGGCACGCAGACGGGGTCCTGGGCGCTGGGGACGACGTTCGCGGACTTCTTCACCCTCTCGCTGCAGACGGTCGCCGAGCTGATCGCCGACGTCGCGACGCAGCACATCGTCGGCGACCTCGTGGATCTGAACTTCGGCGAGACCGTCCAGGCACCGCGCATCACGTTCGACGAGATCGGCGCGCAGACCCCCGCGACTGCGGAGGCGCTGCAGTCCCTCGTGCAGACGAAGGTGATCCGGCCCGACGAGAAGCTCGAGCGGTTCATGCGCGACCGCTACGGCCTGCCCGAAGCCGATCCCTCCACCGCCCGCGACATCGGCACCACCGGCGTGCAGGGCACCCCCACCATCCCGGAAGGAGGCGACGATGGGACGGACGCTCCGTGACCGCTTCAACTTCGCCACGAACAAGCAGAAGACCGCCGTCCGTGCCGAGGCCCCGTCCTCGACCGGCGATGAGTCGAAGGCCGTGCTGCGGATCTACGACCCCATCGACTCCTGGGGCGACTGGTTCGGGCTCTCCGCGAAGGAGTTCGGGCAGGCGCTCGATGCGCTGCCGTCGAGCGTCGAGGAGATCGAGCTGCACGTGAACTCCCCCGGCGGGGAGGTGCACGAGGGTCTCGCGATCCTGAACCAGCTGCGCCAGCACACGGCATCGGTGACGGTCGTGATCGACGGGCTCGCCGCGTCGGCCGCATCGTTCATCGCCATGGGCGCCGACCGGGTGCTGATCGCACCGAACGCCGAGGTCATGATCCACAACGCGTGGATGCTAGCCATGGGCGACTCGGGCGACATGCGCAAGGCGGCCGACGACCTCGAGCGCCTGAACACGAACCTCGCCCGGATCTACCAGGGCAAGGCCGGCGGTGACGTCGCTGACTGGCTCGAGGCCATGCGCGTCGAGTCCTGGTACAGCGACGAGGAGGCCGTCGCCGCGGGCCTGGCCGACGCAATCCTCTCCGAGGACGAGCCCGAAGAGCCGGCCGCCGAGGCCCGCTTCAACCTCGGCGTGTTCGCCCACGCGGGACGGGCCGACGCCCCGTCCCCCTACATCCCCCGTGCCGCAGCCGCGGCGGCGGGCCCCCGGCCGGCGGAGCAGTCGGTCACCCCCACCCATGAAGGAGACGACGACATGTCGAAGCTCATCAAGGGGCTCCGCAACCGGATCGGCATCGCCGACGACGCGGAGCTCACCGACGACCAGTTGCTCGCCGCGGTCGACGAGGCGCTCGCCGAGCGCGCCGAGCCGACCCCGGCCGCCGCGGCGCCCACGCCTCGAGACCTGCCGGAGGGGTCCGAGATCGTGGACTCCGAGGTGCTGGCCTCCCTCCGTGCCGACGCCGAGGCGGGCCGCTCCGCGCGCGCCGAGCAGGACACCGCACGCCGCGAGCAGCTCGTGGACGACGCGATCAAGGCCGGGAAGTTCGGGCCCGCGCGCCGCGAGTCCTGGCTCAACGCCCTCGAGGTGGACGAGGAGGGCGCCACCGCCGACCTCGAGCGCCTCACCTCCGGCCTGATCCCCGTGGACCAGATCGGCGACGCGGGCTCCGTGGACGCCGACGAGGCCCTTTACAACCGCGCCTTCGGCGCCCCCACGAAGGAGAACTGACCATGGCGGATTACTCGCCCCTGTTCAAGCCCGGCGCGGCCGTCACCTACAGCGTCTCCGCTGACGTGACCGCCTCGCAGGTGGTCGAGCTCACCGGCGACCGCGCTGTCGGACCCGCCGGCGCGGACTCCGCCCGCGTCGTCGGCATCGCCGCGTTCGACGCGAAGGTCGGTGAGGACGTGACCGTCTACGACGGTGGCGTGCAGCGCCCTGTCGCGGCCGGCGCCATCGCCGCCGGCGACAAGGTCGCGGCCGCCGCCGACGGCAAGGTCGCCACCCTCGGCGATGCCACCAACCCGGTCGGCATCGCGCTCGCGGCCGCCGCCGATGGCGCCCCGACCCAGATCAAGTTCAAGGCCTGAGGAGGCACCCGAGATGGCATACCAGTACCCGGCAGCGCCGGTGACGGTCGGGAGCGACCTCACCACCACCCAGATCCACCACCTGATGAAGTCCCCGGCGCTGCTCGCGAAGCGCGCCGCGGAGCTGGCCCGGCAGAAGTTCATCTCGGACTTCCTGCTCACCGGCCGGTACGTCGCGACCGGTGGAGCGATCCTGTACGAGACCGGTGAGGAGATCTTCCCCGCCGACTCGCCGGAGGCGATCGCGCCCGGCGGCGAGTACCCCATGACCACCATGACCGCGGGCGAGCTCGCCGCGGCCATGACCAAGAAGTGGGGCCAGGACTCCAAGGTCACCGACGAGGCGATCTCCCGCCTGAACATCTCCCCCGTCGACAAGGCGCTGCGTAAGATCGTCAACGGCATGATCCGCCACGGCGACGGCGTCGGCCTGTCCGTGATCGCCTCGAAGATCACGCAGTCCGAGGCCGCGGCCGGTCAGTGGACCGGCGCCGGCGCGGCCGACGCGATCGTCGACACCGCCCTGTCCGTGAAGGCGGAGTACGAGGAGATCAACGACGACTACAGCTTCGATTACAGCACCGTCGTGCTGAAGCCGACGCAGTTCGCGAAGGTCGCCGGCGCGATGATCAAGTCCGACCTCGTGCCGCGCGAGTCCGCGAACTTCGCCCTGACCGGAGTGATCCCCGACTACATGGGGTTCACCTGGGTCACCTCGAAGCACGTCCCCTTCAGCGACCCGCTGCTGCTGGACCGTGAGCAGCTCGGCGGCATCGCCACCGAGAACATCCAGTCGCCCGGCTACTCGAACGTCGAGGGCGTCGAGGTGAAGTCGATCCGCGACGAGGACACCGACGCCTACAAGGTCCGCGGCCGCCGCGTGTTCGTGCCCGTCGTGCTCGAGCCCCGCGCCGGCATCCGCATCACCGGAACGGGGATCTGACCATGACCTACCGAGTGAAGGCCGCAGCCGCGGTCGTGAAGATCGGCGGGACCGAGCGGTACCTCTACAAGGGCAACATCGTGCCCGAGGCCGCGACCAACGCCGAGCACCTCGCCCAGATCGGGCTGCTCGAGGAGGTCGAGCTGCTCGAGATCCCCGAGGCGGACAGCCCCGAGGACCTGCCGCCGATCCCCCCGATCCCCCCGGGCGGCACCCCGCAGGCGCTAGCCGATCCCGCCGGGGGCGGTAACGGCGACCCGGTCAAGGTGTCGCCGCCCCCGAAGGCCGGCCAGGGCTCCAGCGCCGAGGCGTGGCGGACCTACGCCGCTGCCGTCGAGGTGGAGGTCGCGGACGACGCCTCGCGCGACGACGTGATCGCCGCGATCGAGGCCGCCGGCAAGCCCACCGAGTGATGAGGAGAGGGGGCGAGCATGGCTGACCTGCTCACCGCGAGCGACCACCAACTGGTCGCGGGGCTGACGGAGCCGTGGCTGTCGATCTTCTTCGAAGCCGCGAACTCCGCGGTCGACCGGCTCGCCCCCTGCCTCACCGCCGACGGCGCAGACTCCGGTCGACGCGCCGAGGCGAAGCTGATCGTGCTCCGCGCGATCGACCGGGTCCGCAACACTGTCGACTTCGCGCGTGCGCAGTCCGCGGGCCCGTTCTCCGTCACCTACATCACCGGCGGCCGCGGCGTCCTCGACAAGGACGACCGTGCCGCGCTCGCCGCGCTGTGCGACTCCGCGTCCTCTGGCGGGGCGCGCGGGTCGTTCCCGGACCCGGACTGCTACGACCACCTGTTCGCCCGTCCTCGCCGCGCCTGGAGGCTGTGATGGCCTGGTCCAGCATCGACACGGTCCGGCATCACCCGCACCTCGGCTGGATCGAGAACGAGCGCGGCGAGGAGCGGGAGACCTGGGGGCCCTGGGTCGACGTCTCCGATGGGGTGTGGGCGCCCGGCTCCACCAGCGAGGACCTCGCCGAGGGGCACCGCCTCCAGTCAGCCGGCACGCTGATCTTCCAGCGCGCATTCGCCTACTCGGAGTTCGACGAGTTCACGGTCAACGGCATCACCTACCAGGTAGTCGGGCATGCCTCGACGGTCCGGCGGAACCCGTTCACCGGCACGGTGCTCGGCACGGACATCGCGCTGAAGGCGGTGACCTGATGGTGGACATCAACGTCGGCGTCCGCCTCGAGTTCTCCCCGAAAGCGATCGAGCAGATCCTCACCTCCCCCGCTGTGTTCGCGGACATGAAGCGGCGCGCGGACGCGATCGCGGACGCCGCCAACGCCGGGGTCGCCACGGAGCGGCCCGACGAGGAGGACCCGTACCTCGCCACGGAGCTGGTGCTCGAGGAGCCGCGCGCCGCGGCGTCCGTGATCACTCGCACCGCTCGCGGGAAACGGGACAACCTCCGCCACGGCACCCTGCTGAAGAACCTCGACAAGGGCAGGTGATCGCGATGCCCTACCCCGACCTGGCAGCCGGGATCACGGGCGTCGTGTTCCCCGACCCTGTTGTGATGGTCCGCGGCTGGGTGCGCGCCGCCGGCCTCTACAGCAACGTCTACCCGCGGCTCCCCGCGAGCTTCGAGACGCGGATGCCGTTCCTGATCGTCCGCGAGTCCGGCGGGTCCGGCGCCCACGACCGCGTTTACACCCGGGTCCGGCTGCAGTTCGAGTGCTGGGCCGCGGACTCCGACCGGTCCTCCCGCGATGCCCGCTGGCTCGCCGCGCTGCTCCGCGTCTGGGACCAGTACGCCGACGTGTGGAACCCCGTGATCATCCAGGACCCCACAGACATGCCGGACCCCGATACGGGGACCCCGGTGCACAGGCTCGCCGCCGAAGTCTCCTTCGTCGGTGAGGAACTCCCGATCCTCTCAACAGAAGGAGCATGACCATGGCAGAGGGAACCGCTGCTGTCTCCGCCGTCAAGCCGCTCACCGCGCGCGGCGGCATCTGCAAGGCCCCGCTGGGCACCACCCTCCCCACCGATGCGTCCACCGCCCTGGCGGCCGCGTTCGTGAAGCAGGGCTACGTCACCACCGACGCGGTCACCCAGACGGTGAACCGGTCGGCGGAGGACGAGACCGCGTGGGGTGGCGCCACCGTCGCCACCCACGAGACCGAGTACGGCGTCGTCCTGACGTTCACCCTGATGGAGTCCTCCAACGCGGAGACCCTGAAGAGCATCGTCGGCGAGGACAACGTCATCGTCACCCCCGCGACCGCGTCGCACGGCAACCTGATCGAGGTCCGCTGGAAGTCGGGCCTGCCCGACCCCGGTGTGTGGGCGATCGACATGCTCCGCGCGAAGGGCGGCACCCAGCGCAAGGTGATCCCGGAGGGCCAGCTCGTGTTCTCCGGCGACGTCCAGTACGTCGACTCCACCAGCATCAAGTACGCGGTGGAGCTGCGCTGCCACGCCGACGAGAACGACGTCCCCGTCTACGACTACTTCGACGACGGAGTCGTCTCGGGGGGATGACCGACCTCTACGCGGCGCTCTACTGAGCGCCGCGTAGAGGCTGCCCCCACCCCCGGACAGGAAGGACCCCATGGGCCACTGGACCACCGCACTCCCCGCCCCCGCCACCGAGGGCTCACACACCCACCTGCAGGACCACGACGCGCTCACCGCAGCGCTCGCCGAGGTGCGCGATGTGGTCGACGAGCTCGCCAGGACGCTGGCCTCGCTGGCCGGGCGTCTCGACGCGATCGAGCAGCCGGTGCTGCCCGACGAGGGCGACCCTCTGGAGGCCTGAGCCTCCCCTCGACGACCTGGCCCCGGTTGATCGGCTCACCGGGGTCAGGTCCCTTCCCTGCTGTTCTGAGCCGACCCGTCCCGCACTCTCCAGGAGCCGACATGACCGAGCCGAAGAAGTCCAAGTTCACCCGCAAGAAGAAGGTCGTCTACGACCGCGTCCGCTTCCCCGTCCCCGACCTGTTCGACGACGAAGCGCATTTCAACCTGCCGTCCGCCCGCCAGGTCCCCCTCGGCGTCCAGCGCAAGCTGAGCACCGAGCCGGGCGCTCTGGAGAACTGGCTGATCGAGAACCTCGCCGGCGACGACGTCGACGAGCAGCGCGACGCCATCGACGAGCTGTCCGGTGACGACGTCCAGGCCTTCGTGAAGGCGTGGCAGAAGGCGTCGAAGACCGACGTGGGGAAATCCTCTCGCTGATCGCTGTCCACGAGGAGCACACCACCGCAGTCGAGGCGACGCTCATCGCCGCCGGGCTGCGGTGGCGTGACCTCGAGGACCCGGTCAGCAGTGGCACCGACTGGGGTGACGTGCTCGCCGTGATCGAGTACGCCCCCTACGACGCGCCGATCCGGCGCGCCGTGAGCCCGAAGGACTGGCCCTGGGGCAACCCGGAGCGGGACCTCCTCGCCGGCATCGTCGACGAGCTCCGCACCCTCCGGGCACAGGTCGGCAGCCTGTCCGGGGTGAAGCCCCACCAGCTGCCCGCGCCGATCCCGCGGCCCTCGGCCGGGTCCCAGCAGTCCGGGACCATCGAGACCGGCGTCGCGACGCTCGACGAAATCGACCGCATGCTCGGGTGGTGACCCCACCCCTCCTCTGACACAGGAAGGGGTGGGGCACCATGGCATCCGCAGTCGAGCTCGCCACCGCCTACATAAGCATCGCTGCTTCCGGTGACGACCTCGCCCCATCCCTCGGGCAGTCCTTCCGGAAGGTGGAGAAGGTCGCCGCCGACTCCGGGAAGCGGATGGGGAAGTCCCTCACCGGCCAGGTCGCGAAGGCGACCGAGCAGGACGTGAAGAAGGCGCAGGACGCCTACGAGCAGGCCTCGAAGCAGGTCACCTCCACCGTCGAACGGCAGGCCCTCAAGGTCGAGGACGCCCGCCGCAAGGAGGAGATCGCGCAGGCGAAGGTCACCGAGGCCCTCGCGAAGTACGACCGCGGCTCCTCCCAGGTCCTCCAGGCGCAGGACCGGCTCGCGCTCGCCGCGCAGAAGGTGCAGGCGGCGCAGCTCGAGCAGGAGTCCGCCACGGATCGGGCGAACAAGAAGCTCGCCGAGACGAAGTCCGCTCTCGACGACGCGAAGAAGGCGGCCGACGACGCCGAGCGGCCGTTCATGACCCTCGGCGACCGGGTCCGCACCGCGATGAGCGGCGACTTCAAGGGCGCGTTCGACGGCATCGGCCGCGAGTCGAAGAAGGCCGCGGACGACGTCGCCGGCGACTTCGACGACGCGGGCGACGATGCGGGCGCCGGAATGCTCGACGGCCTCAAGGGTGCGCTGCTCGCTGGTGGTGCGGCCCTCGGTATCGGCGCGTCGTTCGGGGAGCTGTTCCAGGAGGGCATCGAGTCGGTCTCGAGCAAGGCCAAGCTGAAGGCTTCGCTCGGCTTGTCCGAGGCGGACGCTCAGGAGCTCGGGAAGGACGCCGCCGGCGCGTACCGCGCCGGGTTCGGCGAGGACCTCGGCGCGGCGACCGACGCGACCGCCGCCGTCCGCCAGTACCTCGGCCCCGACGTCGACACCCAGTGGGCGACCGAGATGTCGATCGCGATGTCGGAGGCGTTCGGCAACGAACCGCAGGACAACATCAAGGCCGTCTCCCAGATGATCCGCACCGGCATGGTGAAGGACGCCGAGGAAGGCTTCGACGTCCTCACCCGCGGCTTCCAGTCCGGCGCCGATAAGGCCGACGACCTCACCGACACCATGACCGAGTACGGGACCCTGTTCCGCGGCCTCGGTATCGACGGTGCAGACGCCGTCGGCCTCATGTCGCAGGGTCTGAACGCCGGCGCGCGGGACGCGGACAAGGTCGCCGATGCCTTCAAGGAATTCGGCATCCGCGCGATCGACGGGTCGAAGACCACCACCGCCGCGTTCAAGGGCCTCGGCCTGGACTCCGGCGAGATGGCCACTCGCATCGCGGCCGGCGGGCAGAGCGCACGCGACGCAACCCAGGAGGTGCTGGAGAAGCTCCGCGAGGTGGAGGACCCGGCTGAACGCTCGGCGATCGCCGTTGGCCTGTTCGGCACGCAGGCGGAGGACCTCGGCGGGGCGCTCTACGCCCTCGACCTCGACACCGCCGCCGCCGGCATGGGCGACATCGCGGGATCGACGGAGCGGATGTCCGACGCGCTCGCCGAGGCGCAGTCCCCGTTCGACCGAATCAAGCGCTCGTTCTCGGACATCGGCACGAGCCTCGGCAGCGGCATGATGCCGGCGCTCGACGTGTTCGCCGACACCATCATCGGGGTCGGCGAGTTCTTCCGTGCGAACCCGCTCGTGTTCGGGATCCTCGCAACCGGACTCACCGCCGCTGCCGGCGCCGCGTACTTCGCGTCCGGCGCGGCGAAGGCCCTGTTCCTGTCCATCTCGACGGGTATCAAGTCGATCCCGGTCATCGGCTGGATCATCGCCGGGATCACCCTGCTCGTCGCCGCGCTCACCTGGTTCTTCACGAAGACCGAGACCGGTCAGGAGATCTGGGCGAAGGTCTGGGGCGGGATCAAGTCCGTGGCCGCTGTGGTGGTCGACTGGTTCGTGCAGACGGCGTGGCCGGCGCTGCAGACGGCGTGGCAGGCCATCTCCGATGCCGCGGTCTGGCTGTGGCAGACGGTCCTGAAGCCCGCGTGGGAGGGGATCAAGGCTGCGATCGGCGCGACCGTCGACTGGCTCGTGAACACCGCCTGGCCGTTCATCAAGGGCGTGTGGGACGCGATCGCCGGTGCCGCGATCTGGCTGTGGCAGACGATCCTCAAGCCCGCGTGGGACGGCATCAAGACGGCGATCGCGATCGCTGTCACCGCGGTGCTCGTCTATATCGACTTGCTGACCTGGTACTTCAACAACGTCATCGCGCCCGTCGCGACGTGGCTCTGGCAGACGGTCCTCAAGCCCGCTTGGGAGGGGATCCGGGCTGCGATCGCGGCGGTCATCGACTGGGTCGTGAACACCGGCTGGCCGGTGCTGAAGCTGACCTGGGATGCGATCGCGTCCGCGGCCACCTGGCTGTGGCAGACGATCCTCAAGCCCGCATGGGAGGGGATCAAGTACTCGATCAGCGTGGTCGTCTCGTGGTTCCGGGACACGGCGTGGCCGATCATCTCGTCAGTGATCGAGTCGATCAAGTCCGGATTCAACGTCATGCGGGACTCGCTGAAGACCGCGTGGGCGTTCGTCCGGGACACCGTGATCGCGCCGGTCGCGAACTGGTTCCGCGACACCGTCGGGCCCCTGTTCGACACCGTCACCGGAGGTATCAAGAGCGCCTTCGAGACGATGAAGGACGCCGTGCAGACGGCGTGGGAGGGGATCCGCGACACCGCGAAGGTGCCGGTCGAGTTCGTGGTCAACAAGATCATCAACGACGCGATCATCGGGAACTACAACTCCGTCGCGGAGACCTTCGGGTTGGACCCCATCAAGGACGTCGCCCTCCCCGCGGGGTGGGCTCGAGGTGGCATCCTCCCCGGCTACACGCCGATGCGCCACGGGGACGACGTCCTCACCCCGATGCGCTCGGGCGAGGGTGTGCTCGTCTCCGAGGGACTCCGCGACTCGGCGTCGCGGGCCGCGTTCCTCGGCGCGAACGAGGCGGCGAAGCGGGGCATGAGCTTCGCGGACTGGCTCGGCGGCGGGTATGCCGGCGGCGGTCTCGTGAAGCTGCTGTCCCCGTTCGCGGGCAGCTACCCGCGGGGCGACGGCTTCGGTGCGCGCGGCGGTGCGCACAAGGGCATCGACTGGCCGATGCCGCAGGGAGCGACACTCCTCGCAGTGGGGCCGGGCACGGTGTCGCACACCTGGAACCCGAATGCGGGCAAAAAGCTCGAGCTCCGGCTCGGCGACGGTCTTGTCGCGGGCTACCACCACCTGTCCAGCTACATCGCTGGGCGGGGCGACTCCGTCGGGGCTGGTGCGCCGATCGCCCGCGTCGGCTCGACTGGCCGGTCGTCCGGGCCGCACCTGCACTTCTCGCTGAAGCGCGACGGCAAGTACGTCGACCCCCTGCCTTACCTGGGCGCGGGCGGCGCCGCCGGAGACGGCAGTGGGAGCAGCTGGTGGAATCCGCTCGAGGGGCTGTGGGACTCGCTGAAGGAGAAGGTCCGCTCCGGTGTCGGTGACTCGATGTTCGGCGACCTGCTGTTCGAGCTTCCGCAGAAGCTGATCTCGGGCGCGAAGGACTGGGTGGCGGACAAGGTCACCGGCTTCTTCGACCTGGGCAGCGGATCGGATGCTGGTGCGGGAGGTGCGGAGCGGTGGCGCAGTCTCGCGTCGACGGCTCTGTCGATGAAGGGGCAGATGTCCTCGACGAACCTCGCCTCGATGCTGCGCCGGATGAACCAGGAGTCGTCCGGGGACCCCAACGCCTACAACGGCTGGGACTCCAACGCCGCGGCCGGCAACGCGTCGCGCGGGCTCATGCAGGTGATCCCGTCGACGTTCCGCGCCTATGCGGAACCGGGCTACTCCTCGAACATCTACGACCCCCTGTCGAACATGCTCGCGTCGATCAACTACACGCTGGCCAGGTACGGGTCCCTCACCAAGGGATGGGACCGGGCCGGCGGGTACGCGCTCGGCGGCATCGTCGACGGCGGGATCTTCGACACCGGCGGCGTTCTGGACTCGGGCAGCTTCGCGCTGAACCTCTCCGGGCAGCCGGAGGTCGTGCTGAATCCGGCCGAGTCCCGCGCCTACATGGCGGGGCAGGCCTCGGCGGGGCATCAGCCTGCGCGCCAGACCGTCGTGCAGGTGACTCCGCCGGAGTCGAAGGACCCCGGCATCTGGGGTCAGAGGTTCGCTGACGCGATGGGTCTACATGAGCTGCGCACCTCGATGGGAGGCCCCTGATGGTTCACGCTCGCACGGCGATCCTCACCCAGTCCACCGGTGAGGTGCTGGCCCTGTTCGACCGACCGGTCCGAGGCGACTCGATGTGGTACGTCGAGGACGTCGCGGGCTGGTACGGCGGGTCGGGGGTCCGCGGCGATGTGACCGAGCGCCTCGGCCATGGCGACTTCGTAGAGCCTGGGCGCCGCGAGGGCCGAGTGCTCACGCTCCATGGGGCGGTCGCCTGTGCCACATCGGATCTGCGGGATCAGCATGAGCGGGTCCTGTCCGGAGTCCTTGGCGATGGCGACTGGGGCGACCTGACGTGTGACGACGGGGCCGCGGTCCTCTCGACGAGGGTGCGGCTCGATGGAGCTCCCCAGGTCGTGAAGCTCGGGACCCGTGGCCTCCGCTTCCAGATCCCGCTGCGCTCCGAATCGCCATACCTCGCGTCGGCGTGGCGTTCGTCGACCCTGCGTCCGGTCGGCAGTGGGGTGGGGTTCGAGTTTCCGCCGTTCTCGCGTGGCCTCGGGCAGGGGCCGGTGATCACGTTCGGCACGGAGGTGTCGGTGGTGGAGCCGGTGTGGAACCACGGCAACGCCGCCTCGGCCCCCGTGTTCGAGGTGACCGCGTCGTCGCCGGGTGGCTTCTGGGTCGGCCTCGACGACCGGAGGGTCACGTACCCGTGGCCGACCTTCGCTGATGTGCCGGTGACGGTGGACATGGCGGGATCGCTGCAGGTGGCGGGCGTGGATCAGTCGCATCTGCTCGGGGAGCGGGGCTGGGGCCTCATCCCGCCGGGCGGGGTGGCGGTGCCGTCGTTCGGGTTTCTGCAGGGCGGGACCGGGTGGGCGACTGTCCGGCACCGCGACACCTTCATCTGAGAGAGGAGTTCCTGATGGGTTATCCATGGCCGAAGTCGCCGCAGCCTGATGGGACGGGCACGACCGAGCAGGGCCTGCAGCGGATCGTGGGCGCGCAATTCATGACGAGCGGGATCCTGCCGAACGGTGGCCTGACTGTCGAGGGCACCTCGGGCATGGCGTACCTGGTGCGTGCCGGTGCGGCGTTCATGTGGACGTCGTCGTCGGCGCGCCTGGGCATGCTGGTCCCCGTCGACGAGGTCACCGTGAACACTGTCCCGGCGCCCGCGACGGGGTCCCGATTCGACACCGTCTACGTGGACGGGATGGGTGCGGTGAAGGTCGTTCAGGGCACCACGATCCCGTCGGGTGTGGCGATCGCCCGGTTCACGGTCCCGGCGGGGATCACGGCGACGACGTCGGCGCAGCAGTCCCTGGACCGGGACTTCGCGATCCCGACCGGCGCGAGCTTGGGTCGTCTGGCCCGGTGGGAGGATCCGGGCGGTGGTGCCGCCGGCATGGCGGAGACGGTCCGGCATTCGTCGAGGTTCCATCTGCCGTCGGATCGGCTGCTCCGCATCGACCTGACCACGACGCTCCGCTCCGCGACCGCGACGCCGGGCCAGATGTACATCGAGCTCGAGCTGCAGAACGCCAACGGCGTGTGGAAGCGGCGGCTGGATGTCGTGCACGGCCGCGAGTGGGATACCCGGTCGGCGAACTGGTCGGTGGGGACCCGTGAAGGGGTGAATACGCTGATCATCCGAACCCGCGGCACCGGGGGCGGGACGTGGCAGTTCTCGACCGGGTCGTCGGTGACGGAGCTGTCCGTGTGGGACATGGGACCGAACCGGTGACCTGGGTCGCGCATCTGGTGCGCACGATGGACGGGCGCCGCGGGAAGCAGCTCGATCTCGCCGCGGACGGCACCTGGTCGATCCCCCTCAACGGGGTCGAGGAGTTCACGGTGACGGTCGCGAAGGCGGAGTTGCGGGGTCTCGGCGCGGACTGGTGGGAGCAGTGGCGTACCAGCGTCGCAGTCTCCTGGCAGACCGCCGACGGGACTCTCGACGCATGGATCGCGGGCCCGATCACCGGACCCCCGCAGGAGACCCGCACGACGGCGACCCTCACCTGCCGCGGGATCGGCGCGGTGCTCGAGCGCAGGCAGCTGCTCGCGGTCGAGCCGGACCAAGATCCGGCCAGCGCTCAGAAGGCGTTGCGCGAGTCGACGCTCGCGTTCACGGGCATGTCGCTCGGCACCATCGCGCAGGAGGTCGTGCAGGCGGCGTGCGAGAAGGCGGGCGGCGCCCTGCCGATCCGGTTCGGGTCCCCGCGAGAGACCGGCCAGGGCCTGAACCAGAGGACTTTCGAGGGCTGGAATCTCGCGAACAACCAGGCATGGAAGCGGCTCACCGAGCTCACCCAAGTGATCAATGGGCCGGACATCGCGTTCCGTCCCGCCTGGGCCGAGTCCGGGGACCTGGAGTGGGTGATGGTGCACGGCACCCGCGCCCAGCCCACGATCGCGCAGGACTGGACGATGGACCTCGACACCACCTCGACCCGGTCCCCGGTCGCATCCGTGAACATCTCGACGGACGCGTCCCGCCTCGCGCACCGCGTCTACTGGACCGGTGCCGGGGAGGGCGCCGGCACCCTGGTCCGGGTCGTGCAGGACCTCGCGCGGCTCGACGGGATGATGCCGCTGCTGGAGACCGTCGGCTCCACCAGCGACACCGAGAACGGGGCACTGCTCGTCGACCACGCGGAGGCGGAGCTCGCCGCGGCTCGTGTCCCGGTCACCCAGGTCAGCGTGAAGATCGACGGCTCGGATCTGAGGTGCGAGATCAGCCGGTGGCGGGTCGGGGACGCGGCCCGCCTCACCCTCGGCGAGGACTGGCTGACGGTCCCGGCGGGGACGAGCACGAAGCGGATCATCGCCGCGAAAGGCACCTGGACCAGCTCGATGGTGGACCTGGAATTCCAGGACGACGCCCTTTCCTACGACAACTGAGAAGAGAGAGACACGATGGTGCAGCGCCGTGACCTGAACGCCCCGCCGAAGCGGGCGCTCGCCGGAATCCTCGCGGACATCCGGGCGGAAGCACGGTCCTCGAAGACGGGGGCGCACGGGGTGAAGACCCTCGGACCGAACGGCAACTCCGTGTGGGTGGACCCGGTGACGGGGGACGAGCACTCCGTCCGGGAGATTCCGGCGCAGATCGGGGAACACGCGGCCGCGATCGACGAGGCGCAAGCGCTGATCGTCGAAGCTCGCGACGCGATCGGCGCGACGAAGGAGCAGATCGAGGAGGAAACTGCGGCGCGGGTGGCGGCGCTCGCGGAAGCGCAGGCGACGCTGACGGAGCTCGACACCCGTCTCGACGGGATGCCGTCGTCGGCTGAGCTGCAGGAGGTGCGGAGCGACCTCGCGGACGCACAGGGTGAGGCGGCGTCGGCGGCGTCGGCGGCGGCTGACGCGGCCGCGGCGGCGGAGACTGCGAACGCGAACGCGCTCGCGGCAGCGGGGATCGCGGCGGCGAAAGGCCGGATCATCTACGCCCCCGAGAAGCCGACCGCGGCGGAGGACCAGTCGACGTCGAACCTGTGGATCGACTCGGACAACGGCCGCGTGTACGTGTGGGACCCGGCCGCGAACGACTGGATCGAGTCGGAGAACGAGTCCCTGCGGGACGCCGCTCAGGCCGCCGCTGCCGCGCTCGCTGCCGCGGAAGCCGCCGACGCGAAAGCCGTGGCCGCCGCCGGTGTCGCGGCCGCCGCGCAAGCCGCGGCTGAAGCCGCGCAGAAGACGGCGAACGAGGCGACCCTCGACGCGCGGGACGCGTGGAACGAGGCCGTCGCGGCGCAGGCGGCGGCGGACGCGGCGCAGACCCAGATCACCTACGGGCTGAACCTGGTCTCGGATCCGTCGATCACGAAGAACACCGATGGCTGGACGGCGAACACCTCGTTCACGGAGTTCCTGGTCGAGGACCGGGACATGGGGAAGGGGGTCGTGTCCGCGCTCAAGCACAAGGCCACCGGGCACAACACGATCCGGTCGCCCTACTTCAAGATCGACCCGGCCATGGCATACGAGTTCCGGCTGACGTTCGACAAGCCGGAAGCCAACCCCAACAGCCTCCAGGACTTCTACTTCGGGCTCACCGCGCTGGACGCCGGCGGCTCGACCACCACGGTGCCGGTCGAGGGCATCCGGACCTCGGACGGCTCGGTTGTGGCGGCCAGCACCAACTTCTACTTCTGGTCTGCTCCGGGTCCGTTCGCCGGTCCGCGGGAGCTGATCGGGTACGTCCTTCCGGTCGGCACCCCCGCCGACGTGGCGAAGGGGCTGGACGGGGCGACGTTCGCCGCTCGGTTCACCAACCCCAAGACCGACCGGCTGCTGCTGCGGTTCCTGAACTACGCGAACGACACGATGGACCTTCCGGTCTGGGTGTCCAACGTGTCGGTCCGCGCGGTCCCGGTGGCGGACCTGCTGAGGGCGCGGGATGCCCGGGTGGCGGCTGCTGCGGCGAAGGCTACCGCCGACGCTGCGGCCTCTGAGGCGGCGGCGGCGAAGCAGCTCGCCGGCGATGCCGTGCGCGAGGTCGGCGACACCGTCCGCGAGTACGTCATGGAGTACGCCGTCGGCAGCTCGGAGACGACTGCGCCGACGTCCGGGTGGTCGACGAGCACGCCGGCCCGCACGCCCGGGTCGTTCGTGTGGATGCGGACCGTGGTGACGTACGCCGACGGGGACACGTCCACCACGGCACCCGCGCTTCTGACCGGCAACGCGGGCTCTCCCGGCGCTCCCGGGGCTCCGGGTGCCCCTGGTGCTCCCGGGGCACCCGGCGACGACGGTGCGCCCGGCAAGGACGGCATGGGGCTGCGGTCGACCGCGATCACCTACGCGCTGTCGACGTCCGGGACGACCGCCCCTACCTTGGGCTGGGCGTCCACCGTGCCGACGCTCGTCAAGGGCCGCTACTTGTGGACCCGCACCGTGTGGACCTACACGGACGACAGCACGGAGACCGGGTTCTCTGTGGCGTACGTGCCGCAGGACGGTGCTGACGGAGACGATGGCCTGCCGGGCGCTCCGGGCGTCGGGATCAAGTCGACGTCGATCACCTACGCGGCGTCGTCCTCGGGCACGTCCGCGCCGACGACCGGCTGGGCGGCGCAGCCGCCCGCGGCGGCGGCGGGGCAGTTCGTGTGGACCCGGACGGTGTGGACCTATTCGGACTCGACCACGGAGACGGGGTACTCCGTCGGCAAGATCGGCAACACGGGCGCGACCGGCGCGAAGGGCGACACGGGTGCGAAGGGCGACACGGGCGCGACCGGCCCCACCGGCGTGTCGGTGTCGTCGGTGACTCCGTTCTTCCGGGCTGTCGACCGCTCGGCGGCCGCCCCCGCGCAGCCGTCGGGCATGTCCCCGGCCGGGTGGACGAGCACCGAACCGGCATGGTCCGCGTCGGTGAAGCTGTACCGGGCAGAGCGGGTCGTCTACTCGAACGGGTCGATCGCGTGGACGGTGCCTACGCTCGTCGCCGCCTACGAAGGCATCGTCGCGGTGAACGCGTCGGCGAACTCGAAGAACGCGCTGACGATCGCGCTCGTGTCCCCGACCGCGGCGACGCCGGGTGTCGTCGCGGGGGACACGTGGTGGCGGGTCGACGGCGACGGGATCATTTTCGAGCAGTGGGGATGGACCGGGACGGCGTGGGTGCCGCGGACGATCCGGTCGGAGGTCATCGCGAACCTGGACGTGTCGAAGCTCGTGGTTCACGACGAGCTGCGGGTGATCGGCGACACGGTGCTCGACAAGCTGTGGGTCGACGGGATCGCTGCGCGGGCCGCGACATTCCAGACGATGACGGTCGCGACGGGCAACCTGATCGCGAACGCGTCCGGGCAGGACGGCAACCGGTGGTGGAAGGCACCGATCGAAAGTACGACGATCACCGGTGTTGCTGGGCAGCGGACGGCGCTGACCTCGTCCGGTGGCACCGTGTCGTGGGCGTATACCGGGCCGCGGTTCGAGCTCGAGGGCGGTCGCCGCTACGTGTTCGAGACCTGGATTCGCGCGGACAAGCCGGGGTCCCGGTTCTACTACGAAGTGCGAGACCAGGCGGGGACGCTCGTCGCGACGGCGTCGACGGTCACGGACGGTGGCTCCGGTTCGTCGGGCGGGTACATGATGCAGGCGTACCTGGTGCCGGTCGCGTGGACGCGGTACCGGATGGAATTCGTCGCCCGCGCCGGGGCGGAGACCGCGACCGTCGCGTCGCTGTACTTCAATCACTCGAGCGGGACGGAACGGGGCGCGCAGGTGTGGCTCGCCGGGACCCGGCTGTACCCGGCCGACGGGCTCGTCCACATCGAGGACGGGCAGATCACGGCGCGCAACCTGCTGATCCTCGGCGACCCCAACAACCCGGACGAGACCGGGCTCATGGCGAACATCGCGAAGATCCTGAACCTGGGAGTCGAGCGGCTGACCGTGACGGAGGGTGCGACGATCCCGGACGCGGTCATCACGAAGCTCGCGTCGACGATGGTCACCGCGGGCGTGCTGCGCACGAACGATGTGGGGCAGCGGGTCGTGATCGACTCGAACGGGCTCGTGATGATCGGCGTCGGCGCGGACGGTGAAGACGTCGAGCTCGTCCGGATCGGGCCGTCCGGTGAGCAGCTACTCACGATCGGCGACACGGTCCTGTCGTCGTCGTCGGTGTCCGCGCGCTCGGCGGCGTTCGACTCCCTCACGGTCGGCGGCGATTCCATCACGGACGCGCTCGCCGCCGGGCCCCGGGGCGTGGTCGCGTTCGCCGACGCGGGGGTGACGTCGCAGTGGGACGGCACCGGGGTCGAGCAGAACCGTCTGCAGGCGGACGCGGTGCTCGAGCCGGGGCGACGGTACTCGGTGACCGTCGACCAGCACTACGTCCAGACGCGGACGTCTAGCGCTACGCAGTACGTGGAATTCATCCGGTGGGACGACCCGGCCACGGCGTCCGGGGTGTCGCCGTCGTCGCCGTCGATCGCGCAGGCGCGGCACTTCCTCGGCGCGGGCACGACCGCGGAGACCGTCCCGCCGATGAGCGGGTGGATGGACACGTCGTCGTGGACCGCGCCGAAGCGGCTGTGGTTCATGGTGAGCAACCGGGGTGCGGTGAACCGGGACATTCGGATCGTCGCTGACAGCGCGTACCCGCTGCGGCTCACGATCCTGGACGAAGGGCCGTCGCTCGTCGCGACCGGCCGGTCGTGGATGCACAACGGCACCCCCCGAGAAGGTGCGTCGGAGTCCCCGGGTGCCGGGACTGAGGTGCAGCGGACGACGAAGACGTGGGCTCACGGCGGGGCCGGTGGTGACCGGGTCGCGGAGAAGAACCTCGTCTACCAGGGGACGCTGTCGCCGTACGGCAACCGCACCGGCGGCTGGCTGTTCTCGTCGGCGATGCGCTCTGACCTGTCCGGCGCGACGATCGAGAAGCTCGAGGTCTACCTCGAGAACTCGCATTGGTACAACGGCTCGGGCGGCACCGCCCGGATCGTGCCGAACAATGGCTCGTTCTCGGGGCCGTGGTTCGGGACTACCAGCGTCGAGTCGTCGGGCTGGCCGCGCGGTGCGGGCCGATGGGTGACGCTCCCGGCGTCGTGGTACCCGTACGTCGTGAGCGGGACGTACAAGGGAATCAGCACGTACGCGACGTCGTCGAGCCTCGTCTATTACGGCCAGTTCAAGGTTTCGCCGACGAAGTTCCGCGCAACATACAGGCGCTGACCTGGGCCTGGCTCGACTCACCAGCACCACGAGGAGGGGACCGCTGAAGCGGCCCCCTCCTCACCAACCCCCAGAAGGAGTTCCCGTGCCCAACCTGATCAGTTCTTCGAAGATCATCGACAACCAGACCGTCCGTGCCTGGACGACCGCCGCTGTCCGTCAGACCGCCGCCGAAAAGGTTGGCGACCAAGGGGCGTCCGGGCGACTTGCCCGCGCGGCGCTGCAGTCCCCCGAGTTCGTGGTGACGAGCTTCCTCGTCCGCGCCGCGACGAACCCCGCGATCGCCGCCGCGGCCTGCGTCGACTGCGGCTACCCCGACGTGCAGGACACCGACATCCTCTACGTCGTCTCCGAGGCGTGGGACGAAATTGCCGCCGCCGAGTTCCCCGAGCCCGACGCCGCCTGACCCCCGCCCGACCACACGCCGGAGGCCCCGTCACCAGCTCGGTGACGGGGCCTCCCCCATGCCCCTGAAGGAGGCACCCCATGACCACCGACCCACCCGATGCCGAGCTCACCCCCGCGGAGGCAGGGATCTGGGCGCAGGGCTTCGACCCCGAGGACGCGCCCGCACCCCTGACCGGCGCGGCGCTCGCCGAGGCCCTCGCCGACATCGACCTCGACGCCCCTGAGGACTACTCCACCGACCCGGACGAGGGGGTGTCGCCGTGAAGCCCTTCGCTGCTGCTCGCGCGGACTTCATCGCCTGGTGCCGGGACCAGCTGGACGAGGGCCCGTGGGAGGTCCCGCCGGGCTCGAATCGCAACGACTACTCGGCCGCGGTCGGCCGCCCGCCGGAGGCGTGGTGCGTCGACTTCGGCGTCGCGGGCCTGCAGGCGACCGGGTCCGGCGGCGGGATCTTCCCGACCGCATCGACCCGCGCACACATCAACTGGGCGAAGTCGGTCGGCCGCTACCGCGGGAAGCGCAGCCCCGTCCTCGGCGCGTTCGTGGCGGTCGCGAAGAACGGCACCAGCGTCCACACCGACGCGTGCGTCGTGAAGGCCTCCACCAGCCGGCTCCTCGCGATCGGAGGGAACACGTCCAACCGGGGCGGTAGCACGGCGGATGGCGGCGGCGTGTACCTCAACGACCGCACCTACATGCTCGGCACCGGCAGCTACCGCATCTACGGGTACACGGTCCCGTTCTTCGGCCTCGACGCCGAGGACGTGCTCGAGGTGCAGGGCAAGCTCGGCGTCGCCCGCACCCGCTACATGACCCCCGCGACGGTCCGCGCGGTGAAGGCCTTCCAGCGCAAGCACGGCCTCGTCGTCGATGGCTTCCCCGGCCCGGCGACGTTTGCCGAGATCACCGGCGGCATCAGCAGTCCGCCCCCCACGCCCGCGCTCGCGCTCGGTGGGGAGTTCGCGGCCGTTGACGACACCCAGCGGTGGCTCACCGCCCTCGGCTACGACCCCGGCCCGGTCGACGGCAAGTACGGCGCCCACACCGCGGCCGCGACCCGGCAGGCCCAGCAGGACCTCGGCATCACCCCGGCGGACGGCAGACCCGGCCCCGCCACCCGCACCCACCTGGAGGCAGCAGTGTCCAAGCTCGACGACATCCACGCATGGCTCGCACCGATCCACCGCGGCGGCAAGAAGATCACCATCCGACAGGAGGTCGCCGACGCGAAGACCGCCGCCCTCGCCGCACGCGAGCAGACCGGCCCGATCCGCCGCGGCGGAAAGGACGTCACCCTCCGGCAGGAGGTCGCGGACACGAAGACCCTCGCGCTCGCCGCCGAGGCCCGCGACAAGGCGATCCTCGCCGCCGTCCAGGCAGCCGCGAGCACCGGCACCCCCATCGACCTCGACGCGGTGACCGCCGCAGCCGAGCAGGGCGTCGCCCGGGCGATCGCGTCGATCAGCGCGGACGTCACCGTCAACCTCGAGGGGTGAGCTTGATGCCGTACCCCTCCCCTGCCCCGGAGCGCCTCGGCGGCGTCACCGTCTCCCTCGGGATCGCCACGGCCGGGGCATGGGTCCTCATCGACCCGCCACAGTCCTACCAGGGCATCGGCCTGATCCTCACCACGCTCTGGGGTGCGCTCCTCGCCGCGGGCGGGGCAGGTGCCGCGATCGCCTGGGCAGTCCGCTCCTACAAGCTGGAGCTGCCCTCGGTCGCGTTGATCCTCGGCGGTCTCGCGATCTACGCGCTCCTGTCCTGGCAGCAGACCCTCGGTACCTCCCCCGGATCGGGGCCGCGCGCTCTCCTCATGTCCGCCGGAGCGATCGTGACCATCCTCCGCGGAGCCCACCTCATCCGCGTGTCCCGCACAGCGAGGTGGGCCGCGGAGGTGAGGACCGAGTGACCACAGAGATCGTCATCGCCCTGATCGTCGCGCTGTCCGGTGGTGGCGGTCTCGTGGCTGGCGTCCGAGCCTGGCAGGACCATCGCAAGGGGGTGCGCGAGCAGGACGCTCAGGAGGCGACCACGGCGATCGATGGCTTCCGGTCTCTCGTCGAGTCGCTCCGCTCCGAGGTCGATCGGCTCAAGACCGACCGGGAGCAGGACCGGGCCCGGATCGACCGGATCGAGCAGCAGATCACCGTCGAGCGGGACCTGCGCTGGCTCGCCGTGCAGCACCTCCGCACCCTCTACACGTGGATCGCCCAGCAGATGCCCGGCGCGTCCCCGCCCCCGGTCCCCGACGCGCTCGCCGAGCACGTCATCTACCCCCGGTCCCCACCTACTGCTCCTGAGGAGTCCACCCCATGACCGACGCCATCGCTTCCCTGTCCGACCTCACTCCGATCGGCGCGGTACTCGTGATCGCGTCTCTGCTCGCCGTCGCGATCACCCAGGCCGCCAAGCAGCAGGCCTGGACCAAGCAGCGCACCCAGCTGGTCGCGGCCGGCGTCGCCGGGATCCTCGGCCTCCTCGCCGCGGTCGTCCTCGGCCTCATCACCGGCATCCCCGACAGCATCGTGCAGGTCGTCTCCTCGATCCTCCTGTCGATCGCCGCGGTGCTCGTCCTCGCCCGGGCCCTGTACGGCGTCCTCGGCTACGCCATCCCCGACGGCACCGGTACCGGTGCGCTGCCCGAGCACGGGCGCCGCGCGGACCGCGGCTCCACCCTCGAGGACGGCACCGATGGCTGACGACTGGGTCGCCGGCCTGGGACTGGCAGTGCCGGTCCTGCAGGTCCCTGTGGACCTCCGACGCGGCACGCCGAGAGTGCGAGCTCGAGGACGACGCCGCCGACCGTGACGCACGACGACGATGAAGAACGCCCCCACCTGCCTGGCCTCTGGTCAAGCGGGTGGGGGCGATTCCGCGCGCTTAGACACAAAAACGGCTCCCCCAATGAAGGGGGAGCCGTTGAGCCTCGGCTGGAGTGGGACAACCGGGCGGGGTATGCCAGTACTATACACAGATCCACCATGCCCGCAAGGACAGGACCGAGCCGTGATCGAAGTCCCGAAGCCCGCCCCGCCGAAGCAGCGCCTGACGGTCTACGTGGACGGCTTCAATCTCTACCACGGCCTCCACGATTGGGCCGGCCGACGTCTCCTCTGGCTCGACCTGCACGCGCTCGCTCGGTCGTTCCGTCCCTTGCAGAGGCTCACCGCGGTGAAGTACTTCACCGCTCCCGTGATCGACGACCCGGGGGCTCAGTCTCGGCAGGCGCACTACATCGAGGGGTTGACGAAGCTGCACCCCACGATCCAGGTGGTGCAGGGGCGGTACGAGCGGAAGCCGATGGAATGCCGGGGCTGCGGCTCGACGTGGACCTCCTATGAGGAGAAGGAGACCGACGTCAACATCGCTACCCGCATCGTCGCGGACGCATACGCCGAGACTTCCGACACGATCATCATCGTGTCGGGTGACAGCGACCTTGCACCCGCTGTGCGCGTCGCGCGCAAGGCGAACCCTCGCCTCTTCGTGGCCGCGGCTTTTCCCCCCGAGCGGTTCTCGCGGGAGCTGAAGGACCTCATGCCCGCCTCCTTCCACATCGCTCGATCGAAGATCAACCAAGCACAGCTGCCCGACTCTTTCGACGCCGGCGGGAAGACGTATCAGCGACCGCCTTCGTGGTGCTAGCGACCCGCGCTACCCCCGTAGTCATTCGGCACCTCGACCAGCCCGACGCGCCTTACTCCCAGCCTGAGACTGTTAGCCTGGCTATCGGATCGCTTCGCGATTGAAGCCCTCGAAGAGATCCACCACGCCCCCGCCCAGCCTCCGGGCCGGGTGGGGGCGCTTCTTCATGGCCGGGGCTTCACGCCGTGCGGGTCGTCGGGGCGCCGGTGGTAGGCGCGGAGCCAGTCGTCGACGGCGGCCTGGGTTCGGCCGAGCAGCAGCGCGCGTTCCTCTGCTCAGCGGCGGTGGCGTTCGACCACAGGCCAGAACTCGTTCGGGTCAAGGGTCTCGAAGTCACCGTCGGGCCGGTCGCGGAGCAGCTCGTCAGCGATCGCGGGCACGTCGAAGTCGGCGGGGTCGTCCCCCCGCTCGGTGTCGCCGATCGTCGATGTGATGACCTGGATCAGAGTGTCTCGATCCATGGGACACCTCCTCGCTGCTGGGGTGGGGACGACGATACCGCCGATGCTCATCGACGCCCAGGGTTCGCATCCCTTCACTCCCCCGTCCACACCTGGTCGTAGCGGCGCGGTGCGCGGGCGGGGTCACGCGTTCTTCTTGTGCTTCTCGATCGTTGCCCAGAACACGGGCGCCTCGACCTTCTCGCCCTTGCCGGGCCCAGCCAGCTGCGCGAGCTCGTCGGCGATTGCCTCGACGTCGTAGTCCAGTGGGGAGGTCTGGGCGTCACCGCTCGCGATGGTGGCGTTGATGTACTTGATCAGGCTGTCTCGGTCCATCTTCACTCCTAGTCAGCGGTGTCCAGCGGTGGGGTGATCGTACTCAGCGCCGCCGTGGGTTCGCGTCCCTCCACGCCCCCATCCATACCTGGTCGTAGCAACGCGCTCCCGTGCGGGGCCGCGCGCCGCGGAGGTCTACGTGCTCGAGCACCCACGCGAGGACGTGCGCGCCGAGCTCGGCGCGGCGCCCGATCCACTCCGCGGAGTCGATGAGCAGCTCGGCGCCGCCGGCACGGATGAGAACCGAGTGCGGCGGGAGTGAGGGGTCGAGGTCGGAGTGCGCGACGTCGACGCGCGGCCCGATCAGCGCGAGCCGGTACCGGATCACGACGGCGTGGACCGCCTGCATGGCACGCTGGTGCGCGAAGTAGAGCTCTAGGCCGGACGGGTCCATGGGCACCGAGGATGCCGCGCCGGTGCGACAGCCGACCGCGCGCCGTAGCGTTATCGCGGACTCGTGTTCACCAGGCGGCGCATCGAGATCTCGCCGGCCCCCTCGAGGTTCGCCTGCCGGGTCTGCATCGCGACCACGTCGCGCAGGCGGAGGTCGAGCTCGAACACCTCCTCGATGGTGACCACTCGCTCCCGCGGGCCGACGGAGCCCGCGAGGCAGCGGAGGAAGGTCGTCTTTCCCGCCCCGGTCGCCCCGGAGGTGATGATGTTCAGGCCCGAGGCGACGGCGGCGTGCAGGAAGTCGGCGGACTGCTGCGTGAGGGATCCGAGGGCGACCAGGCCGTCGAGGTCCCGGGCGCGGGCGATGAACTTGCGGATGTTCACGGCCCAGTGGGTACGGGTCACGCTCGGGATCACGACATGGAGGCGCGATCCATCGGGCAGCAGCGCGTCGACGAAGGGCGTGGACATGTCCAGGCGGCGACCGGAGCTGACCAGCATCCGCTCGACGATGCCGCGCACCTCGTCGTCGCTCAACACGATCGTGGTCAGCTCGCTGCGACCGTTCCGCGCGAGGAAGACCTCGCTCGGCGAGTTCAGCCAGATCTCCTCGACGGTCGGATCGTCGAGGAGTTCCTGGAGGGGGCCGAAGCCGCCGATGCGCGCGGCGACCTCGGCGACCAACGTGTCGGGTTCGCGCAGCACGGGCACCTCGCCGGAGGCGGAGCGTCGGTCGTAGTCGGCGACCACCTCACGGATGAGCGGCTCGAGCTGATCCGCGCGGGCATCCAGCCCGCGCCTGCGGATCAGCTCCCGCGACTCGTTCTCGATGACGGCAGTGACGTCCATCCGGTCCCCTCGCACCCCCGCGCCGGGACTCCATGCTCCCGACGTGCGGTGCCGGCGCACCGCCTCGGCCACCCTAGGCACGTCCGGGCGCCGTGCGCTCCCCGCTCTCCGGATTTGTGGATAACTCGCCCAGCCCGCTCCCATGGCAGGATGACGGAAGTCAGCCCGACGACTTCCCCCGAGGAGCTCTCCATGGCAGCGACCACGACGAACGGCGAGGACGCCCCGAAGCTGTCCGCGCCCACGCTGAAGTACATGGTGAAGCGGGTGATCGCGGAGTTCGTCCGCGACGGCGGCACCGACCAGGCGGCGAAGCTCACTTACTTCATGGTCCTGTCGATCGCGCCGACCCTGCTGGCGCTGTTCTCGCTGGCGACACTGCTGCTCGCGGACATCAAGGACCAGATCGCGGATCTCCTGGTGGACCTCATCAACCAGGCGGCCGGCGGCAGCGGCCTCGGCGCCGACGACGCGGTGCGCTCGACCGTCACCTCGCTGATGGGTTCCGCGACCGGCGGCACGGTCGCCCTGATCATCGGTATCGGCACGGCCCTGTGGTCGGCGTCGGCGTACATCAAGGCGTACGGCCGCGTGGCGAACCAGATCTACGAGGTGCCCGAGGGGCGCGGTCCCATCCGGATGAACGGCACGATGCTCGCCCTGACCGTCGCGATCATCCTCGGGATCCTGCTGGTGATGGTCTCGGTGCTGCTGAACGCCTCGCTCGTGGACGGGCTGCTAGGACCGATCGCCTCGAGCATCGGCGCGCAGGGCGTGCTGACCTTCCTGCTGGACTCCTTCCTGCCGATCTGGGCCTTCGCGAAGTGGCCGGTGATCCTGGTGATCGCCTTCGCCCTGATCTCGCTGCTGTACTGGGGCGCCCCGAACGTCGACAAGCCCTTCCGCTTCATCTCCCCCGGTGGGGTCTTCGCGATCCTCGGCATCGCCGTCGCGGCGGTCGCCCTCTCGATCTACATGGCCACGGTCGCCGGCTACTCGAGCTACGGCGCGATCGGCGGCATCATGGCCGTGCTCTTCGCACTGTGGGTCATCAACATCGTGATCATCCTCGGGGCGGAGGTCGACGCCGAGTACGAGCGCGCCCGCGAGCTCGAGGCCGGCAAGCCCGCCGAGGACTCCCTCGCCCTGCCCATGCGGGAGTCGAAGGGCGCCGAGAAGGCCGAGGAGAAGCGGGAGGCGATCGTCGACGAGGGTCGCGACATCCGCCTGCGGAACCTCCACCACGACGCCGACGCCTACACCGGCGAGGACGCCCGCCTCACCCCGCGCCACGGCGTGCCCGTCGTCGACGCGGACGGGGACAGGAACAGGGACGAGGACGGGCGCACCGACACCGCCTCCTCCGCGAAGGACTCCTGACATGTGCGGGCGCTTCGCCTTCTTCCAGGAGATCGAGCCGCTGGTCGACGACCTCGACGCCGTCGACCTGACCGATCCGCACCTGCGCGCCCGCTGGAACATCCCTCCCACCGCCCCGATCTACGTGGTCACCGAGTCGGTCGAGAAGGAGACGGGCGAGGTGCGGCGCGCGCTGCGCGTGGCCCGCTGGGGGCTGCTGCCGCCGTTCGCGAAGGACGCCTCCTTCTCCTCCCGCACCTTCAACGCCCGCCGCGAGACGCTCGCCGAGAAGCCCAGCTTCCGCGGGAGCCTCACCCGGTACCGCGCGATCGTGCCCATGGACGGCTATTACGAATGGGTGCGGGACGCGAAGGGCTCCCGCAAGCAGCCGTACTTCATGGCGCCCGAGGACGGCTCCCCGCTGTACATGGCAGCCCTGGTCTCCTGGTGGAAGGGACCCGGCGGGCACGAGGGACCGGCGGCGAGCGAGGATGGCGCCTTCCTGCTCTCGGCCACGATCATCACCCGGGAGGCCACGGGAGAGCTCGCGGAGATCCACGACCGCACCCCGGTGATGCTGCGCCGCGAGGAGATCGACGCCTGGCTCGACCCCGGGATGGACGACCGCGGCGCGGCGCAGGAGTGGATCCTCGACGACTCCCACCTGCTCGATGACGCGACCCTCTCCGTGCGGGAGGTCGATCCGGCGGTGGGTAAGGTCGGCAACGACGGCCCCGAGTTGCTCGAGGGGCCGAGCCGGCTGCTGTGACCGGGCTCGCCTCCGCGGCGACCGAACGTCCGACCGCGGTCTGACGCCCCGCTCCCTACCCGCCCGTACCCTCGGGAGGATGACCGGCATGCCTGCCCCCACCGCGGCCCCGACGCCCCCGTCGTCGCCGGGTCCGGTATCCCCGCGCGCTCGCGCGGGCTGGCGCGATCCCTTCCGCTGGGTCATCGAGAATCCCGGCACGGTGGACCTCGTCGGTTTCGGCGCGGTCACGCTCGTGATGCTGGTGTTCGGGCTGGGGACCGGGATGCTCGGCTGGTGGGTGGTGTTCTCCGTGCCGATGGTGCTCGCCGGCGCGGTCTGCCGCATCCGCCCCCTCGCGGGCGTGCTCGTGATCGGCTCCCTGGCGCTCCTGCACGTCCTCGTCGGCATGCCGGTGGTCCTCGGTGACGCGATGACCTTCTACGCCCTGTTCTGCGCCGTCGCCTACGGCACCGGCACGGTGCACGTGGTGGGCGTCGTCGCCGGGATGCTAGGGGTGTTCGTCCAGGCGAGTGCCTGGGCGGTGGTCTCCCTGCTCGATCCGTACGGCGGCATCGGCGAGGCGGCGTTGACCTTCATGGGGCTGATCGTCGTCGGCACCATCACCATCGTCGCGATCTGGGCGCTCGCGAACCTGCAGCGCGCCCGCGTGCGCCAGCTCGCCCTCACCCGGGAGCGGGCCGAGCAGGCGGTGCGCGATCGGGAGCAGCGCACGGCGCTCGCCGTCGCCGACGAGCGCGCGCGCATCGCCCGCGAGATGCACGACGTGGTCGCCCACTCCCTGTCCGTGATCATCGCGCAAGCCGACGGGGGCCGCTTCGTCGCGGCCCAGAAGCCGGAGAAGGCCGTCGAGGTGCTCGCGACCATCGGCGAGACCGGGCGCTCCGCTCTCGCCGACATGCGCTCCCTGCTGGGCGTGCTGCGCCAGGAGGACGAGACCAGCTTCGGGCCCCAGCCGGGGCCGGCCCAGCTGCCGGATCTGCTGGAGCGGGTGCGGGGGGCGGGCCTCGAGGTCGATCTCGGGATCGAGGGGTCGCTCGAGGGCCTGCCGCAGGCCGTCGGCGTCTCGGTCTTCCGGCTCGTCCAGGAATCGTTGACGAACGTGCTCAAACACGCCGGGACCGGAGCCTCGGCCGCCGTTCGACTCGAGCGCACCGCCCAGAGCCTCACGCTCGAGGTGGTCGACGACGGCCGGGGCACCGATCCCGCCTCCGACGGCCTCGGCCACGGGCTGACCGGGATGCGCGAGCGGATGGCGGTGCTCGGCGGGTCGCTGCAGGCGGGACCGCTCCCCTCCCGCGGCTTCCGCGTCCGGGCGACGGTGCCGCTGGCGGGCCCCGACGGACCCATCCCGCCCCGCTCGACCGCTCCCACCCGCCCAAACCCTGCTGCTCCCACCCGCCCCTCATCAGCTTCACCACCAGGAGAGACCCGATGACCGAGCCCGACTGCCGTCCCCTCCGCATCGCCCTCGTCGACGACCAGCCGCTCGTGCGCACCGGGTTCGCGATGGTCATCGACTCGCAGGACGACATGGAGGTCGTGGTGCAGGCCGCCGACGGCGCCGAGGCCGTCCGCGAGCTCTCCGCCCGCACCGTCGACGTGGTGCTGATGGACGTGCGCATGCCGCGGATGGACGGCATCGAGGCGACCACGACCCTGCTCGAGCGCCTCCCGGAGGGGCGCGCGCCGAGGATCATCGTCCTGACCACCTTCGACCTCGACGAGTACGTGGTGGCGGCGATCCGCGCCGGTGCCAGCGGGTTCCTGCTCAAGGACGCCCAGCCCGAGGAGCTCCTCAGCGCGATCCGCACCGTACACCGGGGCGATGCGGTGATCGCCCCGTCGGCCACCCGCCGCCTCCTCGAGCGCGTCGTCTCCATCCCCGAGCCCGCCGTGCAGGACGACTCCGCCCTGGACCAGCTCACCGACCGCGAGCGCGAGGTGCTGACACTCATGGGGCGCGGACGCTCCAACCAGGAGATCGGTGCCGAGCTGTTCGTCGCCGAGGCGACCGTCAAGACCCACGTCGGGCGGGTCCTCGCCAAGCTCGGCGCCCGTGACCGGGTGCAGGCCGTGATCATCGCCTTCGAGACCGGTCTGGTCACCCCCGGCGACGGCTGAGGCGTTCCTGCTGGTCTGGATGGTCCGGCCGGCCCGGCTGGCCCGGTCGGAATGGCGCGGATCGCATCATCCCCCGGTATGACGGCCCGTCATCCCTGGGCACGTCGAGGGGTCGGAGAGCGCGACCAGGGGCCGACGCCGACGGGGCCGCCGGCCGCGGAACATGGCAGACGACCCCAGGCCCCTGCCCGAAGGACTCCCCATGACCGCCGCCGCCCAGGCCGCTCCCCCGCCCTCCATCCCGTCCGGTCCCGGAGCCGATGCCGTCGCGCTCCGCGCACGCGGCCTCACCCGCACCTATGGTTCGGGAGATGCGACCGTGCGCGCGCTGGACGGCGTCGACGTCGACATCGCCCGCGGCGCGTTCACCGCGATCATGGGCCCGTCCGGGTCCGGCAAGTCGACGCTGCTGCACCTCCTCGCGGGGCTCGACGACGTCACCTCCGGCTCGATCGAGCTCGACGGCACCGAGATCACCGCGCTGCGGGACGACGCTCTGACCCGCCTCCGCCGCGAGCGGATCGGCTTCGTATTCCAGTCCTTCAACCTGCTGCCGATGCTGACCGCCGAGCAGAACATCCTGCTGCCCCTCGAGCTCGCCGGCGCCCGCGTGGACCGGTCCTGGCTGGACACGCTCACCACCGCCTTCGGCATCGCGGACCGCCTGGACCATCTCCCCTCTCAGCTCTCCGGCGGCCAGATCCAGCGCGTCGCGATCTCCCGCGCCCTGGTCACCTCCCCCGCCGTGGTCTTCGCCGACGAGCCCACCGGCAATCTCGACTCCCGCACCACCGAGGAGGTGCTCGACTTCCTGCGCCTGTCGGTGGACGAGTTCGGGCAGACCGTCGTGATGGTCACCCACGAGCGGGACGCGGCCGAGCGCGCCGACCGGATCCTCACCCTCGCCGACGGCCGGATCGCGTCCGACGAGGATCTGCGGGGAGCCCGCACCTCCGAGGCCTCCCGCCCCGAGCGGGGCGAGCGCTGATGGCCCGCGCGCACGTGCGGCTGACCCCGCTGCGACGCCACCTCGCGGCCGTCGTCACCATCGCCCTGTCCTGCGCCTTCGTCGCCGTGATGCTCCTCGCCGGGGCCCTGATGCAGGACACCCTGCGCTCCCAGGCCTCGCAGATGTACGCCGGCGCCGACCTCGAGATCACGCGGGAGCTCGCCGAGGAGGACTGGGCCGCCACGGAGCCGCTGCCCGCCCCCGAGGTCGAGGGCGCCGAGTCCGTGTGGCCGGTCCCCATGACCTACCTCGAGGCGAGCTCGACGAGCATCGGCGCATATCTCGAGGCGGTGATGCTCCCGCCCGGCACGACCCTCGAGGAGGGGACGACGGCGAGCTCCGCCGGCCAGATCGTGCTCGGCCGCACCGCCGCCGAGACCCTCGAGGTCGGCGTCGGCGACCGGATCGAGCTCGCGACCCCCGTCACCCCGGACACGGGAGACGGGGTCGCTCCCACCACCACCCTAGAGGTGGTCGGGATCGCCGCCGATCCACCCGGCGCGCTCTTCGGCGGGACGCCCCGCCTGATGGTCCAGGACGTCAACGCCGTGGCCGTCCTCGGACCGACGGCGGGCACCCTCACCCCGACCTGGCTCGCCTCCGTCCCCGACGGCTCCGACGCCGCCGAGATCGCCGCCCGCGCCGCGGACTCGGCCGCGCCCGGCCTCACCGTGCGCAGCGTCGAGGCCGCCGAGGAGGAGGCCGCCGACGATCTCCTGCAGGGTTTCGCCGTGCTCGGGCTCCTGCTCGCCGTGTTCGTGATCATCGCCCTCGTCACCAGCGCCGTCGTCATCGCGAACACCTTCGCCGTCACCCTCGCCCAGCGCACGCGCTCCCTCGCCCTGCTGCGCACCCTCGGCGCGACCCGCCACCAGGTCCGCGCCGTCGTCCTGCGCGAATCGCTGTTCGTCGGCCTTCTCGGTGCCGTGCTGGGAATGCTGGCCGGCCACCTGCTGGTCCAGGCCGCGCTCGCGGGCGCCGCCGCCCTCGGCCTGCTCCCGGGGCTGGTCGTGGTGCCGGTGACCCTCTGGTCGGTGCTGCTGCCCGTGGTCGCGGGCATCGGGATCACGGTCCTCGCGAGCCTCGCCCCGATGCGGCAGGCGACCAGGGTCGCGCCCCTGCAGGCGCTGCGCCCCGCCCCGCCCGCCACGGCACGACGCCTGGGGATCCGGGAGGCGGCCGGCCTCGCCGGCGTGGTCCTCGGCGTCGCCGCCCTCGCCGGGGGCACCGTCCTGGCCGTCCGCGGGATCGCCGGGCCGGGGCTGCTCGCCGCGATCGTCGGCGGCGTCGTGAGCTTCACCGGCGTGATGCTGGGACTCGTGACCCTCACCCGGCCGCTCGCCGACCTCGCCGCGCGGACCGCCGGCCGGCTCGGCGGTCTCCCGGCGCGGATCGCCGGGGCGAACGTCGCCCGGAACCCGCGTCGGAGTGCGGCCACGATCGCTGCCCTGCTCATCGGCACCACGCTGATGACGATGATGACCGTCGGCGCGCGGACCGCCGAGGCGACCCTGACCGCGGAGCTCGACTCGCGGCGACCGATCGACCTGGTGCTCAGCGCCGACGAGATGCCGGAGGACGCCGCCGCGCAGATCGCCGCGATCCCCGGTATCGACGCGGCCGACGCCACCGCGCGGGGCGATGTGCAGGTCGGCGCAAACGAGCCGATGACCCTCGTCGGTGCGACCCCCGAGACGGTCCGCGAGCTGTCCCACCGGCCCGCGATGGCCGGAGAGCTGACCGACGGGACGGTCCTGCTCGGCCAGGACCGCGCCGAGCGGTTCGGACTGCACGACGGACAGGTCCTCACGCTCCAGGACGCCGACGGGGCATCCCGCGAACTGCGGGTCCAGGTCGATGCGAACCTGCAGATGTCGCTCGTCACCCCCGGCACCCTCGAGCTCCTGGTCGGGGACGGGGCGCAACCGGTGGTGCTCGCGGACTTCGCCGATCCCGGCAGCGCCGGGAGAGAGGGCGTCGACATCCACGAGCTGGTCGCCGCGGTCGAGGAGGTCTCCGCCGGGGAGGGCTTCACGGGCGCGAGCAGCGTGGTCGGCGGGGCCGAGCGCGAGGCCTACGGCCAGATCCTCGACGTGTTGCTCGGCATCACGGTGGCCCTGCTCGCGGTCGCCGTCCTCGTCGCGCTCGTCGGGGTGACCAACACCCTCAGCCTCGGCGTGGTCGAGAGGACCGGGGAGAACGCGCTGCTCCGAGCGCTCGGCACCACGCGGCGCCAGATGCGGGCGATGCTCGGCTGGGAAGGCGTGCTGCTCGCGGCGGTCGGCGCCCTGCTGGGCCTGGTGATCGGCAGCCTGTACGGCGTGCTCGGGATCATCGCTATCCTCGGATCGACCTATCCCGTCTCGATCACCATCCCGTGGGACCGCCTCGTGATCGTGCTGGTCCTGGCCCTCGCCGCCGGGGCCCTCGCCTCGGTGCTCCCGGGCAGGGCCGCCGCGCGCACGGCCCCGGCCGCGGCGCTCGCCGCCGGCGACTGAGGCGCGGCCTCACGACGGAGGAGACCGGCGGGACGTGCTGGGCGGGGAGTGCGCCGCCTCAGCCGTCCTGCCGCGGGAGCGGGGTGGAGCGCACCAGGTTCAGCAGCAGCACGAAGGTGGCGATGGCCAGGAGCAGCGCGAGAGCCCCCTGCCACACCATCCCCGAGCGCAGCATGCTCGCGGCCACGAGGGCCTGGAAGAGCTGCCAGGTCACCCCGTAGCCGAGCCCGAAGCGGCCCCGCGCCCGCAGGGACCGTGCCGCGAGCGCGACCAGCACGGCGAAGAGGACGAGGAAGGCGCCGAGACCCAGCCCGAACCGCGGGTCGCCGACGCCGGAAGTGGCCAGCACGAGGAAGTACGACCCGGCGGCGAGCAGCATCACCGCCTCGACGAGGAGAAGCACCGTGGCCGCCGGGCGCAGGCGGGGATCCGGGTCCACCTCGTCCGAACGGTCGGCGGGGCGGGAGCCGGAGGAGGAGGCGCTGGAGGGCATGGACGCACTGTAGCCGCCGCCTCGGGATGCCTTCCCGGGGCCCGCGCGCACAGCATCCCCGGGGCCCCCGCGCAAGCCTCCGTGCCCCGTCTCACGGGTTCCGCGCCGTGTCGGACAACCGTGTGGGAAGTGCCACCCAGGTCGCGCGGGAAGACCCTTGTAGCCCGCCCGGACCTGGCCAGAGAATGGAGGACGGCTCGAACCGGTGCCTGCGCCGGAGACGAGTCGCAGATCCGAGACCGCCCCGTCAGGGAGCGAACCCTCGTCGCAGCGCGACCGAACCCGTCGCGCCGCGACGTCCTGGAAAGAGAGAGTGACGATGGACTGGCGCCACCGTGCCGAGTGCCTCAAGCATGATCCCGAGCTGTTCTTCCCGATCGGGAACACCGGCCCCGCGATCACCCAGATCCAGGAGGCGAAGGCGGTGTGCCAGAAGTGCGACGTCATGACCGCATGCCTGAAGTTCGCCCTCGAGACCGGTCAGGACTCGGGCGTCTGGGGCGGCCTCTCGGAGGATGAGCGTCGCTCCCTCAAGCGCCGCAACGCGCGCGCCCGTCGCGCCAGCTGACGTTTCCGGGCGTCCCTCGGACGCCCACATCCCCGAGGCCGAGGCCGCGGGCCCGCCGACGCGGCCCCGGCCCGGCACCTGGCGGGCCCGTCCCTCAGACCTGGATCGGGTCGAGGTAGACGTCGACGACCGCACTGGTCCCCCCGCCGTCCCGGCTCCCCCAGGTGAGCGTGCCGCCGAGCTGACCCTGCACGAGGGTCAGGGCGATGTTCGTGCCGAGGCCCGTCGGCTTCGCCGCCCCCATCCCGTTCCCGTCGTCCTCGATGGCGATGACCAGGTGCGAGCCGGTGCGCTCGCTGCGGATGGTGAGAGTGCCGCCGCTCTCCGACAGTCCATGCTCCACGGCGTTCGTGGCCAGTTCCGTGACGACCAGCGCGAGCGGGGTCGCCTCCTCGGCGCGGATCGTCCCCACCCGCCCGATCTTCTCCGTGCGCACCTCCACCTGGGACTCGGCGAGCTGCGGCGTCCCCGCCCGGTGCACGGAGGCGCTCGCCGCATCCACCGCGAGGCGCAGACAGCGATCGATGACCTCGTCGAAGTGGACGGCCTCCTCCGACCCCTGCAGCAGCGACTCGTGCACCAGGGCGATCGTGGAGACGCGGCGCATGGCCTCGGTGAGCGCCTCCCGTGCCTCGTCCGTCTTCATCCGACGCGACTGCATCCGCAGCAGGGCCGCGACCGTCTGCAGGTTGTTCTTCACCCGGTGGTGGACCTCGCGGATCGTGGCGTCCTTGGTGATCAGCTCCCGCTCCCGGCGCCGCAGCTCGGTCACGTCGCGCACCAGGATGATGGCGCCGGTGCGCCGCCCGTCCTCGGTCAGCGGGACCGCTCGCAGGGAGAGCGTCCCCCCGCGGGCCTGCATGTCCGAGCGCCACGCGGCGCGCCCCATGAGCACGAGCGGCAGGGACTCGTCCACCGGTGAGCGGGACTGCAGCACCTCGGTCGAGTGCTCGGCGAGGGTCGAGCCGACGATGGACCCCTCGATCCCGAAGCGGTGGAAGGCCGACTGGGCGTTCGGACTGGTCCACTGCACGATCCCGGCGGCGTCGACCTCGACCACGCCGTCGCCGACGCGCGGAGCGCCGCGGCGGGGCGGGATCGGTGCCCCCTCGATCGGGAACGCTCCGGCCTCGAGCATCTGCAGGATGCGGCGACCGAGCTGCTGCTGGCGCCGCTCGCTCTGCGAGGGCTCGCCGTCGCTCGCGGGGCTCTCCGCGGCGAGCACGCCGAGGGTCCGTCCGGCCTTGCGCACCCGGACCAGCAGGCCGCGGGCCTCGCGGCCCTCCCGCTCGATCCCGATAGCTTCCCCGCTAGGCTCCGCCCCGGCGAAGAGCGCCCGGACCTCGGAGTCGGAGTCTTCGTCGAGCACCGTCCCGACAGGATCCTCGTAGTACACGGTCGCCCCGGTCGCGGGGCGGCAGTGGGCGACGGCCCGGGGGCCGTCCGCGGAGCGGATCCAGAGGACGAGATCGGCGCGCAGCAGGTCGGACAGGAGGTTCCAGTCCCCGACGAGGTGCTGGAGCCAGTCCGCCTCCTTCTCGGAGAGCTCACGATCATCGGCGAGGAACTTGGACAGGCTCGGCATGCCCCAAGGATAGGCGCCACCCGATGCGGTCCGGACTCAGGAGACGTCCCGGTGCTGACCTAGTCTGGGTCCGACGACCCGACGAGAGGATCCTGATGAAGCTCCGCGAGACGATGAACCTTCCGCTGTCCGCCCGTGAGGCGGCAGCGATGTACGCCGACACCGAGTATGCGGAGATCCGGCGCCGCACCCTCGGGGCCGACGCGGCGAGCGCCGTGGTGTCCGGCGATCCCGCCGGCGAGTTCACCGTCACGACCGATCTGCACCTGCCGACGGATCGGGTGCCGGACATCGCCAAGCGTTTCGTCGGCTCCTCGTTGACGGTGCGCGAGACCCAGCGCTGGTCCGCCCCTGCGGGCGATGGGTCCCGCTCCGGCACGATGCAGTTCGACGTCGTGGGGCTTCCCGCGGGGATGCAGGGCACTGCGCGGCTCGCGCCGGCCGGTGAGGGATCCTGCACGGTCGAGATCGACGGCGATCTCACGGCGAAGGTGCCGCTGATCGGGGCTCGGCTGGAGAAGGCCGCCCAGCCCTACGTCTCGAAGGTGCTGCGCGCCGAGGAGCGCTCCGCGACGACCTATCGGGAGCAGTCCGCCGCGAGCTGATCAGCGAGTTACTCGGGGGCGGCACCCGGGACGATCGCGATCAGTCCGGGGTGCCGCCGGCGAGGTACTCGAGCGCACGCGGGCCCTCGGCGGCGTCGAACCACAGCAGGGCGGGGTCGGTGTCATCCGCCTCCGCCGCGGCGGCGCTCAGCTCGGTGACGTGGAAGCTCGCGATCCTGCCGCTGGTCGCGCGCGAGGCAGCGACCCCGTAGGCGCCGCCGTCCTCGGCGGGCGCCAGGTCGCGCTCGGGGACGTCCAGCGCGATCACGAGAGCTCTCGACGCGGCCGCGACCTCGCTGAGAGCGACGTGGGTCGCCTCCTGGAGCGCCTCGTACTCGAGGTCCTCCTCGTCCTCCTGGGGGAAGGAGGCCCGGGCCTCTCCGGTGACGGCCCAGGCCGCGCGGCCCGCGACGAGCTCGACGTCGCTACCGCTGCGCTCGAGAACGGGACGGTCCGCTGGGGTCAGCGGCAGGTAGATCCTCATGCCGTCCATCCTCTCACCCGCCCGGCTCCGATCCGGTCTCACCGAGCGGGCTCGACCGGCGCGAGCGCGGAGCCCAGCAGCGCCGGGGAGAGCGCCAGCTCGCGCAGCGCCCGCCGCAGCGGCGAGCGCGGCGCGGACTCGGCGAGCAGCGCACCGTCCCAGATCGCGTTGCGGCAGGCGACCGGATCATCGGGCAGGAGGTGGAGGGAGGCCGGCTCGAGACGGCCGCGCAGCAGCTCGCGCACCTGGTCGCTGGATATCGGGGGTCCGACCCGGTTGACCACCAGGTGCAGCTCCGCCGCCCCGAGCTCTTCGAGGCGGGCATGGTCCCGCAGCAGCCGGGTGATGCTCACCGGATCCGCAGAGGTCACGACGATCACGGCATCCGCGGCGGCGACGGCGCTGAGCGTCGCGGCATTGCGCTGCGGTGCTGCGGTGTCGTAGCTCAGCTCCTCGTCCTCCTCGAGGACCGCGCCGACGTCGGCGATGACCAGTCCGCCACGCCGCGCGAGCGCCTGCCACACCCCGTCGAGCGAGCTGCTGCGCACCTCGGCCCAGCGTGCGGGCACACCGATGCCGCTGAGCAGGCGCAGGCCCGGCTGGACCAGGGGCAGGAGGGAGCCCAGCGTCTGCTCGTCGAGGGTGTCCCGATCGTGCGCGCGGCAGGCGGCGACCAGGCCCGGCGACTCGTCCAGCACGCCAAGGACCTGGCTGAGGGAGGGCCCGTAGGTGTCGGCGTCCACGAGGGTCGTCTCGTGGCCGCCGGCCGCCGCTTCGGCGGCGAGGTTGACCGCGACCGTCGTCCGTCCCGGGGCGCCCCCCGGTCCCCACACCACGACCAGGCGCCCGTCGGAGCCGGTGCCCATCGCGGAGTCGCTCGCCTCCTGCACCCAGTCGGTCGCCTCGTCCCCGGAGTCCGTCGCGGCGACGAGGGCCGCGAGGATCTCCTCGATCGGCGCGGAGGCGGGCACGACGTGCCGCAGCCCCAGCGAGGTCTGCTCCCCCGCGCGCTCGTCCCGCAGGCCCACCACGGCGGCGTCCCGCAGCAGGGTCGCGAGCGGCTCGCGCCCCAGCCCTCTCACCGACACGTCGAGGAGGACGACGTCGCCGATCCCGGCGGAGACCACGGCGAGCGTCTCGGCGAGATCGGCGCAGCGCCGCACGACGCGCGCGGTGCGGCCCCTGTCGACGGCGAGGTCGTGCACGATGCGGACCTCGTCGCTGCCCGAGGCGCAGAGCACCACGTCGATCACGGCGTCACCCCGTAGGCCCCCGGGACACCGATGACGTCGAGACGCTCTTCCTCCGCGAGCACCTGGAGCACCTCGGCGACGCTCTCCTGCGGCACGAGCACCTCGACCGACATGGATCGCATCCCCAGCGAGCTGCCCTCGTCGACACGGCGGACGATCGCCTCCTCCACGAGCAGGCGCGCCTCACCGCTGCCGCCGTCCTGAGGCGCCGGGCTCGTGTGCCACAGCTCGACGGTCGCACCGGGCACCACCGACTCCGCCACCGAGGCGTCGACGGGGATCACCACGGGACGGAGCGCGACATCCTCCGGCTGGCCGACCGCGGACACCGGCAGCATCTCCCCGGCCTGCACCGCCCGGCTTGCGACCGCTCCCTCCGGGACGGCATCGAGGCTGCCGACGTAGAGCTCCTTCTGGTCCCCGAGACGCAGCTCGACCGTCGTGAGGGTGTCGGCGTCCAGCGGATCGCCCGGGGCGATCGGCCCCTTGGCGATCAGCACCGGGGTGGTCTCGGAGAGCCTCGAGACCAGCAGGGCTCCCATGAGCACGCTGGCCACCACCAGCACGATGCCCACGATCAGACGCGGATCCCTCCATCGCGGCCTGCGCAGCCTCATCACCGGTGCGGTCGCCCCCACGGCATCCTCCTGCCCTCGCCCGGCCCTGGTGGTCGGGTCCCTCGGGAGAGTACGGGAGGACGAGGGGACGGGAGGCCGACGGGGAGAGGATTGTGGACAACCAGAGGGCCGGAGCGCCATGACCTCGGCGCCGCACGGGGCCGGACCGGTTGTCCACAGCGCCCCCACGGAATGCTCGGAAAGCTGTGAGACTATCCGTGACGCAGTCGAAGTAGCAGTCGCCGGAGCATCCCGAGAGCCGGCAGGAGTCGGAAGGAGCAGTGGTGGCGCCCCGCTTCATCCCGTTGTCCGACGTGGCCGAGATGCTGTCGATCTCCGCCTCGCAGGCCTATGCCCTGGTCCGTTCCGGCGAGCTGCGAGCGATCAAGGTCGGCGGCCGCGGCCAGTGGCGGGTCGAGGTCACGGAGATCGAGTCCTACATCGAGCGCAGCTACGCCGCCACCGCCCAGATCCTCGAGGAGGAGCGGGCCGCCGAGCACCGCTCGATCCGCGGAGGGGTCTGATCCCTCCGGACCGCTGCCCGTTCAGCGGGGACGCACCGCCAGGATCGACGAGAGCACCACGCTGAGGCGTGAGGAGCCGGGGACCGAGGACCGCTCCCCCGTCGGGAGCGACACGACGTCGATCAGCTCGGCCCCGACATCGGCGATCCGCCCCGTGATCCCACCCGACCTGGTCTCCACCCGGACCGTGGCGCGATCTCTCGCCATGCCCCGCAGCATCGCCCCCAGTCCGCGCGGCGCGAGCGCCGACTCCTCGAGCGGACGCGCCCGGGCGCTCAGCCCCTCGAGGAGCACGATCGCGGTCAGGGGCACCAGCGAGGCCCGTCCAGCACCATCCTCCCGAAGGGTCATCCAGGAGGGCGAGACCTCCTCGACCCGACCGGAGAGGCGCAGGCTCTCGCTCAGCTGGAGGACCACGGGACGATCGAGCGATGCCCGCAGACGGTCAGCGAGGGTCAGCTGCGCCCGCTCTGCGCGGGCCAGATCCTCGGAGACCGCCAGCATCTCCTCCCGCTCCTGATGCGCGAGGCGCCCCGAGAGGTCCTCGAGGAGCCGGTCGAGGTGCGGGTCGTCAGCCATGACCGCCACTGTAGAGCCCCGTTCCTGCGGCCGGGGCGCGGAGCCGCCGTCGTCCACATGGCACTAAAGGACCATTGCGTGGTGTCCCAATCCACACTATGTTCCCAGGAAAGAGATCGATCGACACCAAACTGCATCAAATGACACGATCCGCAGGCCGGGTGTCACGACGGGTCAGGGGGATCCGATGGAGCAGCACCATAACGACGACGCCGAGAGCGTCAGGACACGTCCCGGGGGTCTGCTGTGCGGGGCCGTCCTCGCCGCCCTCGCGACCGCGGGTATGACGGCCGCGGTGTCGGTCCTCCTGCCGAGCGCGCGCTCAGGCGACCCCGCCACAGCCCTCCAGGGAATGCTCCTGGCCGGGACCGCAGCGCTCGGTGCGCTCCTCTGCCTGTACCTCGCGGTGATCTGGTCGCTCGCCGGCCTGATCCTGATCGCCGGCCCCGCCAGCCGCACCGGCCGCACCCTGCTCGTCGCCCTGCGAGTTATCGCCCCGCGCATCGCCCGCCGGATCACGCTCGGGGCCGCGCTCGCGACCGCCGCGACCGGTCTCGCGCTCGGACCGGTGCTCGCCGCCTCCCCGTCGACCGATCCCGAGGAGGCCCCGCGCCCGATCCCGGTCGCCGCGGAGCTGCGGCCCGCGGCTCCGTCCGAGGGGCCGACGGAGTCCCCGTCCGGCGATCCGGCCGCGCGGTCGCAGCCCTCCTCGGCCCCGGACGACGTCCCGGAGGCCGAGGACCTCCCGCCCCTGGGCTGGGAGACGGCATCGCCCGAGTCCGCGCAGGACCCCGCCGTCCCTGAGCCGACCCCGATCTCCCCTCCGCCACCGAGCTCGCCCGGATCCTCGGCGCCCCCCGCGCGCACGATCACCGTGGCACCCGGGGACACGCTGTGGAGCCTCACCGACGATCTCCTCGGCCCGGGCGCCGACAGCACGCAGGACGTAGCCACCGCCTGGCCCCTGCTGTACGACCTCAATCGCGACAGGATCGGCGACGATCCCGAGCTCATCCGACCCGGGCAGGAACTGATCGTGCCCACCTCCCTCGCCCCCCAGGAGCAGCGATGACCAGCATCGACCACCGACCGTCACACACCGGGGAGCAGTCCGGGCCCCAGCGCACGGACGATCCCGGACAGGTCCAGCGCATGGTCGAGGCGGTCGCGCGCCACGCCATCGAGATCGTGCGCGACATGCGGCCCGAGAACGCGCTGTCCCGCATCGTTACCCCCGAGGTCACCTCGATGCTCGCCCGCCGTGCCGCCCTGACCCGGCGACTTCGCGCGACCACCGGATACGCCCCGGTGCAGAGGGTGCAGGTGACCGGGGTGCGCACCTGCATCGTCAACGAACGGACCGTCGAGGCGAGCTGCGTGGTGCGCGAGCCGGAGCGCAGCCGCTTCCTCGCCATGCGCTGGGAGCTGCGGCACTCCGGATGGCGGGTCACGGTGCTCGAGATCGGGTGACCTCGCGGCGCGGAGGCCGAGCGGCTCCCGCTCGGTGAGGATCTCCGCGCCGTCTCGTCACGGCAGGAGGGCCGGTCCACCAGATGGTGGACTGGCCCTCCTCTCTCGCGGGTCGGCGCGTCGGGCTTGGGTCAGCCGCGGCGTCGCTTGCTCGCGCGGCGTCGCTGCGTCCGGTTCGCCCCGGCCTGGCTGGGTGCGCCCTCCGGTTTGTCCGAGGGGGTGGTGCGGGTGGTGTTCTCCGCGGTGGTGTCCTGGCGCTGCTGCCGCTCCCGCTGGCGACGCTGAGCACGGGTGAGCGTGCCGGAGTCCTGCACCCCGCTGCCCTCTGCGGAGCTGTAGCGCAGCTGACCGGCGGACGGGCCGTCATCGAGCCCCTTCGCGACGATCCGCACGGAACCGGAGGAGCTCGCGTCGGCCGCCTCCTCGCTGGCGCCCTCCTCGTCGGCGGCGCCCTTCCCCGCGGCGGCCTCGTCCGTGCCCGCGGTCTCCTCGTCCGTCGACGTGGCCGCGCCCTCGGAGTCAGCATCGGTGTCGGAGTCGGCCGTCCCGGACTCGCCGGTCGCGGAGGCCGACGACGCCGACGCGTCGGTCGTCGTGGCCGCCGCCGCGGCACCTGCTCGCGCGCCGGCCGCGGCGGCTCCCGCCGCCTTGACCCCGCCCCGGGTCGCCCGCAGCAGGTCGCTGACCGCCTTCGGCACCACCTGCTCGGTCTTCTCGACCTTCACCTCGAGGTTGTAGACGTAGCCGACCACGTCTTCCTTGATGCCCGCGATCATGTCGTTGAACATCAGATGGCCTTCGCGCTCGTACTCGATGAGCGGATCGCGCTGGGCCATGGCGCGCAGGCCGATGCCCTCCTTGAGGTAGTCCATCTCGTAGAGGTGCTCGCGCCAGCGACGGTCCATCACCGAGAGCAGCACGCGCCGCTGCAGCTGCGCGAGGCCCTCGTCGCCGAGCTCCTCGCGGCGCCGCTCGTAGGCGACGCGGGCATCCGCCAGGATCTCCTCGCGCAGGACGTCGGCGCCGAGGTTCTCCTTGCCGCCGACCTCCTCGATCAGCTCGTCCGCGGTGATCGAGACGGGGAACGCCGGACGCAGGGCGCCCCACAGCTCCTCGAGATCGACGTCCTCGGGGTTCACGCCCTTCGTGTGGGCGTCGACGATGCCGCCGATGACCTCCTCGATGAAGCGCTCGATGTGCTCATCGAGCTCCTCGCCCTCGAGGATGCGCGATCGCTCCTCGTAGAGCTTCTTGCGCTGCTTGGTGAGGACGTCGTCGTACTTCAGGACGTTCTTACGGATCTCCGCGTTGCGGGACTCGATCGAGTTCTGCGCGCGCTGGATCGCCCCGGACACCATCCGGCCGGTGAGCGGAATCGACTCGTCGACGCCGCCGCGGGCCAGCAGCGACTCGGCGGCGCCCGCGTTGAACAGGCGCATCAGGTCGTCCTGCAGGGACAGGTAGAAGCGGGACTCGCCCGGATCGCCCTGGCGCCCGGAGCGGCCGCGCAGCTGGTTGTCGATGCGGCGCGACTCGTGCCGCTCGGTACCCAGCACGTACAGCCCGCCGAGCTCGACGACCTCGTCGTGCTGCTCGGAGACCTGCTCCTTCGCCGCCTCGAGGGCCTCGTCCCACGCCGCCTCGTACCCCTCCGGGTCCTCCTCGGCGTCCAGCCCGCGCGCCGCGAGATCCGCATGAGCCATGAACTCGATGTTGCCGCCGAGCATGATGTCGGTGCCGCGGCCGGCCATGTTGGTGGCGACCGTGACGGCGCCCTTCGCACCCGCCATCGCGACGATCGCGGCCTCGCCCGCATGGTTCTTGGCGTTGAGCACCTCATGCGTCACGCCCTGCGCGGTCAGCAGCTTCGAGAGGTACTCGGACTTCTCGACGCTGGTGGTGCCCACGAGCACCGGCTGCCCGCGGTCGTGCCGGGTGACGATGTCCTCGACCACCGCGTCGAACTTGGCCTTCTCCGTGCGGTAGATGCGATCGGGCTGGTCCTCGCGCTGCATCGGGCGATGCGTCGGGATCGGGACCACGCCGAGCTTGTAGGTGTTCATGAACTCGGCGGCCTCCGTCTCCGCGGTGCCGGTCATGCCCGAGAGCTTGTCGTAGAGCTTGAAGTAGTTCTGGAGGGTGATCGTGGCGAGGGTCTGGTTCTCGGCCTTGATCTTCACCCCCTCCTTCGCCTCGATGGCCTGGTGCATGCCCTCGTTGTAGCGGCGACCGGCGAGGATGCGGCCGGTGTGCTCGTCGACGATGAGCACCTCGCCGTTGAGGATCACGTAGTCCTTGTCGCGCTTGAACAGCTCCTTCGCCTTGATGGCGTTATTCAGGAAGCCGATCAGCGGCGTGTTGAGGGACTCGTAGAGGTTCTCGATGCCGAGGTGGTCCTCGACCTTGTCGATGCCGCTCTCGAGGACGCCGACGGTGCGCTTCTTCTCGTCGACCTCGTAGTCGCGGTCGCGGCGCAGCAGCTTCACGACCTTCGCGAACTCGGCGTACCACTTGTTCGCGTCCCCGCCCGCGGGGCCGGAGATGATCAGCGGGGTGCGGGCCTCGTCGATGAGGATCGAGTCGACCTCGTCGACGATCGCGAAGAAGTGGCCGCGCTGGACCCGGTCCGCCGGGGTCAGTGTCATGTTGTCGCGCAGGTAGTCGAAGCCGAACTCGTTGTTCGTGCCGTAGGTGATGTCCGCGGCGTACTGCTCGCGGCGCTGCGCGGGGGTCATCCCCGAGGTGATCACGCCGGTGGTCAGGCCGAGGGCGCGGAAGACTCGGCCCATCAGGTCGCTCTGGTACCCGGCGAGGTAGTCGTTGACGGTCACCACGTGCACGCCCTTGCCCGCGAGCGCGTTGAGATAGGCAGGGAGGGTCGCGACGAGGGTCTTGCCCTCACCGGTCTTCATCTCGGCGATGCGGCCGCGGTGCAGCGCGGCACCACCCATGACCTGCACGTCGTAGGGGCGCTGGCCGAGAGTGCGGTCGGCCGCCTCACGCACGGCGGCGAACGCCTCGACCATGATGTCGTCGAGGGTCTCTCCGTCCTCGAGCCGCTCCTTGAAGTGGTCGCTCTCCGCGCGCAGCTCCTCGTCCGTCAGCTCGGAGAAGACCTCGCCGGCCTGCTCGACCTTCCGCGCGATGGACTCGAGCCGGCGGACCTCGCGGCCCTCACCGGCGCGCAGGATCCTGTCGAAGAGGTGTGCCACTCGTGCTCCCGTATCCGTTGATCGGCGCCCGTCCGGGCGCGATGGTGCTCACCCATCGTAAGCGTCCCCCTCGGAGCGGGTGACGCGGTGGGGCGATCGTCACGACGCCCGGGCGTCGGCGAGGCGCTCCCGCAGCGGTGCCGAGAGCGAGCCGGTCCCCGGACCGACGGCGACCTCGAGCGTGTCGAGCCCCTGCCAGCGTGCGGCGTGGCGCAGCTCCGCGGCGAGGGCGTCGAGCATCCCCTCCTCGTCGGGCCGACGCGCGGCGGGCACATGGGGCAGCGGCTCGCGGAAGGTACCGCGCACCTCGAGCACGCCCCGGTCCCGGGCGGCGCGCAGGTCGACGCGGGCCGGGAAGAGGTCATGGTGCAGGAAGGGCAGCGCGTAGTAGCCGGTCGTGCGCTTCGCGGCGGGCGTGTAGATCCCGATACGGTAGTCGACGTCGAACAGATGCGCCAGACGGGGGCGGTGGAAGACGATCGGGTCGAAGGGGCTCACGAGCGCGGAGACGCTCAGCGGCGACGCCCCCGGGGCGTCACGGTGCAGCAGCAGGGTGCGGTCCCCCGCCGGGTGCCGGACCACGGTCTCCGTCAGCACGCCGCCGGCGAGGAGCTCCTCGACGGCGGGGCGCACCTGAGCGGTGCGCAGGCGGAAGTAGTCGGCGAGCGAGCTGATCTCGGCGATCCCGAGCGCGCGAGCCGCCCGCGCGACGAGCTCTCGGACCTCGGACTCGTGCCGGGCACCGAGGTCGCCCGGATCCGTCGAGGCGTCCGCTGCCACGTCGGAAGAGACCATCCCGGACTGCGAGGTGCCGCCGGCCGCGAGCTCGGCGAGGCGCTCGGCCGCGTCGTCGACGGCGACGTACAGCCGTTCGAACTGCGCGCTGCGCCCCACGCAGTCCAGGCAACCCGCGCGGAAGAGGTACTCGACCACCCACTGGCTCGAGGTGCGCCTCCAGCCCCAGCCCTCGCCGCGCTCGGTGTCGCCGAGACGGCGAGAGATGGCCGCGGCGCTGGAGGGACCGAGTTCCTCGAGGGCGGCGACGATGCGGGGCAGCAGGCGCGGGGAGGCCTCGGCCGCCTCGCGCACAGTCCCCCAGTCGCGCTGCGCCACGGCCCGGCGGCGGAAGTCCAGCAGGGAGTGGACTTCCTCGGTGGTGTAGACCGCCTCGTGGGCGAGGGCCTCGTGGACGAGCCGTCCGCGGCCGGGTCGGGAGGCGCGGTCCAGCACCGCCGGATCCCAGGCACCCGACCGGGTGTAGACCGGGAGGTGGTGCGCGCGGGCGAAGACGTTCACGGAGTCGATCTGCAGCAGGTGGGTGTGGTCGAGGGTGCGCCGCAGGGCGCGACGGCTCACGGCGGCCGAGGGCTCCTCGTGCCGGCGGGCCGGACCGATCCCCTGGGAGCGCAGGGCGATGCGGCGGGCGGCGGTCCAGGTGAGGGTGCGGGTCATGGGTCCTTCCGAGGTCCGGACGCGAGCCGGCCGGGAGGGCGGAGTCGCTCCTCCCGGCCGGACGTCGACGAGGCTCAGCCGGCGGGCTGGAGGTCCCCGTCGAGCTCGATCACGCCGTAGTTGAAGCCGCGGCGGCGGTAGACCACCTTGTGCCGGCCGGACTCCGCGTCGATGAAGAAGAAGAAGTCGTGACCCACGAGCTCCATGCGGTAGAGGGCGTCCTCGACGCTCATGGGCGTGGCGGGGTGCTTCTTGGTGCGGATCAGCACGGGACTGCCGGCCTCGGCGAGGTCCACGCCCTCGGCGGGCGGGTTCTCCGCCTCCGGGGCATCCTCCGGGGCGGGGGCGCCGGCGCTCGCCGGCTGCAGGGTCTCGGGCAGCTCCTGGTCCGCGGGCATGGTGCGGACGGACGCGCCGGCGCCCTGATGGGCCTTGTCGCGGCCGCGGTGGCGGTCCTTGCGACGGTCGCGGGCGCGGCGGAGACGCTCGAGCAGCTTCCCGTAGGCGATGTCCAGGGCACCGTAGAGATCGTCCGCCCGGGCCTCCGAGCGGACGACGGCGCCGTTGTCGTGCACGGTGAGCTCGACGCGATCGCTGAGCTCGGTCTGCCTGGGGTTCTTCTCCTGCGAGATCTCGACGTCGACCCGCAGCGCCCCGGGGGCGAGCTGGGTGACCTTGTCGAGCTTCTCGGCGAGGTGGCGGCGGAAACGATCCGGGACGTCCATGTGGCGTCCGACGACATTGATCTCCATGAGGTTCTCTCCTCCAATCAGGGGCGGCCGCTCGGAGCCCGGCCGCAGTGGCTCTTCGGCTGGGGTGCGCACCTCCTGGCGAGAGGGGGATCGTCTGTGTGTGACGAGTCGCATAAGCATGCCACGTCTTCCGGGGTGTTCGCTGATCAATGGTCCCGTGAGCCCGGATTCCCTCCGCCGGGGAGGCCGACGGGGGCTGGGATCCGCGCGGCGGCCACCACCGCGGCCCCGAGCACCTCCAGCCCCGCCGCGGTGAGCGCACCGTGCAGGGCGCGCAGCGTCGCCCCGGTGGTGACCACGTCGTCGACGATCACGACGGGGGCGCCCCGCCGGGCAGCGCGACGGCCGGCCCGCTCATCGAGGAGCATCCCGCGGCGGCGCCGACCCCGAGATCCCAATCCTTCCTGGGTGTTCGTCGGGCTCGCGCGCAGCAGCAGGGGCCGGCCCAGGCCCCGCGCCGCGAGCTCGCGGACCAGTTCGGCGGTGTGGTCCTCGCCGCGGCGCAGCCGGGCGGCGAGCCGGGACGGGACGGGGACCAGGTCCGGCTGCGGCCCGTCGTCGAGGAGCCCCGCGGCCCGGGTGATCGCGGTGACCGCCGGGGCGAGTCCCTGCGCGAGGTCGGGGCCGAGGTGCAGGCGGCCGCCGTTCTTCCAGGCGAGGACGATCCGCTGGAGGTCCCCGCCGTACTCGCCGAGGGCCCAGACGGGCAGCAGCGGCACGTGGTCCACCCCCGCGGGGGCCTGGGGTCCCTCGTCCCGTACCCGCGCGGCGTGGAGCTGCTGGAGCGCGTCGCAGGTCGCATCGACCCGCACCGGCGGGACGCTCAGCAGGGCGCGGCACGCGGCGCAGAGCCACGCTCCCTCGGTCCCGCAGGGACAGTCGCGCGGCGCGACGAGACCGCAGGTCTGGGCGAGCACCTGCCGCGCCCACTCCCCCGCCGCGGCGAGGAACCCGCGCTCCTCCCGGTCCGAGGGGCCGGGTGCGGTGGGATCGGCGGTGCGCATGGCCCGATCCCACCGCATCCTGCGCCGCGGCGTCCGGGAATCGGTCGCGGCGGTGGATGACGGCACCCTGGGGAGGAACGATCCGCCCCGGGTCAGTAGAAGGACGGGTCCCTCGCCTCGAGGGGGATCTCGCTCCAGGTCTGGCCGTCGCTGCGCAGCAGCTGTCCGGTGTCGGTGCCCGCCCAGATCGCCTCGGCGATCACGGTGCCGGCCAGGCGGTCGGTGCCGGGTCGTGGTGAGGGCAGCGGGTCCCTCCCCGACGCGAAGTCCACCACCAGGGCCCGCTGCTCCCCGGTGCTCGGGTCCGTGCCGAGGAGGATCATCGCGATCTCGTCGTACCAGCTGGCCTGGGTGACATCCCCGAGGAAGGTGCGCAGCTGCACCGGCTCCGTGAGGGAGGAGGGCGCCCCGTCCTCATCGCGCACCACCGCGCACAGATCGACGCGGGCGCCCCCGGCGTCGGCGGACAGCACCAGCAGTCGGGTGGCGTCGGCGGCGAGGTCGAGCGCGCGCACCTCGCGCCCGGCGAGCCAGGGGGCGTCGATGCGGGCATCCCCCCGGGCGTCCCGCACGGAGAGGGCGAGCAGCGCCCCGGCGTTCGTGCGCGTCGACGTCCAGGCGTAGCCCGCGTCGTCGAGCCGCGGGGGCACGAAGCTGCCGCCGGCCGCGGCGTCGCGCACGGGCACCGAGCCGTCGGTCGACGCCACCAGGACGGTCGATCCGGCCGTGTCCAGCGCCGCGACGAGGATCCCGTCGGGCGCGATGACCGGCGAGCTGACGGTGCGGCCGGCGAGCCCGGGGACCAGCTGAACCGGATCCGCTCCCGCCTCGACCTCGCTCAGGGCGACGACCCCGCGGGGACCGGCGGCGATGGGTCGATGGCCGGGCAGAGCCCGCTCGATCCGTGCCTCCTCGTCGTCGTTCACGGCGCGACCGTCGAGCAGCAGCTGCACCTCGGCGAGCGCCGGCATGGAGCGCAGCGACGCCTCCATCTGGGCGAGCGCGAGGGCTCGGCGCGCGGAGGGCAGGGCGGTGATCGGGGCCGGCACCACCACCTGGAGGGTTCCGTCGGGCGAGGTGGTGATCTCGGCGAGCGCGATCTCCGCGGAGTCGGGGATCTCGCTGCGGACCGCGGGGCGGAGCATCTCGACCGGTCCCTGCCGCAGTCCCTCGAGGATCGCCGCCGGCCCCCGCTGCGCGGCGAACCAGCGGTGATCTGGCACCAGGTGGGCGGACCGCGGGTCGACGAAGTAGAGGCGGGTGGGGCTGTACAACGTGTCGAAGGCCGCCTCCGAGAGGTAGATCCCGTCGGGGACGTCACTGATGCGCCACTGCTCCTCGACCAGCTCCACCCCGATTTCGATCGCGCGTGCGAGGGGGCTCGCCAGGAGGCTGCGCACCCCGCGCTGGTCGACGACCGAGAGGGTCTGCAGATGCAGCACGAGCCGGGTCTCGGAGAGGGTTTCGACCTCGATCTCCTGGCTGCCGGAGTAGACGGTCACGGCGGCGCTCGGATCCCACTCTGAGGCCAGATCCGGCGTGAGGTACTCGCGGGCGACCGCGAAGTCGTCCTCGGAGCCGACGCCGGCCTGCACGAAGCCGGACACCACCTCCTCGGGGGTGGCGTCCTCCGGCGGCGGCAGGGCCTGGACGTACGGCGCGCCGGGGCGCTCCTGGACCTCGAGCGGCCGCGAGTCGATCGGCGAGGACGTGGGGATGCGGGCGCAGGCCGCGCCGAGGCCGAGCACTCCGAGCACCCCCGCGGCGCGCAGGAGGTCGCGACGGTCCGGGATCATCCGGGGCCTCCCTCTCCCGACTGGCTTGCCTCTCTCGTATCGCTCTTCCCGCTCTTCTCTCCCGAGGTCCCCGCAGCCGGGCGGGAGACGGAGTTCGGGCCGGCACCGGGCGGATCGGTCGGGGACAGCTCGCTCAGGGCGGGCAGCTGGGCGGGATCGATGCGGATCTCCCCCGTCGGCGTCGTCGAGTAGGTCCCGGCGTCGGCCCGGTCGAAGGAACGCTGCAGGGGCAGCGGGGACCGGGCGAGGGTGATGCCGGGGCGGCGGGGCAGGGTCAGGCGGAACACCGCTCCGGCCCCCTCCTGGCCCCAGGCCTGGAGCCACCCGGAGTGCAGCCGGGCGTCCTCGACCGAGATCGAGAGGCCGAGTCCGGTGCCGCCCAGGGTGCGGGCGCGGGAGGGATCCGCGCGCCAGAACCGATCGAAGACTCTTCGGGCCGCCTCGGGCGAGATCCCGTGCCCGTAGTCCTGGACCACCACGGCCACGGCGTCCTCGCTCCCGGCGGTCTGCACCAGCACCGGGCTCCCCGCGCCGTGCTCGATCGCGTTGGTCAGCAGGTTGCGCAGGATCCGGTCAATCCTCCGTGCCTCTACCACGGCGTGCATCCCGTGCCCCGCGAGACGCACGTCGAGCAGGCAACCGCGGGCTCCCGCGAGGTGGCGCACGTCCTCGACGGCGCGCAGCACGAGATCGTCGAGGTCCTCCCGGGAGGCCTCGAGCTGGGCGGCGCCCGCGTCGAAGCGGCTGATCTCCAGGAGATCGGCGAGCAGCACCTCGAAGCGCTCGACCTGGGCCGAGAGCAGCTCGACGGGCCGGCGGAGGTCCTCGGGCAGATGCTCCCGATCGGCATGCAGCACGGAGGTGGCCATGCGGATCGTGGTCAGGGGGGTGCGCAGCTCGTGCGAGACGTCGGCGACGAACCGGTGCTGGACCCGCGACAGCTCGGTGAGGTCCTCGACCTTCTGCTCGAGGGTCGCGGCCATGCCGTTGAACGAGACGCCCACCCGGGCCAGCTCGTCCCCGCCGGAGACCTCCACGCGGGACCGGAGGTCGCCGCCCGCGATCCGCTCGGCGGCGACTGCGGCGCGGCGCAGCGGGGTCGTCACCAGGCGGGCGACGACGATCGCGATGCCCACCACAAGGGCCAGCAGCACGCCGCCCCCGCCGAGGATCACCGACTGCACGAAGGCGAGGGTCTCCTGCTCCTCCTGCATCGAGAAGACGAGGTAGAGGTCGTAGGAGCCGACGCCCGGCACGACCACGCGCGTGCCGACGAGGAGCGCGGGGACGGTGCGGCCCTGCTCGCCCTCCCGGCCGATCGAGCGCCACAGCACCTGGTCCGGCTGCTGGGCGACGGCGGCCGCGAACTCGTCGTCGACCTCCTGGAAGAGGCTGCTGTCGGAGGAGGCGACCGGGAACACCACCCCGGAGGTCTCCACGGGCACGAGGGCGACCTCGCGCCGATCCCCGCCGCCCGGCCCGCCGGCGGACTGCACGAAGGCGTTGGAAGCGTCCTGCTGCTGGGTGCTCGTGGCTCCGGCGAGGCCGGTGAGGGTGTCGGTGAGGTCCGTGCGCACCTCGAGCGTCTCCTCGAGCACCCGGTCGCGGCGCTGCTCGTACAGCCCGTCGGCGATCACGGAGGACAGGTAGGCGCCCACGGCGAGCATCGCGAGGATCGAGAGCAGCGTCGTGACCACCACGACCCTCAGCGCGAGCTGCCAGTGACGCGGGTCGAGGGCGCGCCCGAGGCGAGCCGCGGCCGACGGCACGGGGCTCCCCGCCCCGGTCATCTGCTCACCGCCGCTCAGGCGGTGCCCGCGCGGTAGCCGACCCCGCGGACGGTCACCACGATCCGCGGGTTCTCGGGATCGTGCTCGATCTTCGAGCGCAGGCGCTGGACGTGCACGTTGACGAGGCGGGTGTCGGCGCTGTGGCGGTAGCCCCACACGTCGCGCAGCAGCACGTCACGGGTGAAGACCTGCCAGGGTTTGCGGGCCAGCTGAGTGAGCAGGTCGAACTCGAGCGGGGTCAACGGGATCAGCTCGCCGTCCCGGCGCACCTCGTGGCCGTCGACGTCGATGGCGAGATCGCCGATCGTCAGCTGCTCGGTGCTGGGCGGCTCCGCGCGGCGCACGCGGGCCTTGATCCGCGCGACCAGCTCCTCCGGCTCGAAGGGCTTGGTGAGGTAGTCGTCGGCCCCGGCCTCGAGCCCCTCGACCACGTCGGCGGTGTCGGTGCGCGCGGTGAGCATGATGATGGGCACGCCGGAGTCGCGGCGCAGCCGCCGACAGACCTCGATGCCGTCCATGCCCGGAAGCATGAGGTCCAGCAGCACGAGGTCCGGGCGCAGGCGCGGGAAGGTCTCGAGCGCCGAGGCGCCGTCGGGCGCGGTGGCGACCTCGTAGCCCTTGCCGCGCAGGACGATCCCGACCATCTCGGCGATCGCCTGATCGTCGTCGACCACGAGGATCCGTGAAGGCGTCGTCATGTCGGACATTGTGCCACCGGCCGGGCCCAGGTCCGGGGAGCGGCGTGGGCCGGGGGCGTCGAACGCCGCCCGAAGACGCCGACCGATCGACGATGGTCGGGTCGGAGGAGGGCCCTCGGTTCCGTAGGTTGTGCGGGGCAGCAGACATCGACGGATCGTTCGAGGAGGACCCATGACCACCGGATGGACCGCACCGGGAGCCGCCGACGCGGGGGGCTCACCGCCTGCGGAGGTGCCTGCTCCCGCGCCCGGGACGCCGGCGCGGGGACCACAGCGGGAGCTCGCCGTGTCCCTGCCGCTCTTCCCGCTCCGCCCCCTCGGACTCGGCGAGATCCTCGGTGCCGCGGTGCGGATCTACCGCCTGCGCGCGCGCACCGCGCTGAGCCTCGCCGCGATCGTCCACGGAGTCTCCCACGCGGTGATCACCCTCGCTACGGGCGCGGGAATGATCCCCTTCATCGGCGAGATGCAGGCAGCCTTCGAGGATCCCACCGCCACGACTTCGATCGGTGCGGGCTCCGCGGGGGACCTGGTCCTCACCCTCGCGAGCTACGTCCTCACCTTCGTGGTGAGCGTGGTCGCGGCCTCGCTGGTGACGGTCGCGCTCACCGAGCTCGCGATCGGCGAAGCGCGGGGCCAGGGCCCGGACCGCGCCGCCCTCACCGCCTCCCTGCGCCGCAACGCCCTGCCCGCCATCGTGGTCTCGCTGCTCGTCGGGCTGATCGGGCTGATCGTCTTCGCCGTCCCGCTCGGACTCGGCATCCTCCCGGCGATCCTGGTGGGCGAGGCGAACCTGCTCACCGTGGGCGCCGTGCTCCTGGGTCTCCTCCTCGGCCTCCTCGGGCTGATCTGGATCTGGGCGCGCACCGTCCTGGCCGTCCCCGCTCTCGTCGTGGAGGGGACGGGGATCGGCGGATCGGTCGCGCGGGCCTTCGCCCTGACCCGGGGCCGGAACCTGTGGCGAATCCTGGGGATCTCACTCCTCCTCCTGCTCATCGTGTCCCTCGCGGTGCAGATCATCGCCGGCGTTGTGGGGACCATCGGCTTCGTCGCCTACATCGCGATCCTGCTCGCGAGCAACGGCACCGCGCTCGTGCTCGGCATCGCGGTCCTGACCGTCCTCACGATGCTCGGCAGCTATGTGGCCACGGTGCTGGTCGCCCCGTTCCAGTCGGCGGCGATCGCCGCCCTCTACGCCGACGCCCGGATGCGGCAGGAGGCCTGGGACGTCGAGCTCACCCGCAGCTCCCGTGAGGCGTGGGACGCCGGGGGCGACCGGTGATCATCGCCGGCGGCGTGCCCGTGGATCCCGAGGAGGCGCGCCGGCGCACCCTCGAGGAGCTCTCCAAGGGCGAGTACGACGACTCGCCGGGCTTCGTCGCCTGGCTGCTGCAGACCCTCGAGGACTGGCTCGCGGGGATGCTCGACGGGGTCGACGGCTCCTCGCCGCTCCAGGCCGGACTCGCCGTCCTGATCGTGATCGCGCTGGTCGTGGCCACGGTCCTGGTGTTGCGGCGCACGGGTCTGCTGCGCCGCGGCCACGCCCTCGCCGTGGACGTCGAGCTCGATGCCGAGCCGGTCCTCGGCGCTGAGGAGCTGCGCGCGGCCTCACGCCGAGCGGTCGACGCCGGCCGTACCGACGACGGCACCGTCCTCGCACTGCGCGCGCTGGTGCGGGATCTCGAGGAGCGCACCCTGCTCGACGTCGCCGCGGGGATGACCGCGCACGAGGCGGCCCGCGGTGCCACGGCCTCCTTCCCCGACCTGCAGGGACGCCTCGATCGCGCGGCGGCCGCCTTCGACACCGCCGCCTACTCCCAGCGCACCGCCTCCTCGAAACAGGCCGAGGACCTGCTGCGCCTGGCCGAGTACATCGCCGAAGCCTCCCCCGACCTGAGCCGGGCCGCCGAAGCCACCGGGGCCGGACGCAGGAGCCGGTCATGAGCGTCGGATCCGTTCCGCTGCGCGCCGGGACCGCGCCTGCCCCCACCTCGCCCCCAGGCAGGGCCCGACGTCGGCCGTGGATGACCGTGCTGGTGGTGCTCGCGGTGCTCGCGGCAGTGCTCGCGAGCGTCGCCCGCGGTCTCTACCGGGACGGCCCGCTCGAGCCCGACGCCCCCACCGCCGGCGGGTCGAAGGCCGTGGTGCAGGTGCTCGGGGATCTCGGTGTCGAGGTGACCGTGGATCGGCACACGTCCGCCGCGGCCGACGCCCTCCGCGGGGGCGGGACCGTGCTGGTCACGGAGCCGAACGCGCTGTCCGGAGAGCAGCTCTCGCTGCTCGACGAGGCCCGCGCTGACGGCGGGGGCCGGCTGGTGCTGGTCGCCCCCGACGGGAAGGCCCTGTCCTGGCTCGACACCGCCATCTACCCCGTGGGCATGCACGGGGACGAGGCGCTCCTCGAGCCCGGAGCGGGCTGCGGCGATCTCGCCGGCGGCGCACGGATGCTCGAGATCCCGCAGGAGAACGACTCGCTGCGCGGGCCCGCGTACCTCTACCGCACCGACGAGGGCGCGGGCGCCCGGACCTGCTTCCCCGTCGACAACTGGGCGCTCGTCGCCGAGGACGACGGCCTCGTCGTGCTCGGCAGCGCCGATCTGCTCACCAACGCGGGCGTGGGGCGGGCCGACAACTCGGCGCTGGTCCTCAACACCCTCGGCGCCGAGGGCACGCTGAGCTGGTACGTCCCCTCCCCCAACGACCCCATGGCCGCGACCGAGGGCACCCTGCTCGCACACATCCCGTCCTGGGCCGGGCCCCTCCTGCTGTGGGTCCTGCTCGCCGCCGTGCTCGCCCTGCTCGCGCTGTCCCACCGGCTCGGACCGGTCGTGGTCGAGCCGATGCCGGTCACCGTGCGCGCCCAGGAGCTCGTGCTGGGCCGAGCCCGGCTGCTGCAGCGGGCCGGCGCCCCCGACGCCGCCGCCCGCTCCCTGCGCGCCGCGACCGCGACCCGCCTCGCCGACCGGCTGGGGCTGCGCCGCACCTCGACCCTCGACCATCTGCTGGCCGCCGTCGGCCCGCACACCGACCTGTCCCCCGAACAGCTGCGCACGCTGCTCGGCCCCACCCCTGTGACCGGCGACGACGCGCTCGTGCGTCTCGCCCGGGATCTCGACCGTCTCGAGAAGGAGATCGACCGATGACCGAGCCCAGCTCCTCCCCCGCCCCGTCCGGCCCGCCCGTCGAGGAGGACGCCCGCACCGCCCTGCAGAGCCTCTCGACCGAGATCCACAAGGGAGTCGTCGGGCAGGACGCCGCGGTGACGAGCCTCGTCGTGGCGCTGCTCTGCCGCGGCCACGTGCTGCTCGAGGGCGTGCCGGGCGTCGCCAAGACCCTGCTCGTGCGATCCCTCGCGGCCGCGCTCGACGTGCGCATGCGCCGCGTCCAGTTCACGCCGGACATGATGCCCGGCGACATCACCGGCTCCCTGGTGTACGACAACACCACGAGCGACCTGGTGTTCCGCGAGGGTCCCGTCTTCACCAACCTGCTGCTGGCCGACGAGATCAACCGCACCCCGCCGAAGACCCAATCGGCGCTGCTCGAGGCGATGGAGGAGCGCCAGGTGACGATCGACGGCGCCTCCCGGCCCCTGCCCGATCCGTTCCTGGTGGTCGCGACCCAGAACCCGATCGAGTTCGACGGCACCTACACCCTGCCCGAGGCGCAGCTGGACCGCTTCCTGCTCAAGGCCGTCATGCCGCTGCCCGAGCGGGACGTCGAGATCGACGTGCTGCGTCGACACGCCGACGGCTTCGACACCTCCGATCTCGCGGCGATGGGCCTCGGTCCGGTCGTGGACGTCCCCGCCCTGCACCGCGCCCAGGCCGATGTGGCGCGGGTCGTCGCCGAGGACGCCGTGGTGCAGTACATCGTCGACGTGTGCCGGGCCACCCGTCGCTCCCCCAGCCTCGCGCTCGGCGTCTCGCCGCGCGGCGCGATCGCCCTGCTACGCACCGCCCGGGCCTGGGCGTACCTCACCGGCCGGGACTTCGTGACCCCCGACGACGTGAAGACCATGGCCCCGGCGACCCTCTCCCATCGCGTGCGGCTGACCACCGAGTCCGAGCTCGAGGGAACGCAGGTCGAGTCCGTGCTCGCTGCGACCCTCGCCGCGGTACCGGTGCCGCGCTGAGCGCGACCCGCCGAGTCTGGAGGACCGCTGAGCCCATGAGGATCTCGCTGACCCCGCGCGCCGCCCTCGCGGCGCTGCTCGGCCTGCCCGTAATCGTGCTGTGGCCCCACTGGACGACCGTCGTAGGGCTGTTCGTGCTGTGGGCGCTGGTGGTGCTGGGCGACGCGCTCGCCGCTCCCTCGCCGCGCTCGCTCCTCGTTGGTCGGGAGGCGCCGGCGCAGGTGCGCCTCGGGGGGAGCGCCGCCGGTCAGCTGCTGCTGACGAACCCGAGCGGTCGTGCGGCCCGGCTCGAGGTGCGGGACGCCTGGAACCCGACGGCGGGCCTCGAGTCCCCGCGCAGCGCGCTCGTCGTCCCCGCCCGGGAGCGGCGCGGGATCCGGCAGAGGTTCACTCCGACGCGCCGCGGGGAGCACTCCTCGCGGGCGCTCGTGATCGCCTCCCGCGGACCGCTCGGCCTGGCCCGGCGCGCCGCCGCGGTCGACGCCCCCGGGCGGCTGCTCGCGCTGCATCCCTTCGGCGCGCGTCGGCATCTCCCCTCGCGGGTGCGCCGCCTGCGGGAGATCGAGGGTCTCGCCGCGATCCATCAGCGAGGCCAGGGCACCGAGTTCGACTCCCTGCGGGACTTCGTCGACGGCGACGACGTGCGCTCGATCGATTGGCGGGCGACCGCGCGGCGGCGCAGCGTGGTGGTGCGCACGTGGCGCCCGGAGCGCGATCGGCACGTCCTGATCGTCGTGGACACCTCCCGCACCTCCGCGGCGCGGCTCGGGGACGCGCCGCGCCTGGACGCCGCCTTCGACGCGGCGCTGCTGCTGACCGCGCTCGCCGGACAGGCCGGGGACCGGGTGGACCTGCTGTGCCTGGACCGGATCCCCCATGTGTCGGTCCTCGGCTCGACCCGCAGCCGGGTGCTCAGCGACATGGTCATCGCGACCGCTGCGGTGGATCCGGCGATGGTGGAGACGGACTGGGAGCTCGCCGCGGTCGCGATCGCCGAGAGAGCTCGACGCGGATCGCTCGTGGTGCTCGTGACCCCGGTCGAGGAGTCGGCGGTCCACTCCGGGCTGCTGCCCGTCGCGGCCCGCATCGCGCGGGACCATCCCCTGGTGATCGCCTCGATCTCTGATCCCGCTCTCGAGTCCCTCGCCGCCGGTCGCGGCGACGCGGAGGCGGTGTACCGGGCGGCGGCCGCCGAGCAGGCCCGACTCCAGCGCGACGGCCTCGCCCAGGCCCTCGAGCGGGTCGGCGCCCATGTCGCCGACGCTCCACCCGACCGCGCGCCGCAGGCCCTCGCCGACACCTATCTCGCGCTGAAGGCCGCCGGGCGGCTCTAGCGCCGGGCCGGTGGGCTCGTTACTCCGACGATGGCCTGTTTCTCCACCACTTTCGGTCTCAGAGTGGTTGAGAAACAGGCCATAGCGCATGCGGCAGGCGCTGGCTGCGGCAGGGGCTGGTGGCGGCGGGCCGGCGGCGATGCGGCGGGGGCCGACGGCACGCGGGTGACCGCGGAGCGAGCAGCGGGCAGACTGGGCCCATGAGTACGCCCGACAGCACCTCTCCCGGCACGGCGAACCCCATCGCCCTGCTCGCCGAGTTCCTCGACGAGCACCGGGACCTGCTCGCCGCGAGCCTCGACGGTCTCACTGAGGAGGAGGCCCGCCGCCGTCTCGTCCCCTCGCGGACGACGCTGCTGGGGCTGGTCAAGCACGCGACCTTCGTCGAGCGGGTCTGGTTCGAGGAGGCGCGCACCGGCACGCCGCGACGCGCCCTCGGCCTCCCCGAGAACGCGGGAGACTCCTTCGTCCTCGAGCCGGCGGACACGATCGCCTCGATCCGCGCCGCTCACCGCGCCGCATGCCAGGCCTCACAGGCCGTGATCGCGGATCTCTCGGGCGAGGAGATCTGGTCCGGCAACCGCCGCGGTCCGCTCCCCGTGCCCTGGATCCTGCTGCACGTGCTGCGCGAGCTCGCCCAGCACGCCGGCCACGCGGACATCCTGCGCGAGCAGATCCTCGCCGCCCGCCGCTGACGCTGCTCCCGGGACCGGTGACCGGACGGATCCCGGCCGCTCCTGGCTCAGCCCGCGGTCAGCACCCGGTCGCCCACCAGCTCGTCGGAGAGGTCACCGGTGATCCCGGACCGGTGGGCCTGGCGTCCCCGTCCGAGCATGAACACCAGGAAGGCGATCCAGAGCACCGCGCCGATTCCGATCCTCACGGCGGGCGGCAGGTTCGAAGGCGTCACGAAGGCCTCGACGACCCCGGAGACCAGCAGCACCGGCACGAGGCCGATGCCGATCGTGATCAGGGCCCGGGCGGACTGCGACAGAGCCCAGGAGCGGGGCATCGGCCCCGGACGCACCCAGGCCCAGAAGGTCCGCAGCCCGGCCCCGGCGCCGACCATCACCGCCGTCAGCTCGAGCAGTCCGTGCGGCAGGATGAACACGAAGAACGTGCCGAGACCGCCGTGGGCGCCCATCACGCCCGCCGAGAGCCCGACGTTCAGGCCGTTCTGCAGCAGCATCACGATCGGCCAGACGCCGGTGACGCCGAACACCACCGCCTGCATCGCGATCCAGGCGTTGTTGGTCCACACCTGCGCGGCGAAGCCCGAGGCCTCACCCTGGAAGTAGTAGGCGACGAAGTCGTGCTCGACGAGGGCGCGCTGCGCCTCCTCTGGGAGGACCGCGGCCCGCGCCTGCTCATCCGTGCCGAAGAAGACCCCCGCAATCACCGCGGAGACGAGGAAGACCGCGGACGCGAGCGCGACGGTCCATCGCGACTGGAAGAGCGCCGACGGTAGGTCGTTCCAGAAGAACTCCCGGGCATGCCGCCACAGCGGCACCCGTGCCCCGGTGATCCGCAGCCGCGCCCGGTGCACGAGCAGCGAGAGCCGCGAGATGAGCGCGGGATCGGGGGCGGTGGAGCGGACCGTCGACAGATGCGTGGAGGTCTCCTGGTACAGCGCGATCAGCTCCTCGATCTCCGCGGCCGAGAGGGAGCGGGCACGGGTGAGCTCCCGCAGGCGATCCCACTGCGGGCGGTGCACGGCGATGAAGGCGTCGGTGTCCACCGCCCCAGGGTAGGGCGGGCCTCCCCGCACGGGCGGCCGACGAAAGTCGCCCTCGAAGGTGCCGGAAGCCGACCCTCGATGCTCCTGGGCCGCGGCGGCCTCTGCGACGATGGTGCGCATGGCAACCACCGGGGCGGCGGCCGCCGTGAGCGGCACGGACCGCGACGCGCTCATCACCGGCGACGCCGTGCTGCTCGATCTGCGGCCGGCGTCCTTCGCAGTGCGCATGCTGTCAGGGGCGATCGACGGGGCGATCACCCTCGCGCTGCTCGTCGCCGGCTTCGTCGCGGTCGCCGTCCTCGCCGTGCGGCAGGACCTCGACGAGGGTCTGATCGCCGCGGCCGTGGTGCTGGTCTCCGTCGGCGCGTACGTGGGCCTCCCCGTGCTCAGCGAGCTGCTGCTGCACGGACGCTCCGTGGGCCGGCTCGCCGTGGGCACCCGCGTGGTGCGCCTCGACGGCGGTCCCGTGCACGTCCGCCAGAGCCTGCTGCGCGCGCTGATGGCGATGCTGGAGATCTGGTCGACGGCCGGTGCGCTGGCTCTGACCTGCGCGGTCATCGATCGTCGCGGGCGCCGGATCGGGGATCTGCTCGCCGGGACGATGGTGATCCAGGAGCGCATGCGAGCCCTCGAGCCACGCCGCCCCGAGGTGCCCGACTCGTTGCGGGACTGGGCGCACGGGGCGGATGTCGGACGCCTGCCCCTCCCGCTGCTGCAGGACATCCGCTCGTTCCTGCCGCGCGCCGAAGCGATCCATCCGCAGTCCCGTCGGCAGCTCGCCCGGGACCTGCTCTCCCGGACCCTGCCGCACGTGGCCCCCGCGCCGCCACCGGGCACCGATCCCGAGGAGTTCCTCGCCGCGGTGCTGGCCGAGCGGTCGCGCCGGGACGAGATCCGCCTGCGTCGCGCACAGGAGCGCCAGCGGGAACTCTCGGCGGAGGTGCGGGCGGTGCCCTTCAGCAGCTGACGGGCGATGCCCGAGTCGGCGCAGAGCCCTCCTCAGCGGGGCCTCGGGCCCCCGGTCCGCGTCAGCGCAGAGCGCTCCTCAGCGGGTGCTCGGCGCCTCGGCACGCCCCGCGATGAGCACGGGGATCCCGCCCTCGACCGCATGGACCCGGTGGCAGCCCGAGCACTGCAGCGCCGTCTCGACGTCCCGCAGCTCGCCCCCGCAGTCGGGGCAGCGTAGGCGCGCGCGGACCCAGCCGGGCACGTCCGCGCCGCTCGGCCCGTCGGGGAGCGCGGCGGCGTGAGCGGCGTCGTGCCCGGCCCCGTCGGCGGGAGCGGTCTCGGGGAGCGGCGTGTCCGCCATGGGTGCCTCCTGGTCGGGGGCGTCCCCCGAATGCTGGTCGAGCAGCGCGAGGACGGTGTCCCGCACCCGCTCGAGGGTCTGGGGGGTGGCGGCCTCGACGTTCAGCCGCAGCAGCGGCTCGGTGTTGGAGGAGCGCAGCGAGAGCCACCAGCGCTCCTCCGCCGGTGCCCCGTCGTCCCATCGCGTGAGCGTGAGCCCGTCGAGGTGATCCGCCTCGACCGCGGGATCCGCCCCGAGCTCCTGCTCGACGCGGGACCGGGCAGCGGCCGGGTCCTCGTGGCGGACGTTGATCTCACCGCTGGCCGCATAGGGGCTGTGCGCGGCGACCAGCGCGGAGGCCGGGCCGTCGAACTCCTCGAGGGCCGCCAGCACGTGCAGGGCGGCGAGCATGCCGGAGTCGGCGGAGAAGAAGTCGCGGAAGTAGTAGTGGGCCGAGTGCTCGCCGCCGAAGACGGCACCGTGCTCGGCCATCAGCGCCTTGATCAGGGAGTGCCCGACCGGGGAGCGGAGCACCTCCCCGCCGGCGGCGCGCACCGTTTCGGCGACGTGCCGGGAGGAGACCAGGTTCGCGAGGACGACCGGCCGCTCCTCCCCCGCGGCGCGGGCGCGGGCGATCTCCCGCTGTGCGATCAGTGCGGTGATCGCCGAGGGCGGAACGGGGGTGCCGGTCTCGTCGACGACCACGCAGCGGTCCGCGTCCCCGTCGAAGGCGAGGCCCAGGTCCGCACCCTCGCGGCGCACGGCCTGGCGCAGGTCCTCGAGGTTCGCGGGGTCCAGCGGGTCCGCGGGATGGTGCGGGAAGGTGCCGTCGAGGGTGAAGTGCAGCGGCAGGATCTCGAGGGAGGGCAGCTCCCCGAGAACCGCGGGGGCCGTGTGACCGGCCATGGCGGAGGCCGCGTCGATCACCACCCGCAGGGGTCGGCGTCCTGTCAGCGGCACCAGACCGCGCAGGGTGCGGGCATAGTCCTCGAGGGTCGAGAGGTCCTCCGCCCGGCCCTCGCCGTGCTCGGGGATCTCGCCGGCCTCGAGGTACGCCTCGGCCGCTCGCCGGATCGTGTCGAGTCCCGTCGCCCGGCTGATCGGGCGGGCGCCGGGCAGGCACAGCTTCATGCCGTTGTCGGCCGGCGGGTTGTGGGAGGCGGTGATCATCAGGCCCGCCGCGCGGTGCAGCCCCGAGGCGCAGTACAGCTGATCGGTCGAGGAGAGTCCGGCATCGGCCACGATCGCCCCGCGACGCACGGCGCCCTCGATCACCGCGCGCGCCAGGTCCGGAGAACTGACCCGCATGTCATGGGCGACGATCATCGAGTCGCCCGAGAGGAAGTCCGCGAAGGCCGCGCCGAGCGCCCGGGCGACCTCGACGGTGAGCTGCTCGCCGGCGACGCCGCGCACGTCGTAGGCCTTCACGATCGCGGAGAGGTCCGCGACGGGACGCTGCACCTCAGTCATCGCCGCCCCGCACCACATGGAGGTGGCGGGCTGCCTCTCGGCCCGGGGCGGGGGCGCGGTGGCTCGCCGGTGCGGCGGCGGGCCGGGCCGACGGGGCCCGCGTCCCGGCGGGCAGCGGCGCCTCGGTGCGGCGGACCGCATCGGCGAGGGCGACGAGGTCGTCGCTGACGCCCTCCCCGCCCGCGACGCGCAGCAGCTCCCACCCGCGAGGGGCGGTCATCCGCGCGGCATGGTTGCGGCAGAGGTCGTAGGCGTGCGGCTCACTGGTGCGGGAGAGCGGCCCCAGGACAGCGGTGGAATCCTCGTAGACGAAGGTCAGGGAGCTGACCGCCGGGTTCGAGCAGGCGGTCCGGGAGCATTCGCGAGCTGGCACGTCCAGCAGTGTACGCAGTGCCCGGTGCGCCCCGCGGGCCGACGCGCCCGGCCCGGAACCGTCCCCTCCCGGGGCACTAGAGTGCGCTCCATGGATGTCGAGCCGCTCCGTCCCGGCGCCCCCGGTCCCCGTCGTGCGGCGCGCCGCCGCGACCGTCACGGGCGGGGCCGTCGCTTCGATCTCATCCCCCCGCACCTGCCCGGATACCGGACCCGTCGGGAGGTCTTCGACGACCTCGTCGCGGAGTCCGGGGCCACGCTCGCGGAGCGCTTCCCCCGCCGCCTCGCACACCTGCGGGTGCTCGTCGAGGAGGTCCCGCCCACGGATCCGGCACCGTGGGAGGATGCCGCGGTGCTCCTCGGCCGCGCCCTCCCCGCCACCCGGGAGCACCCGCCGCGCGCGATCCTCTATCGACGCCCGATCCAGACCCGCTGCGCCTCGGAGGAGGACCTCGAGGCCCTCGTGCGCCAGGTGCTCAGCGAGCAGGTCGGATCCCTCCTCGGGATCGCCCCCGAGGACGTCGACCCCGGCGCCTGGGAGGACTGAGCACCGCGCGCTGCGCTCGCCGCGCCCCGGTCAGTCCGCGAGGCGGACCGTGACCTCGTTCGCGCCGAGCCGGGCGGGCAGCACGGGCAGCGAGGACAGCAGCACCCCGCCCGTGCCGTCGTTCTCGCGCTGGGTCCAGCTCGCGTGCAGCACCCCGGGGACGTCGGGGACGACGGTCACGGCCGCGGGCTTCTCGGCCCCGCGGCGCAGCGGCTCGTCGGTGACGCCCACGGCAGTTCCGGCGGCGGCCTCGACCTCGACCGGCTCTCCCGCGGTGCCGTCGGCGTAGAGCGGGACGAGGGTGACGGCGGTGTCCTCCGTCGCGGTCAGGGACAGCACCCCCGCGGCGCCCTGGGGGGGGAGGCCGAGCAGGGCGCTGGTGCCGATCGCGGGGGCGGCGACGGCGAACGTGAAGTCGACGGGGCTGCTCACGGTGTCGCCGGCGAGGTCCGCGCCCGCCTGGGAGCTGCGGGTCACGGCGTGCACGGGGTCCTCGGCGGTCACCTCGACGCTCCAGGTCCCGGCGGGGAGGTCCTCGAGCGGCACCTGGACGACGGCGCCGGCCGGCAGCTCGACCTCGGGCACCTCGGCCGCATCGAGGGGTCCGTCGGCCCCGAGCACCCGCACCCGCGCGCGGGTGTCCGCCCCGCTCGGATTGGCGAGGGTCAGCACGGGGGCGATCCCGGCGGTCTCGACGCCGGTCATGATCTGCTGCTCGTCGGCCGCGGGGAGGGGCTGCTGGATCTCGGCTCCGCCGGGGGTGAGCCCGTCCCGCTCGGTGGTCTGGACGTGCATCTGCAGGGGCGCGCCGAGCACCGAGACGTCGACGCCGAGTGCCGCCTCCCCGGCCGCCACGGACTCCAGCAGCACCGTCTCCTCGGCGCCGGGTGCCACGACGACCTGGCTGCGGCCCTGCATCGCGGCAGGGCCGTCGGCCGTCCACACCTGGACCGAGGCGGTCGCGGGGCGGGTGGTGGGATTGCGCAGCACCAGCACCGAGCTGTCGCCGGTCTCGGTGGAGACCCCGAGGAAGGTCGCGTCGGTCTGCGCCGCCCCGCACCGGGAGGTCACCAGGGAGCGGTAGTCGCCGCTGGTCGTGGAGGTGGACTGGACCGCATCGGCGACCGGGAGCCCCGCCTCGGAGGTCTCGGTGCGCACGCTCGGGGCGGTCTCGAGGTCCGTCAGGGTCTGGACGGAGACGCCCAGGTCCTCTGCGGCGTAGGCATCGGAGAGCACGGTGCCCTCGGCGTCGGAGGCGGTGATCGACGGGGTGCGCACCCGCCCCTGGTCGTCCTGGAGCGTGGACGAGGCGCTCACGGTCCCGAAGAGCACCGAGGAGTCGGGCTCGAGGGAGACGGTGCGCAGCCCGACGGTCGTCGAGGGCGGGGTGACGGACAGCTCGGCGTCCCCTCCGCCCTCCAGGAGCGCCTCGGGGAGCGAGAGCGGGCCGGCGCAGGCGAGGGTCTCGCCGCCCTGCTGCGCGGTGGAGACGGCGCGGGTCACCGGGGCCTGCTCCGTCGGGTCGACGGTGGAGACCGCCGCGACGGCCGCCGCGAGCGGGAGCAGGGCGGCGAGGGCCAGGAGCGGGCGCGCGGGGCCGCGGCGCCCGGGACGGTCGGGTCGGGGCGTCGGCTCAGCCATACATCTCCTCGGCACGGGCGCGAGGGCGCCAGGGCACGGCGATCAGGACGGTCAGCAGCACGGCAGCTCCGAGGAGCAGGCGCTCGGCGAGGAGCAGCGGCTGGGCGCGCTCGATCGAGATCTCGCCTCCAATACCGGCCGGGAGCACGAAGCCCTGGGCCCAGCCGTCGACCGTGGTCGGCTCGAGCGCGGTGCCGTCGACGCTCGCGCGCCAGCCGGAGTCCGCCCGCTCGGAGAGGATGACGGTGCGCTCCTCCGCGGCGGGCTCGACCCGTCCGCTCACGTCGATCGCCTCGCTCGCGAGGGCGATGCTCCCCTCGGACCCCGTGACGACCGCGCGGGGGGCGGAGTCGACCACCCGCCACATGCCGCCGCGGGTCCCCTCGGTGACCTTCTCGAGGGTCGAGGAGGCGTCGAGGGTGGCCATGAGGTCCTGCTGCTCCACGGGATCTCCCTCGACCACGACGTAGGCGACGGCCAGCGAGGCGGTGGCCTCCCGGAGGGCGTCGGCCTCCGCCGGATCCGCCCCGGAGGAGAGCATGAGCGCGACGGTGTCGCGCAGGACCGTGCTCGCCGGATCCGCGTCCACCTCCCCGGCTCGGGCCGCGGCCACGTCGCGCTGGTCGAGGATCGCGGCGTGCTGCACGGCGGAGTCGCCGCCGTGCACCACGAGCTGGGCCGCGACCGAGCCGTCGTCCTCCTGCGACAGGCTCAGCACGCGGGACCTCGCCTCGGTGCGCCCCTGATCGGCCGCCGCCGCAGGCACGTCGCCGGTCTCGGTCCGGTCCACGCGGAGCTGCCCGGGGAGCAGCAGGGTCCATCCCGCGACCGCGATCACGCAGCAGGCGGCGACGAGGGAGGCGAGCACGACGGTGGCGGGACGACGCGCACGGGACTCCCCCTCCTCCCGCCGGGCGAGAGCGTCGAAGCTGGCGGCGGCGCCGACGCACAGCGCCAGGAGCGCGGCGCTCAGCAGGGCATGGGGCGGGAAGGGCACGAGCAGCTCGCCGCCGAGGCCCGCCGGGAGCTCCAGCGCGAGCAGCGCCGCGCCGAGGGCGGTCGCCACCAGGAGCAGCCCGAAGCGCCCCGCACGCCCTGCCTGGCCGGCGAGGAAGGGTGCCGCGAGGGCGCCGAGGACGATCGGGGCCAGCGGCAGCGCGAGCGGGAGCCAGAACGCCGCCATCTCCCCGACCAGCGGGGCCAGGACCGCCTGGACTCCCGGGGAGACGGGCCAGAGGGCGAGCAGCTCGGCCCTCTCCGGCAGGTCCCCGCCGAGCGGCATGCCGCCGACGGAGAGCAGCAGCCCCGGATGGCCGAGGTACTGGGGCAGGTAGGGCAGGTGCAGCGCGAGGGAGGGCACGAGCACCAGGGCGAGTCGACGGCGGCGACCGGGAACGGCCGGGAGGATCAGCAGCAGCGCGAGGGCGGTGAGCAGCACGAGCGCCGGAGTCACGGCACCGATCACGAGCAGCACGAGCCCACCGGCCGCCGCCGCGGCGGGGCTGGCCTGCGAGGCCTTGTGGGGCAGACCGATCGCGCGCCCGATCAGGAGCGCCAGCAGCGGCAGCAGCAGGTGCACCAGCAGCAGGGGCCAGGCCCCCGTCGTGAGGGCGCTCAGCAGCGAGGGCGCGAGCGTCCAGGCCACCACGAGGGCGAGCCGGGCCCCGACCGCCCGGGTGATGGCCCCCGCCGCCCACCAGGACAGCAGGGCGCTCAGCGGGAGGGCGGTGAGGATCAGCGCCTCGACCAGGAACGATCCGGGCACGGGAATGCTCCCGAGCACGCGGAGCAGCGGGTCGGCGGGGCCGCGCTCCCCCAGACCCCCGGGGATCCAGTCCGACCAGCCGACCTGCCAGCGCAGCGCGAGGTCGTCGGGCAGGGAGCGCAGGGCCGGACCGCTCAGCTCGCCGCGCCCGAAGAGGCCGCGCAGGGCGACCAGGCCCAGCACCGTGGCGAGCAGGGCGACCACGGCGGTCCACACCGCGTGCCGGCCGAAGTCGGCGTCGTCCTGGCCGTGGTGCGTGCCCGCGATGCCCCAGGTGGTGCGGCGGATGGTCCGCCGACGGTCGTCATCGGCCAGCAACCGGGTCGCCAGGTCCTCGAACCGCCGGCGGGCGGCCTCGCCGCGGGGCAGGTACAGCGGGGCGAGGCGCCGGGCGGGGACACGCGCGAGACGGCGATCCCGTCGGCCGCGCTGGAGCACCCGGGGCGCCCGACGCAGCATGCCCGCCCAGGCCCGCAGCTCGGCCCCCGCCCGCCGCGGCTCCGAGGCGGCGATCGCCCCCGCCGCGCGCAGCAGCGCGGACAGCGGCGAGAGCAGGATCATGAGCAGCGCCGCGAACAGCGAGCGGTGCTTCAGCAGGAGCAGCAGCTGACCGGTCCGCTGCTCCTGGAGCCGTTCGAGTCGCGGGCGCGTGGGCAGCGGGTGGAGAGTGCGTGCTCGGGACTGCACGGCGACGCGATCGCCGCCGCGCCACACCCGTCGGCACAGGTCGATCTCGGCCCAGGGACCGGGCAGGTCGGGGTCGAGCACGCCGACGGCGCGCAGGGTCGACTCCCGCACGAGCATTCCGGCGAGGGGGACCGCGAGCACGTCCTGCCGCCAGTCCGCCTGCCCCTGGTCGACCTCGCCGGCGTCGACCCCGGTGATGATCCGGCCGCCATGGGTGAGCGTCAGCCCGACGTCGACCAGCGCATCCGCCTCCTCAGCGGTGCGGATCACGGCGTTCTCCGCGGCGGGGTCGACCCCCGTCGACGGGGCGGCGGGCGCGACGCGCTTGGTGCCGACGACGGCGGTGGTCGGCGACTCCGCCACCAGCTCCAGCTGGGCCTCGAGCGCGTCGAGACCCGGCGTGGAGCCGTCCACGACGCACCAGAGCCAGCTCTCGTCCTCGGCGCTGCGGCCGGCACGGCGTCCCGTCCGCGGTCCGTCCTCCCGCAGGCGCACCGGCACCTGGGCGAGGGCCGCGAGCTCCTGGGTGCGCTCGCGCTCGACGGCGTCCGGGTCGATGTCGCTCGCCCGGCGCCCGCGCGAGGCCGGAGCCTCTCCGGAACTCGCCTCGGGTGCGGAGCTCGCCGCGTGCTCCGCGTGATCTGCGGGGTATGTGGCGTCGGAGTCCTCGCGCGCCACGTCGACCTCGTCGAGCTCGGCGAGCAGACGCAGCACGGCGCGCAGCGCGGCCGTCCGCGCGGCCCCGGCGGGCACGGTCAGGACATGGTCGAGCCCACCCGCGGAGCGTTCGTCGCGCAGCAGCGCGACGCAGTCCTCCGCAAGATCCTGGGGGGCGACCGTGACCAGGCGGTCCACCGGCCTGCTCTGTTCCTGCGCTCCGGTGAGCGTCGCCCGGAGAGAGGGCTCGGTCGTCGCCCGGCTCAGCAGGACGACGGCGGTGACATGTCGATCGCTCACCAGGTCAGGGTGTCAGACCGCCCGGCGCTTGAGCTTGCGCCGCTCGCGCTCCGAGAGTCCGCCCCAGATCCCGAAGCGTTCGTCGTTCTCGAGCGCGTACTCGAGGCACTCGGCCCGCACCTCGCACGAGACGCACACCTTCTTCGCCTCGCGCGTGGAGCCGCCCTTCTCGGGGAAGAACGCCTCCGGATCCGTCTGCGCGCACAGCGCGCGCTCCTGCCACGACAGCTCGGCCTCGTCGCCGCCCTGTCCCCCGAGATCGAGCAGGGACAGTTCGGCCCGCGCGCCCTGTTCGAGGAGGTCCTCGTCCATCGCCGCCACCCCTTCCACTGCATGGTCGCCTGTTGCGCGCTTAAAGTACACCCGTGTAGTTATGCCCCGTCAAGCGGCTCCGGCGCGTCGTGCAGCGCATCGGGTCCGGATCACAGCCCGGGAGGGCCCATGTCCGATTCCCTCCGTCCGCCCCAGCCGCCCCAGCCCGTCGAGGTGATCCCGGTCACCGGGATCGGCGAGGTCCGCGAGGGCGCGGACCTCGCCGCCCTCCTCGCCGCCGGCCTCGAGCCCCTCGCGCCCCGCGAGGGGGACGTGCTGTGCGTCTCGACCAAGATCGTCTCGAAGGCGCACGGGCTGCGGATCGATCCCGCCCGGCGCGACGAGGCGGTCCGCGCGGCCGCCGTCCGCACCGTCGCCCGCCGTCGCCACACCCGCGTGGTCACCTCCGTCGTGCAGATCCCCTCCGGTCCGGTGATGGCCGCCGCCGGCGTCGACGGCTCCAACGCCCCCGACGGCCCGCTGCTGCTGCCGGAGGATCCCGATGCGGAGGCGCGCGCACTCCACGAGGGCCTGCGCGCGCGGCTCGGGCTCCGCCTCGGCGTGGTGCTCACGGACACCTCCTCCCGGGTGTGGCGCGTGGGCGTCACCGACATCGCGCTCGGCGCCGCCGGGATCAGCGCCCTGCAGGATCTCCGCGGCGGGACCGACGCCGACGGTCGCCCCCTCACCGTCACCGTGCGGAACCTCGCCGATGAGCTCGCGGCCGCCGCGGACCTCGTCAAGGGCAAGGCGAGCGGAGTGCCCGCCGCCCTGGTGCGCGGCGTCGCCGGGGCCGACGCGACCGACGTCCCCGCCCGGGAGCTGTCCCGCACCGGCGCGGACGACTGGTTCCGTCGGCCCAGCCTCGAGTCGGTGTGGGTCGCCCTCGGGCTGACCGAGGAGCAGGAGCCGATCGCGCGGATGTCGCCCGAGCCGGACGAGGAGCGGATCGAGAGGGCGATCCACGTGGCCCGGATCCCCCGCCGCGGGAACGAGGGGGCGGCCGACGCCGCGCAGCCGTCCGTGAGGAGGGAGCCCGGAGCGCTGCACGTCGTCCCGGCGGGCGACGATCCGTCATCCTGGATCGCGGCAGGCGGACTCGCCGAGCGGATCCGCACCGCGCTCGGCGCCGAGTCCCTCTCCGTCCCGCTGCCCCCGCTCGCCGTCCTGATCGACCGCCCAGCCCCCGAGGATCCCCGACCATGACCCCTTCCGCCGCCGCCTCCGGACTCGCCCTGCTCGAGGCCCTCGAGCGCAGCGGCCCGCGCCCTGCCCTCGCCTGGTACGGCGAGGTCGCCCGCATCGAGCTGTCCGGACACGTGCTCGCGAACTGGGTGATCAAGGCGATCGGGCACCTGCACGACGAGGTCGGGCTCGAGGAGGGCGAGCTCGTGGTCCTGGACCTCCCCCCGCACTGGAAGCGCCTGGTGCTCGCGCTGGCCGCCTGGTCCCTGGGAGCCGAGGTGGTCGTCACGCCCCGGGGTCCCGCGGAGGCCGAGGACCCGCGGGTGGTGGTCACCGACCGTCCCGACAGCGACCTCGCCGCCCGGGCCGACGAGGTGCTCGCCCTCCGGCCCGTCTCCCTCGCGCCCCGCTTCGACGGGGAGCTGCCGGCCCTGGTGCGGGACTGGGTGCTCGAGGTGCGCGGGAGCTCCGATCGGCTCGCCGTGACGCTGCCCGCCTGGAGCGGCCCGGCGCCCGCGGCGAGCACGGCGAACACTGCGGACTGTGCAGAGACGCCGCGGCTTCTGGTCGAGGGGGACGGGCTCGAGGCCGTGCCGGCCCTGCTCCTTGCCTGGTCGGCCGGGGGCGGGATCGTCGCCCCCGCCGCCTCCGTGTCGGACCGTCAGGCCGCCGACGAGAGCGTCACCGGCCGCGGCTGACCCTCACATATCCCACCGGTCACGTCACGGGATCAGCCCTCGCGGAGGGTGCGCACCGCCTCGACGGGGTCGCCGTCGAAGACGATCTTCCCCGAGCGCAGCACCACGATGCGGGTGCAGAGCCGCTCGAGCATCTCCAGCTCATGGGAGACGACGACCATGGTGCGCCCCGCCTCCTGCAGCTCGCGGATGCGGGCCAGGCACTTGCGCTGGAAGGGCTCGTCGCCGACGGAGAGGATCTCGTCGACGAGGAAGATGTCCGGTTCGGTGTGCACGGCGACGGAGAAGGCCAGCCGCAGGAACATGCCCGAGCTGTAGTACTTCACGTCCGTGTCGATGAAGTCCTCGATCTCGCTGAAGGCGACGATCTCGTCGAACTTGGCGTCGATCTGCTCGCGGCTCATCCCCAGGATCGCGCCGTTGAGGTAGACGTTCTCACGGCCCGAGAGATCCGGGTGGAAGCCCGCGCCGACCTCGATCAGCCCCGCGACCCGGCCGCGCAGCAGCACGCGGCCCTCGTCGGGGAAGAGCACCCCCGAGATGGTCTTGAGCAGGGTCGACTTGCCGGAGCCGTTGAAGCCGATCAGGCCCACGGTCTCCCCGGCGTGCACGGTGAGGTCGACGTCGTCCAGGGCCCGGAAGGTGTCGGCGAGCTTCTTCCGCTGCAGCGCCGAGAACACCAGCTCCTTCAGGGAGTGGTCGTGGCGCCGCGCGAACTGCTTGGTCACGTGCTCGACGCGGACCATCTCGCGCTCCGTGGGCACGGCGGCGGAGGCGGGGACGTCCTGCAGGTTCGGGCTCATCGCGGGACTCCTCTCACAGTTCCTGGGCGAAGCGCCGCTTCGACCGCTCGAAGACGACGGTTCCGATCACGAAGGTCACGACCGCGATCAGCAGGCCGGCCCACCACAGGCCGAAGGGCTCCCCCGGGCTCGCGAGCGTCGGATCGCCGGGCACCGCCTCGACGACCGGCCCCGCATACCGCCAGAACGCGGTGTGGAAGAGCTGCACCACGATCGTCAGCGGGTTCAGCTGGTACAGCCACCACAGGATCGTGCCGCCGATCGCCTCCTCCACCATGGTGATCCGGTAGAGCACCGGCGAGAGCCAGGTCGCGACCATCACGATGAGGTCCACGAAGTTCTCGACGTCGCGGAAGGCCGCGTTGAGGGCGGCGGTCAGCATGCCGAGGCCCATGGTGAAGACGAGCAGGATCACCATCCCCAGGAGGAAGGCGACGAGCGAGGTCAGGGAGGGCAGCCAGCCGAAGAGCAGCGCGCCCACGACCAGCACCAGCAGCTGCGGCACGAAGTGGACCAGGGCCACGATCATGCTCGACCAGGGGAACAGCTGGCTGGGCAGGTAGATCTTCGAGACCAGCGGGGCGTTGCCCGAGATCGACCGGGTCGCGTTGCCGAACACCTCGCCGAAGAGGTTCACCACCACGATGCCGCTGAAGAGGTACACCGCGTAGGCGGGGGTGCCCTTCGAGAGCTGCAGGAAGACGCCGAGCGCGATGTAGAAGACGATGAACTGCACCGCGGGCTTGACGTAGCTCCACAGCATCCCCAGTGCGCTGCCGCGGTAGCGCACGCGCAGCTCCTTGCGCACCAGCAGCGCGAGCAGGAAGCGCTCGCGGATCGGGTTCAGCCATCCGGCGTCCTGCCCCGGGGCGCGCCAGCCCTCCTGCTGCTCGGCGCGGCTCGGGGCGAGGGCGGCACGCCGGGATCCGGGCTCGCTCACGCGGCCGGGCTCCCGCCCGTCGTCGCGCCGTCCGCGGCGGCCGGCGATCCGGTGCCGTTCGCAGCGGCGTCGGCCGACGGCGCCCCGGAGGCCTTGTCGGCCTCGCGCACCGGCGCCGGGTTGGCGGCGAAGGTCCGCTCCCAGGCCTCGAAAGAGGTGATCCGACCCGCCGCCTCCCGGTACTGCGCCTGCAGCTCGGGCCAGCGACGGTGCAGGTCGAGGTGGGCGCGGATCGCGGAGGCGAGCATCTCCCGCACCTGCTGGGGGTCCCGCTTGTACCAGGCGATCTGGGTGCCCTCCGCATTGGAGACCAGCGCGCTGTCATAGGCGGAGAGCCGCCACCACTTCGCGTCCAGGTGCGCGATCGTCGCCTGCGGGTTCTCCTCGGCGCGGGGCTTAGGGGGCAGCGCGACCTGCTTGACCAGGGTCTTCGCGGTCCACAGCGGGAGCATCAGGCGGTGCGGCTGGGTGAAGGGACGCCCCTTGCGCGGGGGCTTGTCGACGTGGACCGCCGGGTAGTGGTCCTGGTCCTTCTTCGTGACCGCGTCGGCGAAGGCCTTCGCCATGCCGCGGATCTCGGGGAGCTTGGTCCCGATCGACGGGTGGAGCGCCTCGGGGCCCTCGAGCACGTCCTTCTGCGCCATGAGGCGGCCGGCCTCGGTGTAGTACTGCATGGAGATCAGGTGCTTGACATCCATGAACTGCGACTCCTTGACCACGCGGCCGCCGCGCGCGTACGGGGAGTGCAGGAGCGCGGTGATGATGCGGTTGCGCTCGTGGAAGTAGGCCTGCCAGCCGACGAGGTCGTCCTTGTCCACCCAGCTCATGTGCCACACGCCCGCACCGGGCAGGGAGACGGTCGGGTAGCCGGCCTTCTTCGCGCGCAGGCCGTACTCGGCGTCGTCCCACTTGATGAACACGGGGAGGCTGAGGCCGATCGCGCGCACCGTCTCGGTGGGGATCAGACAGCCCCACCAGCCGTTGTAGTCGACGTCGGCGCGGCGGTGCAGCCACGGGGTCGAGCGCAGCGGGTCCTGGGCGAAGTCGTGGCCCAACTCGGCCTCGGCGTTCGCGAGCGCGGGCTGGATCCGCCAGGGGTCGACCACCTCGCCGAAGGTGTGCAGCACCGAACGGTTGTTTAGATCGAACATGTGGGCGCCGACGATGGTGGGCCGGGTGGCGAAGTCCGCGAAGGTCACCATGCGCAGCAGCGACTCGGTCTCCATCACGATGTCGTCGTCGCAGTTGATGACGTAGGTGGAGGTCCCTGCCGTCGCGGCCTCGTACATGCCGCGGGAGAACCCGCCGGAGCCGCCGATGTTGCCCTGCTCGATGATGCGCAGCTGCTCGCCGAGCTCCGCCTGCAGCGGCGCGAGCTCCTCGGGGTGGTCGCTCAGGCGGTCCGAGCCCTGGTCGACGATGTACATCACGTCCAGCAGCCCGCGCAGCACGGGCTCGGCGGCGAGGGTGCGGATGTTGTCGAGCACGTACTCGACCTTGTTCATCGTGGTCATCGCGATGGAGAAGGTGCCCTCGGTGCGGGCCGCGGAGGCGTCGGCTGTCCAGTCGGCGCCGAGGATCGCGAGGTCGTCGTCGCCCGCATAGGCGTCGAACCAGTACCAGCCGCCGTCGCCGAAGGCGGTCAGCGGCAGCTCGAAGACCTGCTCGCCGGCCCCGGAGACGGTCCGCGACTCCTGGCGCTGCAGGGTGCCGCGGGCCGTGGAGCGCATGACCACGAGGTGGCCGCTGCCGGCCGTGCGGATCGTGAGGCGGATCGCGCGCACCGGGGTCCAGCGGCGCCAGTAGCTCGCGGGGAAGGCGTTGAAGTAGGTGCCGAAGGAGCGCATCTGATGCGCGGGGATGCGGGCGGCATGCCGCTCGCTGATCTCGCTGATGTCGACCTGGGCGAGGGCGGCGTGGCTCGACTGCGCCTGGTCCTTGGCCCGCCCCTCCGAGGCGTTGCCGAGCCCGAAGGAGCCGCCGGTCGCGCCCGAGCGGGCGTCGCCCGCCTCGATGTAGAGCGGGACCACATCGGGGCTGGCCTCACCGGGCAGGAGCAGGCGCTGCAGGAGGCGCTGCGGGGTCGCCCCGGCGGAGGTGGGGGCGGAGGTGGGGGTGACGTTCATGGTGCTCCTCGTCGACTCTCGGCTGGCCCGCCGATCGCGGCGGGTCGGGCGGATCAGGCCCGCAGCAGCTCGGGCAGCTTGTTGTCGGCCATGGACAGGGCGGCGCCGATGGCCATGTGCATGTCCAGGTACTGGTAAGTGCCGAGGCGCCCGCCGAACAGGGTGCGCGGCTCGGCGTCGGCGAGCCCGCGGTAGGCGAGCAGGGTCTCGCGGTCGCCCCCGGAGTTGATTGGGTAGTACGGCTCGTCCCCGGACTCGGCGAAGCGCGAGTACTCGCGCTGGATCACGGTGCGGTCGGTCGGGTAGTCGCGCTCGGGGTGGAAGTGGCGGGGCTCGATGATGCGGGTGTAGGGGACCTCGGCGTCGGCGTAGTTCATCACCGACGTGCCCTGGAAGTCGCCGACCTCGAGGTGCTCCGTCTCCAGGTCGATGGTGCGCCAGCCGAGGGAGCCCTCGGAGTAGTCGAAGTAGCGATCGATGGGGCCGGTGTAGATCACCGGCAGCTGCCCGCGGACGGCGTCCTTGTTCAGCGGCTGGTCGGTGTCGAAGTAGTCCGTCTCGAGGCGTACCTCGATGTTCGGGTGATCCGCCATCCGCTCGAGCCACGCGGTGTAGCCCTGGGCGGGCAGACCCTCGTAGGTGTCGTTGAAGTAGCGGTTGTCGTAGGTGTAGCGCACGGGCAGGCGCGAGATGATCCCCGCGGGCAGGTCCTGGGGATCGGTCTGCCACTGCTTGCCGGTGTAGTTCTTGATGAACGCCTCGTAGAGCGGGCGGCCGATCAGCGAGATGCCCTTCTCGTCGAGGTTCTCGGGGTCGGTGCCGGCCAGCTCCCCCGCCTGCTCGGCGATCAGCGCACGGGCCTCGTCGGGCGTGTAGGCGGCGCCGAAGAACTGGTTGATGGTGCCGAGGTTGATCGGCATCGGGTACACCACGCCGCGGTGCGTCGTATACACCTTGTGCTGGTAGCCGGTGAACGAGGTGAAGCCGTTGACGTACTCCCACACCTTCTTGTTGGAGGTGTGGAAGAGGTGGGCGCCGTACTTGTGGACCTCGATCCCGGTGTGCTCGTCCGCCTCGGAGTAGGCGTTCCCGCCCAGATGCGACCGGCGGTCGATGATGGTCACCTTCGCGCCGTGCTGGGCGACGGCCCGTTCGGCGATGGTCAGGCCGAAGAGGCCGGAGCCGACGATGAGGAGATCAGGAGTCGACACGGGGGGTCCTTTCGAAGCGTGCGGAGGGTCCGCCGGGGACCCGCTCACAGTAGCGGAGGGCATGGGGCGCGATGGCGCGTCCGCCCGGCGCGCCGACGGGTGTGGTCGTGCTCATGCACTCACCCGCGGGACTCGACGAAGCGGCGGTAGGCCAGGCGCCGCGCCCAGCCGGGGGCGAAGCGGTACACCAGGCGCATCCCGAGGTTGCGCAGCAGCTGACCGGGGCCGATGACACGGTCCAGCAGCATCCGGCGCTGCAGCACCAGGTCGGAAGAGAAGAGGGTCCAGCCTCCGCGGCGGACGAAGAGCTGCTCGTCGACCCGGTAGTCGACGAGCACCTCGGCCAGGTTCGCGGTGCGCGCACCGCCGAGCACCATGCGCTCCCACAGGTAGTAGTCCTCCAGCAACGGGAGGTGCCGATAGCCGCCGACGGCGAGGGCCGTGGAGCGGCGCAGCACCACCGTCGGGTGGTGGAAAGGCGAGTGGGTGCGCAGATAGTCGACGATCTCGTCGTGCGCGAGGGGGCGGCTGCGCAGCGGCCCCGTGCCCGCGGGGATCCGATCGCTGAACTCCCGCATCGCCCCGCCCACGAGGTCCAGCGGCGCAGGGACCTGCCCCGGCGCCGCGGGGGCGAGGCCCGCGGCGACCGGGATCTGTCGGGCGAAGCGGTCCGGACGGCAGAGGTCGTCGGCATCGGCCCGCGCGACGAGCTCGTACGGAGAGGCCAGCAGACCGTCCTGCAGGGCCGCAGCGACACCGCGGTGCGCCGGGTGCCGCAGCACCCGGGCGGGACCGAACTCGCCGGCCTCGACCCGGGCGACGAGAGCCTCGAGCGCGGGCGGGAGGGGGCCGTCGATCGTGAGGATCAGCAGGGTCGGCGCGAGCTCCTGCTCCCGGGTCGCCGAGGCGAGCGCGAGCTCGACCCGTTCGGGCAGGTCACGGCCCCACAGGGGCATCAGGAGGGCGAAGTCGGGCGGGCCGCCCCGGGCCGACCCGGCGGCGACGAAGAAGGCGCTCGAGACCAGGGCGCCGAGGAGGATCGCGAGA